>JAFAMW010000001.1 GCA_019232985.1 Roseateles sp. | reverse complement strand
GCATGATCGTCAGTCAGTCAAAGTCCACCGCCACGCGACCCTGGCTCGATCCCGGTGCCACGCCGCAGATCCTCATCGCGGGGGTCAGCAAGACCTACGGTACGGCGACTGCGGTCGATGACATCACGCTCAGGATCTTCAAGGGCGAGATGTTCGCTCTGGTCGGGGCGTCCGGCTGCGGCAAGACGACGCTGCTGCGCATGCTCGCGGGCTTCGAGACGCCGAGCGCCGGCCGCATCGTGCTCGACGGCCAGGACCTCGCGGGCCTCGCGCCGCACCTGCGCCCGATCAACATGATGTTCCAGAGCTACGCGCTGTTCCCGCACCTGAACGTCTGGGACAACATCGCGTTCGGCCTGCGCCGCGAGGGCCGGCCCGGCAAGGAGGTCGCCGCGCGCGTCGGGCAGATGCTCGAGCTCGTCCAGCTCGGGTCGTTTGCGAAGCGCAAGCCCCACCAGCTTTCGGGCGGCCAGCAGCAGCGCGTCGCGCTCGCGCGCAGCCTCGCGAAGAAGCCGCGCCTGCTGCTGCTCGACGAGCCGCTCGGCGCGCTCGACAAGAAGCTGCGCGAGGAGACCCAGATCGAGCTCGCGCGCATCATCCGCGAGGTCGGGGTGACCTGCGTGATGGTCACCCACGACCAGGAGGAGGCGATGACGCTCGCCTCGCGCATCGCCGTGATGAGCGAGGGCCGGCTGCTCCAGGTCGGCGCGCCGCGCGCGATCTACGAGACCCCCGCGAACCGCTTCGTCGCCGACTTCATCGGCAACGTGAACCTGATGGACGGCCGGCTCGAGGTCGACGAGCCCGACCATGTCGTCGTCGCCTGTGCCGACGTCAGGCACCGCGTCGGCCACGGCATCAGCGGCAGCCTCGGCCAGGGCCTCGCCGTCGCGCTGCGCCCCGAGAAGATTTCGCTCACGCGCGCGGCGCCGCCCGACACGGCCTTCAACGCGGTGCGCGCGACGGTGCGCGAGCGCAGCTATTTCGGCGCGTACACGGTCTACCACCTCGAGCTCGCGAGCGGCGCGCGGCTCAAGGTCTCGCAGGCCAACACCGAGCGCCACGGCGACGCGGCGCTCGAGCTCGGCGACGCGGCCTGGGCGCATTGGAGCGATCTCGCGCAGATCGTCCTGACGCAATGACGCTGCGCCGCCCGGCTCCGTTCAAGCTGCCGCCGCTGCCCCGGGGCGGCCGCGTCGTCGTCGGCATCCCCTACGCCTGGCTGCTGCTGTTCTTCGCGCTGCCCTTCCTGATCGTGCTGCGCATCAGCCTCGCCGAGATGGAGGCGGTGCGCGTCGGCGACATCGTCAGCTACGTCGACGGCACCTTGAGCCTGAAGCTGCGCCTCGCGAACTATTTGTTCCTCGGCGAAGACGACCTCTACCTGCGCGCCTACCTGAGCAGCCTGCGCTATGCGGCGCTGACGACCGTCGGCTGCCTCGCGATCGGCTACCCGTTCGCCTATTTCATGGCGCGCGCGAAGCCGGCGCGCCAGCCGCTGCTGATGATGCTCGTGATGCTGCCGTTCTGGACCTCGTTCCTGCTGCGCGTCTACGCGTGGAAGGTGCTGCTGAGCCCCGGCGGCTGGGTCGCCGCGACCATCCACTGGCTGGGCCTCGACCGCGCGCTCGCGGCCGTGGGCCTGGTCGAGGCGCCCGGCATGCTGATGAACACGCCGTTCTCCCTGCTGATCGGCATGGTCTACACCTACCTGCCCTTCATGGTGCTGCCGCTGTACGCGACGCTGTCCAAGCTCGACTGGCGCCTGCTCGAGGCCGCGGCCGACCTCGGCGCGACGCCGTGGGGCGTGTTCTGGCGCATCACCGTGCCGCTGTCGCGCGGCGGCATCGTCGCGGGCGCGATGCTCGTGTTCATCCCCTGCGTCGGCGAGTACGTGACGCCCGAGCTGCTCGGCGGCCCGCGCACGCTGATGATCGGCCGCGTGCTCTGGGACGAGTTCTTCGGCAACAACGACTGGCCGCTGGCCGCCGCCATCGCCGTGCTGCTGTGCCTGCTCGTGCTGCTGCCCATGGGCCTGTACAACCGCGCCCAGGCCCAGGAGGCGAAGCGATGAGCGCCCTCCCGAACGCCGTGCAGATCGCGCGTGGCGTGGGCCGCGCCTGGCTGCTGGCCGGCTTCGCCTTCCTCTACCTGCCCATCGTGGCGCTGATCGTCTACTCCTTCAACGACTCGCCGGTGCCCGAGGTCTGGGCCGGCTTCACGTTCAAGTGGTTCGGCCAGCTCGGGCGCGACGACGAGCTCCTCGGCGCGCTCGGCCTGTCCATGCGCGTGGCCTTCTGCAGCGCCACGGCCGCCGTCGTGCTGGGCCTGCTCGCCGCCTATGCGCTCGTCAAGATCCGCGCCTTCCGCGGCCGTGCGCTGTTCAGCGGCATGATCAACGCGCCGCTGCTGATGCCCGAGGTCATCGTCGGCCTCTCGCTGATGCTCTTCCTCGTCTCGATCCAGCATCTGTGGGGCTTCCCGCGCCGCGGCTTCGTCACCATCTGGCTCGGCCACGTGCTGCTGTGCCTCTCGTACGCGGCCATCGTCATCGAGGCGCGGCTGCGCGAGCTGCCGCCGCAGCTCGAGGAGGCCGCGCTCGACCTCGGCGCGCGACCCTGGCAGATCTTCTGGCTCGTCACGCTGCCGCTGATCGGGCAATCGCTCGCCTCGGCCTGGCTGCTGAGCTTCACGCTTTCGCTCGACGACGTCGTGCTGTCCGAGTTCCTCTCCGGGCCGGGCGCGACGACGCTGCCGATGGTCATCTTCTCGCGCGCACGGCTGGGGCTGTCGCCGAGCATCAATGCCGTGGCGACCGTGATCGTGGTCGTGGTCTCGCTCGGCGTCATCGCGGCCAGCCTGTGGCTGGCGCGGCAAGACAGGAACAAGGAGGTCCGACCATGAGCAACAAGCCCAACGCCACCATCGACTGGCACGCCCGCGCCAGCGCGCTGAAGATCGACGGCCGAGCGCTGATCAACGGCCGCCGCGTCGACGCGGCCGAGGCCTTCGCCAAGCACTCGCCGATCGACAGCCGCCTGCTCGGCCCGGTCGCACGCGGCCAGGCCGCCGACATTGACGCCGCCGTGCGCGCCGCCCGCGCCGCCTTCGAGGACGGCCGCTGGGCCGCCCAAGCGCCGGCCAAGCGCAAGCGCGTGCTGCAGAAGTTCGCCGAGAAGATCCTCGCCGCGCAGGAAGAACTGGCCCTGCTGGAGACGCTCGACATGGGCAAGCCCATCCAGTATTCGATGGCCGTCGACGTGCCCGCCACGGCGCGCTGC
>JAFAMW010000029.1 GCA_019232985.1 Roseateles sp. | reverse complement strand
TAAGTGCGGAAGAGATAACCGCTGAAAGCATCTAAGCGGGAAACTCGTCTCAAGATGAGTCTTGCCGGGGCCTTGAGCCCCCTGAAGAGTCGTTCGAGACCAGGACGTTGATAGGCTGGGTGTGGAAGCGCAGTAATGCGTTAAGCTGACCAGTACTAATTGCCCGTGAGGCTTGACCCTATAACTTTGATTGTGTGGGCGAGGCGCGCTTGTTCAAGCAAGCCAGCCAGCCGCGATCAAGGACTGCAAAGAGTCAACACACAAGTTATGCCGTTCTTCCCTGAAGACCAGTGAAGACGCAATCAAATCCAAGCTGATTCGAAGCGCGCAAGCCAAGAACCTCGTTCTTCGCTTGTATAATGCGCAACTCTACAAATTGGGTGTCTTGCCCCTGCCGCAGGACGCCAACCCGTCAAGCCTGATGACCATAGCGATTCGGCCCCACTCCTTCCCATCCCGAACAGGACAGTGAAACGATTCAGCGCCGATGATAGTGCGGATTCCCGTGTGAAAGTAGGTCATCGTCAGGCTATTTACTCCGCTAACCCCACCTCCCGACCAGGAGGTGGGGTTTTCTTTTGGGGGCTCCGAAATACAAATGCCCGTGCTACTGCGCGTTCTCCGCAGTCAATCCTTGGGCTTAACTGCGCAATTCGCGCCTCAGAATCTTGCCCACATTGCTCTTGGGCAGTTCCGAGCGGAACTCGATCACCTTCGGGCATTTGTAGGCCGTCAGCTGTTCGCGGCAATAGCCGAGCAGCTGCTCTTCGGTCAGCGCCGGATCGCGCCGGGCCACGAACAGCTTCACGGCCTCGCCCGTGCGTTCGTCGGCAAGGCCGACCGCCGCGCACTCGAGCACCCCTGGGTGCAGGTTCACGACCTGCTCGATCTCGGTCGGATAGACGTTGAAGCCCGAGACCAGGATCATGTCCTTCTTGCGGTCGACGACATAGCACTGGCCGAGCTCGTCGAGCACGCCGATGTCGCCCGAGCGGAAAAAGCCGTCGGCCGTCATGACCTTGGCCGTCTCTTCGGGCTGGTTCCAGTAGCCGGCCATCACCTGCGGGCCGCGGATGCAGATCTCGCCGCGCTCGCCGACCGGCAGGTTGCGCCCGGCGTCGTCGCGGATCGCGATGTCGGTCGACGGCACGGGCATGCCGATGCTGCCGGCGAAGCGCTCGAGGTCGAGCCGGTTCACGGTCGCGATCGGCGAGGTCTCCGACAGGCCGTAGCCCTCGATGATCGGCGAGCCCGTCAGCTCGCGCCAGCGCTCGGCCGTCGCCTGCTGGACGGCCATGCCGCCGCCGGCGCTCAATAGCAGCTCCGAGAAGTCGAGCTTCGCGAAGTCCGGGTGGTTCGCGAGCACGTTGAACAAGGTGTTCACGGCCGGGAAGATATGGACCTTGTGCCGCGCGAGCGTCTTGATGAAGCCCGGGATGTCGCGCGGGTTCGGGATCAGCAGATTGCACATGCCCTGGCGCGCGCCCAGCAGGTAGCAGGCCGTCAGCGCGTAGATGTGATACAGCGGCAGCGCGCAGACGTTGAGCAGCGCCTTGTCGCGATACGCGCCCATGACCGGTTCGTACCAGGCGTCGGCCTGCAGGAGGTTCGCGACGACGTTGCGGTGCAGCAGCGTCGCGCCCTTGGACACGCCGGTCGTGCCGCCCGTGTACTGCAGGAACGCGATGTCGTCGGCGCCGACCGCGACGCGCTTGAAGCCCGCGCGCCGGCCGGCCGCGACGGCCGCCTTGAATCCGACCGAGTCCAGCGTCGCTGGCAGGGTCCAGGCCGGCACCATTTTCTTGAGGCGCCGCACGGCGAGATTCACGAACGCGCCCTTCGCGCCGCCGAGCAGGTCGCCCATCGCCGCGACGACGACGTGGCGCACGCGCGTCGCCGCGACGACCTGGGCCAGCGTGTGCGCGAAGTTCTCGAGCACGATGATCGCCTCGGCGCCCGAGTCCTTGAGCTGGTGCTGGAGCTCGCGCGGCGTGTACAGCGGGTTCACGTTGACGACGACATAGCCCGCGCGCAGCACGGCCGCGATCGCGACCATGTATTGCAGCACGTTGGGCATCATGATCGCGACGCGCGCGCCGCGCCCGAGCCCGGTCGACTGCAGCCAGCCCGCGAGCGCCTGCGACATCTCGTCGACCTCTGCGTACGTGAGCCGCTTGCCCATGCAGCACGCGGCGTCGCGCGCCGCGTACTTCGCGTAGGCGTCCTCGAGCACGTCGACGAGGCTCTGGCGGCTGTGCGTGTCGATCTGCGCGGCCACCCCGGCCGGGTAATGCTGGAGCCAGGGGCGCGGCAGGTCGTCGGTGGATGGGTCGAGCGTCAAGACGGCAGCCTCCGGGGCGACGCACCGACATCGGTGCGTCGCCATGGTCGCCGCAGCCGCGACGGCGCTCCAGCGGATTTGCCCTAAAGCGGCGCGCTCATCGCTTCAGGTGATCGCTCATCCAGCCGACCCAGCGCCGGAACACGTCGGTCTGGCGCACGACGTCGGCGGGGAAATGCGTATCGACCGGGTAGGCGAAGAACCTCACCTCGACGCCCGCGTCGCGCAGCGCGTGGTACCACTCGTAGCTGTTGACGAGGGGCACGTTCGGATCGCCGACGTCGCCGAGGATCAGCGTTGGCGCCTTGACCTTCGCCGCGCTCGCGATCGGCGACTGCGCGCGCCAGATCTCGTGGCCCTCGGCCGACCAGGGCGAGTTGCCGAAGAAGTAGGTGTCGCCCTGCTGGTAGTAGGCGAGCGTGTAGTCCATCACCCAGTCGGTCAGCGCCGCGCCGGCGACCGCCGCCTTCCAGGTGTCCGGGTAATGGCCGCTGAGCCAGGCCGTCATATAGCCGCCGTAGGACCAGCCGCTGACGCCGACGCGCTGGGTGTCGACGATGCCGAGCTTCTCGACCGCGGCAAGGCCCGCCATCACGTCCTTGCCCGGGCCGTCGCCGGTGTCGCGGAAAATCGCGTGCTGGTACGCGTCGCCGAGGTCGGTGCTGCCGCGGTAGTTCGGCTCGAACACGAGGAATCCGGCCGCCGCGAGCAGCTGCGTCAACGGCGCGAAGCCGATCAGCGAGGCCGCCTCGGGGCCGCCGTGCAGCTCGAGCACGAGCGGGTACTTGCGGCCCTTCTCGTAGCCGACCGGATAGGTCAGCACGCCGTCTTCGTGGAAGCCGCCCGGGCCCTGCCATTCGACGGTCTCGCTCGCGCCGAGCGCGAGCGCCTCGGCGAAAGCGTTCAGATGGGTGAGCTGGCGCGGCGCGGCCGTAACTCGGTCGAGCACGTAGAGCTCGGCCGGGTGCGTCGGCGTCTTGCCGACGAAGGCGATCGCGCCGCCGTTCGACACGCTGAGGTCGGCGCTCGCCTCGACCGCGCCGAGCTCGATCCGGCGCGCGGCGCCGCCGAGCGGCTGCGCCCACAGCGCGCCATGCGTGCCTTCGGCGCTCGCGAGCAGCAGGGTCTGCGCGTCGAGCCAGGCATAGCCCTCGACGTTGCGCGCGAGCGCAGCCGTCGCGTCGCGCGTCGTGCCGTTCGCGACGACGTAGACGGCGGCGCCGTTGTTCTGGTCGCCGCCGCGCGGGCGCTGGTAGGCAAGCGCCACGCCGCCGGGCGCGTAGAGCGCCTGGGCGGCGCCCTGGGCTGGGGCGAGCTCGACAGGTTCGGCCGCGCCGTCGAGTGCGATCGTCTCGAGCACCGACTTGAACGATGCGCCCCAATAAGGCCCCGGGTACCGCGTGAACGCGATCGCCCGGCCGTCGGCGCGCCAGACCGGCGCGCTCGGCGCATCCTGCTGGTCGGTCTGCAGGCTGTAGGCCCCTTCGGTCAGGCGCCGCGCCGCGCCGCCCGTGCTCGCGACGACCCACAGATGCGAGGGCGTCAGCGCGACGCGCGTGAGGAAATGGTTGTCGGTGACCTCGATCGCGTCGTCGTACGCTTTGATTGCCTTCGCGTTCGGTGCCGCGTCGGGCGTCGTGTACGCGAACTGCGCGCCGTCGGGGCTCCACGCGAACGCGTCGACGCCCCGCGGCGCGGCGGTCACGCGCTGCGCGTCGCCGCCGTTCATCGCGAGCACGAAGACCTGGGCGGTGGCCTCGTCGGCGGGGTCGTCGCCGGCGTCCGCCGCCGGCAGCTTGAACTCGGCGAGGAAGGCGAGCCGGCTGCCGTCGGGCGACCAGCGCGGCGACGCAAGGCCCTCACGACCCTGCGTGAGCACGCGGCGCGCGCCGCTCGCGACGTCGACGAGGTCGAGCTCGAGCCTGGGCTTGTCGGTCTTCCAGTCGGGCGTCGCGACGATCAGCGCGACCTGCTTGCCGTCGGGCGAGATGCGCGCCTCGCTCAGATGCACGATCTTCTGGAGGTCGGCGAGCTGGAACGCAGCCGGTGCGGCCGAAGCGGCGGAGGCCGCCAACAGCGCGAGCGCGAGCGTGGTGAGTCGAGCGGTCATGGGCGGGACGGAAATCCGGGGAGCGGCAAGAATAGCAGCGGCCCCGCGCTTCAGCGTTTCGTCACGGCCACCGACAGTTCGAGCCAGTCCTGCGAATGCGGCGTCGCGGCGTAGGGCGGTGCCGGCCATTGCCAGCGCGCGTCGGGAAACAACGCGCGCATCGCGTTGAGGTCGCAGTGATAGGGCGGGCCTTCGATCAGCCCCTCGGCCGCGCCGGGCCGGCGCGCCTGCATGAAGTTCGCAAGCAGCAGGCCGCCGGGCTTGAGCCAGGTGTGCAACTGCGCCGCGTAGGCCTGCCAATGGTCGGGGTGGAGCGCGCACAGGCAGGTTTGCTCGTAGACGCGGTCGAGCGGCGCGGGCGGCTGCCACTCGAGCACGTCGGCGAGCTCGACGCGGCCCGGCAGGCCGTCGATGCGTGCTCGCGCGAGCTCGACCGCGGCCGGCGTGTAGTCGAGGCCGGTCGCCGCGACGCCCGCGCGGCCGAGCGCCTCGAGCTCGTGGCCCCGGCCGCAGCCCGGCACGGCGACGCGGTGCGAGGGTGCGAGCAGGCCCGCGTCGAGCCAGCGCTGCAGCTGCGGGTGCGCGGCGCCGCGGTCCCAGCCCCAGGTCTGGGTCGCGAAGCGCTCGGCCCAGAACTCGCGGGTCGGTCCGGCCATCAGTCGAACTCCTTGAGCAGCTTGAGCGTCGGCGCGGGGCCGAGGTTGAGCATTTCGCCGATTTCGGCCAGGTCGTCGGGGATCGCCGCGTCGTCCCAGCCGTCGGCCGTGTGGCGCGCGAGCCGCACGGCGAGCCGCACGTACTGGATCTGCAGGTCATTGCCGCGCTTGTCGTTGGTCACGCGCTTGAGCAGCTCGGGCAGGCGCCAGGCGTCCATCAGCGCCTGTTCGAGGTCGGCGAGCTCGATATGCAGGACCTCGCGCTGGACCGCGGCGCTGCGCAGCGTGCGGTCGGCCTGCTGGCGCTGGCGGATCTCGAGCGCGAGCGCGGGTGCGTGGATCCACAGCAGCATCTCGGCGAAGTCGTGCAGCAGCGCGGCGCTATGGATCACGGCCGCGTCGGGGTCGGCGTGGTGGGCCGCGAAGCCGAGCGCGAAGCGCGCGGCGCGGTTCGCGCGGCGCAGCACGCGGTTCAGGCCGTCGAGCGCGGCCGGGTTGTCGGCGAGCCGGTCCTCGACCGTCGCGACCCCGGTGAAGTCGCGGAAGAACGGCGTGATGCCTATCAGCACGAGCGCGGCCGTGACCGTCTCGGCGTCGGACAGCAGGCGCTGCGAGCGATGCTCGGCCGCGTGGACGAGCACGCGCAGCGTCATCAGCGGGTCGGTCGCGAGCATTTCGCCGAGGCGGTTCGCGTCGACCGCGTCCTCGTTCGCGCGCAGCAGCTCGAGCGCGTCGGCGGTCTCGGCGAGGATGGGGATCTCGGCCGCGCGGAAATACGCGGTCCAGCTGCCGAGGCTCGACAGGGCCTGGCGCAGCGGCGGCGGAACGGGTGCGGTGCTCATGGCGGCGGTACGGGCGGCGCAGGTGAGCGCCGGCTTCGCCATCGTATATCGGCCGCGGCCCGCGTGGTCTGAATGCCGCGGCATTGACGGCATCGCAACAGCCGGGCGCCACCAGCCGGCGAGCTGGTGGCGCGGCTTTACAGCCGGTTCACGCCCGGCAGCGTGCCGACGCGATGACCGTCGACGAACAACGCCCCTTCGGGCGCGCCGGCCTCGGCGTAGAACTCGATCTCGGGGATGCCGGGGCGGCGCTGGCGCGCGAACGCGATCGCGACGCCGCGCAACAGCACGCCGGCGCGCCGGGCCAGCGCCGCGACATGGTCGTACCAGGCTTCGTAGACCCGGGCCTCGTCGCCGGGCCCGAGCAATTCTTGCAAACGCATGATGGGTCTCCTCTCCGGCCGCCGGTGCGGCTCGGTTGGCGGCCGCTCGCGCGGCCGGGTCTCAGGGGCTGTGCCGAAGCAGCTCGGCGAGCGCTTCGTGGAGTTCGCGGCGGCCGCGCTGGCGCGCATCGCCCTGGGCATGACCGCCCGCGCGGCGCTGGTGGGCGGCGGCGACAAAGGGGTTGCGCGGTTTGGGCGCGGGGCCTAGCGACAGCGTGTTGCGGCCGCGGCCGGCGGCCGGGCGGGGAGCGACGAATCGGGTCATGGCATCAATTCCTTGTGCAAGGCCATGCGGCGGCGGCACTGCCCGCTGGACACGGCTGTGGTTCGAGAGACGGGACGGAGAAAGGCGCGCCCGCCGCGGTCGAGCGACCGCGCGGGGAAACGGGAGGTTTGGCCGGAAGGTGTCGTCGCGGCGGCTGGCTTCGCGACTTGCGCAAATGATAAACAATTGATTATCTTGCGCAAGTGTTTTTTACCAACTTCGCACACGCCGCGACGCGACCGGACGCGCGTGGCGCGCGGTGGTCGCGGCGCTTCGGGGTGCGGGTTGGGGGAGGGCGGCGGCGCCGCGGCGCGTCAGCGCCGCTTGTTCTGCTTGAGCGGCGCGACGCCTTGCTGGAGCTTGCGCCAGTCGTCGAGCGGGTCGGCGGGCGCCGGCGGCGGCACGGCCGGCGCGGCGCGCGCGGTCGTTCGGCCGGCGGGGGCGGGCGCGGCGGCCGGCACGATGCCGGGCTCGGGCGTCAGCACCTCGCCGAGCAGGTCGAGCAGGCGCGTGCGCGCGCGTTGCGGGTGGCGCCGGTAGTAGCTGAGCACGAGGCCGACGATGAAGCGCTCGTCGTCGTCCTGCGGCGTGCTCGGGGTTTCGGGCGCGGCCGCCGCGAGCGGCGCGGCCGCGTTGTGCTCATGGTCCATCCAGCCCGGCGGCTTGTGGAACAGCTGCTCGAACTGGCGCGCGAGGCGCTCGCCGATCTGGCGGCTGCGCCCCTTGATCTGGCTCCAGTAACTCGGCTGGATCTGCAGGCGCTCGGCAAAACGGCGCTCGAGGCCGCGCAGGGTGGCGGCGTCCGGGTGCTTGACCGTGGCGGCGACGAATTCTTCGAACAGGAGCAGCGCGTTGTCGAGGCGGATCTGCGCGGTGTCCCGGTGCGGGGCTGACATGGGGCCATATGATAAAGCCTCGTTCACCAGGGCGCCGCGCGGCCCCATGGGAAGGCCCCGCGCGCGGCGGCGCTGATAAACGATCGATGATCAGCGGGGCTATTCTTCCTCGCGCACCTTGTAGCCGGCGACGAGCTGGGCCTGGGTGTTCGGCGGCACCGCCTCGTAGTGCGAGAACACGAGCGTGTAGCGGCCCTGGCCGCTCGTCATCGCGTTGAGGCGGGTCTGGTAGTTCGCGAGCTCGGCGAGCGGCGCGAGGCCCTGGACGTTGACCATGCCGGGCACGCTCGCGCCGGTGCCGTTGACCTGGCCGCGCCGCGCCGCGAGGTCGCCGGTGATGTCGCCCATGCTCGCGGCCGGCGCGCTGATCTCGACCTGGACGATCGGCTCGAGCACGAGCGCGCGGGCCTCGCGCACCGCGGCGATCAGCGCACGCCGCGCGGCCGTGAAGAACGCGATCTCCTTGCTGTCGACCGAATGGTGCTTGCCGTCGAACACGCTGACGCGCAGGTCGACGAGCGGGTGGCCCGCGATCACGCCCGCGTCCAGCGCCGCGCGCACGCCCTTCTCGACGGCCGGCATGAACTGGCCCGGGATCACGCCGCCCTTGACCGCGTCGACGAACTCGAAGCCCGCGCCGCGCGCGAGCGGTTCGATGCGCAGCCAGACCTCGCCGAACTGGCCCGCGCCGCCGCTCTGCTTCTTGTGGCGGTAATGGCCCTCGGCCGGCGCCGCGATCGTCTCGCGGTAGGCGATGCGCGGCGGCTGGGTCGTGAACTCGAAGCGGTGGGTCTCGCGCAGGCGCTCCTGGAGCATGCGCAGGTGCAGCTCGCCGAGGCCGTAGACGATGGTCTCGTTGGTCTGCGCGGCGCGCTGGATGCGCAGGCAGGGGTCTTCCTCGACGAGGCGCGCGAGGATGTCCCACAGGCGCTGCTCGTCGCCGTGGCGCGTCGGGCTGATCGCGAGTCCGTGGACGGGCTCGGGGAACTCGATCGGCGCGAGCACGATGTGCTCGTCCTCGGGCGCGTCGTGCAGCACCGCGTCGCGGTGCAGGTCCTCGACCTTGGAGATCGCGCAGAGCTCGCCGGGCAGCGCGCGCTCGACCTCGATGTGCCGGCCGCCCTGCAGCATGAACAGGTGGCCGACGCGAAACGGCTTGCGCGCGTGGCCGATGAAGAGCTGGGCGTTGCGCGCGAGCGTGCCCTGGTGCACGCGCAGCACGCCCATCTTGCCGAGGTAGGGGTCGTTGATGATGCGGAACACGTGGGCGAGCACATGGGCGGCCGGGTCGGGGCGCGCCGTGATCGGCGCGGCGTCGGCGCCGGCGCCCGCGAAGAACTGCGGCGGGTTGCCCTCGGCCGGGTTCGGCAGCAGGCGTTCGATCATGTCGAGCAGTTCGGCGATGCCGGCGCCCGTGCGCGCCGAGGTGAAGCAGACCGGGATCAGGTGGCCCTCGCGCAGCGCCTGCTCGAGCGGCGCGTGGAGCTCGCGCGGGTCGACGTCGCCCTCGCTCAGGTAGCGGTCGACGAAGGCCGCGTCGACCTCGACGACCTGCTCGACGAGCGCGCGGTGCGCGTCGGCGACGCTCGCGAAGTCCGCGTCGCCGCTCGCCGCGTAGAAGCAGTCGCTGACGCGGCTCGCGCCCGCGGCCGGCAGGTTCAGCGGCAGACATTCGCGGCCGAAGGCCTCGCGCAGCTGGGCGAGCACGCCGGGCAGGTCGAGCTCGGGCGCGTCGATCTTGTTGACGACGATCGCGCGGCACAGGCCGCGCCGCGCCGCGGCCTCGAGCATGCGCGAGGCCATCAGCTCGACGCCGTTCTGCGCGTTGATCACGACGATCGCGGTGTCGACGGCCTCGAGCGCCGGCAGCGCGTGGCCGATGAAGTCGGGCGCGCCGGGGGTGTCGATCACGTGCAGGGACAGGCCCGCGTGCCCCAGATGGACTTGCGCCGCGAACAGCGAATGCTGGACGCGGCGCTCGATGGGGTCGAAGTCGCTGACGGTGCTGCCGCGCTCGACGCTCCCGGCCTGGGCGATGGCCCCCGATTTGCTGAGCAGGGCCTCGAGCAGGCTGGTCTTGCCGGCGCCGGCCGGTCCCACGAGTGCCAGCGCGCGAATGGCGGCGATGCCCGTCGCGCCGGCCATGCCTTCGACTGTCATGGCGGTCTCCTGTGGTTTGCGGTCCAGGGTAGTCCTCCGGCGCGCGCGGGGCAAGAGGCTTGACAATGGGCCGTGTTGACGAGGACCAAGATGAAACAGAGCGCGCTCTTGACCGCCTTGCGCACGCTGACGTCCGCTGCCGCGCTCGTCGTCTTGCTGAGCCCGGCCGCCGCCGCGCCCGACGCGCCGCCGCCGTCCGCGCCGCGCGACCCACGCATCGACGCCGTGCTCGCGGACATCTCGGCCGCGCGCATCGAGCACGACATCGCGACGCTCGTCGGCTTCGGCACGCGCCACACGCTGTCCGAGACCGCGTCCGACACGCGCGGCATCGGCGCCGCGCGGCGCTGGATCCTCGGCGAGCTGCAGGCCTGCGCGGCACGGCCCGGCGCGCGCCTGAAGGTCGAGGCCCAGCCGTTCACCCAGCCGGCCGGCGTGCGCGTGAGCGCGCCGATCGAGCTCGTGAACCTCGTCGCGACGCTGCCCGGCACCGCGCCCGCGGCGAAGGACCGCCTGCTCGTCGTGAGCGGCCACTACGACTCGCGCGTCAGCGACGTGATGAACGCGACGGCCGACGCGCCGGGTGCCGACGACGACGGCTCGGGCACGGCCGCCGTGATCGCGATGGCCTGCGCGATGGCGACGTCGAGCTTCGACGCGACGATCGTGTTCCTCGCCGTGCCCGGCGAGGAACAGGGCCTCTACGGCTCCGAGCATTGGGCCGCCGAGGCCGCGCGCCAGGGCCTCGACGTCGAGGCCATGATCACGAACGACATCGTCGGCACGCCGCGCGCCGACGGCGGCCGTGCGCGGCCCGGCGAGCCGCGCGTGCTGCGCCTGTTCGCCGACGGGCTCGACCCGCTGCTGCGCCAGTACGCGGGCCACGGCCAGCTCGACGCGGCCGCGCAGGCGCGCCTGCAGCAGCTCGCGCTCGGCGGCGGCGCGGCCGACCTGCCGACCCAGCAGCTCGCGCGCGCGATTGCGGCGGCCGCGCGGCGCTACGTGCCGGCGATCGAGCTGCACGTGATCCAGCGGCGCGACCGCTATCTGCGCGGCGGCGACCATATCCCCTTCCTCGCGCGCGGCTGGGCCGCCGTGCGCCTGACCGAGCCGTACGAGAACTTCGACCACCAGCACCAGGACCTGCGCCGCGAGGGCACGCGCGTCTACGGCGACCTGCCCGAATACGTCGACCCCGACTACGTCGCCGACGTCGCGCGCGTGAACGCGGCGGCGCTCGCGACGCTCGCGCTCGCGCCGGCCGCGCCGCGCGAGGTCCGCATCGACGCGCGCGAGCTCGACACCGGCACGACGCTGCGCTGGCAGCGCGACGCCGACGCGGCGGGCTACCGCATCGTCTGGCGCGTACCCGGCGAGCCCGACTGGACCCACGGCGTCGACGTCGGCGCGGTCGACCACGCGCGCCTCGAGGTGTCCAAGGACGACGTCGTGTTCGGCGTCGAGGCGCTTTCGCGCAGCGGCGAGCCGAGCCTCGCGAGCTTCCCGCTGCCGCAGAGCCGCTGAGGGCCGGGCGGCAGCATGCGGCGCCGCCGCGTCTCAGCGCGGCAGCGCGAGGCGCCGGTAGTACAGCGCGCCCGTGTGGCGGCGCCCCTCGGCGCAGCAGACAAGCTCGGGGATCTCGCCGCCGCGCTGCCAGCCGAGATGGGCGAACACCGCCTCGGCCTGCGAGCCCGCGGCCAGCTGGGCGACGAGCAGGCTTCGGCCCGCGTCGAGCGCCGCGCATTCGGCGCGGCAGACGAGCTGGCTCGCGAGGCCGAGGCCGCGCTGCTGGCTGTGCACCATCAGGCGCTGCAGCTCGCCACGGTGGTGCGCGTCGGCGCCCGCGCCGAGCACGAGCTCGACCGCGCCGAGCAGCGGCGCGCGCGCGTCGCCGCGCGCCGTCGCGACCCAGATGCGCTGCTGCGGGCCGAGCCCGGCGAGCCGTTCGCGCCAGAAATCGAGCGCCGCGTCGCGCGACAGCGGCGCGAGCAGGCCCAGCGACGCGCCATGGTGGACGCCGTCGACGAGCAGCTCGGCGAGCGCGGGCAGCCATTCGAGGTCGTCGCGGCGCAGTCCGTGCAGGCGGATCGCGCGCAGCGCGCCGGGGGCCGGCGCGGGCTTGGGCGCCAGGCCCGGCAGCGCGACATAGGGGGCGAGTTTCGGAGCGGCGGAACGGAACAGCAGCATGGCGGCTCGCAGCGGATGACCGAGGGGAAGCTCCCTCCAGGTAAATCCCTATGCAAGCGTCATGCCAGCGCTAGCGCCCGGGCTCACAGCTCGGCGCCGGGCTCCGCGACGAGCCGGCCGCGGCCCGCGTGCTTGGCCTCGTAGAGCGCGGTCTCGGCGCGGCGCTGCAGGTCATCGATATTGCGGTCGCCGTGGCGCAGCTTGGCCCAGCCCGCGCTGAAGCCGAGCTCGAAGCCGAGCTCGGCCGGCGCGCGTTGCGCGAGAGCGTCGCGCATGCGCTGGTCGAACGCGCGCGGGCCCTCGGCGTCGGTGCGCGCCATCAGCACCGCGAACTCCTCGCCGCCGATGCGCCCGGCGAGGTCGCCGAGGCGCATCTGCGAGCTCACGCAGGCGCCGAACAGCGCGAGCGCGCGGTCGCCGGCCTCGTCGCCATGCTCGGTGTTGACGGCCTTGAGGAAGTCGATGTCGAGCACCATCATCGCGAGCGGCTCCTGGTAGCGCCGCGCCATCGAGATCATCGCAACCGCGCGCTCGGTGAAGCTGCGCCGGTCGGGCAGGCCGGTCAGGCCGTCGGACTGGGCGAGGCGCGCGAGTTCACTGTCGATCTCGCCGCGCCACGCGAGGATCAGGCCGAGCAGCAGCAGCAGCATCGCGACCTCGCAGGCGAGGCCGAACGCGACGTTGACCGGCGAGCCCTCGAACGGGCTTGCCGGCGCCGCGCCGAACAGCGCGAGGCCGCCGCACAGCCCGCACATCAGCGCGACGAGCAGCGCCGCGACGCCGACCAGCGTGCGCCAGCGCCGGCCGTTCGTGTCGGCGCTGCGGGGGGCCGGCACGGGGGCGACGAGCGCCGTGCGCTGGCTCGTCGGCGCCGGCAGCCCGACCGCGAGCGCGACAAGCAGGAGCTGCAGCGCGAGCCAGCCGTAGGCCCAGCCCGCGCGGAAGTTCGGGTCCTCGTACTGCAGGCCGTAGACGAGCGGCATGAGCAGCACGGCCGCGATCATCACGGCGCGGCCGCGGCGCTTGACCAGCCATTGCGTGAGCGCCCACCAGAGCAGGCCCAGGGCCACGCTGAACGCGAGCTGGGCAAGGCTCATCAGGATGCGCTCGGCCGGCCCGGGCGCGCGCGCGAGCAGCAGCCAGCCCAGCGCGAGCATCAGGCTCGCGCCCTGCGCGCTGCGCGTCGCGCGGCTCGCGCGCAGGCCCGGCAACGCGAGCATCAGCAGCGCCGCGACGATGGCCTGCAGCATCAGCAGGTTGAACTGGGTCTGGGGGTCGAAGTGCAGCATGGCAGAGGGCGTGCAGCCGCGCTTATTTGACGGGGATCGGCGTCGCGGGGTCGACCGGCACGGCCGTCACGCCGTTCTGCGGCGAGCCGTCGATCAGCTTGTCCGAGTAGGTCAGGTAGACGAGCGCGTTGCGCCTGCTGTCGACCATGCGCACGATGCGCAGCTTCTTGAACAGGATCGACATGCGCTCGTTGAAAACCTCCTCCTGGTGCGGCAGCGGCTTGGCGATGTGGATCGGGCCGACCTGGCGGCACGCGATCGAGGCCTCGGCCTTGTCCTCGGCGAGGCCCAGGGCGCCCTTGACGCCGCCGGTCTTCGCGCGCGAGACATAGCAGGCGACGCCGGTGACGCCCGGGTCGTCGTAGGCCTCGACGACGATCTTGTGGTCGGGGCCGATCAGCTTGAACGCGGTGTCGACGGCGCCGATCGGCTCGGCGCGCGCGGCGGCGACGGCCGCGAGCAGCAGCGTCGCGGCGATCAGGGGACGTTGGAACGGCATCGGGGCACTCCTGGGTCTGGCGCGCCGCGGATCGGCGCTGCCGCCGAGTATCGTCGCGGCAGCGCCGCGCACAAGCGCTTCGGGATTGCCCGGGGCGGGGCGGCCGCGCATCGCTCTAGCATGCCTCATGGACGCGCGCATCTTCGTCGGCATCGGCGGCTGGAGCTTCGAGCCCTGGCGCCAGACCTTCTACCCGGCCGATCTGCCGGCGCGGCGCGAGCTCGAGTACGCGAGCCGGCGCCTGAGCGCGATCGAGATCAACAGCACCTACTACAGCTCGCAGGCGCCGGCGACCTTCGCGAAATGGCGCGACGCGACGCCCGAGGGCTTCGTGTTCCCGCTCAAGGCCTCGCGCTTCGCGACGAACCGACGCGTGCTCGCCGAGGCAGGCGAGTCGGTGCAGCGCTTCGTCGAGGGCGGCATCACCGAGCTCGGGCCCAAGCTCGGGCCGATCGTCTGGCAGTTCGCGCCGACCAAGCGCTTCGACGCGGCCGACTTCGGCGCCTTCCTCGCGCTGCTGCCGCGCGCCCACGCGGGCGTCGCGCTGCGCCACGCGCTCGACGTGCGCCACCCGAGCTTCGCGTGCGCGGAGTACCTCGCGCTCGCGCGCGCCCACGGCATGGCGACGGTGTTCACCGAGTCGGACGACTACCCGCCGATCGCCGACCTCACGGCCGACTTCGTCTACGCGCGCATCATGCGCACCCAGTCGGCGCTCGTGCAGGGCTGCACGCCCGAGCAGCTCGACGGCATCGCGGCGAGCGCGCGTGCCTGGCGCGACGGCGGCGCGCCGAGCGGGCTGCCGCGCGTCGACGCGGCGCCGGCGCCGGCGGTGCCGCGCGACACCTTCGTGTTCTTCATCAGCGGCGCGAAGGAGCGCGCGCCGGCCGCGGCGCAGGCCGTGATCGAGCGCCTGCGCCAGATGCCCGCCGGTTGAGCGCGGTGCGTGCCCCCAGATCGGGTTTGCACGCGTACACTGGCCGGCGGCGCCGTGCGATTACCGCCCGAGGCGCCGGGTCATGGGGGCCGGCCGAGCAGCGCTCCTTCGGGGGAATCGCCCATTGCGCATCGACGTTCCGACGCTCATCGTCGCCCTGATGATCGGCTACAGCCTGCTCGCGCTGCAGCTGCTCGTCGTCCGGCGCGGCCTGCTGCGCGAGGCCGGGCTGAGGCTGTGGGCGGCCGGCTGCTGGGCCGTGTTCGGCGGCATGCTGATGCTCGCCGGCCGGCCCGTGCTGCCGCTGTGGATGTCGGTCGTCTTCGGCAACGGCTTGCTGTGCGTCGGCGCGATGCTGTTCGGCGACGTGCTGCGCCGCCATGTCCAGGGCCGCGGCCTCAGCTACTGGGAATGGGGCGCGGCGCCGGTCGTGATCCTCGTGCTCGTGCTGACCTGGTCCTGGCCGACCTCGGCGCGCGTGATCCTCGTCTCATTCATCGGCGCGGTGCTGCTGCTGCCGGGCATGCTCGCGCTGCTCGGGCGCGGCGTCAAGCTCGGCGGCGCGCTGCTGACGGTCGTGCTGATGCTGGGCCTGAGCTTCGCGGCCCTGGTCGTGCGCGGCATTTGGGCCTGGCTGCGCCCGGCCGAGTTCAACGACCTGCTGTCGGGCAGCCTCGGCCAGGGCCTGACCTTCATGATCGTGTTCATGGGCCTGCTCGGCACCGGCTTCGGCTACGTGCTCGCGTGCTTCGAGCGCGTCGCCGTGCGCCTGGAGGAGATGGCGTTCACCGACGGCCTGACCGGCTGCGTGAACCGCAGCGCGATCGACGCGCTGCTCGACCATAACATCGCGCGCGCGTCGCGCGACCAGACGCCGCTCGCGTTCGCGATCCTCGACCTCGACCATTTCAAGCAGGTCAACGACCGCCTCGGCCACCTCGCCGGCGACGCGACGCTGAAGGCCTTCGTCGCGACCGTGCGCAGCCGCCTGCGCGGCTCCGACGTGTTCGGCCGCATGGGCGGCGACGAGTTCTGCCTGGTCCTGCCGCGCACCGACGCGCAGGGCGCGGCGGCGCTGCTCGAGCAGGTGCGGGCGGCCGTGCAGGCTCGTTTCGCCCAGGAACCGGGCGCGGGCGTGACGGTCAGCGTCGGCGTCGTCGTGCTCGGCGACGAGCGGCTCGGCGCGAGCCAGGTCTACGGCCTCGCCGACCAGGCGCTCTACGCGGCCAAGCACCAGGGCCGCAACCGCGTCGAGTTCGCGCCCGTGCGGGCAGTCCTCGCACCTGCTTGAGCCTGCGCGGCCGGGCCCCGCGGCGCGGCCGGGCTCAGCAAGCTTCGTATTTCCAGTGGCGCGACTTGCCCTCGGCGAGCCATTCGACGGCCTGGCCGATGCGCTTGGCGCGCGTGTCCGCGCGCTTGGCCTCGAGCACCCATTCGACGTAGTCGCGCTGCTTGCTCGGTGCGAAGGCCTCGAAGTGGCGGCGCGCCGCGGGCGCCTGAGCGAGCGCCGCGAGCAGGTCGGCCGGCGCGTCGAGCCTGGCGCGCGGCGGACGCTTCGCGGTCGGCGCGCCCGCGCCGTTGCGCAGCGCGGTCATTGCCCGGCGGATGTCGGCCTTGATCCGCGTCGCCGGCGGCAGGCCCTTGACGCTGTCGATGCGGCCGTACACGCCCATCGCGTGCGGCTCGCCCTCGGCCGTCGGCGCGCCCGCGCGGCGCCAGAAGCCGAACGCGCAATGCGCCTTGAACGCTGCCATGTGGCACAGCATCTTGCCGTCGAGCAGGAAATGCGGAGCGCCCCACTTGATGTGCTCGGCGACCTCGGGGCAGGCCGCGTGGACCTGGCGGCGCAGGCGCTCGAGCACGGGGCGCGCGAACTCGGGCGCGGCCGCGATATAGGCGTCGACGCGCGGGTCGGGCGTCGCCATCAGAGCCCGGCCAGCAGCTGCACGCCGAGCTGGGCGGCGAGGTGGACGGCGCCGCCGCCGTTGTGGACCTCGGTGTAGCCGAGCTGCTGGAGCAGGCCCAGCGCCTGCTCGGAGCGCGCCCCGCTCGCGCAGTACAGGATCAGCGGGGTCGCGCGCAGCGGCAGCTTGTGCACGATCTCCTGCTCGATGCTCGGCAGCGGCAGGCTCATCGCGCCGGGCAGGTGGCCCGACAGGTACTCCGACACCGAGCGCACGTCGATCAGCGTGGCCTGCCGCGGCAGCGGGCCGCTGCCGTGCTCGCCGCGCGCGGCCTCGTCGGCGGAACTGGACATCCAGGACATGGCATCACCTCCTCGGCGCATTTCTACACCGAATCGGCGGGCGCCGCGAGCCGGCGGGCTAAAGCTGTGTCGAGCCGCCCACGGCGGCCTTACATGCTGCGCCGGTACTGGCCGCCGACCTCGAACAGCGCGGTCGTGATCTGCCCCAGCGAGCACACGCGCACGGCGTCCATCAGCACCTCGAAGACGTTGTGGTTTTCGATCACGGCCTGCTGCAGGCGCGCGAGCATCGGGCCGCTCGCGGCCGCGTGGCGCGCCTGGAAATCGGCGAGGCGCGCGAGCTGCGACTGCTTCTCGGCCTCGGTCGAGCGCGCGAGCTCGATATGCTCGGGCACCGGGTCGCCATGCGGGTTGCGGAAGGTGTTGACGCCGATCACCGGGTACGCGCCGGTGTGCTTGAGCATCTCGTAGTGCAGGCTCTCTTCCTGGATCTTGCTGCGCTGGTAGCCGGTCTCCATCGCGCCGAGCACGCCGCCGCGCTCGGCGATCTTCTCGAACTCGGCGAGCACGGCCTCCTCGACGAGCTCGGTCAGCTCGTCGATCACGAAGGCCCCCTGGTTCGGGTTCTCGTTCTTCGCGAGGCCCCATTCGCGGTTGATGATCAGCTGGATCGCCATCGCGCGGCGCACCGACTCCTCGGTCGGCGTCGTGATCGCCTCGTCGTAGGCGTTGGTGTGCAGCGAGTTGCAGTTGTCGTAGATCGCGATCAGCGCCTGCAGCGTCGTGCGGATGTCGTTGAACGCGATCTCCTGGGCGTGCAGCGAGCGGCCCGAGGTCTGGACGTGGTACTTGAGCTTCTGGCTGCGCTCGTTCGCGCCGTAGCGGTCGCGCATGGCGACGGCCCAGATGCGCCGCGCGACGCGGCCGAGCACGCTGTACTCGGGGTCCATGCCGTTCGAGAAGAAGAAGCTCAGGTTCGGCGCGAAGTCGTCGATGTGCATGCCGCGCGCGAGGTAGGCCTCGACGAAGGTGAAGCCGTTCGACAGCGTGAACGCGAGCTGGCTGATCGGGTTCGCGCCGGCCTCGGCGATGTGATAGCCGCTGATCGACACCGAGTAGAAGTTGCGCACGTCGTGGTGCACGAAGTAGGCGGCGATGTCGCCCATGACCTTGAGCGAGAACTCGGTCGAGAAGATGCAGGTGTTCTGGCCCTGGTCCTCCTTGAGGATGTCGGCCTGGACGGTGCCGCGCACGTTCGCGAGCACCCAGTCGCGGATCTTCGCGGCCTCGTCGGCGGTCGGCGCGCGGCCGTTGTCGCGCTGGAACTTGTCGAGGTTCTGGTCGATCGCGGTGTTCATGAACATCGCGAGGATGCTCGGCGCGGGGCCGTTGATCGTCATCGACACCGAGGTGCTCGGGTTGCACAGGTCGAAGCCGTCGTAGAGCACCTTCATGTCGTCGAGCGTCGCGATGCTGACGCCCGAGTTGCCGACCTTGCCGTAGATGTCGGGGCGCAGCGCCGGGTCGTTGCCGTACAGCGTGACCGAGTCGAAGGCGGTCGACAGGCGCTTCGCGGGCAGGCCCTCGCTGACGAGCTTGAAGCGGCGGTTGGTGCGGAAGGCGTCGCCCTCGCCCGCGAACATGCGCGTCGGGTCCTCGCCCTCGCGCTTGAACGCGAACACGCCGGCCGTGAACGGGAAGCTGCCCGGCACGTTGTCGAGCATCAGCCACTTGAGCAGCTCGCCATGGCATTCGTAGCGCGGCAGCACGACCTTGCGGATCTTGGTGCCCGACAGGCTTGCGCTGACGAGCGCCGTGCGGATCTCCCTGTCGCGGATCTTCACGACGTACTCGTCGCCGGCGTAGGCCTTTTGCATGTCGGGCCATTGCGCGAGCAGCTGGCGCGCGTCGGCGTCGAGGCGCGCCTCGCGCCGGGCCGCGAGCTCGCCGAGCGCCAGACGTGCGCCGTTCTTGTCGGGGTTGGCCTCGGCGAGCATCGCTGAGCTCGCGTGCAGCTGCTGGATCTCGCGCGCGAGCGCGGCCTGGCTCGCCGCGCGCTGCTTGTAGCCGCGCACGGCGTCGGCGATCTCGGCGAGGTAGCGCGTGCGCGCGGCCGGCACGATCGGCGTCTGGTGGGTGCTGTGGCGCGTCGCGACGGCCGGCAGGCGCGCCTCGGTCAGCGGCAGACCGAGTTCGGCGAGGCGGGGCTTGAGCGCCTGGTACAGCGCCGTCACGCCGTCGTCGTTGAAGCGGCTCGCCATGGTGCCGAACACCGGCATTTCCTCGGGGCGCTGGCCGAAGGCCTCGCGGTTGCGCTGGACCTGCTTGGCGACGTCGCGCAGCGCGTCGAGCGCGCCCTTGCGGTCGAACTTGTTGATCGCGACGAACTCGGCGAAGTCGAGCATGTCGATCTTCTCGAGCTGGCTCGCGGCGCCGAACTCGGGCGTCATCACGTACATCGGCACGTCGACATGGGGCACGATCGCCGCGTCGCCCTGGCCGATGCCCGAGGTCTCGACAACGACGAGGTCGAAGCCCGCGAGCCTGGCCGCCGCGATCACGTCGGGCAGGGCCTGGCTGATCTCGCTGCCGAAGTCGCGCGTCGCGAGGCTGCGCATGTACACGCGCGGGCCGGCGCCCCAGGGCTGGATCGCGTTCATGCGGATGCGGTCGCCGAGCAGCGCGCCGCCGCTCTTGCGCCGCGACGGGTCGATCGAGATCAGCGCGACGCGCAGCGCGTCGCCCTGGTCGAGGCGCAGGCGGCGGATCAGCTCGTCGGTCAGGCTGCTCTTGCCCGCGCCGCCGGTGCCGGTGATGCCGAGCACGGGCACCTGCCGCTTCGCCGCCTCGGCGTGCAGGGCCTGGACGAGCGCGGCGTCGGCGGCGCCGGCCTCGAGCGCCGTGATCAGCTGCGCGAGCGCGCGCCACGCGGCCTCGGTATGGCCCTGGATCGCCGCGAGCGCCTTGGGCGCGTGCGGCGCGAAGTCCTGGTCGCATTTCATGACCATCTCGCCGATCATGCCCGCCAGGCCCATGCGCTGGCCGTCCTCGGGGCTGAAGATGCGCACGCCATGCTCGGCGAGGTCGCGGATCTCGGCCGGCACGATCACGCCGCCGCCGCCGCCGAAGACCTGGATGCGTTCGCCGCCGCGCGCGCGCAGCAGCTCGACCATGTACTTGAAGTACTCGACATGGCCGCCCTGGTAGGAGCTGATCGCGATGCCCTGCGCGTCTTCCTGCAGCGCGGCCGTGACGACCTCGTCGACCGAGCGGTTGTGGCCGAGGTGGATGACCTCGGCGCCCATGCCCTGGAGGATGCGCCGCATGATGTTGATCGCCGCGTCGTGGCCGTCGAACAGGCTCGCGGCGGTCACGAAGCGCACCTTGTTCTTCGGGCGGTAGTCGGCAAGCGCCTTGTACTCGGCGGACAGCTCGGTCATGGTCGTCTCCTGGAATCCGCGGATTCTAGAACTTGATTGACGTTTACGTAAACGTCAATTCACGGGCAAGCCCGGCGCCCGAAGGCGGCCAGGGGCGGTTCAGCGGGCGGCCCGCTCGGCGCCGGGCAGGCGCGCGAGCATCGCGAGGCCCACGACGAGCACGCCGGCCGTGAGCCACAGCGCCGAGTGGAAGGAGCCGCTCGCCTCGGCGAGGCGGCCGCTCAGCGCCGGCGCGAGCACCTGGGCGACGCCGTAGCTGAGCGTGAGCCGCGCCATCGCCTTGCCCGGGTTGCCCGGCGCATGGCGGCCGACCAGGGCGAGGGTCAGGCTCACGAGGCCCGTGAAGCTCGCGCCGTAGAGCAGCGCGGCGCCGAGCGCCGCGCCGAGACTGCCGCCGAACGCGGCCAGCAGGACCGCGGCGATCTGCAAGGCGAAGGCCGTCGCGAGCGCGCCGATATCGCCGAGGCGCCGCGCGACGCGGTCCCAGACGAACACGGCCGGCGTCGCCGCGGCGCCGACGAGCAGCCAGGCGAGCGCGCCCTTGCCTGAGAGCAGTGGCTGGCGCTCGACCATCGCGACCGTGAAGGTCGCGCTGACGACGAAGCCCCAGCCGGCGCAGAAGTAGCTGGCCATCAACCAGGCGAGCCAGCGCCGCGGCGGACCGCTCGCGGCGCGCGCCGCGGGCGCCGGCGGCACGGGCGGGCGCCAGCCGAGCGCGGGGACGAGCAGGGCCAGCGCGAGCGCCGCGTAGGCCCACCATTGGCGCGCCCAGTCCCAATGCAGTTGCGCCATCGCGAGGCTGCCGAGCGCCGACAGCGTGATCGCGAGGCCGATGCCGCTGAACTGCACGCCGAGCTCGGGCCGCCGGCCCGCGCGCACGAGCCAGCCCTGGACCAGGCCCGAGCCGAGCAGCATTGCCGCCGCCCCCGCGAGCCCGCCGACATAGCGCGCGACGGCCCAGACCGCGTAATCGCTAGCCAGCCCCATCAGCGCCGCGCTGAGCACGCCGACGACGAGGCCCCAGGCGTAGAGCCGGTAGCGCCAGACCGGCGATTCGACCCAGGCGACGAGCAGCGCGCCGCTGATATAGCCGGCGTAGTTGATCGACGCGAGCGCGCCGCCGTCGGCGAGGCTCAGGCCGGCCTCGGCGTGCATCAGCGGCAGCAGCGGCGTGTAGGCGAAGCGCGCGGGGCCGAGCGCGAGCGTGATCGCGGCGACACCGCCGGCCATGACCTGCCAGGCGCGCAGGCCGCGGGCTCCCGCTTGTGCCGCCGTCACGGCGCCGCCGCCAGGCGCGCGCGCGCGGCCGCGAGAAGGGCCGCGAAGCCGGGCTGCGCGCGCAGCGCGTCGAGGTCGGGGTCGACGTCGATATGGTCGAGCTCGCTCGAGGTCGCCGTCGGCAGGTAGGGGGCGAGCAGGGCCTCGGCGCCCGCGAGGTCGCCGAGCCAGCCGGCCAGCGCGCACGCGAGGTTGTAGCGCATGCTGCGGTTGTCCGGGTCGAGGAGCAGCGCGCGCGCCACCCATTCGTGCGCGCGCGCCGCGTCGCCGAGCGCCGCGAGCGCGCCGGCGCCGAAGCCCAGCGCCATGCCGTTGTTCGGGTCCCGGGCGACGGCGGCCTCGACGCGCGCGAGCGTCGTGCGCGACGCGCGCTCGGCGCTGGCGCGGTCGCCGAGGCCGAGGTAGCAGGTGGCCAGCATCGCCGGCGCGCCGAACGCGGTCTCGGCGAGCGCCGTCGCGGCCTCGTACAGGCGCGCCGCGTCGGCGAGGCGGCGCTGGCGGAAGCGCACGAAGCCGGCGTTGAGGTTGACCTCGTAGGACTGGGGGTCGAGCCGCAGCGCGGTCTCGATCGCGGCGTCGGCCGCGTCGAGATCGCCGCGGCCCGACAGATAGCGCGCCTTGACCGCGTGGGCCTCGGCGAGGTCGGGGTCCAGCGCGAGCGCGCGCTCGACCAGGACCATGCCGTCGAGCTCGGTGTCGCGGTGGCGGAAGAACAGCGTGACCTGGGCCATCGCGGCGAGCGCCCAGGCGAGCGCGTAGGACGGGTCGAGCTCGGTCGCGCGCAGGCACAGGCGCACGATGGTCCTGAGCCCGCGCGCGTCGGCGTTGCCGCTCAGCCATTCGCGCCGCGCCATCAGGTAGAGGTCGTAGGCGGCCGCGTCGGCCGTACCGCGCCGCTCGATCGCGCGCTTCTCGGCCGGCAGCAGCTTGAGGCGCAGCGCCGCGACGATGGCCTGCGAGATCTGGTCCTGCAGCGCGAAGATGTCGGTCAGCTCGCGGTCGTAGCGCTCGGCCCAGAGGTGGCTGTCCGAGGCCGCCTCGATCAGCTGCGCCGTGATGCGCACGCGCGCGCCGGCCTTGCGCACGCTGCCCTCGAGCACATGGCTGACGCCGAGCTCGCGCGCGAGCTGGCGCAGGTCGACGTGGCGGCCCTTGAACTGGAACGCGGTGTTGCGCGAGACGACCGACAGCGCCGAGACCTTGGACAGGTCGGTGATGATGTCCTCGCTGATGCCGTCGCTGAAATAGTCCTGCTCGGCGTCGCCGCTCATGTTCGCGAACGGCAGCACGCAGATCGCGAGCCGCGGCGGCGCGGCGGCCGGGGCGAGCGGCGCCGCCGCGGCGCCGCTGCCGTCGATCAGGGCCGCGAGGCTGCCGAGCACCTTGCGCCAGCCCGGCGCGTCGGCGTCGCCGCGCCAGCCCGCGAGGTCGGCGCACTGGATGCGGTCGAAGGGCATCGGCAGCGTGCACGCGTCGAGCCTGAGCTGGACGAGCTTGCGCTCGTTGCGCGCGCGGTCGGCCTCGGACTGCACCCATTGCGAGGCCACGGCCGCGTCGGACCACAGCACGAGCACGGCCTTGGCCGCGGCGAGGCGCTCGGCGATGACCTCGGCGTAGGCGCGGTGGGCGGGCAGCTCGTCGTCGCGCCAGACGCGGTAGCCGGCCGCGCGCAGCAGCGCGCCGATCTGCCGCGCCTGCGCCTCGCTCGCGCGAGCGTAGGAAACGAAGACGTCGGACATGCGCGCGCGGGCCTTGCCTTCAGGCCACGCGGAAGCGGCTCATCAGCGACGAGAGCTTCTGCGCCTGCTCGCGCAGCGACTGCGCGGCCGCGGCCGACTGCTCGACGAGCGCGGCGTTCTGCTGCGTCATCTGGTCGAGCTGGCCGACCGCGCCGTTGACGGTGCCGATGCCCGCGCTCTGCGCGCTCGCCGCGCTCGAGATCTCGCCGATGATGTCGGCGACGCGCTGCACCGATGCGACGATCTCGCCCATCGTGCTGCCCGCGTCGTTGACGAGGCCGGTGCCGGCCTCGACGCGCTCGACGCTGGTGGTGATCAGGGCCTTGATCTCGCGCGCGGCCTCGGCCGAGCGCTGCGCGAGCAGGCGCACCTCGCCGGCGACGACCGCGAAGCCGCGGCCTTGCTCGCCCGCGCGCGCGGCCTCGACGGCCGCGTTCAGCGCGAGGATATTGGTCTGGAACGCGATGCCGTCGATCGTGCCGATGATGTCGGCGATCTTCTTCGAGCTCGCGCTGATCTCGCCCATCGTCGCGACGACCTGGCCGACCACGGCGCCGCCGCGCCCGGCCGCGTCGGCCGCGGTGCCGGCGAGCTGCTTGGCCGTGCCGGCGGCGTCCGCGCTCTGGTTGACCGTGCTCGTGAGTTCGTTCATCGAGCTCGCGGTCTGCTGCAGATTGCTCGCGGTCTGCTCGGTGCGCTGCGAGAGGTCGAGGTTGCCGGTCGCGACCTCGCTGCTCGCGACCTGGATGCTCTCGGCCGCCTGCAGCACCGCGCCGACGATCTGCGCGAGCGAGCCCTGCATCGCCGCGAGCGAGCCCATCATCTCGGCCGCCTCGTCGGCGCCCTGCACGGCCGGCGCCTCGCGCAGGTCGCCGTCGGCGATGCGCTCGGCGAAGCGCGTCGCGCGCTGCACGGGCTCGACGATCGAGTCGGACACGCGCCAGGCGAGCGCGACGCCGAGGCCGACGCACACGAGGAAGGCGACGACGAGCACGCCGAACAGCGTCGCGACGAGCGTGTCGACCTTGTCGAACAGCGCGTTGCTGTTCTTGCTGAGGTTGTCCTCGATGCCGTCGAGCATCTTCAGCGCGGGCTGGTAGGCCGCGTCGGCGGCCTTGAGGTCGGTGAACGCGTCCTTGGCCTCGGCGTAGCCGTTGTTCGCGAGCTTGTCGGCGACCGGCAGCACGGCCTGGTGGTAGGTCGCTATGTAGCCGGCGAAGGTCTTGAGGTTGTCGCGCTGGGTGTCGTTCGCCGCGAGCGCGCCGAAGTCCTTCATCGCCTTGTCGAGCGCGGCCTGGGCCGCGTCCCAGTCCGCCTTGGCGCGCTTGATGTCGTCGGTGCTGAAGATCGCCGCGGCCATGTTCGAGGTTGCGATTTCGCTCTTGAGCAGGTTGGTCCGAGCGGCGATCGTCACATGCTCGGCCGGGATCAGCCTCATCGTGATGCCCTCGAGCGCCTCGCGCGACACGTGCAGGCCGAACGCGCCGATGCCGGCGAGCACGGCCGACATCAGCAGCATCAGGCCGAAGCCGATCAGCAGGCGGGGACGGATCTTCCAGCGACGCAGCATCGGATGCTCCTCGAAAGGGTCAGAAGGTTGCCCAGTCGCCGTCGCCGACGACGGCGCTCGGCTGGGCCGGCGCGCTCGATGGTAGCGGCGCGGCCGGTGCCGCGGCGTGCTTGGGGGCGGGCGCCTTGCTGCCATTCGCGCCGGAGGCCGGTCGAGCGGCCGCGGGTCGGGCCGCGGCAGCCGCAGGCCGGGCGGCCGGGCGGGCCGCCGGCGCGCGGGCCGCGGCGGCAGGGCTCGGCGTCGGCGGCGCCGGCGCGGCGCCGGGCGCCGGCGCGCGCGCCGCGACCGCAGCCAGGCCGCCGCCGGCCTGCAGGCGGAAGTTGCCGACCAGGCTCGCGAGCCGCTGGGCCTGCTCGCGCAGGCTCTCGGCCGCGGCGGCCGATTCCTCGACGAGCGCGGCGTTCTGCTGTGTCATCTGGTCGAGCTGGCCGACCGCCGCGTTGACCGTCGTGATGCCCTCGCTCTGCTCGCCGGTGCTCGCGCGGATCTCGCCGATGATGTCGTTGACGCGGCCGACGCTCGCGACGATCTCATCCATCGTGCGGCCCGCGGCCTCGACCTGCTGGGTGCCGGCCTCGACCTTGCCGACGCTGTTGCCGATCAGGGCCTTGATCTCGCGCGCGGCCTCGGCGCTGCGCTGCGCGAGCGAGCGCACCTCGCCCGCGACGACCGCGAAGCCGCGACCCTGTTCGCCCGCGCGCGCGGCCTCGACGGCCGCGTTCAGCGCGAGGATATTGGTCTGGAATGCGATGCCGTCGATCACGCCGATGATGTCGCCGATCTTCTTCGAGCTCGTGTTGATCTCGTCCATGGTCGCGACGACCTGGGCGACGGCCGCGCCGCCGCGCTGCGCGACCTGCGCCGCGTTGCTCGCGAGCTGGTTCGCGGTCGCGGCGCTGTCGGCGCTCTGGCGCACCGTCGTCGTGATCGCGCTCATCGAGCTCGCGGTCTGCTGCAGATTGCTCGCGGTCTGCTCGGTGCGCTGCGACAGGTCCTGGTTGCCGACCGCGATCTCGCTGCTCGCGGTCTGGATGCTCTCGGACGCCGCGCGCACCTGGCCGACGATGCGCGCGAGCGAGCCCTGCATCGCCGCGAGCGCCTGCTGGACGCGGCCGATCTCGTCGCCGCGCGAGGTGTCGACCTCGTTCGCGAGGTCGCCGTCGCCGATGCGCTCGGCGAGGCGCGCGAGCTCGGCGAGCGCGGGCCGGATCGCGAGCACGATGCGCCAGGTCGAGAACGCGAGCAGGGCGACGATGCCGGCCATCGCGAAGCTGATCGTCCAGATCGTGCCCATGCGGTCGGCCGTGACCTGGGCGCGCAGCGCGTCGCTGCGCTGCTTCTGGAGGTCGACGAAGGCCTGCTGCGCGGCCAGGTAGTCGCCGATCGCGGGCTGCAGCCGCGTCTTCAGCTCGTCCTGGGCGGCCGCGCCGTTGCCGGCGGTCTTGAGCTTGTTGATGTCGTTGCGCAGCGCGATGTAGTCGCTGCGCTTCTGGCCGATCGTCGCGAGCGCGCCGCGCTCCTCGGCGCTGTCGGCCTGCTTCTCGATCGCGCGCTGGAGGTCCGAGATCGTCGCGGTCGTCGTGTCGACGGCGGGCTTCAGCGCTGCCGTGACGCTGTCGTCGGCGGCGACGAGGCCGGCCACGGTGCGCGCCGCGTTGGCCTCGGTCAGGCCGCGCCAGCGCAGCGCGAGCTCGAATTTGCTCTGCTGGCCCTCCTGCGCGCTGCGCATTGCGTCGAGCTGGCCGCGGATCCGCAACGCCTGGGCCGCCACGATCAGCGCGACGACCGTCGCGAGCACGCCGACGGGCAGCCACAGCCGCGCCGCGATCGAGATGTTTTTCATGTCGAGTCTCCTGCGTTCGGAGTGCATGCGGCACGAACTTCGCAGGCCCCGCTTCGGGGCGCCGGCCAGCCTTGTGCAAGCATGGTCCCGAGTTTGCACAATTCAGGGGCGCTTGGGCTATGGGGCGGCCATCAAATGTCGCGTCGATGCCGACGCGCCTCAGCGTTTGCCCGGAGCCGGGCGGGCTCCCCCGGGCGCGGGGCTGGGCGGCCGGCGCGCCGGCCCGCTACCATGCACGCGCTGCCCGCGGTGCCGGAGACGACAAGGCCGCGGCAGCGTCCCGCGTCGCCCAGCAAAACCAGAACCATGAGTTTTCTCGCCATCGACATCGGCAATACGCGCCTCAAATGGGCGCAGTACGCGTCGCCCCAGCCAGGTGCGGCCGTGCTCGCGCATGGCGCGGTCTTCCTCGAGAACATCGACGCGCTGCGCGAGGGCGACTGGGCGGGCCTGGCCCAGCCCGCGAGCGTGCTCGGCTGCAACGTCGCCGGCGACGCGGTGCGCCGGCGCGTCGAGGAGCAGCTCGAGATGTGGGACACCGAGCCGCGCTGGTTCGTCTCGAGCGCCCAGGCCGGCGGCGTCCACAACGGCTACGACCACCCGGGCCGGCTCGGCGCCGACCGCTTCGTCGCGCAGGTCGGCGCGCGCTGGCATGTGCTGCAGCGCGGCGCGGCGCGCGCCTGCCTGGTCGTGATGGTCGGCACGGCCGTGACCGTCGACGCGCTCGACGCCGACGGCCATTTCCTCGGCGGCCTGATCCTGCCCGGCCACGGCATCATGCTGCGCGCGCTCGAGTCGGGCACGGCCGGCCTGCGCGTGCCGACCGGCGAGGTCCGCGAGTTCCCGACCAACACCTCGGACGCGCTGACGAGCGGCGGCAACTTCGCGATCACGGGCGCGATCGAGCGCATGCACCGCCACCTCGCGCAGCGCGTCGGCCACGCGCCGCTGACCCTGATGACGGGCGGCGCGGGCTGGAAGGTCGCGCCCGCGCTCGACGTCGCGCACGAGCTGATCGAGTCGCTGATCTTCGACGGCCTGCTCGTGCTCCAGTCGCACCGGCTGGCCCTCTGAGGCGCGCAGCGCCTCAGAGGATGAAGCGCGACAGGTCCTCGTTCTGCGCGAGCGCGCCGAGTGCGAGCTCGACCTCGGCCGCGCCGATCGTGACGGTCTGACCGCCGCGGTTCGGCGCGTCGAAGCTGATCTCGTCGAGCAGGCGTTCCATCACCGTCGCGAGGCGGCGCGCGCCGATGTTCTCGGTGCGCTCGTTGACCTCGAACGCGATCTCGGCGATGCGGCGGATCGCCGCGGGCTGGAGCTCGAGCGTCACGCCCTCGGTGCGCAGCAGCGCCTCGTACTGCTTCGCCAGGCTCGCGTGGGTGCTCTCGAGGATCGCGACGAAGTCGTCGACCGACAGCGAGTCGAGCTCGACACGGATCGGCAAACGCCCCTGCAGCTCGGGGATCAGGTCGCTCGGCTTCGCGAGGTGGAAGGCGCCCGACGCGATGAACAGCATATGGTCGGTCTTGACGAGGCCGTACTTGGTGCTGACCGTCGTGCCCTCGACGAGCGGCAGCAGGTCGCGCTGCACGCCCTGGCGCGAGACCTCGGCGCCGCCGGCCTCCTGGCGGCTCGCGACCTTGTCGATCTCGTCGATGAAGACGATGCCCATCTCCTGCGCGCTCGCGAGCGCCGCGCTCCTGATCTCGTCCTCGTTCAGGCGCTTCGCGGCCTCCTCGTCGACGAGCAGGCGCAGCGCCTCGGGGATCGTGAGCTTGCGCTTGTGGGTGCGCTGGCTGCCGAGCTGCGAGAACAGGCCGCGCAGCTGCTCGGCCATCTCGTCCATGCCGGGCTGGCCGCCGCCCACGCTGCCTGGCATACCGAGCAGCTCGACGCCGGGCTTGGGGTCCTGGACCTCGACCTCGATCTCCCTGGCGTCGAGCTGGCCCTCGCGCAGGCGCTTGCGCATGGTCTGGCGCGTCGCGTTGTCGGCGGCCGTGCCGGGCACGAGGATGTCGAGCACGCGCTCCTCGGCCGCGTCCTCGGCGAGGCTGCGCTGGCGCTTGAGCTGGAGCTCGCGCTCGTTCTTGACGGCGACGTCGACGAGGTCGCGCACGATCGAGTCGACGTCCTTGCCGACATAGCCGACCTCGGTGAACTTGGTCGCCTCGACCTTGACGAAGGGCGCGCCGGCGAGCTTGGCGAGGCGCCGCGCGATCTCGGTCTTGCCGACGCCGGTCGGGCCGATCATCAGGATGTTCTTGGGCGTGATCTCGGCGCGCAGCGCGTCGTCGACGCGCTGGCGGCGCCAGCGGTTGCGCATCGCGATCGCGACGGCGCGCTTCGCCGCGCGCTGGCCGACGATGTGGCGGTCGAGCTCCGAGACGATTTCCTGGGGCGTCATACTGCTCATTCCAAGACCTCGATCGTGTGGTTGCCGTTCGTGTAGATGCAGATCTCGCCGGCGATCTCGAGCGACTGCTTGACGATCTCGGCCGCGCCGAGCTCGCTGTGGCGCAAGAGCGCGCGCGCGGCGGCCTGGGCGAACGCGCCGCCCGAGCCGATCGCGACGATGCCGTGCTCGGGCTCGAGCACGTCGCCGTTGCCGGTGATGATCAGCGCGGCGCTGCGGTCGGCCACGGCGAGCATGGCCTCGAGGCGGCGCAGCACGCGGTCGGTGCGCCAGTCGCGCGTGAGCTCGACGGCCGCGCGCACGAGGTGGCCCTGGTGCTTCTCGAGCTTGGCCTCGAAGCGTTCGAACAGCGTGAACGCGTCGGCCGTCGCGCCCGCGAAGCCCGCGAGCACCTGCTCGCGGTAGAGCTTGCGGACCTTGCGCGCGGTCGACTTGACGACGGTGTTGCCGAGCGTGACCTGGCCGTCGCCGCCGATCGCGACCTGCAGGCCGTTCGCGGTCTGGCGGCGCACGCAGACGATGGTCGTGCCGTGAAAGGATTCGTTTGACATCGGGTACTCCAGCGCCGGTGGGGCCGGCGCCGCGATCAAGTATTGATCAGTTCACGCGCACGCGGATGCGCGCGTGTTCGTTGATGCCCATCGCGCAGAAGAACTGCGCGACGAGGCGGTGCGCGTCGGTGAAGGTGACGGCGCGGTTCTCGCCGCGGCACTTGATGACCCAGTTGAGCAGGTCGCCGGCGGCCATGAAGTCCAGGCGCATGAGCTTGGGGCAGGCGACGCTGACGAGCGTCGCCGCGCCGAGTTCCTGGTCCATCAGCTTGAGCGTCTCGGAGATGTCGCCGCTGAGCTGGCCGCTGAGCTCGAGCTGGACCGTGTTGGCCATGCCGCCCTGGTCGGTCATGGTCGACTCGAGGAAGGTCGACGGCGACTCGGTCGGCTGCAGCGTCGTCGTCATCGGCGCGCCGGTCGACAGCGCCAGGCCGCTCACGCGCACGCGGCAGCGCGCGCGCTCCCACGACGGCGGCGAGACCTCATAGGTCACGCAGTAGTCGATCGCGGCCTCGTCGAACTGGTCGGCGCGGTTGACGAGGCGCAGCGCCTCGAGGCGCAGCATCCACGCGGCCGGGTCGACGTCGCGCACGAGCACCGGCGTCGCGTCCTTGAGCAGCTGCAGGAACTGGTCGCCGGCGAGCCAGCGCAGGTCGACCTGCTGGCTCGCCCAGTCGTGGAACAGGTCGCGCAGCGCCGAGCAGGCCTGCGGGTCGACCTGGCGCAGCGCGCTCCAGTCGAGCACCCAGGGCATCGGCAGGTTCTGCGCGCGGGTCTTCAGGTACTGGACCGACTCGGCCGTCAGGGACTCGGGCGCGGCCCAGCTGATGCCGCCCGCGCGGCCCATCGGCACGCGCACGTTCTTGATCGCCTCGGCGACGAGCTTGGGCATCGAGAACCATTGCGGCGCCGAGCGGGCGAACTGCTGCACGTATTCGGGGGCGAGCGCCTCGAACTTGGCCTGCTGGCCGGTCGCGCGGTAGAGGTCGAACATCGCGAGCCAGGTTTCGCTGCTGTCGTGGCGCAGGCCGGCCGACTGGATCATCTGCGCGATCTGCTGCTCGGTGGTCTCGTAGTCGGCGTTCGCGAACGCGATCACCGCGTCGTCGAGCTCGGGGTCGTGCTCGAACTGGCCGGCGCTGAGCGGGTTGACGGCGGGCGGCGCGGGCATCGCGATGCGCATCGCGTCGAGGCCCATCGGCTCGGTCGGCGCGCTCGCGAAGTCGAGCGGCGCGGGTGCCGGCGGCGCGAACATCGGCGGCGACGGCGCCGGCTGGGGCGCCGGACGCGCGGCGGGGCTCGGCGCCGCGGCCGGCTGCTGGCTCAGGCCGAAGTCGATCGGCCCCACGTCGAGCGGCGGCAGCTCCCTGATCGGCGGCAGCACGCTCGGCTTCGCGTCGGACAGCGGCGAGGTGCCGGCGCCCATCGTCATCGCGGCCGGCGAAGGCGCGGTCTCGAGCCGCTCCTTCTCGGCGCGGCTCGCGAACTCGCTGACGCGGCCGGGGTCGCGCTCCTGGGCCTGCGGCGGCTCCTGCGTCGAGGTCGCGGCGAAATGCGCGGGCCGCGTGCTCGTGTCGAAGTAGCCGCTGCGCGTCGCCGGCGACACATGCTGGGTCGGCGCGTAGCTGTCGCCGACCATCTGCTGCTCGATCTCGTTGATCTTGTCGGTGACGCGCGGGTTGATCTTGGAGTTCAGCCCGCTGCTGACGCCGTTGCGCTCCATCTCGTCGAGGCGCGACGAGGAGCCGAGCGCGGCGAGCTGCTCGGGCGACAGGCCCTCGCGGCGGATGCGGCGCAGCATGTCGAGCTCGCGCTTGCGCACGAAGTCGTTGCGCCGCTTGCGCTCGACCATCGCGCGCAGCTCGGCCTTGGCGAGGTCGCTCTCCGGGTCGTCCTGGCGCGAGTTGATCTCGGCCCAGTCCGTCGTCGGGTTCGCGACGAAGCGCGCGACCTTGCGGAAGAAGCTCTCGTTCTTGCCGTCCTTGTCGCTCATGCGCTGCGTATCGTTGCTGGCCTGGTGGTCGGGACGGTCAGTCCCCGAACATCTTCTGCTTGAGCTCGCGGCGCTGCTGCGCCTCGAGCGAAAGCGTCGCGGTCGGGCGCGCGATCAGGCGGCCGAGGCCGATCGGCTCGCCGGTCTCGTCGCAGTAGCCGTACTCGCCGCTGTCGAGGCGCGCGAGCGATTGCATGACCTTCTTGAGCAGCTTGCGCTCGCGGTCGCGCGTGCGCAGCTCGAGCGCGTGTTCTTCTTCGATCGTCGCGCGGTCGGCCGGGTCGGGCACGATGGACGTGTCCTCGCGCAGATGCTCGGTCGTCTCGCCGGCGTTGGAAAGCACGCTCTCCTTGAGTTCCTCGAGCTTGTGGCGGAAGAACTCGATCTGCTTGGCGTTCATGTACTCGGCGTCGGGCATGGCCAGCACTTCCGCGTCGGTCAGTTCGGAGCCGGGCTTGCCTTTCCAGGCATTCGCGAGTTTGGGGTCGGCCTTGACCATGATGCGTGGACTTTCAGGTTCGGATACGGATGCGTGGGCGGCTCTGCCGGGCGGTTTGGGCGGGGCGAAGCGTTCGGCAAAGCCATGGCCGGAGGAGACGGGCGCGGCCGCCTCGATGCTGGGGGCTTGGGTCTTGCTCACGTGCTTCTCCTCGCTCAGACGGACCGCGGCGCGGCGCCGGCATGACGGCCGGTCAACCTCGCCAAAAACAGGGCCTCCTCGTTTTGGGCGCCGCGGATTGTAGCCATGCCGGGATGACGCGTCGCCGACCGATTCGGTCGCCCGAGTATGGCTCTAGGCGAGGCACCCTTCCAGCCCCTGCATGAAGAGCTCGCGCGGCAGGTCGATGCCGATGAAGACCATCTTGCTGACCTTCTTCTCGCCGGGCATCCAGCGCGGGCCGAGGTCCGAGCCCATCAGCTGGTGCACGCCCTGGAAGATCACCTTCTTGTCCGTGCCCTTCATGTTCAGTACGCCCTTGTAACGCAGCAGCTTGGGGCCGTAGACCTGGACGATCGAGCCGAGGAAGTCCTCGAGCTTGGCCGGATTGAACGGGCGCTCGGCACGGAACACGAAGGACTTCACGTCGTCGTCGTGGTGGTGGTGGTGCGGGTGGTCGCAATGCTCGCCATGTTCGTGGTCGTGATCATGGTGGTGATGGTGGTCGTGCGCGTCGGCGTTGAGGAACTCGGGGTCGATCTCGAGCTTGGCGTTGAGGTTGAAGCCGCGCAGGTCGAGCACCTTGGCGAGCGGCACCTCGCCGAAATGCACCTTCTGGATCGGCGCGCGCGGGTTCATGTGCTTGATGCGGTGGATCAGCGCGTCGACCGCGTCGGCGTCGCAGAGGTCGGCCTTGCTCACGAAGATCTGGTCGGCGAAGCCGATCTGGAGGGCCACTTCCTGGCGCGTGTCGAGCTGCATCTCGGCGTGCTTGGCGTCGACGAGCGTGAGGACGCCGTCGAGCAGGTAGCTCTCGGCGACCTCGTCGTCCATGAAGAAGGTCTGGGCTACCGGGCCCGGGTCGGCGAGGCCGGTCGTCTCGATGATCACGCGCTCGAAGTCGAGCTCGCCCTTGCGGCGCTTCTCGGCGAGGTCGGCGAGCGTCGAGCGCAGGTCCTCGCGGATCGTGCAGCACACGCAGCCGTTGTTCATCTGGATGATCTGCTCTTCGGTGTCGGCGACGAGGATCGAGGTGTCGATGTCCTCCTCGCCGAACTCGTTCTCGATCACGGCGATCTTCTGGCCATGGGCCTCGGTCAGCACGCGCTTGAGCAGGGTGGTCTTGCCGGAGCCGAGGAAGCCGGTGAGGATGGTGGCGGGAATCAGACTTTGGGACATGGTGGCGGTCCGGAAGGAGCGGGGGAGATCGGGTCGATCTGAGGGCGGATCGGCGCATTTCAACGGCGGCTTGAAATATTTGCCGGCACGACGATCGGTTATTCTGCACCTCCCGCGACTACGACACGTCTCCAAGTGTCAGAACCCCAGCCTAGTCGACCCTCGCACGCGAGGCCGTCGAAATCCACCGGCAGCCCGTCGCCCCGCGGCCTGCTGGAGCGCATGCGGGAGTTCCTCCACCCCGGACCGGACTCCAAGAGCGAACTGATCGAAACCCTGGCCGACGCCGAGCAGCGCGAGCTGATCGAGCCCGAGTCCCGCCAGATGCTCGAGGGCGTGCTGCGCATGGCCGAGCTGTCGGCCGGCGACGTGATGGTCGCCGCACCGCGCATGGACCTGATCGACATCGAGGCGCCGTACGAGGACATCCTCGCAATGGTCATCGACACCGGTCACTCGCGTTTCCCGGTCTTCGAGGGCCAGCGCGAGAACGTGATCGGCATCCTGCTCGCGAAGGACCTGCTCAAGCTCCAGCGCGCGCCCGAGCTGAACCTGCGCGCGCTGCTGCGTCCGGTCAGCTTCGTGCCCGAGAGCAAGGGCCTCAACGAGCTGCTGCGCGACTTCCGCCTGAACCGCAACCACCTCGCGATCGTCGTCGACGAGTTCGGCAACAACGCCGGGCTGATCACGATCGAGGACGTGCTCGAGGAGATCGTCGGCGAGATCGAGGACGAGTTCGACCACGCGACCGAGGCCGCCGACATCTACACGCTCGCCGACGGCAGCCAGCGCGTGCCCGGCGACACGCCGATCGCGGCCGTCAACCAGGCCTTCGCGACCGCCTATCCCGAGGAAGACTTCGACACCATCGGCGGCTTCGTCGCCCACGAGCATGGCCGCGTGCCGCGCCGCGGCGAGGCGGTCGAGATCGGCGGCCTGCGCTTCACCGTGATGCTCACGCGCGGCGGGGCGGTGCGCTGGTTCAAGGTCACGCGCGCCTGATGCGCCGGCTCGCGCGCTTGGCGGGCGGTCGCGCCGCCCCGTGGCTTGCGCTGCTGCTCGGCGTGCTCCACACCGCAGCGTTCGCGCCGACCGGGCTGTGGTGGCTCGAGCCGCTCGCGCTCGCCGGGCTGTTCGCGCTCGCCTGCGGCGCCGCGCCGCGCCGCGCGGCGGCCTGCGGTTTCGCGTTCGGCGTCGGCTGGCTCGCGTCGGGGCTGTGGTGGCTTTACATCAGCATGCACGACTACGGCGGCCTGCCCGCGCCGCTCGCGGTCGCGGCGGTGCTGCTGCTCGCGGCCTTCCTCGCGCTCGATTACGCACTCGCGCTCGCGCTCGCCGCGCGGCTCGCGCGCGGCCTGGCCCCGCGGCAGCGCGGCCGGCGTGCGCTGCTGCTCGGCAGCGCCTGGCTGCTCGCCGAGCTCGCACGCGCGACGCTGTTCAGCGGCTTTCCGTGGATCGCGGGCGGCTACGCGCACAGCGTCGGGCCGCTCGCGGCGTTCGCGCCCTGGGTCGGCGTCTACGGCATGAGCGCGCTCGCGGCGCTGCTGGCCGCGGCGCTTGCGTTGCGCGCGTGGCGGCTGCTCGGCGGCCTCGCGGTGCTCGTCGCCGCGGCGCAGTTCGTGCCGCACGAATTCACGCGGGCGGCCGGCACGCTCGAGGTCGCGCTCGTGCAGCCGGCCGTCGCGCAGGACCTCAAGTTCGACCCCGACCTGATGGACGCGCACCTCGAGGCGCTCGCGCGCCAGATCGAGGGCGCGCGCGGCCAGTTCGTCGTGACGCCCGAGTCGGTCGTGCCGCTGCCGTTCGCGGCGCTCGACCGCGACTACCTCGCGCGGCTCGAGCGCACCGGCCGGCCGCTGCTGCTCGGCGGCTTTCTCGGCGACGAGAAGCAGGGCTACGTGAACAGCATGGCCGCGTTCGGCGCGGGCGCCGACTACGCGTACGGCAAGCGCCACCTGCTGCCCTTCGGCGAGTTCGTGCCGACGGGCTTCCACTGGTTCGTCGACCTGCTCGGCATCCCGATGGTCGACCAGGCGCGCGGCACGAACACGGCGCCGCTCGTCGTCGCGGGCCAGCGCCTGCGGCCGCTGATCTGCTACGAGAGCCTGTTCGGCGAGGACTTCGTCGCGAGCGCGGCCGGGCCCGAGGCCGCGACGATCTTCGTCAACGTGAGCAACCTCGCGTGGTTCGGCACCGTGATGGTCCAGGACCAGGACCTGCAGTTCGCGCAGCTGCGCGCGCTCGAGTTCCAGCGCCCGTTCGTGCGCGCGACCAACACCGGCGCGACGGCCGTGATCGACGCGGCCGGCCGCGTCACGGCGCGCCTGCCCGCGGGCGTGCCCGGCGTGCTGCAGGCGCGCGTCGAAGGCCGCAGCGGCGCCACCCCCTACGCGCGCTGGCTCGCGGCCTGCGGGCTGTGGCCGCTGTTCGCGCTCGCGCTGATCGGGTTTATCGCGGCAGCGCGTGGGCGCCGCGACGCGGTACATTGATCGATCGTTAGTCATTCAACAAGAGGAGCAGACCATGCCCAAAGGCGTTCAAGGCGGTAACAAGATGACGAAGAAGCCGAAGAAGGACAGCGGCGGCAAGGAACCTTCGGGCTTTTCCGACCGCCCGGTCGCGCCGGTCACGAGCGTGATGCCCAAGGGCAAGGAAAAGAAGAAGCAGGGCGGCTGAGCGCAAGGCGCGGCTGGCGCCTCTTAGAATCCGCGGGTTTTCCACCGTGGGTTCTCCATGCCGAGCTTCCAGCAAACCATTCTGACCCTGCAAGACTACTGGTCACGCCAGGGCTGCGCGCTTCTCCAGCCCTACGACATGGAAGTCGGCGCCGGCACGAGCCACACGGCGACCTTTCTGCGCGCGCTCGGCCCCGAGCCCTGGAAGGCCGCCTACGTCCAGCCGAGCCGCCGCCCCAAGGACGGCCGCTACGGCGAGAACCCGAACCGGCTCCAGCACTATTACCAGTTCCAGGTCGTCCTCAAGCCGGCGCCCGCGAACATCCTCGAGCTCTACCTCGGCTCGCTCGAAGCGCTCGGCTTCGACCTCAGGAAGAACGACGTGCGCTTCGTCGAGGACGACTGGGAGAACCCGACGCTCGGCTGCTGGGGCCTCGGTTGGGAAGTCTGGCTCAACGGCATGGAGGTGACCCAGTTCACCTACTTCCAGCAGGTCGGCGGCATCGACTGCAAGCCGATCACCGGCGAGATCACCTACGGCCTCGAGCGCCTCGCGATGTACCTGCAGGGCAAGGAATCGGTGTACGAGCTCGAATACACCGACGGCCTCAAGTACGGCGAGGTGTTCCACCAGAACGAGGTCGAGCAGTCGACCTACAACTTCGAGCACAGCGACGTCGACTTCCTGCTCCAGGCCTTTGCCGCGCACGAGCGCCAGAGCAAGTACCTGATGGAGCAGCAGCTCGCGCTGCCGGCCTACGAGCAACTGCTCAAGGCCGGCCACAGCTTCAACCTGCTCGACGCGCGCGGCGCGATCAGCGTGACCGAGCGCGCCGCCTATATCGGCCGCATCCGCAACCTCGCGCGCGCGGTCGCGCAAAGCTATGTCGACAGCCGCGCGCGCCTCGGCTTCCCGATGGCCCCGAAGGCCTGGGCCGACGAAGTGATCGCCCAGATCGAGAAGAAAAAGGCTGCCTGAGATGACGAACCTGCTTGTTGAACTGTTCGTCGAGGAACTGCCGCCGAAGGCGCTGAAGAAGCTCGGCGAGGCCTTCGCCGGCACGCTCGCCGACAGCCTCAGGGCGCAAGGCCTCGCGGCCGCCGACGCGGCCGTCACGGCCTTCGCGTCGCCGCGCCGCCTCGGCGTGCACGTGACCGGCGTCGCGGCCAAGGCGCCCGACCGCGCCGTGCAGCAAAAGCTCATGCCCGTCGCCGTCGCGCTCGACGCGGCCGGCGCGCCGACGCCCGCGCTGCTCAAGAAGCTCGCGGCGCTCGGCGCGGGCGCCGAGGCCGTCGCCGGCCTCAAGCGCGCGCCCGACGGCCGCGCCGAGGCGCTGTTCCTCGACAGCGTGGTCGCCGGCGCGACGCTCGCCGAAGGCCTGCAGAAGGCGCTCGACGAGACGCTCGCGAAGCTGCCGATCCCCAAGGTCATGACCTACCAGCTCGCCGACGGCTGGAGCGACGTGAAGTTCGTGCGCCCGGCCCACGGCCTCGTCGCGCTGCACGGCAGCGCGGTCGTGCCGGTCCAGGCGCTCGGCCTGCACGCGGGCAACACGACGCGCGGCCACCGCTTCGAGGCGGCCGTCGCGAGCATCGAGGTCGCGCACGCCGACGCCTACGCGACGACGCTGGCCGAGCAGGGCGCCGTGATCGCAGGCTTCGCCGCGCGCCGCGCCGAGATCCAGCGTCAGCTCGACGCGGCGGCCGCCGCGGCCGGCGGCCTGAAGCCGATCGACGACGACGCGCTGCTCGACGAGGTCACGGCGCTGGTCGAGCGCCCGAACGTGCTGTCGTGCCGCTTCGAGCCCGAGTTCCTCGCTGTGCCGCAGGAATGCCTGATCCTGACGATGAAGGCGAACCAGAAGTACTTCCCGCTGCTCGACGCGGCCGGCAAGCTCACGAACCGCTTCCTCGTCGTCTCGAACATCCGCCCGGCCGACCCGAGCGCCGTCGTCGAGGGCAACGAGCGCGTCGTGCGCCCGCGCCTCGCCGACGCGAAGTTCTTCTTCGACCAGGACCGCAAGAAGCCGCTCGCCGCGCGCGTCGCGGGCCTGGACAAGGTCGTCTACCACGGCAAGCTCGGCAGCCAGGGCGAGCGCGTCGAGCGCGTGCGCGCGATCGCTGCTGCGATCGCCGGCATGCTGGATGTCGACGCGGCCCAGGTCGACCAGGCCGCCCAGCTCGCGAAGGCCGACCTGCTGACCGACATGGTCGGCGAGTTCCCCGAGCTGCAGGGCATCATGGGCGGCTATTACGCGCGCCACGACGGCCTTGGCGACACCGTCGCAGCGGCGATCGAGGACCATTACAAGCCGCGCTTCGCCGGCGACGCGCTGCCGCGCAACGCCGTGGGCCTGGCCGTCGCGCTCGCCGACAAGCTCGAGACCCTGGTCGGCCTGTTCGGCATCGGCCAGCTGCCGACGGGCGACAAGGACCCGTTCGCGCTGCGCCGCCACGCGCTCGGCGTGATCCGCATGCTGGGCGAGCGCGCGCCGCAGCTCGAGCTCGGCGCGCTGCTCGCGGCCGCCGCCGCGCCGTTCGGCGCGCTGATCAAGGACCCCAGCGCGGCGCTCGCCGACTTCGTGTTCGACCGCCTCGCCGGCTCGCTGCGCGAGCAGGGCTATAGCGCGCAGGAAGTCGACGCGGTGCTCGCGCTGCGCCCCGCGCGCCTCGCCGACGTGGCCCGGCGCCTCGAGGCCGTGCGCGCGTTCCAGGCCCTGCCCGAAGCCGCCTCGCTCGCGGCCGCGAACAAGCGCATCGGCAACATCCTCAAGAAGGCCGAGACGGCCGTCGAGGCGCGCGTCGACGCGGCGCTGCTCATGGAGCCCGCCGAGGCGCAGCTCGCCGCCGCGCTCGCCGCCGCCCAGCCGCGCGCCGACGCGCTGTTCGGCCAGGGCGACTACACGGCCTCGCTGCGCGAGCTCGCGGCGCTCAAGGCGCCGGTCGACGCGTTCTTCGACGACGTGATGGTCAACGCCGAGGACGCCGCGCTGCGCGCGAACCGCCTGGGCCTGCTCAAGAGCCTGTTCGACGCGATGAACCGCGTCGCCGAACTCGCGCGTCTCGCCGCCTGATCGAGTCCAACCGGAGCCCGCCGCCATGCCCAAGAGCAACGACCCCGGCCACAGCACCAAGCTGGTCATCCTCGGGCGCGACGGCACGATCAACCATTACCGCGACGACCACGTGAAGTCGCCCGACGAGCTCGAGCCGCTGCCCGGCAGCCTCGAGGCGATCGCGCGGCTCAACCACGCGGGCTGGCACACGGTGATGGCGACGAACCAGGCCGGCATCGGCCGCGGCCTGATCGACATGGCCGCACTGAACGCCGTGCACGCGGCGCTGAACCAGCGCCTCGCCGAGAAGGGCGGACGCCTCGACGCGGCGTTCTTCTGCCCGCACACGCCCGAAGAGGGCTGCGCGTGCCGCAAGCCGCTGCCCGGGCTGATCCACCAGATCGGCGAGCGCTTCGGCGCCGACCTCGCCCAGGTCCATATGGTCGGCGCGTCGCTGCGCGACCTCGAGACCGCGCGCAACGCGGGCTGCCGGCCCCACCTCGTCAAGAGCGACCGCCTCGGCGGCCTCGACGCCGACCAGCTCGCCGCGCTCGTCGCGCAGGTGCCGGGCACGCAGGTGCACGAAAACCTCGCGGCCTTCGCCGAGCACCTGATCCAACAAGAACGCCGAGCCCGCGCCGACGCGCGCGGCGAGGCCCTGGCGCCCGATACCGAGGCCGGAGATTTGCACTGATGATGTTGTTCGCCGCGCTGCGCTCGGTCCTGTTCATGGTCTGGATGGCCGTCACGGTCGTGCCCGTCGCGATCGCCGCGATCGTCCTGTCGATCTTCGTGCGCGGCCGCCCGGTCTACTGGACCTGTGCGTTCTGGCTGCGCCTGTCGGTCTGGGGCGCGCGCTATATCTGCGGCGTGCGCCATCGCGTGCACGGCATGGAGCACCTGCCCGCGGCCGACAGCGGCGAGGCCGTGATCCTGCTGTCCAAGCACCAGAGCACCTGGGAGACCTTCGCCTACCCGGCGCTGATGAGCCACCCGCTCGCCTACGTGTTCAAGCGCGAGCTGCTCTACATCCCGTTCTTCGGCTGGGCGATGGCGCGGCTCGACATGATCCATATCGACCGCAGCAAGCGCAGCGAGGCCTGGAGCAAGGTCGCCGCGCAGGGCAAGCGGCTCGCGGCCCAGGGGGTCTGGGTCATCATGTTCCCCGAGGGCACGCGCATTCCGCGCGGCAGGAAGGGCGAGTACAAGACCGGCGGCACCCGCCTCGCGGTCGAGACCGGCGTGCCGGTCGTGCCGATCGCGTGCACGACGGCGCGCTGCTGGCCGCGCAAGAGCTTTCTGCTGCGCCCGGGCGTGGTCGACGTGTCGATCGGCCGGCCGATCCCGGCCACCGGGCGCGAGCCGGCCGAGCTGATGCGCGAGGTCGAGGCCTGGATCGAGGCCGAGATGCGGCGCCTCGACCCCGCGGCCTACAAGGACTGATCGGCCGGTAAAAATGTTCAAACGCCTGGCTTCGCTGTCCAACGATCGCCAGCTTTCGCTGTTTGACGCCGAGCCGCCGCCCGCGCCGGTGGCCCCTGTCGTGCCGCCGCCGCCGGTTTCGCGCCTGCCGGGCCGCTCGCAGCGCCAGGTGCTGCTCGACGGCGGCCACGCGGTGCCCTACGAGCTGCGCCGCGCGCGGCGCCGCACGATCGGCTTCGCGGTCGGCCCGCAGGGGCTCGCGGTCAGCGCGCCGCGCTGGGTGCTGATCGGCGACATCGAGGCCGCGCTGCAGCAGAAGTCCGACTGGATCCTGCGCAAGCTCGTCGAGCAGCGCGAGCGCGCCGCGCGCCTGCAGGCCTCGCGCATCGAGTGGCGCGACGGCGCCGAGCTGCCCTATCTGGGCGGGCGCCTGCGCCTGCACCTCGACGCCGCGCGCAGCGGCGTCACGCTCGACGCGGCGGCCGGCCTGCTGCATGTCGGCCTGTCGCCGCTCGCTGAGGCCGCGCAGCTGCGCGACGTGGTCCAGGCCTGGCTGCAGAAGCAGGCGCGCGCCGACTTCGAGCCGCGCTGCCGCGCGTTCGCGGCGCGCTTGGGTGTCGAGATGAAACAGCTGCGCCTGTCGAGCGCGCAGACGCGCTGGGGCAGCGCGAGCGCCGAAGGCACGATCCGCCTGAACTGGCGCCTCGTCCACTACGCGCCCGCGATCATCGACTACGTCGTCGCGCACGAGCTCGCCCATCTGCGCGAGATGAACCACAGCCCGCGCTTCTGGGCCGTCGTGCGCTCGGTGCTGCCCGACTTCGAGGCCGCCCGCCAGCAGTTGCGCGAGGAATCGCTGGCCGAGCCGGCTGAAGCCTGAATTCTGGACGGCCAATGTGCGCACATCACCCTTTAGGGGGGATTGTCCGCAGCGCAAAGGACAAGCACACTTCGCCCGACGCTGTCATTGCCATAGGCAAAAGAGCGGTTCGGCGCGAAGCGCAGATCGCTCAAGAGGCTTGTGCAGAGACCACCCGCCACCGTCGGCCATCGGGCCGGCGGTGGTGGCAAGGTCCACCCCCTCCACCATCTCCCCGGAATCCGCCGGTTTATGCCGCTGTGAAGCGGTAAACCCCGTCTTCTCCGCGTTCGCGCCGCAGTTCGCCGGCGAGCCAGAGCGCGTTCAGGTGGGCAATCGATTCGCCCATCGCAAAAGTGGTCTGGTGCAGGTCGAGCTTGCGCTTGAACAACACCTCGAGCAGGTCGGCCGCGTGGGTCGGCCGGTCCGCGCAGGCTGCGCGGACCTCGGCGAGGCGCTCGTCGTGGTGCTCGCGCAGCTGGGCGATGCGCGCGTGCAGGCCCGTGAACGGCTTGCCGTGCGCCGGCAGCACGAGCGTGTCGGCCGGCAGCGCGAGCAGCGGCGTAAGCGAGTCGAGGTACAGGCGCAGCGGGTCGGCCTCGGGCTCGACGTCGACGACCGAGACGTTCGTCGAGATCCGCGGCAGCACCATGTCGCCCGAGATCAGCAGGCCCGCGCCGGCCAGGCTGATGTGCTCGGGCGCGTGGCCGAAGCCGGCGATGCAGCGCCAGGTCCGGCCGCCGACGTTCAGTTCCATGCCGTCGCGCAGGCGCCGGAACGCCGGCGGCACGGCCGGCACCATGCTCGTGTAGTAGCTCGCGCGCGCGCGGATCTTCGCGAGCGCCTCGGGGTCGACGAGACCGTGGCTCGCGAAGAAGTCCGCGGCGGTCTCGCCGCCCATGCCGACCGTCGAGCCGCTCGCGACGCGCGCGAGGTGGTAGTCGGTCGCGCTGATCCAGAGGCGACAGTCCCAACGCTCGCAATGCCAGGCCGCGAGGCCCATATGGTCGGGGTGGAAATGCGTGACGATCACGCGCAGCACGGGCAGGCCGTCGAGGTGCTCGGCATACACCTGCTGCCAGGCCTCGCGCGTCGCGTCGTTCGCGATGCCGCAGTCGACGAGGGTCCAGCCCTGAATCTTGCCGAGGGGGCCGTCGATCTCGTCGCGCAGCAGCCAGAGGTTGATATGGTCGAGCGCGAACGGCAGCGGCATGCGCACCCAGCGCACGCCGGGTGCGACGTCGAGCACGCTGCCGACGGCCGGCAGCGCGTCGCCGAGCGGGTAATGGAGTTCGGATTCGCGCGGATTCGCCATGTCTCGCCTTAGACTTACGTTTACGTCAACGTCACAGCCGCCATTAGGCCAGAAGAAGACCCCCGATGAGCGCAGTCACCGAAGCCGGCGCACGCCGCTATACGATCACCGAGCTCGCGGCCGAGTTCGACATCACCCCGCGCGCGATCCGCTTCTACGAGGACGTCGGCCTGATCGAGCCCGACCGCGAAGGCCGCAACCGCGTCTACGACCAGCGCGACCGCACGCGCCTGAAGCTCACGCTGCGCGGCAAGCGCCTCGGCCTGTCGCTGCAGGAGATCAAGGAGCTCGTCGACATGTACGACAGCGACGGCGACAACGCGGCGCAGGCGCGCGCCTTCCTCGACGTGCTGCGCCAGCATCGGCGCCAGCTCGAGCAGCAGCTCGACGACATCGAGGTCACGCTCGCCGAGATCAGCCAGCACGAGGAGCGCTGCGAGGCGCTGCTGGCGGAGGCGGCGGCGGCGCCGGGCAACTAGCGAGCGCCGCGACGATCGCGTCGATGAAGACGCGCGTCTTCAGCGGCATCAGGCGGCGCTCGGGGAACACGGCCCAGCATTCGACCGCGCGCAGCGACCAGCCTGGCAGCAGCGGGACCAACTGCCCCTGCTCGACGAGCGGCGCCGCCATATGCGGGTTCACGGCCGCGATGCCGAGCCCCGCGCGCGCGAGCAGCAGCAGCATGTCGGGCGCGTTCGCGAGGGTGCGGGTGTCGGGCAGCACGACGACGGCCGGGTCCGCGTCGGGCCCGGGCGCCGGGGCGTCGGCGCGGACCAGCGCCCAGGGCAGCGGCTCGCCGTCGCGGCCGCGGATCATCAGCCCGTGCATGCTGATCAGGCCCTCGGGCAGCTGCGGCTCGCCATGGGTCTGCAGGTAGGCGGGCGCCGCGTAGAGCCGGCTGTCGAGCAGCGCGAGGCGGCGCGCGGCGAGCTGGCTGTCCTGGGTGAGCGCGCCGACGCGCAGCGCGAGGTCGAAGCCCTCGCCGACCAGGTCGACGCGGCGCGGCGACAGGTCGAGCTCGAGCTGGACCTCGGGGTGGCCGAGCGCGAAGCGCGCGATCGCGTCGGCGAGCACGAGGCGCGCGAGGTCCGAGGGCATCGACACGCGCAGCCGCCCGCTCGGCCGCTGCTGGCGGTGCAGCGCGAGCGCGAGCGCTGCGTCGACCTCGCCGGCGACGCTGCGCGCGTGTTCGAGCATGCCCTGGCCGAAGTCGGTCAGCGTCAGGCGCCTTGTGGAGCGCTGCAGCAGCTTCTCGCCGAGGCGCTGCTCGAGGCCGGCGAGGCGCCGCGACACGCTCGATTTGGGCAGGCCCAGGCGCTCGGCCGCGCGGCTCAGCGAACCGGCCTCGACGACGCGGGCAAACAGCAGCAAATCGTCGGCATCCATGATTGTTCCTTTGATGGAACAATATTATCCATTTTGACGGCTTCTGCCGCGGATTGATGACGCCTAGAGTTCAGTCATCCGATCCACCCACCAGGAGCCCCTCATGAAGATTCTCCAGATCAATTCCAGCGCCCGCCGCGTCCAGGACGGCCAGGGTTCGTTCTCGACCCGCCTCGCGACCGAGCTGAGCGAGGCGCTCGCCACGCGCCACGCCGGTGCAACGGTCAGCGTGCGCGACCTCGGCCAGCAGCCGCACCCGGCGATGGACGAGACCATGCTCGGCGCGCTGTTCACGCCGGCCGAGCAGCGCAGCGCCGCGCAGCGCGAGCTCGTCGCCGCGAACGACGCGCTGATCAATGAGCTGCAGGCCCACGACGTGATCGTGATCGGCGCGCCGATGATCAACTTCGGCGTGCCCTCGCAGCTGAAGAACTGGATCGACGCGGTCGCCCGCGCCGGCGCGACCTTCCGCTACACCGCGACCGGCCCCGAAGGCCTGGTCAAGGGCAAGAAGGTCTACGTCGTCAGCGCGCGCGGCGGCCTGCACATCGGCAAGCCGACCGACGAGGGCGTGACCGGCTATCTGCGCACGGTGCTCGGCTTCCTCGGCATGAGCGACGTCGAGTTCGTCTACGCCGAGGGCCTGAACCTGGGCCCCGACGCCGAAGCCGCCGGCGTCGCGAGCGCGCGCACGCGCATCGCGGAACTGTCGGCATAAACCCCCGGCGCCCCCAGCCTTGACCGAGGCCGCGGGCGCTCCCCGCGGCCTCGCGCACAATCGCGCCGCCGCATCAGCAACAGGATGAGAGAACCATCATGAGCGAGAGCAATGCCTCCACCGTCCGCCAGCCGCGCCCCGTCGAGCGGCTCGTCGTCGGCCAGCCCACCAGCGACGGTGCCGGGGTCAAGCTCACGCGCGTGCTGACCCAGCCGCTGCAGCGCCGCCTCGACCCCTTCCTGATGCTCGACGCGTTCGGCTCGGACCAGGCCGACGACTACATCGCCGGCTTCCCCGACCATCCGCACCGCGGCTTCGAGACCGTCACCTACATGCTCGAAGGCCGCATGCGCCACCGCGACTCGGCCGGCCACGAAGGCCTGCTCGGCAGCGGCGGCGTGCAATGGATGACGGCCGGCCGCGGCGTGATCCACAGCGAGCTGCCCGAGCAGCAGGAGGGCCGCATGGAGGGCTTCCAGCTCTGGCTCAACCTGCCGGCCAAGGACAAGCTGCGCGCCCCCTGGTACCGCGACATCCCGAGCGCCGAGATTCCCGAGCTCGAAGGCGCGGGCTTCAAGGTCCGCGTGATCGCGGGCACGAGCCATGGCGTCGCGGGCGCGGTCCAGCGCGAGCATACCGAGCCGCTCTACCTCGACATCACGCTGACGCCCGGCGCGACGTTCGAGCAGGCGCTGCCCGACACCCATAACGCCTTCGTCTACGTGTACCGCGGCGACCTGCGCTTCGACACCGGCTGCCGCGTGCCCGCGACCCGCATGGCGATCTTCGCGAACCAGCCGGGCAGCGACGGCGTGAGGCTCGCGGCCGGCGAGGAGGGCGCGCGCCTGATCCTCGTCGCCGGCCGGCCGCTCGGCGAGCCGATCGCCCAGTACGGCCCGTTCGTGATGAACACCCAGGCCGAGCTGATGCAGGCCGTCCGGGACTTCCAGGAGGGCCGCCTGGTCGCCTAGGGCCTGCGCACGGGTCTGCCTGGTGTCGGCAGGCCCTGGCCATTGCGGCCTCAGCGGATCGCCGGCACCGCCGGCGCGAGCAGGCGCTCGCCCGCGTAGCCGCGCACCTCGACGCCCGCGAAGCGGCCGTGCAGGCCGTTCC
>JAFAMW010000018.1 GCA_019232985.1 Roseateles sp. | reverse complement strand
GGGACCCTCTGCAGAACCCCGGTGGGTCGCGTTCGCGCGAGAACAGGCCGGCGCGTAGGCGCGGTGCGAAGGTCGGGCTGGTGGCCCGACAGCCGAGCGCCGCAACACCCGCGCGGGCCTGTTATCGCACGAACCCTTCGGGGCGGGTCTTGGCGGGCGCTGGGCGGCGTTGCGAGCCTTGACCTGACGCGAGTCAGGCCGGCGGCTCGCGCCTTGCCCAGCATCCCGCCAAGGCCCGCCGCGGCCCACCGGGGTTTTGCAGAGGGTCCCTGTTCGCACAGTTTGTGTAAGCTGCGCCGGCCTGAACCGCATTGGAGACCCGCATGCTGATAGGCGTCCCGCGCGAGAGCGCGGCCGGAGAGACCCGCGTGGCCGTCACCCCCGAGACGGCGAAGAAGCTCAAGGCGCAGGGCCATGTGCTGAGGATCGAGAAGGGCGCGGGCAGCCGCGCGAGCAGCCCCGACGAGGCCTACGCCGCCGTCGGCTGCGAGATCGTCGACCGCAGCAAGGCCTTCGAGTGCGAGCTCGTGCTCAAGGTCCAGCGCCCTGACGCGGCCGAGCTCCAGCTGATGGAGCCTGGCGCGGCCGTCGTCGGCATGCTCAACCCCTTCGACGCGGCCGGGCTCGAGGCCCTCGCCGAGGCGCAGCTCACGGCGTTCGCGCTCGAGGCCGCGCCGCGCACGACGCGCGCGCAGAGCATGGACGTGCTGTCGAGCCAGGCCAATATCGCCGGCTACAAGGCGGTGATGATCGCGGCGAACCGCTACCAGCGCTTCTTCCCGATGCTGATGACGGCGGCCGGCACGGTGAAGGCCGCGCGCGTCGTCGTGCTCGGCGTCGGCGTCGCGGGCCTGCAGGCGATCGCGACGGCCAAGCGCCTCGGCGCCGTGATCGAGGCCTCGGACGTGCGGCCCTCGGTCAAGGAGCAGGTCGAGTCGCTCGGCGCGAAGTTCATCGACGTGCCCTTTGATACGCCCGAGGAGAAGGCGGCGGCCGAAGGCGTCGGCGGCTACGCCAAGCCCATGCCGCCGAGCTGGCTCGAGCGCCAGAAGCTCGAGGTCGCGAAGCGCGTGGCCCAGGCCGACATCGTGATCACGACCGCGCTGATCCCGGGCCGGCCCGCGCCGGTGCTGGTGACCGAGGCGATGGTCAAGAGCATGAAGCCGGGCTCGGTGATCGTCGACCTCGCGGCGGCGGCCGGCGGCAACTGCCCGCTGACCCAGGCCGGCAAGACCGTCCAGCAGCATGGCGTGACGCTCGTCGGCGAGACCAATCTGCCGGCCCAGGTCGCGGCCGACGCGTCGGCGCTGTACGCGCGCAACGTGCTCGACTTCCTCAAGCTCGTCGTCGACAAGGACGGCAAGCTCGTCGTCCCGATGGACGACGACATCGTCGCGGCCTGCCTCGTCGCCCAGGGCGGCAAGGTCACGAAGAACTGAAACGAGAAAAAGGAAGGCGCGCCATGGAAGCGGTCGACCATACCCTGATCAACCTGATCATCTTCGTGCTGGCGGTCTACGTCGGCTACCACGTCGTCTGGACCGTCACGCCGGCGCTGCACACGCCGCTGATGGCCGTGACCAACGCGATCTCGGCGATCGTGAGCGTCGGCGCGATGCTCGCGGCGGCGCTGACCGAGACGCCGTTCGCGAAAGGCATGGGCGTGCTCGCGGTCGCGCTCGCGGCCGTCAACATCTTCGGCGGCTTTCTCGTGACCAGGCGCATGCTCGCGATGTTCAAGAAGAAGGACAAGCCGGCCGCCGCCGCGAAGAAGGAGGGCGCGCAATGAGCATGAACCTCGTCGTCCTGCTCTATTTGATTGCGAGCGTGTGCTTCATCCAGGCGCTCAAGGGACTGTCGCACCCGACCACCTCGATCCGCGGCAACGCGTTCGGCATGTCCGGCATGACGATCGCGGGGCTGACCACGGCGGCGCTGATCGTCAAGCTGGCCGGGGGCTCCGGCCTGGGCCTGCTGTGGGTGCTGCTGGGCCTCGTGCTCGGCGGCGGCTACGGCGCGTGGCGCGCGAAGACGGTCGAGATGACCAAAATGCCCGAGCTCGTCGCGTTCTTCCACAGCATGATCGGCCTCGCGGCCGTCGCGATCGCGGTCGCGGCGGCGGTCGAGCCCGGCGCGTTCGGCATCGCCGCGCATGGCGACCAAGCGATTCCGCCGGGCAACCGCGTCGAACTCGCGCTCGGCGCGTTCATCGGCGCGCTGACCTTCACGGGCTCGGTGATCGCCTGGGGCAAGCTGGGCGGCAAGAGCAGGTTCCGCCTGTTCCAGGGCGCGCCCGTGCAGTTCAAGGGCCAGCATGTCCTGAACGCGCTGTGCGGGCTCGCCGCCGCGTTCTTCGTGTTCGGCTTCTGGGATTCGCAGAACGCGCTCGACTTCTGGAGCGTCGTGCTGCTCGGCTTCGTGCTCGGCGTCACGCTGATCATCCCGATCGGCGGCGCCGACATGCCGGTCGTCGTCTCGATGCTCAACAGCTACTCGGGCTGGGCCGCCGCCGGCATCGGCTTCTCGCTGAACAACCCGATGCTGATCATCGCGGGCAGCCTCGTCGGCAGCTCGGGCGCGATCCTCTCGTACATCATGTGCAAGGCGATGAACCGCTCGTTCCTCAGCGTGATCCTCGGCGGTTTTGGGGGAGAAGCCGCCACGGCGGCTTCGGGCGGCGAGCAGCGTCCGGTCAAGAGCGGCAGCGCCGACGACGCGGCCTTCGTGATGGCGAACGCCGAGACCGTGATCATCGTGCCCGGCTACGGCCTCGCCGTCGCGCGCGCCCAGCACGCGGTCAAGGAGCTCGTCGACAAGCTCGTCGAGCGCGGCGTGACGGTCAAGTACGCGATCCACCCGGTCGCGGGCCGCATGCCCGGCCACATGAACGTGCTGCTCGCCGAGGCCGAGGTGCCCTACGACCAGGTCTTCGAGATGGAGGACATCAACGCCGAGTTCGGCCAGGCCGACGTCGCGATCATCCTCGGCGCCAACGACGTCGTGAACCCCGCGGCCCACGTCAAGGGCAGCGCGATCTACGGCATGCCCATCCTCGAGGCCTACAAGGCCAAGACCGTGATCGTGAACAAGCGCTCGATGGCGGCCGGCTACGCGGGCCTCGACAACGAGCTGTTCTACATGGACAAGACCATGATGGTGTTCGGCGACGCGAAGAAGGTCGTCGAGGAGATGGTCAAGGCCGTCGAGTAGCCGTCGACGGGGAGCGCTTGTGGCGCCCAGGATTCACCTGACCGGCCAGGCGTCAGGAATGAGTCAGAATCCGCAGGTTTGTACGGAGACAAAAAGATGGACAAGAAGGCCTGGCTCGCGCAGTACCCGCAAGAGGTGCCTGCGGAGCTCGACGTCGCGACCTACCCGAACCTGGTCGAGCTGATGAGCGCGGCGTTCAGCGAGTACGCCGAGCGCTCCGCCTGCAAGATGATGGGCAAGAGCCTCAGCTACGCCGAGCTCGACGAAGCCTCGCGCGCGCTCGCCGCCTATTTCCAGAGCCTGGGCCTCGAGAAGGGCGACCGCGTCGCCATCATGATGCCCAACGTGTTCCAGTACCCGATCGCCGTGGCGGCGGTGCTGCGCGCGGGCTATGTCGTCGTCAACGTCAACCCGCTGTACACGCCGCGCGAGCTCGAGCACCAGCTCAAGGATTCGGGCGCGAAGGCGATCGTGATCCTCGAGAACTTCGCGGCGACGCTGCAGCAGGTGCTCGGCAGCGTGCCGACCAAGCACATCGTGCTCGCGTCGATGGGCGAACTGCTCGGCTTCCCGCTCGGCATGATCGTCAACTACGTCGTGCGCAAGGTGAAGAAGCTCGTGCCCGACTTCGAGCTGCCGGGCGCCGTGCCGTTCAAGCAGGCCGTCGCGCGCGGCCGCCACCAGCCGTTCAAGGCGCCCGCGATCGCGGCGTCGGACATCGCGGTGCTGCAGTACACGGGCGGCACGACCGGCGTGTCCAAGGGCGCCGTGCTGCTGCACAGCAATCTCGTCGCGAACACGCTGCAGGCCGCGGCCTGGTACCAGCCCGCGCTCAAGAAGGTGCCGGCCGGCGAGCAGCTCAACACCGTTTGCGCACTGCCGCTGTATCACATCTTCGGCTTCACGGCGAACCTGATGCTGTCGATGCGCCTGGGCGGCTGCAACATCATGATCCCGAACCCGCGCGACCTGCCCGCGCTGTTCAAGGAGCTGTCCAAGCACCGCGTGCACAGCCTGCCGGCCGTGAACACGCTGTTCATGGCCATGGCCCACCACAAGGATTTCGCCAAGGTTGACTGGAGTCACCTCGTGATGTCGGTCGGCGGCGGCATGGCCGTGCAGCAGGCGACGGCCAAGCTCTGGCTCGAGAAGACCGGCTGCCCGATCGTCGAGGGCTACGGCCTGTCGGAGACCTCGCCGGTCGCGAGCTGCAACCCGACCGACAGCCTCGCGTACACGGGCACGATCGGCCTGCCGGTGTCGAACACCGAGATGAGCCTGCTCGACGACGCGGGCAACGAGGTGCCGCAGGGCCAGCCGGGCGAGATCGCGATCCGCGGCCCGCAGGTCATGGCCGGCTACTGGCAGCGTCCCGACGAGACCGCGAAGGTCATGACGGCCGACGGCTTCTTCCGCACCGGCGACGTCGGCGTCGTCGACGAGCGCGGCTACTTCCGCATCGTCGACCGCAAGAAGGACATGATCCTGGTCAGCGGCTTCAACGTCTACCCGAACGAGGTCGAGGACGTGATCACGCAGATGGACGGCGTGCTCGAGGCCGCGGCCGTCGGCGTGCCCGACGAGAAGTCGGGCGAGGCCGTCAAGCTCGTGATCGTCAGGAAGAACCCGGCGCTGACCGAGGCCGACGTGCGCGCCTACTGCGAAGCCAACCTGACCGGCTACAAGCGCCCCAAGGTGATCGAGTTCCGCACCGACCTGCCGAAGAGCGCCGTGGGCAAGGTCCTGCGCCGCGAGCTGCGCGACCACAAGGCCTGAGCCTTGCGGCGTTACGAGGCGCAAGTCGCGCGACTTGCGTCACGCGCCGCGCGGGCGCGGCGCCGCACGCGGCCCGGCTTGCGCTAAAAAGCGGGGGTCCTTTGCCCAGGGATGGGAGCCGAGCATGCTGGACCAGTCCTATCAGAAGACGGAGGCCGGCCGCGCCGAGATCAGGCAGCGCGCGTTGCCGTTGTCGCGCAGCGCGCGCAACCTGCTGCTGATGCTCGACGCGAGCCGCAGCGCGCGCGGCTGGCTCGCGATGGTCCATGGCAGCACCGAGGCCGACCTCGACTACCTGATCGAGCAGGGCCTGATCGCCGCGCCGAGCGTCGGGCGGCCGTCGGCGCGCGTGGTCGGCGCGCAGGCTGGCCACGCGGCCGCATCCGCCGTGCCCGCCGCGGTCGCGCCACCGGCGGCGGCGGAATCGGCGCCCGCACCGGAGCCCGCGCCGGGCGCGCTGCGCTACGATGAGCTCTACGCCTACCTGACCCAGAACGCGAAGAAGCAACTGGGCCTGATCAAGGGCTACAAGATGGTGCTCGACGTCGAGCGCTGCGGCGACCTCGCGGCGCTGCAGGCGCTCGGCCGGCACCTCGTCGCGGAGGTCGAGCGCCTGCACGGCGAGGCCGCGGCCGAGCGCGTGCGCGGCGAACTGCAGCTCTGACCCCGACCTCGAATCCCGTTGCCACATGCCCCGTATCCATGTCGAGCAGCCGCTCGCCGGCGCTGACGCCGAACTGAGCCTGCCGCCCGGCGCGGCGCGCCATGTCCAGGTGCTGCGCCTGCAGCCCGGCGACGCGCTGACCCTGTTCGACGGGGCCGGCTGCGACTGGCCGGCCGAGGTCCTCGCGATGGGCCGCAGCGAGGTGCGCGTGCGCGTCGGCGCGCCGCAGGCGGTCGCGCGCGAGCTTGGCCACGCGGTCACGCTCGCGCTCGTGATGCCGGCGAACGACCGCATGGACGGCATCGTCGAGAAGGCGACCGAGCTCGGCGTCGCGGCGATCCAGCCCTTGACGAGCGAGCGCTCGGTGCTGCGCCTCGCGGGCGAGCGCGCCGACAGGAAGCGCGCGCATTGGCAGGGCGTCGCGGTCGCGGCCTGCGAGCAGAGCGGGCGCAGCGTTGTGGCGCGGATCGAGCCGGTGCGCGGCCTCGCCGACTGGCTGGCCGCGCTGCCTGCTGCTGCCGACACGCGGCGCTGGCTGCTGAGCCCGACCGCGGCCGAGCCGATCGCGCGGCGCGCGGCCGAGGCCGGCGCGGCGACGCTCGTGCTCAGCGGCCCCGAGGGCGGGCTGTCGGCGATCGAGGAAGACGCCGCGCGGGCGCGCGGCTTCGTCGGCGTGCAGCTCGGGCCGCGCATCCTGCGCGCCGACACGGCGCCGCTCGCGGTGCTGGGCTGGCTCGCGCTGTCGGCGCTCTAGGCGCGACGGACGGCGGCGCGCGCCTTCCCCTGCATCCCTGGGCGACCCGTTCGCACGGGTCACCGTAGCGTTAACGCGCCCTAGAAGGTTTCCCAGTCGCCCGCGTCGGCCGTGGCCAGCGCAGGCGCCGGTGCGGTGGCGGCGGCCGGCGCGCTGGCCGGCTTGCCCGGCGCGGCCTGGCGCGCGCGCGCGGCCGGCTTGGCCGCGGGCTTGACGGCGGGCTTGGCGATCGGGGTCTTCGCGGCGGCTTGGGTCGACGACGCTGCGGGCGCGGCGGACCGGGCGGTCGTGCCGGCCGGCTTCGCGGCGGCGACCGCCTTGTTGCCGACGTTGAACACCGCGACGACCTCGGCGAGGCGCGCCGCCTGCTCGCGCAGCGACTGCGCGGCCGCGGCCGATTCCTCGACGAGCGCGGCGTTCTGCTGGGTCATTTGGTCGAGGTTGTTGACGGCGACGTTGACCTGCGAGATGCCGTCGCGCTGCTCGGTCGCGGCCGACGCGATCTCGCCGATCATGTCGGTGACGCGGCGCACGCTCGTGACGATCTCGTCCATCGCCGCGCCGGTCTGCTCGACCAGGCCCGCGCCCGATTCGACGCGCTCGACCGAGGCCTGGATCAGCGTCTTGATCTCCTTTGCGGCCTGGGCGCTGCGCTGGGCCAGCGTGCGCACCTCGCCGGCGACGACCGCGAAGCCGCGGCCCTGCTCGCCCGCGCGCGCGGCTTCCACGGCCGCGTTCAGCGCGAGGATATTGGTCTGGAACGCGATGCCGTCGATCACGCCGATGATGTCGTTGATCTTGCGCGAGCTCGCGGTGATCTCGTCCATGTTCGTGCGCACCTGGGTGACGACGCTGCCGCCGCGCGTCGCCGCCTCGGCGGCCGACGCGGCGAGCTGGTTGGCCTGGCGCGCGACGTCGGCGCTGTTCGACACCGTGCCGGTCAGCTGCTCCATCGAGCTCGCCGTCTGCTCGAGGTTCGACGCGGTCTGCTCGGTGCGCGCCGACAGGTCCTGGTTGCCGGTCGCGATCTCGGCCGACGCGGTCGAGACCGACTCGACGCCGTGACGCACCTCGCCGACGACCGAACGCAGCTTCGCGACCATGTCGTCGAGCGCGTTGAGCAGCTGGCCGAACTCGTCGCCGCGGCGCGAATGCACGCGCGCGCTGAGGTCGCCGCCGGCGATGCGGCCCGCGAACTCGGTGGCGCGCTCGAGCGGCTGCTGGATCGAGCGGATCAGCACCTGGGCGCCCGCCGCGAGCAGCAGCAGCAGGGCGCCGATGCCGGCGACGGCGACATTGATGTTCGCGTGGCGCATCTCGCCGATGCGCTGCTGCAGCGCGCTCTTGGCCTCGGTCTGGTGCTTGAGGAAGTCCTGCAGCGCGGCCAGATAGGCCTGCTGCGCCGGTTCGTACTGGCTGCGCGCGGCCTCGGCGCCGGCCGAGCGCACGGCGCCCAGCGCGTTGCGGCTCGCCTCGCGCTGGGCCTTGCCGCGCGCGAGCAGGGCCTGCTCGTCGGGGTCGAGCGCAAGCTTCGCGAGCGCGTCGACGGTCTGGTCGATCTCGGTCGAGGTCGCGGCGACGCGGTCCTTGAAGGTCGCGCCGATGTTCGCGTCGTCGCTGAGCGCCATCGCGAGCTGGCGCGCGGCGTTGGCCGAGGCCAGCGTGGCCCAGCGCGAAACCAGCGCGGTCTTTGCGTCCTGCAGCGCGCTTTCCGATTCGCTGGTTTCCTGCAGCGTCGCGCTGCGCGTCGCGACCGTCGCGACGATCGCGACCAGGCCCAGGGCGACGAAGCCGACCGAGAGCCACAGACGTTGTCCCACTCCGAGCCGGTTCAGCAGACCACCCGCCGCTTGCGCGCTATCCATCATGAGTCCCCAAAGTTGTTAGAAACGAGTCGGCGGACGATAGCGGTTGATCAGGATCAGCAAGCGCTGACCTGTGTACGCACAGCGCGCGAGCGTGAATTGCTGCGGGATTTAGGGTGGCCGCGCCGCCACAGACGACGGCGCGGCACCGGCGCGGCTACCAGCTGCCGGTATTGGCCATCGACGCCCAGGGCTCGGCCGGGGCGAGGGCAGGGCCGTCCTGGAGCAGCTCGATCGAGATCTCGTCGGGCGAGCGCACGAAGGCCATGCGGCCGTCGCGCGGCGGGCGCAGGATCGTCACGCCGTGCTCCTGCAGGCGTGCGCAGGCCGCGTAGATATCGGGGACGGCCAGGGCCACATGGCCGAAGTTGCGGCCGCCCGTGTAGGTCTCGGTCTTGCCGTCGGCGTCGGGCCAGTTGTAGGTCAGCTCGATCTGCGGCTGGTAAGGGCCCGGCGCGTCGCCGGGGGCGGCGAGGTAGACGAGCGTGAAGCGGCCGGCTTCGTAGTCGTTGCGGCGCGCCTCGACGAGGCCGAGGGCGTCACGGTAGAAGCGCAGCGAGGCGTCGAGGTCGGCGACGCGGACCATGGTGTGCAGGTATTTCATGCGCCGATTCTCGGCCGGATCGCGGGGCCCGGTCGCCGGCAGGGCTTCTTGACGCGGTCTTGATGCGCGCGGCGCGAAGCTCTATCCCGGCTTGAGGCGCGCGCTCCTACATTGGTTTCACGGCGTCCCTGAAGGCGCCGATGCAGCGACAGGAGTACGGCCATGCGCCCATCCCAAGACAAGTCCCCGCGTCCCGACAGCCGCACGCCGCGGCGCCGCGAGCAGCGCGTGAAGTTCTGGCAGCCCGGCACGCCCGACCCGCGCGAGGAGGCGCTGTGGGCGCGCAGCACCGCGGCCGGCAGCGACTGGCTCGACGAATGGACGCTGCGGCCGCCGCGGCGTTGAGAGGGCGGCGCGTCACGCCTCGCGCCGCGCGTGCCTGAGCAGCAGGCTCGCCGCCATCACGCAGCAGGCGCCGCCGAGCGCCATCACGGCGCGCACCGACAGCACCGACAAGACGCTGCCGAGCAGCGCGATCAGCACGTTGGCGAGGCAGAAGGTCGTCGTCAGCAGGCCCATCACGCGGCCCTGGCCATGCGCGGCGAAATGCTCGGACATCCAGGCCGGCAGCACCGCGTTGTAGAGCGACTGCGCGGCGCCGGCGCCGACGATGCACACGACGCCGAGCCAGCCTGGCGCGGCCGCGAGCACGGCGATGCACAGGGCCGCGAGCAGCGCGGCCTCGGCGGCGCGGCTCAGGCGCGGCTTGCCGCGCGCGAAACGGCCGGCGGCGAGGCTCGTCAGCGTCATCGCCGCGCATTGCGTCGCCGTGACCCAGGCGATGCCGACGCTCGAGAGCCCGAGCACCTCGAGCAGCCACAGCGGCGAGAACTCGTAGAGCGCATTGATGCCCAGCGTATAGAGCAGCTGCAGCACGAACAGCGGCACGAGCCGCGGCTCGCGCGCGAGCAGGCCCAGCGACTGCTGCTCGCGCATCGCGCGCAGCAGCTCGAGCGGTCCCTGCTTGCGCGGCTGGCGCGGCAGCGCGAGCTGGAGCACGAGCTGGCAGGGCAGCATCGCGAGCGCCGCGAGCACGAAGGGCCAGGCGTCGCCGAGCGGCAGGGTCAGGCCGCCGACGAGCGGGCCGAGCAGCCAGCCGATGTACAGGCAGGCGTTGAGCGTCGCGAACGCGCGCGTGCGATCGATCGGCGGGTGGCCGCTCGTCGGGGCGGGCGCGGCGAGGTCGGCGAGCAGCGCGCGCGCGACGGCCGTGTTGCCCTCGGTCAGGCCGGTCGCGAAGCGCATCGCGACGAACAGCAGGAAATGGCGCCCGTGCAGCGCGTAGGCCGTGACGAGGTAGCCGACGAAGCAGCCGAACAGCGTGATGGTCAGCAGCGTGCGGCGGCCGTAGCGGTCCGACAGCGGGCCGACGAACAGGCTGCCGAGCAGGATGCCGGCCGGGTTCGCGGCGAGCGCCGCACCCATCAGCAGGCGCGGGTCGAGGCCCGCGAAATGCGTGAAGCCGTCGACCGGACCGCCGACGAAGATCGGCGCGAGGATCGGGTAGGCCATCGACACGCCGATCGTGCTCATCATCGAGAGCGCGCAGACGGCGGCGACGACCCAGCGGGGGTGGCGGATGCGGGAGTCGGTCATGGGGCGATTGTCCAAGCTCAAGTCGACTTGAACGCAAGTCACGCCGCGGGCGTCGATGCGACACTCGGTCGATGAGCATGAAGAAGATCTGCATCGTCGGCCTCGGCGCGATCGGCGGCTGGCTCGCCGCACGCCTCGCGGGCCAGCCCGGCGTCGAACTGAGCGCGCTCGCGCGCGGCGCGACGCTCGCGGCCGTGCGCGCCGAGGGCCTGCGCTTCGAAAACAGTGCGGGCGAGGCCACGCGCGTCGCGCTGCACGCGAGCGACGACGCGGCCGCGCTCGGCGCGCAGGACCTCGTCGTCGTTGCGCTCAAGGGCCCGGCGCTCGGCGCCGCGAGCGCGCAGATCGCGCGCCTGATCGGCCCGCACACGCGCGTGCTCGTCGCGATGAACGGCGTGCCCTGGTGGTTTCTCGACGGGCTGCGCGGCGACGCGCAGGACCTGCGCCTCGCCAGCGTCGACCCGGGCGGCCGCATCCGCGCGGCGATCCCGACCGCGCAGGTGATCGGCTGCGTCGTGCACGCGGCCTGCACGGCGCCCGCGCCCGGCGTGGTGCGGCATGTGCAGGGCCGGGGCCTGATCGTCGGCGTGCCGGCCGGCGGGCGCCCGCCCGAGCTCGAGCGCGTCGCTGCATTGCTCGGCGCGGCCGGCTTCGAGCTCACGGTGTCGGAGCGCATCCAGCAGGACATCTGGTACAAGCTCTGGGGCAATATGACGATGAACCCGGTCTCGGCGCTCACGCGCGCGACCTGCGACCGCATCCTCGACGACGAACTCGTGCGCGGCTTCGTCAGCCAGGTCATGCGCGAGGCCGCGGCGCTCGGCGCGCGCATCGGCTGCCCGGTCGAGCAGGAACCGGAGGCGCGCCACGCGGTCACGCGCAAGCTCGGCGCGTTCAAGACCTCGATGCTGCAGGACCTCGAGGCCGGCCGCCCGCTCGAGCTCGCGGCGCTGCTCGGCGCGCCCTACGAGATCGCGCGCCACCTCGGCATGGCAACGCCGGCGCTGGGCGCCCTGCTCGGCCTGACCCGCTTGATGGACGCCCGGCGAGGAGCGCAATGACGAAAAAGCCCCATGTCGCGCTGCTGCGCGGCGTCAACGTCGGCGGCAACAAGCGCGTGCCGATGGCCGACTGGAAGGCCTGGCTCGCCGAGCTCGGCTGCGCGGCGCCCGCGACCCTGCTCAACAGCGGCAACGCGGCGTTCCTGAGCGCCGCGCGCCAGCCCGAGAAACTCGCGGCCGAGATCGCCGCGCAGCTGTTCGACAAGCTCGGCTTCGAGGTGCCCGTCGTCGTCAAGAGCGACGCCGAGCTCGCGCGCGTCGTCGCCGACCTGCCCTGGGACGTGACGGCCGAGGGGCTCGACCCGTCGCGCCTGCTCGTCGCGTTCGTGCCGACGCCGGACGCGCTCGCGGCGCTGCGCGACCGCACCGCCGCGCTCGTGGCGCCGCCCGAGCGCTTCCACGTCGGCCGCGAGGCCGCCTACCTGTATTGCGGCTCGGGCATCCTCGAGAGCCGCGCGGGCGCCGCGCTCGTCGGCAAGGGCCCCAGCCTCGTGACGACGCGCAACTGGGCCACCGTGCTCAAGCTCGACCACCTCGCCAGACAACTCAAGGAAGCGCAATGAAGCTCATCGGCATGCTCGACTCGCCCTATGTGAGGCGCACTGCGATCACGCTGCAGCTGCTGGGCCTGGACTTCGCGCACGAGGCGCTGTCGGTGTTCCGCACCTTCGAGGCGTTCCGCGCGATCAACCCGGTCGTCAAGGCGCCGACCCTGGTCTGCGACGACGGCACGGTGCTGATGGACTCGACGCTGATCATCGACTGGGCCGAGGCGCGCGCGGGCCGCTCGCTGATGCCCGCGGCGCTGCCCGCGCGCCAGGCCGCGCTGCGCGGCGTCGGCCTCGCGCTCGCGGCCTGCGAGAAGGCCGTGCAGCTCGTCTACGAGCGCGAGCTGCGCCCGGCCGACAAGCGCCACGGCGTGTGGGTCGAGCGCGTGACGGGCCAGCTGCTCGCCGCGCTCGGCGAACTCGAGGCCGAGCTGCGCCGCGCGCCGCCCGACGTCGCCGCGATCGACCAGGCCGGCCTGACGACGGCCGTGACCTGGTTCTTCGTCCAGGACATGGTGCCCGGCGTCGCGGCGCCCGATGCCTACCCGCTGCTCACGGCCTGGTCGGCCGCGGCCGAACAGCTGCCGGCGTTCCGTGCGGCGCCGCACGGCGTCGGCGTCGTGCAGCGCTGAGATCCATCCCGAACCCGAACCCGACCATGATCGCCAGACTCCCCGAACCGCCGTACTACGCGGTGATCTTCGCCTCGCGCCGCGGCGCCGCCGACCCCGAGGGCTACGGCGCGACGGCCGACGCGATGCTCGCGCTCGCCGCGGGCCAGCCCGGCTACCTCGGCGTCGAGAGCGTGCGCGACGCCGACGGCTTCGGCCTCACGGTGTCCTACTGGACCGACCTCGAGGCGATGCAGCACTGGAAGGCCGTGCGCGCGCACCAGGCCGCCCAGCGGCTCGGCCGCGAGCGCTGGTACGAGGACTACGTCGTGCGCATCGCCCGGGTCGAACGCGCCTACGGTTTTGCGCGGGGCGAATAAGCATGGGCAAGACGCGGCTCGAGGCCTTCAGCGACGGCGTGCTCGCGATCATCATCACGATCATGGTGCTCGAGCTCAAGGTGCCGCATGGCGGCGGCGCCGACGCGCTCGTGCCGCTCGTGCCCGCCTTCCTCAGCTACCTGCTGAGCTTCATCTACGTCGGCATCTACTGGAACAACCACCACCACCTGCTGCACGCGGCGAAGCGCGTGAAGGGCGGCATGCTGTGGGCGAACCTGAACCTGCTGTTCTGGCTCTCGCTGTTCCCGGTCACGACGGCCTGGATGGGCGACAACCATGCGGCGTCGCTGCCCGCAGCCGTCTACGGCTTCGTGCTGCTGATGGCCGCGTTCGCGTACTGGCTGCTGCAGCAATGCATCGTCGCGACCGAAGGCCCGGACTCGACGCTCGCGCGCGCGCTCGGCAGCGACTGGAAGGGCAAGCTCTCGCCGCTCGTCTACCTGACCGCGATCCCGGCGGCCTGGCTCGACCCTAGGATCTCGCAGGCGCTCTACGTGCTGATCGCGGTGATCTGGTTCGTGCCGGACCGGCGCATCGAGCGCGCGCTGCGGCACGACGGCCACGACGATTGAGGCCGGCCGGGCCGTCGCCGCGCCTCAGCGCGCCGACCCGGCGGCCTCGTCCGGATCGCTTCCCTCTTCCTCGTCGACTTCTGCCGGCACTGCGCCGGGCGCGGCGTCGGCGCGCAGGCCCGCGGCCATCACGACGCAGGACAGCAGCACGACGAGGATCAACGCGCCGCGCGGGAACGCGGCCGGCACGAGGCCCGCAGGCAGGCTGTAGAACAGCAGCACCGTGATCAGCCCGCGCGGCGACACCCACAGCAGCGGCCGCGTGCGCGGCCCGACGAGCGCGCGCAGCACGAGCCAGCGCAGGCCCGCGACGAGCAGCACGACCGGCACGGCGAGCGCCCAGGCGCGCGGGTCGGCGAGGCTCGCGAGGTCGGTCTGGTAGCCGAGCAGCAGGAAGAAGAAGGTGCGCGCGAGAAAGGTCGCCTCGGCCGTCAGGTGCTTGAGCTTGCCGAGCTCGACGCCGTAATGCGCGCTGTGCAGCGGCGCGAGCCAGCGCACGCGGCGCAGTAGCGCGGCGTTGTTGAGCAGCAGGCCCAGCAGCATCACGATCAGCAGCGGCGACAGGTGCAGCGCCTTGGCCGCGCCGTAGACGAGGATCAGCGCGAAGATCAGCGGCATGAACTTCACGTGGCCCTCGAGGTGGCCGACGAGCCAGTACATCGCGAGGCCGATGCAGGTGCCGATCGCGAGCACGGCGACGCCGCCGACGACCAGGTTCGTCGTCGCGCCGCCGCCCTCGAACGCGACGGCCGCGGCGTTGAAGGCCATCACGCCGAAGATGTCCGACCACGAGCTCTCGTAGACGACGAACTCGCGCTCGCGCGGCGCGAGCAGGCCCGCGGCGGGGATCGCGACGGCGCTCGAGATCACCGCGAACGGCGCGGCGACGAGGAACGCGCCGGCCCAGTCGAGGCCGACCGTGTAGTGCAGCAGCGCGCCGACCGGCAGCACGAACGCGAGCACGCCGGCCAGCGCGGCGCCCGAGGTCCGGAGCAGGAACGGGCGCTGGCCGGCCTTGAGCTCGAGGTCGAGCGCGCCCTCGAGCACGATCAGGATCAGGCCGACCGTGCCGAGCAGCGGCAGCAGCGCCGCGGGCGGCTCGAGCGGCACGCCGAAGCCCTGCGCGGCGGCGCGTGCGATCAGGCCCGTGGCGAGCAGGAACACGACCGAGGGCAGGCGCAGCACGCGGCCCAGGTGGTGGAACCAGTACGACAGCAGCACCGCCGCGCCGATGCCGATCAGAAGGAATTCGGTACGCATCGCGGCCCAGTGTAGGCGGGCATCGGCGCATCCATATGACTTCCTAATGCGCGCGGAGCGACAAAGGCGCCAGGGCGGCGCCGCCGCCCCAACGTCAACGGAGATCGGAAAATGTCTGTCAATGAAATCAGCGGGGGATGGCTGATCCTGTTCGTCACCGCGGCCACGCTCGGCGTGCTCGCGATCCTCGTGCGCATGGCCGGCGTGCTGCGCTACATCCCGAACGACCGCGTCGGCGTCGTCGAGAAGCTCTGGAGCCTCAAGGGCTCGGTCCACCAGGGCCTGCTCGCGCTCGACGGCGAGGCCGGCTTCCAGCCGGAGCTGCTGCGCGGCGGCTATCACCTGTTCGCGCCCTTCCAGTACCGCGTGCATATCCGCACGATGGTCGCCGTCACGCAGGGCAAGATCGGCTATGTGTTCGCGCGCGACGGCCTCGACCTCGACGCGAGCCAGACGCTCGCGAGCAACGCCGCGGCCAACGACTTCTGCGACGTGCGCGGCTTTCTCGCCGCGGGCGGCCAGAAGGGGCCGCAGCGCAAGGTGCTGCGCGAGGGCACGCATATCGTGAACCCGGCGCTGTTCGTCGTGATGACCGAGGAGGCGACCTACGCGCTCGCGCTCGACGCGGGCGAGCGCGTGTACTTCGAGAACATGCGCGCGCTGCTCGACGAGCGCGGCGCGTTCCGCCCGGTCGTGATCAACGCCGACGGCGTCGCCGCCGACGCGGACCGCCTCGCCGTGATCACCGTGCAGGACGGCCCGGCGCTCACGCGCGACGAGCTGCTTGCCCCCGACGTCGGCGACACCCACCTGAGCTTCCAGGAACCCGAGGCCTTTCTCGCCGCGGGCGGCCGGCGCGGCCGCCAGGAGCGCGTGCTCGTCGAGGGCACCTACTACATCAACCGCCTGTTCGCGACGGTCGAGTTCACGCCCAAGACCATCATCCCGGTCGGCTTCGTCGGCGTCGTCGTGTCGTACACGGGCGCGCGCGGCGAGGACGTGTCGGGCAGCGAGTACAGCCACGGCGAGCTCGTCAAGGCCGGCTGCCGCGGTGTCTGGCGCGACCCGCTGATGCCCGGCAAGTACGCCTTCAACACCTACGCCGGCAAGATCGAACTCGTGCCCACGACCAACTTCGTGCTGATGTGGAAGAGCGGCGAAAGCGGTTCGAGCTTCGACTCCAACCTGCGCGAGATCACGCTCATCACCAAGGACGCCTTCGAGCCGCTGCTGCCGCTGTCGGTCGTCGTGCACATCGACTATCGCAAGGCGCCGCTGGTGGTACAGCGCTTCGGCAACGTCAAGCAGCTGGTGGAGCAGACGCTGGACCCGATGGTGTCGAGCTACTTCAAGAACGTCTCGCAGACGCGCACCTTCATCGAGCTGATCCAGTCGCGCAGCGAGCTGCAGGCCGGCGCCTCGCACGACATGCGCGAGCGCTTCCTCGCCTACTCGCTCGAATTCCAGGAAGTGCTGATCGGCACGCCGCGTCCGCAGAGCGGCGACTCGCGCATCGAGACCATCATGGCCCAGCTGCGCGACCGCCAGATCGCCCGCGAGCAGGTCGAGACCTTTGCTCAGAAGGAGATCGCCGCGAACAAGCAGCGCGAGCTCAACGAGGCCGAGAAGCGCGCCGAGAAGCAGAGCGAACTGACGGGCTCGCTGGTCGACATCTCGATCAAGGAGAACCAGGGCGCGGCCAGCGTCAAGGCGGCCGAGAAGCGCCGCCAGGAGATCGAGGCGCTGGCGCAGGCTGAGGCCTTCCGCCAGGAGCGCGAGGGCCTGGGCCGCGCCGCGGCGATCCGCTCGATCGGCGAGGCCGAGGGTGCGGCCATCCGCGCCAAGTCCGAAGCGCTCGAAGGCGAGGGCGCCGACAAGCAGCTCACGCAGACCGTGATGCTGCGCCTGGCCGAGGCCTTCGAGGCCGCGCGGGTGCCGCTGGTGCCGCAGATCCAGATGGGTGGCGGCGACGCCGGCAACGCCTTTGCCACGCTGATGAGCCTGATGAGCGCGCTCAAGGCCAAGGAGCTGGGGCAGGAGAAGGCCTGAGCGCGGGAGGGCGTGTGGCGCGGCATGCGAGATTTCGCCAACGCGCCGACGCGGGAAATCTGCTGGAATCGCTACCCTGGAGATCCTTCCCCGCAAGCTGACCATGCCCCAGCACGCCCTCACGCTCAACGCGCCCGCAGACCGGGCGCTCTCCCTTTGGTTCGAGCCCTGGGGCGAAGGCTATGCCCTGCCGGCGGGCGCCGCAGCCGAGCTGCACGCGAACTCGCGCCTGCCTGGCGAGCTG
>JAFAMW010000025.1 GCA_019232985.1 Roseateles sp. | reverse complement strand
CCAGCTCGCGATGCACCTGCGATTCCACGGTGCGCGCGCCGATGGCCCCCCACGCGACCAGGTCGGCCAGATAGCGCGGCGACAGCGGATCGAGAAACTCGGTCGCCGCCGGCATCTCCGCCCCGTTGATGTCGCACAGCAGCGCGCGGGCCGTATGCAGCCCCGCGTCGATCCGTTCGCTGCCGTCCAGCAGCGGATCGTTGATGAGCCCTTTCCAGCCGACCGTCGTGCGCGGCTTCTCGAAGTACACGCGCATCACGATCAGCAGGTCCTGGGCGAGCTCGGCGCGCACGCGCTTGAGCAGCTGCGCGTAGTCCATCGCCTGGTCGTGATCGTGGATCGAGCAGGGGCCGACGACGACGAGCAGGCGGTCGTCGCGACCGTGCAGCAGGTCGCCGATCTCGCGGCGTGCGCGCTCGACGAGCTCGAGCGACGCGGCCGGCAGCGGCAGCTCGTCGAGCAGCAGGGCCGGGCTGATCAGCGGCCGCACCGCGCCGATGCGGGTGTCGTCGGTGCGGGTCGTGTCGAGCGTCGCGTCGCGCGAGCCGGCCTCGCGGTCGTGCCTGGGGTCGTCGATGTGCATGGCGGTCTTCTTGCGATGGGTTCGCGCGATTATCGGCCGCCCGGGCTCCTGGGGGACAATCCGCGCCCATGCCGCCGATTCCCTACGCCCTTACCCGCCCGTTCCTGTTCGGCCTCGACCCCGAGCAGGCCCACGAGCTCACGCTCGGCTCGATCGCCCGCCTGCAGAACACGCCGGCCCAATGCCTGTGGGCGCAGACCCGCGTCGACGACCCGGTCGAGCTCGCGGGCCTGCGCTTCCCGAATCGCGTCGGCCTCGCCGCGGGCCTCGACAAGAACGGCCGCTGCATCGACGGCCTCGGCGCCATGGGCTTCGGCTTCATCGAGGTCGGCACGGTCACGCCCAAGGCCCAGCCCGGCAACCCGCGCCCGCGCATGTTCCGCCTGCCGCAGGCCGACGCGCTGATCAACCGCCTCGGCTTCAACAACGAAGGCCTCGACGCCTTCGTCGCCAATGTCCGGCAGGCGCGTTCGTTCCGCGCGGCCGGCGGCAAGCTCGGCCTGAACATCGGCAAGAACGCGGCGACGCCGATCGAGAACGCCGTCGACGACTACCTGCTCGGCCTCGAGGGCGTGTTCCCGCACGCCGACTACATCACCGTCAACATTTCGAGCCCGAACACCAAGAACCTGCGCGCGCTGCAGAGCGACGCGGCGCTCGACGCGCTGCTCGCGCCGCTCGCCGAACGCAAGGCCGCGCTGAGCGCGAGCACGGGCCGCCACGTGCCGATGTTCGTGAAGATCGCGCCCGACCTCGACGCGGCCCAGGTCGAGACGATCGCGCTGAGCCTGCGCCAGCACGGCATCGACGGCGTGATCGCGACGAACACGACGATCGCGCGCGACGCGGTCCAGGGCCTGCCCTACGCCGAAGAGACCGGCGGCCTTTCGGGTCGCCCGGTGTTCGCGGCGAGCAACCGCGTGATCGCGCTGCTGCGCAAGACGCTTGGGGCGGCCTATCCGATCATCGGCGTCGGCGGCGTCATGGGCGGCGCCGACGCGCGCGCCAAGCTCGACGCGGGCGCCGATCTCGTGCAGGTCTACACGGGCCTGATCTACCGCGGCCCGGCGCTCGTGCCCGAGGCCGCGCGCGCCTGCGCCGCGCGGCGCTAGAAGCGGCGCCCGCCCACGCGGGCACGACCGATGCGCCCGCTCACGCGGGCTTGGCGACGCCCGCGTGGATGCGCGCGTCGCCGACGCTCATCAGCACCTTCTGGCGGATCGAGTCGATGCGCCAGCCGCCGCCCGCGCGCACCGCGCCGAAGAAGTACAGGCAATGGGTGTTGAACTGCTCGCCCGCGGCGCCGCGCCGGAAGATCGCCATCGCGACCTTGAGGTCGGCGCGCGCGCCGCGCGCCTCGATCTCTATATTGCCGGCCAGGTGCTGGGTCGCGAGCGGGCCGAGCGCCGCGCGGCGCAGCTCGACGAAGCGCTCGCGCGTCAAGGTCTCGGGCGGCGTGCCGCGCAGCTCGCTGTAGTCGGTATGGAGCGAGTCGGCCAGGCAGGCGCCGAGGCCGTCCCAGTCCTTGAGGTCGAACGCGTTCGCGAAGCGCGCGACAAGCTGCTGCAGCTCGAGATGGGCGATCGCATCGTGCATGGCGGGATCTTGCCACCACCGCATCCCGCTTGACAGGGCGATTCGTCCATGGTGTACTAGTGACACCATACACGTTGACAGCAATACACCCATGAGCGAGTCGCTCGCCTTCAGCATCAACCCGGGGTCGCCCGAGCCGATCTACCGGCAGTTGATGGAACAGCTGCGCCGCCGCGTCGCGAGCGGTGCGCTCGTCGCGGGCCAGGAGCTGCCTTCGGTGCGCGAGCTCGCGCTCGCGCTCGCCGTCAACCCGATGACGATCTCCAAGGCCTACGGCCTGCTCGAGGCCGAGGGCCTGCTCGAGCGCCGCCGCGGCCTGTCGATGGTCGTCGCGGCCAAGCACCGTCACGCGCGCTCGCAGGCCGAGCGCATCGCGCTGCTGCGCCCCGCGCTGCAGCAGGCCGCCGAGGCTGCGCGCCAGCTCGAGGTCGGGCCGCGCGACGCGCTCGAACTGTTCAAGACGATTCTTCAGGAGGAGCCCAAATGACCACGCTCACGCTCTCCCAGCACGCCGCGCCCGGCGGCCTCGCGCTCGACGGCAGCGGCCCCGCCGCCTCGGTCGAGCTGCGCGGCCTGAGCCTCGCCTACGCGGGCCGGCCCGTGCTCGACGGCCTCGACTGGCGCCTGCTGCCCGGCCAGGTCGTCGGCCTGCTCGGCCGCAACGGCGTCGGCAAGACGACGCTGCTCGAGGCGTTGCTGGGCCTGCGCGACGCGCGGGCCGGCTCCGCGACGCTGTTCGGCCAGCCGCTCGCGACGCTCGACGACGCGACGCGCGCGCGCATCGGCTTCGTGCCGCAGCAGTCGCAGCTGTTCGACTGGCTCACGCCGCGCCAGCTGCTCGCGTATTTCCGCAGCTTCTACCCGAAGTGGAACGGCCCCAAGGCCGAGGCCCTGCTCGCGCGCTGGGAGATCCCGCAGGACCAGCAGATCGCCAAGCTCAGCGGCGGCCAGCAGCAGCGCCTGTCGATCGTGCGCGCGCTCGCGCCCGAGCCCGACCTGCTCGTGCTCGACGAGCCGGTCTCGAGCCTCGACCCGATCGGCCGGCGCGACTTCCTGCGCGAGCTCGTCGAGCAGGTGCTCGACCGCGGCACGACCGTCGTGTTCTCGACCCATATCCTCAGCGACCTCGAGCGCGTCGCGTTCAATGTCGCGTTCCTCGCGCACGGCAAGATCGCCGTCCAGGCGCCGCTCGCCGAGCTGATGGACGACTGCCGGCGCCTCACGGGGCCGGCGTCGCGCGTCGACGCGCATCTGCGCGCGCAAGGCCTGACGCCGCTGAGCCGGCGCGAGCTCGACGCCGGCCAGGTCGCCGTGCTCGCGGCGCACGCCGACGCCACGCTGCCCGAGGGCCTGCACGCCGAGCGCCTGAGCCTCGAGGACCTGTTCGCGGAGCTCACGCAATGAGCGCCGCCGCGCTGACGAACCCGGGCGGCGCGTTCGCGGGCCTGAGTCCGCTGCGCGCCGCGCTGCAGTCGCTCGCGAATTCGCAGACCTGCGTGAGCTGGGGGTTCTGGGCCCTGCTGTTCGTCGGCGTGCCGGCGGCCAGCGCGCTGATCAAGCCCAAGCTCGGCCTGCTGCTGCTCGCGGCCTTCGTCGTGATCGCACTGATCGGCCTGTGGGGCGCACTTGTGTCGAGCCTGCTGAACCAGAATCACCCGACGCTGGCACGCCTCGTGCCGGGCCAGCCGCGCCGCCTGCGCCTGGTTCTCGTGCTCAGCTATCTCGCGCTGAGCGTCGCCTCAGAACTGCTCGGCCGGGCCTTCGACGAACCCCGGATCGGCCTGTATGCGGCCGCGACGCTCGCCTATTTCGCGACCGGCGTGCGCTGGCCGCTGACCTGGGTCACGACCGCGCTGTTCGGCTTCGGGCCGCTGCTCGTGCGCAAGCTGCCGCTGGACGGCCGGATGCTCGTCGGCGAGCTGCTGCTGGCCGCGGCCAGCCCGCTGGGCCTGGCCTGCGTGCTCGCGGCCGCGTCGGTCTACCTCGCCGGCTTCGTGCGCGACGGCGGCGGCGCGCACGGGGCGGCCTACGAGCGCCTGCAGAAACGCCGCCGCGCGCTCAAGGCCTCGGTGGCCGGCGAGGCCGTGCAGTCGCCGTGGTTCCTCGGCACGCTGAGCCTGCGCGGCTATGGCCGCAGCTTCGAACGCACGCTTGCGCGCGCCGCGGCCGGCCGCGCCGGCTTCGACCGCGTGATGCTCGCGCTCGGGCCCCAGAGCCACCCGGCGACGATGCTGCAGGGCGTCGTGGTCCTGACGCTGCTCGTCGCGGTCGGCGTGATCGGCCTGTGGCTCGCGGGCAGCTTCCAGCACAGCGCGCAGGTCGGCGAGGGCTTCGCGAACGCCATGTTCGGCCTGCTCGGCGTGATGCTCAGCGCGCTCCAGCAGGTCCACGCCAGCATGGTCCGGCGCCGCCCCGAGCAGGGCCTCGTGAGCCTGCTGCCCGGCGTGCCGCGCGGCCGCGAGTTCAACCGCCGCTTTGCGCTCGCGCTGCTGCGCGACTACCTGACGCCCTGGGCGCTCGGCATGGCCGCGCTGAGCCTGCTGCTGGTCCCGCTCGGCGGCACGCGGCACGCACTCGTCGCGTTCGGCGTCGCGCTGCTCGGCGGCGGCCTCGTGCTGTGGCGCGACTGGACCGGCGTCGCGCTGATCAAGGGCTGGCTCGCCGTGCTGATCTACGTGCCGATCGCGTCGGCCGCCGTCGCCGCGCGCTGGGCGCTCGACGCGCGCCGGCTCGACACGTCGGAGCTGCTGCTCGTCGCGGCGCTCGTGCTCGTGCCGCTCTACGCCTGGCGCTGGCGCGTCGCGCTGCGCGCGCCGATGGCCTGGCCCGCCGGGCGGCGCGGCTGACGCCCACAAAAAAGCCGGCCCGCGGGCCGGCTTTTCCTGCCACGGCGGAACTCAGGCGAAGTTCGCTTCGGCGAACGACCAGTTCACGAGGTTGCCGAGGAAGGTCTCGACGAACTTCTGGCGCAGGTTGCGGTAGTCGATGTAGTAGGCGTGTTCCCACACGTCGACGGTCAGCAGCGCCTTGTCGGCGGTCGTCAGCGGCGTGCCGGCGGCGCCCGTGTTGACGATGTCGACCGAGCCGTCGGCCTTCTTGACGAGCCAGGTCCAGCCCGAGCCGAAGTTGCCGACCGCGCTCTTCACGAACGCTTCCTTGAACGCGTCGTAGCTGCCCCATTTGGCGTCGATCGCCGCGGCGAGCGCGCCGCTCGGCGCACCGCCGCCCTGCGGCTTCATGCAGTTCCAGAAGAAGGTGTGGTTCCAGATCTGCGCCGCGTTGTTGTAGACGCCGCCGCTGCTCTTCTTGACGATCTCTTCGAGCGTCAGCGATTCGAACTCGGTGCCCTTCTGCAGATTGTTCAGGTTCACCACATAGGCGTTGTGGTGCTTGCCGTGGTGGAACTCCAGCGTCTCGGCGCTGTAGTGCGGAGCCAGGGCGTCCTTGGCGTAGGGCAGTTCGGGCAGCTTGTGTTCCATGGTGATTCCTTAGCTTGGGTCTGTC
>JAFAMW010000049.1 GCA_019232985.1 Roseateles sp. | reverse complement strand
GGTCTGCTCGGCGCGCTGTTCACCCCCGAAAGCGCCCTGGGCCTCGCGGGCGGCGCGCTGGATCTGCACGAGCTTGCGCGTGTGCATCACCAGGCTCGCGTAGGAGGCGCCGAAGGCCTTGGCGACGATCTCCTCGGGCTTGTTGAGGTAGTCGCCAGCATAGACGAGGTACGCCGCCGCCTGCATGGATGGCGCCGCGCCGATGCCGGCGAGGATCGCGGCCACGCCGTCGGCGTGCTCCAGCGCGTCCTCGCCGGTGTCGAGCTGATGCGCCGAGAGCAGCGGTTCGGCAAACGCGCGGGCACGCGCCACCGGCGCTGCATCCAGCGCTTCCTGGGTCTGCGCCTCGTCGACAAGGGCAACGATGGGCGCGGCCCCTTGTGCCGCGCCGCTCAATCCGGTCTTCACGCCAGCAAGAACTCCTTGACGATCTCCACTTGGTCCGGCTGCACGAGCATCGGCGCGTGGCCGACACCGGCGATCTCGCGCAGTTGCGCGTGCGGGCCGCGCTCGGTCATGGCCTGCGCGGTCGGTTTGGAGAGCAGATCGGACAGTGCGCCGCGCAGCAGCAGCACCGGCCCGCGCAGTGCGTCGTAGGCGGCCCAAAGCGCCTGCTCGCCGGCCGTCGCGATGGCGGGCGTGAGGTTGCCAAAGGGCACGGCGATCTTCGGGTCGTAGTGCAAGTGCCAGCTGTCGCCGTCATGCCGGAGCATCGGGCGCGAGAGCGCCATCCACTGTGCCTCGGTGTGCGGGCCGAAACCGATCGAGATGGACGCCATGTACTGCGCTGCGGCTTGCTCACTGTCAAAGCGCAGCGGCTTGCCGAGGTACTCGCCGATGCGCTGCAATGCGTCGAACTCCAGCACGGGGCCGACGTCGTTGAGCACCATGCGTCGAACGGGCGAATTTGGCAGCGCGCCCAGACCCATGCCGATCAGCCCGCCCATCGAGGTGCCGACCCAGTCGACTTGCTCGACGCCGAGCCGCGCCACGAGCGTGACCATGTCGGACACGTAGAACGGGATCTGGTAGCCGGTCGGGTCGGCGAGCCAGTCGGACTCGCCACGGCCCAGCACGTCGGGGCAGATGACGCGGTAGTGCGCGCGCATCGCCTGCGCGAACACATCGAAGTCGCGGCCCTGGCGCGAAAGGCCGTGGACGCAGACGAGCACCGGCGCATCGGCCGCACCGCTCGTGCACGGCCACTCCCAGTACGCCATGCGCGCCAGAGCGCCCCCCGTTCCGCTGGGGCGCAGGCACTGGACATGGCGGAGCTGCGGCGCGAGCTCGTCGGCGCCGGCGCTCATGCCAGGTCGCCTTCGCGCTCGATCACGCGCGAAACGATGCCGTAGGCAATCGCCTCGTCAGCGCTCATCCAGTAGTCGCGCTCCATGTCGGCGACGACGGTGTCGAGCGCCTTGCCCGTCTGCGTGGCGATGACCTTGGCGATGCGCTCGCGCGTCTTCAGGATCTCGCGCGCCTGGATGGCGATGTCGCTGGCCTGCCCGCCCGCGCCGCCGGCCGGCTGGTGGATCATGAAGCGCGTGTTCGGCAGGCACAGGCGACGCTCCTTCGGCGGCGCGAGGAAGATATGCGCGCCCGCGCTCGCGACCCAGCCGGTGCCGACGGTCGTGACCGGCGCGCGCACGAAGCGGATCATGTCGTGGATCGCGTCGCCCGATTCGACATGACCGCCCGGCGACGAGATCAGCAGCGTGATCGGCGCGTCGGAGTCGGCCGCGAGCGCGAGCAGGCGGCGGCAGGTCGCGTGGGCGAGCTTGTCGTCGATCTCGCCGAACACGAGCACGTAGCGCGACTTGAACGCCAGCTGTTCCTCGAGCCGGCCGGCCGCCGGGGTCTCCTGCTTGCCGGCTTGGGTGTCGTCTTCGGCACGGTGCGGGGTCGGATTCATCAATGGCTCCTGTATGGCTTGGCGGCCATTGTCCAGAAGTTTCGCGACCTTCCCGGAGGCTTGGGGAAATTTGCTGGTTTCGCGATGGATTTTGTAGCCAGCTGTAAACGTAACGGCCGCGGCGCTTGAACGCCGGCAAATCCTCGCCACAATGCGGTTGTTACAAATTCGGGGAGCCCAGCATGAGCCTCCAGAACAAGCCCACCAAGATTCTTGTCGTCGACGACGACGCCCGCATCCGCGACCTGCTGCGTCGCTACCTCGCGCAGGAGGGCTTCGACGTGCTGCTCGCCGAGGACGGCCGCGCGCTGACCAAGCAGATGATGCGCGACACCGTCGACCTGATCGTGCTCGACCTGATGCTGCCCGGCGAGGACGGCCTGACGATCTGCCGGCGCCTGCGCGCGGCCAACGACAACACGCCGATCATCATGCTCACAGCCAAGGTCGAGGACGTCGACCGCATCGTCGGCCTCGAGGTCGGCGCCGACGACTACCTGCCCAAGCCCTTCAACCCGCGCGAGCTGCTCGCGCGCATCAACGCGGTGCTGCGCCGCCGCCCGACCATGGAGGCGCCCGGCGCGCCGGCCAAGGAGCCGATGACGGTGAACTTCGGGCCCTTCGAGTTCGACCTCGCGCAGCGCCGCCTGACCAAGGACGGCGAGATGCTGCCGCTGACGACCGGCGAGTTCTCGATGCTCAAGGCGCTCGTGCGCCACCCGCGCCAGCCGCTGTCGCGCGACAAGCTCGCCCAGCTCGCGCGCGGCCGCGAGTTCGAGCCCTTCGACCGCAGCCTCGACGTGCAGGTCTCGCGCCTGCGCAAGCTGATCGAGACCGACCCGGCCCAGCCGCGCTACATTCAGACGGTCTGGGGCGTCGGCTACGTGTTCGTGCCCGACGAGGGCGCGGTCGCCTGACGCCGCCGACCCGCGCTCCGTGCCCCGCCCCCAACTTGCGCTGAATCTTTTCTGGCGCACCTTCGCCTTGATCGCGCTGCTGCTCGCCGGCAGCGTGATGGCGTGGCAGCTGACGTTCCGCGCGCTCGACGCCGAGCCGCGCGCGCTGCAGGCCGCCCAGCAGCTCGCGAGCCTCGTCAACCTGAGCCGCGCGGCGCTCGCGAACACCGACGCGATCAACCGCCTCGCCGTGATCGGCTCGATGGCGCACAGCGAGACCGTCAAGGTGCGCATCGCCGACGCGCAGGACCGCTGGCAGCCCTATGACCAGGACGCGTTTGACCGCCGCCTCGCCGCCGAGCTGACGACGCGGCTCGGCCCCGGCACGACCGTCGCGCGCAGCGTCAACGGCCAGCCGGGCCTGTGGGTGCGCTACACCGTCGAGCAGCAGGACTACTGGCTGCAGGCGAGCGACGCGCCGCTGTCGGTCGAGACCACCGCGCATTGGTGGTGGCTCGTCGTCGCGCTGCTCGCGACGGCGTTCGGCTCGGCGCTGATCGCGCGCCTGATCAACCAGCCCTTGCGCGAGCTCGCCGAGGCGGCCGGCCGCATCCGCGAAGGCGAGTACGACTCGCGCCTCGACGAGACGACCATGACCAGCGAGATCCGCGAGGTCAATATGGGCTTCAACCGCATGGCGCGCGAGCTCGCGCGCATCGAGGCCGACCGCACCGTGATGCTCGCGGGCATCTCGCACGACCTGCGCACCCCGCTCGCGCGCCTGCGCCTCGAGGCCGAGATGAGCGTGCAGGACGACGAGGCGCGCCAGTTCATGGTCCAGGACATCGACCAGCTCGACGCGATCATCCACAAGTTCATGGACTACGCGCGGCCGACCGAGCTGCAGCTGCGCCCGGTGCCGCTCGCCGAGATCGTCGAGCGCGAGGCCCAGGCCGTGCGCGCGCCCGATCAGATCCGCATCAGCGTCGAGGTGCCGGCCGGACTCAGGGTCTGGGCCGACGAGACCGACCTCGCGCGCGTCGTGCTCAACCTGTTCGAGAACGCGCGCCGCTACGGCCACCTGCCCGAGCTGCCGACCCAGGTCGACGTCACATGCGAGCAGGCCGGTGCCTGGGTCGCGCTCGTCGTGCGCGACCATGGCCCCGGCGTGCCGCAGGACAAGCTCGCCCACCTGACGACGCCGTTCTACCGCGGCGACACCGCACGCACGGCCGCGACCGGCGCGGGCCTGGGCCTCGCGATCGTCGAGAAGTCGCTGCAGCGCCTGGGCGGCCAGCTCGAGCTCGCGAACGCCGAGAACGGCGGCCTGCAGGCGACGATCCGGCTCCAGCGCGCAAATTGAATGGGGCCCCTCGCCAGGTCTTGCCACGCTGGACGCGGGCAAGCCCAGTCGGTCCCCCGAGGGGACGCGGCGACCCGCGGCGTCGAGCCGCAGGCCGCCTCTAGCGGGCCGGCTTGGGAGCGGCCCGGCGCTCGGCCCGGAAACCCCGGAGAGGCTTTTGGCGGACGGCGAATCGGCTCACAATCGACGATCGCTGTCACCGCCCACCCGATCATGCGCACGCCTCTTGCCACCGCCCAGGCCCAGCTCGACGCCTACAACGCGCGCAACATGCTCGCGCTGCTGAGCTGCTACGCCGAGGACGCCGAGCTCTACGGCGTCGGCGGCGAGCTGCTCGCGAAGGGCCACGACCAGCTGCGCGCGCGCTTCCAGATGCGCTTCGGCGAGCCCGACCTGCACGCGCGCCTGCTGTCGCGCATGGTCGTCGGCCGCGTCGTCGTCGACAGCGAATCGATCACGCGCAACTTCCCCGAGGGCCTCGGCACCGTCGAGTACCTCGGCGTCTACGAGATCGAAGGCGGCGTGATCCGCCGCGCGACGGTCGCGTTCGGCGAGAAGTTCGTCGGCTGCAAGGCGGGCTGAAGCCCGCCGCCGAACCCGTCGATCAAGCCGCGCGGTCGGGCCAGGACGTCGGGTCCGGCCAGGCGGCCGGCACCGCGGCCGGCTCGATCGCGAACAGCAGGCACACGGCGCGCGCCTCGATCGCGCGGCCCTCGCCGACCGGCCCCATCTTCTCGGCCGTCTTGGCCTTGACGTTGACGCAGCCGACATCCAGACCCAGCACCTCGGCGAGGCGCGCGCGCATCGCCGGGATATGCGGCGCCATCTTGGGCGCCTGGGCGACGATGGTCGTGTCGATATTGCCGATCTGCCAGCCGGCCTCGCGCACCTTCGCGCAGGCCGCGGCGAGCAGGACCATCGAGTCGGCGCCCTTGAACTCGGCCGCCGTGTCGGGGAACAGCTTGCCGATGTCGCCGAGCGCCGCGGCGCCGAGCAGCGCGTCGGTGATCGCGTGGGCGAGCGCGTCGGCGTCGGAATGGCCGAGCAGGCCGTGGCTGTGCGGGATCGTCACGCCGCCGAGGATCAGCGGGCGGCCGGTGACGAGCTGGTGCGTATCCCAGCCCTCGCCTATGCGTAGGTTCATCGTGTTCTCAGCAAGCGTTCGGCCAGCGCGAAATCGGCCGGCCAGGTGACCTTGAAATTCTCGAGCGGCGCGCCGACGAGCCGCGGCGCGAGGCCCAGCGCCTCGAGCGCGCTCGCCTCGTCGGTGACGGCCGCGCCGCCGGCCGCCGCCTGTTCGAGCGCCTCGGCGAGCTGGCCGGCGCGGAACATCTGCGGCGTCTGCGCGGCCCATTTGGCGCGGCGGTCGATCGTCGCGCGCACGCGGCCGTCGGCGGCAGCGTCCTTCAGCGTATCGGCGAGCGGGAACGCGAGCAGGCCGCCGACCGCGTCGTGCTCGCAGGCCGCGATCAGGCGCTCGACCCACTCGGGCCGCAGCAGGCAGCGCGCGGCGTCGTGCACGAGCACCCAGTCGTCGGCGCGCGCACCGCGCCCATACAGCGCGGCCAGGCCGTTCGCGACCGACGCGGCGCGCGTCGCGCCGCCGCAGCGCGCGAGCCAGGCCGCGTCGAAACCGGGCACCGCGGCCTCGAACTGATCGTCCTCGGGCGACACGACGACGAGCGTCGCCTCGAGCCGCGGCACGGCGGCGAGCGCCGCGAGCGTGTGCGCGAGCATCGCGCGGCCGGCGATCTCGACGTACTGCTTGGGTCGGTCGGCGCCCGAGCGCGCGCCGACACCGGCAGCGGGGACAAGGGCGTAGCAGCGGGGCGAAGTCATCCTAGGATTCTAGAAAGCTAGAATGCATTGCAACTGCGACGCATCAATTTTTGACGGAAGGGGTCATGCCATGAAGTCCGCATCACTGCCGCCGATCCGCGTCGAACCCGAATTCCGCGAACAGCTCGAGGGCGCGCTCCAGAGCGGCGAGACGCTGAGTTCCTTCATGGAAGACGCGATCCGCGCCGAGGTGCGCAAGCGCCAGGTCGACGCCGAGTTCCGTGCCCGCGGCCTCGCGTCGTTGGCACGCGTGCGTGCCGGCGAGCCGACCTACACGACCGAAGAGGTCGTGACCGAGCTGCGCGCGAAGCTCGACGCCGCGCGGCAGGTCCTGGCCGAACGAAACAAAGCCAAGGCATGAGCTTTCGCGTCGACTGGTCGGCGCAGGCTCTCGAGGACTTGCTGCGACTCTACGACTACCTGCTCGCGCGCGAGTTGCAAGCGGCGGGCGGCGACCTCGGCTTGCCGGCGCGGGCCATTGAAACGCTCGAATCCGCGGCACAAAGCCTGGCGCGCGCGCCCTTCATCTATCGCAAAATCCAGGACAGCCCGTTCGCCCGGGAACTCGTCGTGCCGTTCGGCGATACGGGCTACGTCCTGTCCTTTGAAATCATGGATCAGCACCGCGTCGTGATCGCCGCGATCCGCCACCAACGCGAAGACGACTACCACTGATGCAGATCGAATCCCTGCGCGAGCGCCTGCGCGCGCTCGGCGCCCTGCCCCGCCACGAGGCGCGCGTGCTGCGCGACTGGGTCATGGCCCTGCCGCACGACGCGGGCCGGCGCCGGCCCGAGCATTTCCTGCCCGCGCCGCTGCGCGCGGCGCTGCCTGCGCTCGACGCCGAGCTCGACGCGCTCGCGACGCTGCGCTCCGAGCACCCGGGCGCCGACGGCGCGAGCCGCCTGCTCGTCGGCCTCGCCGACGGCCAGACCGTCGAGAGCGTGCTGCTGCCGCCGCGCGCGAAGTCCTGGGGCCTGTGCGTGTCCTCGCAGGTCGGCTGCGCGGTCGGCTGCACCTTCTGCATGACCGGGCGCGACGGCCTGATCCGCCAGCTCACGAGCGGCGAGATCGTCGCCCAGGTCGTGCTCGCGCGGCGCCGGCGCGCCGTCAACAAGGTCGTGTTCATGGGCATGGGCGAGCCCTCGCACAACCTCGACGCCGTGATGGAGGCGATCGAGCTGCTCGGCACGGCCGGCAATATCGGCCACAAGAACCTCGTGCTCTCGACCGTCGGCGACCCGCGCGTGTTCGCGCGCCTGGCCGGCCTGCCGGAGGGCGCGGTGCGGCCCGCGCTCGCGCTGTCGCTGCACACGAGCAAAGCCGCGCTGCGCGCCGAGCTGCTGCCGCGCGCGCCGCGGCTCGCGCCGGCCGAGGTCGTCGCAGCCGGCGAGGCCTACGCGCGCGCGAGCGCCTACCCGGTCCAGTACCAGTGGACGCTGATCGACGGCGTCAACGACGGCGCCGACGAGCTCGACGGCATCGTCGCGCTGCTCGGCGGGCGCTACGGCGTGCTCAACCTGATCCCCTACAACCCGGTGCCCGACCTGCCCTACGCGCGGCCGAGCTGGGAGCGCGCGCGCGCGATCGCCGGCGCGCTGCACCGCCGCGGCGTGCTGACCAAGCTGCGCGACTCGGCCGGCCAGGACGTCGACGCGGGCTGCGGCCAGCTGCGCGCGCGCGAGGCGGCCGGGCGGCGCATTCCGATCGTCAAGGCGTCGCAGCCCTAGGCGCCGCGACGCCGGCCGCCGCGGCTGCGTCCGTCGCGAGCGTGTCGTACAGCGGCAGCAGGTTCGTGTCGTGCGGCTCGTGGACGCGGTTGCTGAGCAGGATCACGAAGCTGCGGCTGCGCGGGTCGAGCCAGAACAGCGTGCCCGTGAAGCCGGTGTGGCCGAAGCTCTCGCCCTTCGGGTACAGCGCGCCGCGACGCGAGAACGGCGTGGCGATGTCCCAGCCGAGGCTGCGCCGGGCCGCGAGGCCCGACTGCGGCGTCTCGAGCAGCACGATGCTCTCGTGGCTCAGGTAGCGCCGGCCGTCCTCGGTGAGGCCGTCGGCGAGCAGCATGCGGCCGAGCCGCGCGAGGTCGGCCGCCGTCGTGAACAGGCCCGCGTGGCCGGCCACGCCGCCCATCGCGCGCGCGGTCGGGTCGTGGACGACGCCGCGCAACAGCATCGTGCCGACGCGCGCGGTCGGCGCGATGCGCGCTGCCGCGACGCCGCGGTCGAGCGGCAGGTAGCCGCTGTCGGCCATGCCCAGCGGCGCGAACACGAGCTCGGCCGCGAGCTGCTCGAGGGGGGCGCCGCCGACGCGCGCGGCGACCGCGCCGAGCAGGATGTAGTTGAGGTCCGAGTAGCGGAACTGGGTGCCCGGCACGCTCGCGAGCGGCAGCGCGCACGCGCGGATCACGGCCTGTTCGATGCGCGCCGCGCGCTGGGCGCTCGGCATCTCGACCGAGCTCGGCTCGGCGCCGGCGAAGAACTCGTCGTCCTTGGGCAGGTCCGGGCGCAGGCCCGAGCTGTGCGTGAGCAGCTCGCGCAGCGTGATCGCGGCCTTGTCGGCGCCGCCGCACTCGGGCAGGTAGCGCGCGAGCGGCGCATCGACGTCGAGCCGGCCGGCCTCGCGCAGCTTCTCGACGACGAGCGAGGTGACCGTCGCCTTGGTCAGCGAGGCCGCGTCGAACAGGGTGTCGACCGTCATCGGCTCGGCCGCCTCGGGCCCGGGCAGCACGCGCCGGCCGAACGCGCGCTCGTGGTGTTCGCCGCCATGCTCGATCCAGAGCACCGCGCCGGGCATCTGCGCGGCGTCGACATAGCGCTGGACCGCCGCGTCGGCCGCGGCGAGCGGTGCCGGCGCGAGGGCGGGCGGCGGCGCGCTTGCGCAGCCCGCGAGCAGCAGCGACAAACCGAGGCAGGCGGGCGCGGATCGCGCGGGGCCGGCGAGGCGCCAGGCGTGGCGCAGGGGGCGAGCGGTCAGGATCGGCATCCGGCCATGCTAGCCAGCGCCGCGCCCGCCGCGCCATGAGCTTTTAGTCGCCCTTGATAACCAGGCGCACGAGGTCGATCGTGACCTGGCGGCCCTCCTGCTTGAGCGCGACGAGGCGGAAGTTGTGGTCGCTCGCGCCGACCTTGAGCACATGGTGCTCGGGGCCGCGCTCGTTCTTGTCGCAGCCCAGGCGCAGCTCGGTGCGGCTGTCGCTCGCGCTCGCCGAGACGCTCATGCCGCCGCAGTCGACGACCTGGCCGTAGCGCGCGAGCGCGTCGCGGTAGAAGGCCTGGACCGCGTCGATCGAGTCGCCGGTCTGGAACTTCGCGACGTTGAGCTTCATGCCGAACTCGCCGCCCCACAGGCTCAGGCTGACGTTGCCGCCGTCGGCGCCGTCGTCGTCGCCGTCCCGGCGGTGCTGCCGGTCGACAACGAGCGTCGCGCCCGGGTAGGCCGGCAGGCCGATCTCGGCCAGCGAGGCCTGGGCGTGCACGTCGATGCCGGCGTTGATGTTCGCGTTGAGGCTGCCGTGGATGCTGACGTCGTCGGCACGCGCGGCGCTGACGGTGGCGAATGCGGCGGCCGCCAGGGCGACGGCGCGGAGCAGCTTGACGTTCATGGCGGATCCCTCGGGTGGTTGGTGGCGCGACTCTAGGGACGCCGCCGCGCCGCGCCGAGCGCCGTGCGACAGACTGCAGCCCGGCCGGGACCAGCCGTCAAAAACCCGAGCCGTAGGTCCCGCTGCTGATCGCACTCGCGCGCCAGTCGTAGTCCATCTGCTGGGCCGTGCGGATCGCGAGGTCGAGGTCGGCGAGCTCGGCGACCAGGTGCAGGCTCAGGTCCAGGCCCGCCGAGATCCCGGCCGAGGTGAACAGCCGGCACCGGCCGCCATGGTGGACCCAGGGCTTGGCCTCGACGAAGCGCCGCCCCTCGATGACGTGGACCAGCGAACCCGACGCGCGCGAGGCCGCGCTCAGCGCGTCGACGTCCTCCCAATGCGTGATCGCCTCGCGCTCGTTGAGCAGGCCGGCCTGCTCGAGCAGGAACGCGCCGGTGCAGACCGACGCGAGCACCCCGACCTCGCAGCTCTGCATCAGCAGCCAGTCGGTCAGGCCGGGCCGCGCGAGCTCGGCCGTCACGTCGCCGCCGGGCACCATGAGCACCTCGAGCGGCGGGTGCGCGGCCAGCGTATGGGGCGCGTTGACGCTCAGGCCGCCGCGCGCGCGCACGGGCCGCGCGTCGGGCGCGATCAGGTGGACCTCGAAAGGCTCGGGCTGCTCGACGCGCCGGCACAGCCGCGACGCGGTCGAGAACACCTCGAACGGGCCCGCGAAGTCGAGCACCTCGACCTCGTCGAACACATAGATGCCGATTTGCAAGGCCATGCTGCCTCTCGCTTTCGCTTCGCTGCGGGCCGCGCACCAGGCGATCCCTGCTGACACATTCGAGCGCCGAGCGCTCCCTACAATCACGCCACAGCCTCCCGCGGGAGGCCATTTCCATTTGTACCCATGCTTCTGCCCTCGATTCAAGCCGGCCGCAAATTCAGCGTGGCGCAGCCTCCGGGCTCGGCCGACGCATTGTTGCTCGCGCGCTTCGCCAGCGCGCAACAGGACAACGGCAACCGCCGCCTGCTCGCCGTCTTCACGGCCGACCCCGGCGACACCCAGCGCCTCGAGGCCGAGATCAAGGTCTTCGCGCCCGAGCTGCGCGTGGCCGTGTTCCCCGACTGGGAAACCCTGCCCTGGGACAGCTTCAGCCCGCACCAGGACCTGATCTCCGAGCGCCTCGCGACGCTGTGGAGCCTGCTGCAGGGCCAGCGCGGCGGCGCGGCGCGCGAGGTCGACGTGGTCCTGATGCCCGCGACGACGGCGCTGACCCGGCTCGCGCCGCCGTCCTTCCTCGCCGCGACGACTTTCAACTTCAAGACCAGGCAGCGCCTCGACGAGGCCGCGCTGAAGAGCCAGCTCACGCTCGCGGGTTACAGCCATGTCAGCCAGGTCGTCTCGCCGGGCGAGTACGCGGTACGCGGCGGCCTGATCGACCTGTATCCGATGGGCGCGGCCATGCCCTACCGCGTCGACCTGTTCGGCGACGAGGTCGACTCGATCCGCACCTTCGACCCCGACAGCCAGCGCAGCCTCTACCCGGTGCCCGAGGTCCGGCTGCTGCCGGGCCGCGAGTTCCCGATGGACGAGGCCGCGCGCAAGGCCTTTCGCGCGCGCTGGCGCGAGAAGATGGACGGCGACCCGAGCCGCGCGCGCCTCTACAAGGACATCGACCAGGGCTTCGCGGGCGGCGGCATCGAGTACTGCCTGCCGCTGTTCTTCGACGCGACCGCGACGATCTTCGACTACCTCGGCGCCGGCGCGGCGCTCGCGCTGCACGGCGAGGTCGACGGCGCGCTCGAGCGCTTCTGGGGCGACACGCGCGAGCGCCACCGCCTGCTCCAGCACGACCCCGAGCGGCCCGTGCTCGCGCCCGAGGAGATCTTTCTGCGCGCCGAGGACTTCTTCGGCCGCACCCACCCGCACGCGGTGCTCGCGCTGCGCGGCCGCGAGCCGGTCGACTACGCGCGGCCGCTGCCCGACATCCGCGTCGACCGCGCCGCCCAGGAGCCGCTCGCGCGCCTCAAGGAGCAGCTCGCGTCGCTCGAGGCCAACGGCGCGCGCGCGCTCGTGCTCGCCGAGAGCGAGGGCCGGCGCGAAAGCCTGCTCGAGTTCCTGCGCGACCACGGCGTCGAGCTGCCGGCCTTCGCCTCGATCGCCGACTTCGAGGCGAGCGCGGAGCGCGCGGGCGTCGCCGTCGCGCCGCTCGCCGAAGGCTTCTACTGGCGCGAAGGCGACCGGCAGCTGCAGCTGTTCACCGAAACCGAGCTGTTCGCCACCGCGCCGACGACGCGCCGGCGCCGCAAGCAGGAGCAGGTCTCCGACGTCAACGCGCTGATCAAGGACCTCTCGGAGCTCAAGGTCGGCGACCCGGTCGTCCACCTGAACCACGGCATCGGCCGCTATCAGGGCCTCATCAATATCGACATCGGCGAGGGCGCGAGCGAGTTCCTGCACCTCGAGTACGCGGACAAGGCGACGCTGTACGTGCCGGTCGCCCAGCTCCACCTGATCAGCCGCTACACGGGGGTGTCGCCCGACGAGGCGCCGCTGCACAAGCTCGGCTCGGGCCAGTGGGAAAAGGCCAAGCGCAAGGCCGCCGAGCAGGTCCGCGACACGGCGGCCGAGCTGCTCGACCTCTACGCGCGCCGCGCCGCGCGCGAGGGCCACGCGTTCCGCTACAGCGGCCAGGACTACGAGGCCTTCGCCGCGAGCTTCGGCTTCGAGGAGACGCCCGACCAGGCGGCCGCGATCCACGCGGTGATCCAGGACATGATCTCGCCCAAGCCCATGGACCGCCTGGTCTGCGGCGACGTCGGCTTCGGCAAGACCGAGGTCGCGCTGCGCGCCGCCTTCGTCGCGGTGATGGGCGGCAAGCAGGTCGCGCTGCTCGCGCCGACGACGCTGCTCGCCGAGCAGCACTATCAAAACATCGCCGACCGCTTCGGCAAATGGCCGGTCAAGGTCGCCGAGATGAGCCGCTTCCGCTCGGCCAAGGAGATCAAGGCCGCGATGGAGGGCCTCGCCGACGGCTCGATCGACATCGTGATCGGCACGCACAAGCTGCTCTCGGCCGAGGTGAAGTTCGCGCGCCTGGGCCTGCTCGTGATCGACGAGGAGCACCGCTTCGGCGTGCGCCACAAGGAGGCGATGAAGGCGCTGCGCGCCGAGGTCGACGTGCTCACGCTGACGGCGACGCCGATCCCGCGCACGCTCGGCATGGCGCTCGAGGGCCTGCGCGACCTGTCGGTGATCGCGACGGCGCCGCAGCGCCGGCTCGCGATCAAGACCTTCGTGCGCAGCGAAAACAACGGCACGATCCGCGAGGCCGTGCTGCGCGAGCTCAAGCGCGGCGGCCAGGTCTACTTCCTGCACAACGAGGTCGAGACCATAGCGAACCGCAAGCTCAAGCTCGAGGAGCTCTTGCCCGAGGCGCGCATCGTCGTCGCCCACGGCCAGATGCCCGAGCGCGAGCTCGAGCGCGTGATGCGCGAGTTCGTCGCGGGCCGCCACAACGTGCTGCTGTGCTCGACCATCATCGAGACCGGCATCGACGTGCCGGCCGCGAACACCATCGTGATCTCGCGCGCCGACAAGTTCGGCCTCGCCCAGCTGCACCAGCTGCGCGGCCGCGTCGGCCGCTCGCACCACCAGGCCTACGCCTATCTGTGCGTGCCCGACGTCGAGGGCCTGTCCAAGCAGGCCGCGCAGCGCCTCGAGGCGATCCAGGCGATGGAGGAGCTCGGCTCGGGCTTCTACCTCGCCATGCACGACCTCGAGATCCGCGGCGCCGGCGAGGTGCTCGGCGAGAACCAGAGCGGCAACATGATGGAGGTTGGCTTCCAGCTGTACAACGACATGCTCGCCGAGGCCGTGCGCGCGCTCAAGCGCGGCGAGGAGCCCGACCTGCTGTCGCCGACCGGCGGCCTGTTCGGCCTGAACACCGAGATCAACCTGCACGCGCCCGCGCTGCTGCCCGACGCCTACTGCGGCGACGTGCACGCGCGCCTGTCGCTGTACAAGCGCCTCGCGACGACCGAGCGCGCCGAGCAGATCGACGCGCTGCTCGAGGAGTGCACCGACCGCTTCGGCAAGCTGCCCGCGCAGGGCCAGACCCTGTTCGACACGCACCGCCTGCGCGTGCTCGCCAAGCCCTACGGCGTGATCCGCATCGACGCGTCGCCGGCCGTCATGAACATCGGCTTCCGGCCCAACCCGCCGATCGACGCGATGCGCGTGATCGAACTCGTGCAGAAGAACCGCTCGATCAAGCTCGTCGGCAACGACAAGCTGCGCATCGACAAGGCGCTGTCCGACCCCAAGGACCGCGCCCAGGCGATCCGCGAGGTGCTGCGCCTGCTCGGCCAGCCGACCCCGGCGAAGGCCAAGGCCTGAGCGGCGTCGGCTAGAGTCGCGCGATGTACCTGCCCAAACACTTCGAGGAAGGCGACGCGGCCGTGATCCACGGCCTGCTACGCGCGCACCCGCTCGCCTGCGTCGTCGTGCCGGGCCCGGCCGGGCTCGAGGCCAACCACCTGCCGCTGCTGCTCGACGCCGGGGCCGGCCGGCTGCGCGGCCATGTCGCGCGCGCGAACGGGCTGTGGCGGCTCGCCGAGGCGGCCGGTCCCGACGGCCTCGAGGCGCTCGCAATCTTCCAGGGCGCCGACGGCTACGTGACGCCGTCCTGGTACCCGAGCAAGCAGGAGCACGGCAAGGTCGTGCCGACCTGGAACTACGAGGCCGTCCACGTCCAGGCGCGGCTGCGCGCGGTCGACGACCGCGACTGGCTGCGCGCGCTCGTCACCGAGCTCACGGCCACCTTCGAGTCCAACCGGCCCGCGCCCTGGCAGGTCGCCGATGCGCCGCCCGACTATGTCGACACCCTGCTCGGCGCGATCGTCGGCGTCGAGCTCACGATCACCGCCGTCACGGCCAAGCGCAAGCTGAGCCAGAACCGCCCGCCGGCCGACCGCGCCGGCGTCGTCCAGGGCCTGCACGAGCTCGGCGGCGACGCCGCGCGCGCCCACGCCGACGCGATCGAACAGGCGGCCACCCCGTCCCCTTCCCGCCCCCAATGAGCCCAGACCAAGACAGCTCCCTCGTCGTGCGCGGCCGCGTGGCGCCGCTCGCGAGTTTCCGCATCGCCGCGTTCGACATGGACTCGACGCTGATCAGCATCGAGTGCATCGACGAGATCGCGGCCGTCGCCGGCCGGCAGGCCGAGGTCGCCGCGATCACCGAGGCCGCGATGCGCGGCGAGATCACCGACTTCAAGGACAGCCTGCGTCGCCGCCTCGCGCTGCTGCGCGGCACGCCGGCCACGGCGCTCGACACCGTGCTGCGCGAGCGCCTGCGCTTCAACCCGGGCGCGCGCGCGCTATGCGCGGCGCTCAAGGCGGCCGGGCTCAAGCTCGTGCTCGTCTCGGGCGGTTTTACCTTCTTTACACGCCATGTCGCGGCCGAGCTCGGCATGGACTACGTGCGCTCGAACGAGCTCGCGATCGCGGACGGCAAGCTAACGGGCGGGCTCAATGCACAGCCTTGGGGCGACATCTGCGACGGCGAGCAGAAGCGCCTGATGCTGCTCGAATGCTGCGCGGCGATCGGCGCCGACGCCGCGACCCAGGCGATCGCGGTCGGCGACGGCGCGAACGACCTGCCGATGATGGGCGCGGCCGCGCTGTCGGTCGCCTACCACGCGAAGCCGCGCGTGCGCGAGCAGGCGCAGGTCGCGATCAACGCGGGCGGGCTCGATCGGCTGCTCGAGGTGTTGCGCTGAACATTTTCGTTAGCGCCCAAATGTGAATTCACGGACTTGCGGCTGCACGTCAGTTGGCGCAAGCTTTGCGTTCAGCTGTTCAGGGAGCGCGCATGTCCAACGCTGCCTTCGCCGACATCCAGCGTGAGGTGCTCGAAGCGGTCGCGCTGGGCCGCTCCTTGCAGGCCGTCATGGACCTGCTGTGCCGGCGTTTCGAGTCCGTCGCGCCGGGCGTGCTGTGCACGGTGCTCGGCGTCGACGAGGACCGGCGCGTGCGCGCGCTCGCGGCACCGAGCCTGCCCAAGGCCTTCAGCCTCGCCGTCGACGGCCAGCCGATCGGGCCCAAGGCCGGCTCCTGCGGCACGGCGGCGTGGCGCGGCGAGCCCGTCGAAGTCAGCGACATCGCCCATGACCCGCTGTGGGACGACTACCGCGGCCTCGCGATGTCCTTCGGCCTCGCGGCCTGCTGGTCGAGCCCGGTGTTCGACGGCAGCGGCCGCGTCGCGCTGACCTTCGCGCTGTACTACCGCCAGCAACAGGCCGTCGACCCGCTGCACCGCGAGTTCGTCGACGCGAGCCTGCAGCTGTGCCGCGTCGCGCTGCGCCACGACGAGCACGAGCGCCGCATCGAGCGGCTCGCCTATTACGACAGCGTCACGAGCCTGCCGAACCGCAGCCTGTTCGCCGACCGCGCGCGCCAGGCCCTGCACATGGCGAGCGAGCTCGGCGCGCATGGCGCGCTGCTGCTGCTCGACCTCGACCGCTTCAAGACCCTCAACGACTCGCTCGGCCACGCGCGCGGCGACGAGGTGCTGCGCGAGCTCGCGCGGCGCCTGCAGGTGCCGCTGCGCGCGGCCGACACGATCGCGCGGCTCGGCGGCGACGAGTTCGTCGTGCTGCTGCCCGGCTGCGGCGCCGTCGACGCCCAGCATGTCGCCGAGAAGCTGCAGGCGGCGCTGGCGCCGATGCTGCGCGTCGCCGAGCTCGACCTCAAGATCAGCGCGAGCATCGGCATCGCGATCTACCCGGCCGACGGCCTCGACCTCGACGCGCTGCTGCGCAGCGCCGAGATGGCGATGTACGAGGCCAAGCGCGCGGGCCGCAACTGCACGCGCTACTTCCTCAAGGCGATGAACGCGGAGCTCGAGAAGCGCCTCGCGGTCGAGGCCGGCCTGCGCCGCGCGCTGACACGGCGCGGCGCTTTGAGCGTGCACTACCAGCCCAAGGTCGCGCTCGCGAGCGGCGCGCTCAACGGCGTCGAGGCGCTCGTGCGCTGGCACGACCCCGAGCTCGGCATGATCCCGCCCGACCGCTTCATCCCGGTCGCCGAGGACTGCGGCCTTATCCGCCCGCTCGACGCCTGGGTGCTCGAGGAGGCCTGCGCCCAGCTCGCGGCCTGGCGCGCGGCCGGGCTCGCGGTGCCCAATGTCTCGATCAACGCGTCGCCGCCGCGCTTTTGCCACGACGCGGTCGCCGAGCATGTGAGCGCGCTCGTGGCGCGCCACGGCCTGTCGGCCGGCGACCTCACGCTCGAGGTCACCGAGCGCCTGATGCTCGACGACAACGAGCACGCGAGCGCCCAGCTGCGCGCGCTGCACGGCATGGGCGTGCGGCTCTCGGTCGACGACTTCGGCACCGGCTACTCGAGCCTGAGCTACCTGCGCCGCCTGCCGGTCTGCGAGCTCAAGCTCGACCGCAGCTTCGTGCGCGACATCGAGCACGACCCCGAGGACCTCGCGCTCGCGCGCGCGGCGATCGGCATCGGCCGCACGCTGGGCCTCGACGTCGTCGCCGAGGGCGTCGAGACCGAGGGCCAGCGCGCCCTGCTGCTCAGCGCCGGCTGCCCGAGCGCGCAGGGCTGGCTCTACGCGCGCGCGATGGCCGCCGACGCGTTCGCCGACTGGCTGCGCGGGCGCGACGCCGCAGCCGGCGACGCGGCGGTCGGCGCGGGGGTCGTCGTCGACGACTGAGCGTCGAGACGGCGAGCCATACGGTCTCGAGGGGAGCCTGGCCTCAGGCGGCCGCGGGGTCGCCCTCGACGACGATCTGCTGGTCGCCGAGCTGCACGCGCTGACCCGCGCGGATCTTCGCGGTCTTGCGCGACTCGGGCTGGCCGTCGACCTGCACCTGTCCTTCGGCGATCAGCATGCGCGCGCGGCCGCCGCTCTCGGCGAGGCCGGTCGCCTTGAGCAGCTTGTCGAGCTCGATGAACTCGCCGCGCAGCGCGAACGCGATCGGCGCGCCCATCAGGAGCCCGCCTTCGCCGCGGCGGCGAAGCCGCTCGCGCGGATCGCGCTGAGCGTCGTGCGGCTCGTCGACACCTCGGCGTCGAGCTTCAGGTGGATCAGGCTCGCGCCGCCATGGGCGATCGCGGCGCGCAGCGCGGGCTCGAAGTCCTCGGTGCGGCGCACGGTCTCGCCGGCCTGCCAGCCGTAGGCGCGCGCGAGCGCGCCGAAGTCGGGGTTGAACAGGTCGGTGCCCGACACGCGCGCCGGGTACTCGCGCTCCTGGTGCATGCGGATCGTGCCGTAAGTGCCGTTGTCGACGACGATCGAGAGCAGCTTCTTCGCGCCGTAGCCGGTCGCCGTCGCGAGCTCCTGGCCGTTCATCAGGAAGTCGCCGTCGCCGGCGATGTTGACCGACCAGCGGCCGGCAAGCGCCGGACCGTCCCAAGCTTGCCGAGCCCCCTCGGGGGGCAGCTGCTGCGCAGCAGCAGCGTGGGGGCGCCATTCCTGCTGCAGCAGTGCCGCGGCGACGGCGGCCGGCAGGCCGTAGCCCATCGCGCCGCTCGTCGGCGCGAGCTGGTTGCGGCCATGCTGGTGCAGCGCCGTGTAGCGGTGGAAGCGGTGCAGCCAGCCGGAATAGTTGCCGGCGCCGTTCGTGTAGATCGTGCCCGGCGGCAGCAGGCGGTCGAGCGTCGCGACGACCTCGGCCATGTCGAGCGGCGCGACCGGCGTCGGCACCAGGTTGGCCTCGTAGTCGGCGCGCGCGGCCGCCGCCCAGGCCTGCCAGCGCGGCGCGGCGGCCGGCGCTTCGAGCCCGGCGAGCGCGGCCGCCGCGCAGGGCATGCTCGCGTTGATCAGCAGCTCGCCCGCGTAGACCCGGCCGAGCTCCTCGGCGCCCGCGTGGATGTGCACGAGCGGCTGGCGCGGCCGCGGCGCCTGCAGCAGCGTGTAGCCGCCGGTCGTCATCTCGCCGAGGCGCGGGCCGACCGCGAGGATCAGGTCGGCGTCGCGCACGCGCTGGGCGAGCCTCGGGTTGATGCCGATGCCGACGTCGCCCGCGTACAGCGGATGTCCGTTGTCGAACAGGTCCTGGAAGCGGAACGCGCAGCCGACCGGCAGCTGCCAGGCCTCGGCGAAGCGTTGCAGCTCGGCGGTGGCCTGCGGCGTCCAGCCGCTGCCGCCCGCGATCACGAACGGGCGCTCCGCGCGCAGCAGGCGCTCGCGCAGCGCGCTCATCGCGGCCGGCGGCGGCGCGGCGAGCGCGGGTTCGGCGCGCGGCAGCACGGGCGCGGTGGTGGCTTTGGTCAGCATGTCCTCGGGCAACACGAGCACGACCGGGCCCGGGCGGCCCTGCTGCGCGGTGTGGAACGCGCGCGCGACGTACTCGGGCAGGCGGTCGGCCTCGTGAACCTCGCCGACCCACTTGGCCATGCCGAGCGTGCCGGGGCCGAACATCTGGCGGTAGTCGACTTCCTGGAAGGCTTCGCGGTCGCGCTGGTCGCTCGCGACCTGGCCGATCAGCAGCACCATCGGCGTCGAGTCCTGGAACGCCGTGTGCAGGCCGATGCTCGCGTTCGTAGCACCCGGGCCGCGCGTGACGAAGCAGATGCCCGGGCGGCCCGTGAGCTTGCCCTGGGCCTCGGCCATGAAGGCCGCGCCGCCTTCCTGGCGGCAGGCGACGAAGCGGATCTTGTCGCGGTGCTCGTGGAAGCCGTCGAGCACGGCCAGGTAGCTTTCGCCGGGGACACCGAACACGGTGTCGACGCCCTGGGCGACGAGCGCCTCGACGAGCAGATGACCCGCAAGGCGGGCGCCGGAAGTGGTTTGTGCAGCAGCAGTCATGGTGTGACTGTAGCCGCCGCCGCGGCCCGCGCCGCGTCAGCCCCGTCGCGCCGCGCGGTCGATCTGGAGTGCGGCCATGAGCGCAGGTAATTGCTGCGGCGCGCTCGCGACGCCGTCGGCGCCCCAGGCGGCCGGGTCGGCGGGCTCGCCCAGATAGCCCCAGGCCGCGGCGAGCGTCGCCATGCCGGCGGCGCGGCCCGCGGCGATGTCGCGCGCGTCGTCGCCGACGTAGACGCAGGCCGCCGGCGCGACGCCGAGGCGCCGCGCGGCCTCGAGCAGCGGCGCCGGGTGCGGCTTGCGGTGCGGCGTCGTGTCCCCGCCGACGAGGCTCCCGGCCTGGGCGTGCCAGCCCATCGCCGCCACGAGCGGGCGCGCGAGGAACTCGGCCTTGTTCGTCACGACGCCCCAGGGCAGGCCCCGCGCCGCGAGCGCGTCGAGCAGCGCGGGCACCGCGTCGAACACGCGGGTGAGCCGCAACAGGCGCTGCTCGTAGCGCGCGAGGAACTCGTCCTTGAGCGCCTCGTAGCCGGGCTGGCCGGGCGCGCAGCCGAAGGCCTGGCCGACCATGCCGCGCGCGCCGCTGCCCGCGTGGCCGCGCAGCTGCGCGTAGGGCATCGGCTCCAGGCCGCGCGCGCCGAGCATCTCGTTGGCCGCGCCGGCGAGGTCGGGCGCGCTGTCGACGAGCGTGCCGTCGAGGTCGAACAGCACGGCGGCGATGCCGCTCATCGTCAACCGGGCCGGCGGCAGGCCAGCAGGTAGTTGACGTCGGTGTCCTGGCCGAGCGCGTAGCGCTGCGTGAGCGGCTGGTAGCTCAGGCCCTTGCTCGCGACGAGCTCGAGCCCGGCGTCGCGGCACATCGCGGCGAGCTCGCTCGGCTTGATGAAGCGCGAATACTCGTGGGTGCCGGCCGGCAGCAGCTTGAGCAGGTATTCGGCGCCGACGATCGCGAACAGGAAGGACTTGAGGTTGCGGTTCAGCGTCGACAGGAAGACCCAGCCGCCCGGCTTGACGAGCTCGCCGAGCGCGCGCACGACCGAGGCCGGGTCGGGCACATGCTCGAGCATCTCCATGCAGGTCACGACGTCGAACGAGGCCGGGCGCTCGGCCGCGAGCGCTTCGACGGCGATCTCGCGGTACTCGACGTTCGCGGTGCCGGCCTCCAGCGCGTGGAGCTGGGCGACCTTGAGCGGCTTGGTCGACAGGTCGATGCCGAGCACCTGGGCGCCGCGCCGCGCCATCGAGTCCGACAGGATGCCGCCGCCGCAGCCGACGTCGAGCGCGGTCTTGCCGGCGAGGCCCGCGAGCGCGTCGATCCACGCAAGGCGCAGCGGGTTGATCTGGTGCAGGGGCTTGAATTCGCTGTCGGGGTCCCACCAGCGATGGGCGAGCTCGCCGAACTTGGCGAGCTCCTGGGGATCTGCGTTGAGGCTCATGGGCTTATCGTAAACGGGCCGCGCATAAAAAAACCCCGCCGAGGCGGGGTCTGGCGAAGCGGCGGGGCTCAGGCCCCCGCGGCGCCTCACTTCATTTCGGTCTTGGTGCCGACGACTTCGATTTCCACGCGACGGTTCTTCGCGCGGCCTTCGGCGGTCTTGTTGTCGGCGACCGGCTGGCGCTTGCCCTTGCCTTCGGTGTAGACACGGTTCTTCTCGATACCCTTGCCGACCAGATAGGCCTTGACGGCTTCGGCGCGACGCACCGACAGCTTCTGGTTGTAGGCGTCCGAGCCGACCGAGTCGGTGTGACCGACGGCGATGATGACTTCGAGCGCGATGTCCTTGGTCTTGTCGACCAGCTCGTCGAGCTTGCTCTTGCCTTCGGCCTTCAGCACGGCCTTGTCGAAGTCGAAGAACGCGTCGGCGGCGAAGGTCACCTTGACGCTCGTCGGCATCGCCGGCGGGGGCTTCGGCGCCTCGACCGGCGGGGGCGGCGGCGGCGGCGGCGGGGGGGGCGGGGGCGGCGGAACAGGCGCCGGCGGCGGCGGCACGCCATCGCAACCCTGCACGCCCGTTGCCGGCGTCCAGTTCGCATCACGCCAGCACAGCTCGTTCGTGCCGTTCTTCCAGACAGTTTGGCCGTCAGCTGCGCGCCAATTGTCGACGGTCTGGGCCGAAGCGCCAGTCGCCGCAATCGCCGCGACGGCAAACAACGCCGCCACACGGTTCAGTTTCTTCATGGTTCTCCTCTCACGGGTTGGCCCCGGGGGCCCTGGACGTCCATCCAAGCGATAGAACAAAACCTCGGGAGAGCCCGGCACGCGTCTTCGCCAAATCGCCGCGCAAGCGGCTCTTCGGTAAAAACGCTCATGCGGGTTTCTCCCAGGGACTCATCGATTGTGCCACGCACCTCTTGAGACTTAAGCATTGTCGGCCGGGCCTTGACCCAGCCTATGACTGCCTGTTGCGCCTCAGCGACAGGGTGGGGCGGGCATAGAATCGCGCGTTTTAAGCCCAGATCACAAGGCCCGCCGTCCTGGCGGTCGCCGCGAGGCCCCCATGACCCAGTTCGCCAAGGAAACCCTGCCGATCAGCCTCGAAGAGGAGATGCGGCGGTCCTATCTCGACTATGCGATGAGCGTGATCGTCGGCCGTGCGCTGCCCGACGCGCGCGACGGCCTCAAGCCGGTCCATCGCCGCGTGCTCTACGCGATGAACGAGATGGGCAACACCTACAACGCCAAGTACCGCAAGTCTGCGCAGGCCGTGGGTGAAACGATGGGTAAATATCACCCACACGGCGATTCGGCTATTTACGACACCATCGTCCGCATGGCACAGCCGTTCAGCCTGCGCCACATGCTGATCGACGGCCAGGGCAATTTCGGCTCGATCGACGGCGACAACGCCGCGGCGATGCGCTACACCGAAATCCGCCTCGACAAGATCGCCCACGAGATGCTCGCCGACATCGACCGCGAGACGGTCGACTTCGGGCCCAACTACGACGGCAGCCACCAGGAACCGCTGGTCCTGCCGACGCGCCTGCCGAACCTGCTGATCAACGGCTCGACCGGCATCGCCGTCGGCATGGCGACGAACATCCCGCCGCACAACCTCAACGAGGTCGTCGACGCCTGCCTGCACGCGCTGAAGAACCCCGACTGCTCGATCGACGAGCTGATGGAGATCATCCCCGCGCCCGACTTCCCGACCGCCGGCATCATCTACGGCGTCTCGGGCGTGCGCGACGGCTACCGCACCGGCCGCGGCAAGATCGTGATGCGCGCGAAGGTCCACTTCGAAGACCTCGACCGCGGCTCGCGCCAGGCGATCATCGTCGACGAGATCCCGTACCAGGTGAACAAGAAGACGCTGCTCGAGCGCATCGCCGAGCTCGTCCACGAGAAGAAGCTCGAAGGCATCAGCCATATCCAGGACGAGTCGGACAAGTCCGGCATGCGCGTCGTGATCGAGCTCAAGCGCGGCGAGGTGCCCGAGGTCGTCCTCAACAACCTCTACAAGCAGACCCAGCTGCAGGACAGCTTCGGCATGAACATGGTCGCGCTCGTCGACGGCCAGCCCAAGCTCTGCAACCTCAAGGACCTCGTCACGGTGTTCCTCGAGCACCGCCGCGAAGTCGTCACGCGCCGCACCATCTTCGAACTGCGCAAGGCGCGCGACCGCGGCCATGTGCTCGAGGGCCTGGCCGTCGCGCTCGCCAACATCGACGAGTTCATCGAGACGATCAAGAACTCGCCGACGCCGCCGGTCGCGAAGGCCGCGCTGATGAGCAAGAGCTGGGACTCCTCGCTCGTGCGCGAGATGCTCGCGCGCGCCGAGGGCGGCAGCGCAGCCTACCGCCCCGAGGGCCTCGCGGCCGAGCTCGGCATGCAGCCGGACGGCCTGTACCGCCTGTCGGAAGACCAGGCCGGCGAGATCCTGCAGATGCGCCTGCAGCGCCTGACCGGCCTCGAGCAGGACAAGATCGTCGGCGAGTACAAGGAAGTCATGGCGCAGATCGCCGATCTGCTCGACATCCTCGCCAAGCCCGAGCGCGTCACGGTGATCATCGGCGAGGAGCTGATCGCGCTGCGCCAGGAGTTCGGCCAGACCAAGGCAGGCAGCCGCCGCAGCCTGATCGAGCACAACGCCCAGGAGCTCGGCACCGAGGACCTGATCACGCCGACCGACATGGTCGTGACGCTGTCGCACACCGGCTATATCAAGAGCCAGGCGCTGTCCGAGTACCGCGCGCAGCGCCGCGGTGGCCGCGGCAAGCAGGCGACGCAGACCAAGGAAGACGACTGGATCGACCAGCTGTTCATCGCGAACACGCACGACTGGATCCTGTGCTTCTCGAACCGCGGCCGCGTCTACTGGCTCAAGGTCTGGGAAGTGCCGCAGGGCTCGCGCAACTCGCGCGGCAAGCCCATCGTCAACATGTTCCCCCTCCAGCAGGACGAGAAGATCACCGTCGTGCTGCCGCTGACCGGCGAGTTCCGCGCCTTCCCCGAGGACCACTTCATCTTCATGGCGACGGCCATGGGCACGGTCAAGAAGACCTCGCTGAAGGACTTCAGCAACCCGCGCAAGGCCGGCATCATCGCCGTCGACCTCGACGCGGGCGACCACCTGATCGGCGCGGCGCTGACCGACGGCAAGCACGACGTGATGCTGTTCAGCGACGGCGGCAAGGCCGTGCGCTTCGACGAGGACGACGTGCGTCCGATGGGCCGCACCGCGCGCGGCGTGCGCGGCATGATGCTCGAGCCCGACCAGCGCCTGATCGCGATGCTCGTCGCCGAGGACGAGACGCAGAGCGTGCTGACGGCCACCGAGAACGGCTTCGGCAAGCGCACCGCGATCGCCGAGTACACGCGCCACGGCCGCGGCACCAAGGGCATGATCGCGATCCAGCAGAGCGAGCGCAACGGCCGCGTCGTCGCCGCGACCCTGGTCCACGCCGACGACGAGATCATGCTGATCACCGACAAGGGCGTGCTCGTGCGCACCCGCGTCGCCGAGATCCGCGAGCTCGGCCGCGCGACCCAGGGCGTGACGCTGATCGCGCTGGACGACGGCGCGAAGCTCTCGGGCCTGCAGCGCATCGTCGAAAATGACGCGGGCGACGCCGCCGACGCAAGCGAGGCCGGCGACGCGCCGTCCGACGACTCCACCACCAAGGAATGAACTTGAAGAACCAGCTCAAGCTGCTGCTCGCCGCCGGCCTCGTCGCCAGCGCGCCCCTGGCCCTCGCGCAGGCGTCGAAGCCGGCCGCCGCGGCCTCGGCCGCCGCCGTCGCGCCGCCGTCGCCGGCCAAGCAGGCCCTGATCAACGAGCTGATCGCGCTGCAAAAGCCCGGCGTCGAAGCCGTCGCGCGCGCGGTCGTGCAGCGCCCGCTGCAGCCGCTGATGCAGGGCGCCGGCCAGGCGCTGCAGAACGTCCCGGCCGACAAGCGCCAGGCCGTCGCTCAGGCGATCGAGGCCGAGGTCAAGCAGTTCGCCCAGACCAACGGCGACATGCTCGCGGCCCAGGCCGACAAGCTCCAGCCGACCCTCACCGCGCCGCTGATCAACGAGCGCTTCAGCGAGGACGAGCTGCGCCAGGTCGTCGCGTTCCTGAAGTCGCCGGCGAGCAAGAAGTTCGGCGAATTCGGCGGCGAGCTGCAGAACGCGCTGGCCCAGAAGCTGATGGCCGACAACGGCCCGACGCTCGAGGCGCACTTCAAGACCCTGCAGCTCGACATGGCGAAGCAGCTCGGCGTGAAGCCGGCCGCCGCCCCTGCCAGCGCCCCCGCCAGCGCCCCGGCCAAGAAGTAAACCCCAGAAGGCAGCAGTTCGCTCGATGAGCCGCCCGTTCAACTTCTCCGCCGGACCCGCCGTCCTCCCCGAGGAGGTGCTGCGCCAGGCCGCGGCGGAGATGCTGGACTGGCACGGCAGCGGCATGAGCGTGATGGAGATGAGCCATCGCGGCCGCGAGTTCATCTCGATCTACGAGGACGCCGAGGCCTGCTTACGTGCACTGCTCTCGGTGCCGCCCGAGTTCCGCATCCTGTTCATGCAGGGCGGCGGTCTCGGTGAGAACGCGATCCTGCCGATGAACCTGGCCAGCGCCGGCAAGGTCGACGTCGTTGTCACCGGCTCCTGGTCGAAGAAGTCCGCCGTCGAGGCCCGTCGTTATGCCGACGTACAGATCGCGGCGGAAGGCTTCAAGCCCGTGTCGCAGTGGCAACTGCGCGAAGGCGCCGACTACGTCCACGTCTGCACCAACGAGACCATCGACGGCATC
>JAFAMW010000056.1 GCA_019232985.1 Roseateles sp. | reverse complement strand
GCGAACTGCAGGCAGCGCGCCAGGCCCATCTTGCGCGCCATGTCGAGGCCGGGCTTGAGCGGGTAGTCGAAGAAGTTGCCGCCGAAGTAGATGCGCGACAGGCGGTTGCGGATCATCAGCACCTGCTCGTCGGACTCGCGCGCGCTGATGCGCTCGCGCCCGATCAGCGCGCTGCTGCCCTGGTAGGCCAGGCGCCAGGCCTGCTCGTCGCCGGCGCCCTCGGGCAGCGCGACCGGCAGCATCTGGCGCCACCAGTCCATCACCCAGTCGGACTTCGAGAAGAAGCGGTGGCCGCCGATGTCGATGCGGTTGCCCTTGTGGTTGACGGTCTTGGACAGGCCGCCGATGTCCTGGCTCGCCTCGAGGATGGTCACGCCGGACCAGCCGGCGCGCAGCAGTTCGAGGCCGGCGGTCAGGCCGGCCGGGCCGGCGCCGATGATGATGACGGGGTCGCTCATGCGAGGGGTTCCAGACGGCTGTCGGCGACACGCTTGGGTTTGGCCGCGCTGAACAGCATGATCTTGCGGGCGCCGAAGTTGAAGGCGAAGACGAGGCAGGCCGTCGCGAGCTTGGCCGGCAGCGGCGCGAGGCCGAAGCGCTCGATCAGCAGCCACAGCAGCGCCTCGGTGAGCAGCAGGCCGGCCGCGCCGATGCCGACGAACAGCGCGAACTCGGTCGCGCGGTCCTTGACCCGGTGGGCCTTGAACACGAAAAGCACGCTGCACACGTAGGTGCAGCTCACGCCGACGAAGAAACCGAGCGCGGCCGCCAGCGGCACCGAGGCACCACAGCGCAGCGCCAGCATCAGCGTGCCGGTGTCGAGCACGAGCGCGAGGGCGCTGCACGCCAGGTAGCCGAGCAGCTCGCGGAGCATGCGGTGTGCGGACCGTGAGTCAGCGGAAGTTTGCGCAGTCATAGAGGTGCAGGGTTCGATGGGCGCCGGGATCGTCGGGAACTTGCCAGGTGGCGCTTGCCGGCTGGGTCAAACGCTCGCTGCTGACGATATAGGCAAGGTCGCGGGCTGTCTTGCAAATCTTCGTGACTTCCGTCTCGTCCAAGGTATCGCAGGCGGCGGCGCCGTCGGGTGGCTTGCCCAGGATGATGCTCAAGCCTTCGCAAGTTCCGCGTCGGTCCATCAGCGGTTGGAAGAATTTGCGCCGCCGCGCGAACTCGACGGCCGTCCCCTCGTTGAACAGCAGGCCGGCGCCCTGCGGGCGCGCGAAATAGCTGGGCCGCTTGGCGACGAACCAGGTGGCCGCGAGGCTGTCGTCCCAATAGACCTGGGCCTGCTCGGGGATCAGCGCCTCGAAAGGGTGAGGGCTGTGCAGGTGGCTTTCGAGAAAGCGCATGAACGGCGTGCGTCGATCCCATTCGAGGGCGCCGGCCAGCAACAGGACCAGCGCGAGCACCGCCGCGAGCCGAGGGGTGCGTACGCCCTCCGCCGGCCCCGGCTCGAATCCTCTCCAGACCCAGGCGAGCGCGGCCAGCACCGGCAGCGCCATCGACACCAGGGCGACGCCGAGCCCGCTGTAGTTGAGGATGTAGTTTTCGTCGCTCGGCAGCGCGAGGATGTCGACAAGGTCGGTGCCGCCGACGGCGAGCAGCGCGGCGCTCGACGCGATCAGGCTCAGGCGCCGGAAGACGGCCGACACCGGGCGCCGGGTGCGCCAAAGGTACAGGTGCAGCACAGGCCAGCCCAGGGCTGGCCAGGTCGTCGGCCAGTGCAGGTTCGCCAGGCCCAGCGCCACGCCGACGCTCGCGGCCGTCGCCGGACCGAGCGGGCCGCTGCGCCAGATCAGGAGCAGCACGGCGGGCGTGAGCGCGATCGACAGCGCGCGCACCAGCCACAGGCCGCGCCAGAGCTGCAACTGCGTGAGCAATTCGTCGTGGAGCAGCTGCGAGCCGAGCACCGAGAGGCCGACGAGGCCGAGGCAGGCGATCAGCAAGGCGCCGATGAAGAAGGTCGTGCGCGCGCCCGCCTGCTGGCGGTAGAGCAGCGACTGGGCGCCGACGAGCAGCAGCATGTCGGTCGCGATCGACGCCCAGTCGGCGGCGACCCACTGGCCGACGAGCACCTGCTCGTTGACCTTGGTGACCTCGCGCCACCACCAGTCCGGATAGGTCCGCAACAGCGCGTCGAACGGCGGCACGTGGCGCCACGCAAGACCCGCGAGCGGGAGCGCGAGCAGCAGCAGGCCCAGCCAGCGTCGGTCGCGCGCGACCGCCATCAGCCAGAGCGTCGCCGCGACGGGCAGGGCCATCAACGGATGCAGGGCCGCGGCCGCGGCCACGAGCGCCCAGGCGCGCAGCTGGCGGCCGTCGAGGCCGGCGACGAGGGCCCACAGCGCGAGGGGTTCCGCGAGCGTGCGCGCGGTCAGGAACGGTTCGCAGAAGCAGAAGATCGACAACCCGCCGTAGGCGGGGCGCAGCAAGGCGATCGCGGCCATGCCGAGCCAGCGCTCGCGCGCCGCCAGTCCGGCAGGCAGCAGGCGCCACAGCGCGGCAAGGAACGCGGCGTGCGCGGCGACGAGGAGGATCGGCTGGGTCGGCCAGATCTCCGCGTACTTGAAGACGACGCCGAAGATCAGCGAATAGACCGACAGGCTGTCCTGCGACCCGTAGGCGAAGAACAGGTCGTGCGCGAACTGCTCCGGGCGGCTGACCCTCATGGCCTGCGCCAGGTACAGGATGGCGTCGTGGCGCAGGCCGACATAGGGCTGGGTGAGCAGCCACAGGCCGGCGACCGCACAGGCCGCGAGCAGGGGGGCGACGAGTTTTTGCTGCGAAGGCGTCATGGCGGCGCGAATGGACAAAAAAAGAGAGCTCGCGGGCGAGCTCTCTTGTTCTCGGGGTGAAGTCCGATCAGGACGCCGAGTTCTTCATGATGGCCGCGTAGACGGTCGGGTAGCTCGCCTGCGGCACCGTGGTCGTGATGGCCCAGGTCACCGACGAGGTGCCGATGTTCGGCGACCACTTGATGGTCTGGCCGCTGCCGACGCCGACACCGGAGGCCAGCGTCGCCGTGATGTTGCCCGAGGTGTCGGTCGTGATGCCCGAGACTTCATTGGTCACCTTGAACGAGTTGTCCACCGGGACGCCGCCGGTGCCGCCGCCGGCGCAGTTGGCGGCCGAGCCGCCGTTTTCCTGGATGCAGACCGCGATCGCGGCCTTGATCGTGTCGACGGAGGACAGGGCGTTACCGACCTTGGCCTTGATGGTGTAGTCCTTGTACTGCGGGATCGCCACGGCGGCCAGGATGCCGATGATGGCGACGACGATCATCAGTTCGATCAGGGTGAAACCCTTTTGCACGCTCTTCTTCATAACAAATCTCCAAGTGGTGGGGACAGGTGGGGGGAGGGGACACTCCCCCTGAATGCAGGGGGCGTGCCAGCTTGAACTCTGCGCCAAAACGTGCGCTGGGTCACGAATCGCCGGGGGTCGCGGGGCCGGGGTTGACGATTTTGGTCAGTTGCAAGCGTTGGTATCCGACAAGACCCGGCCGACTGACATTTTTTGTCAGGCCGCGGCCGGCCCGGACGGCTGTTCAGAGCTCGAGCACCTGGCCGGCCTCGAGCGAAAGCAGGCGGTGCCGGCTCGCGAGGCCGTCGATGCCGGCCATCACGGCGCGGATCTCGCCGGGCTTGATATGCGTGATGTAGACGTCGGCCGGCTGGCCGAGCTGCTCGAGCTCCTGGCCGAGCTGGGCCGGCGACAGGTGGCGGCTGATCAGCGCGAGCGCGTGCTCGTCGTCGCTGAACGCGCATTCGATGACGAGCTGGCCGACCTTGAGCTCGGCGAGGCGGCGCCACAGCGCCGGGTTCGGCGCGGTGTCGCCGGTGAAGACCCAATGGGCGTGGCCGCTCTCCGGGCCGGCGTCGATCGCGAAGCCGCAGGCCGGCACCGTGTGCACGGCGCTGAGCGCCTCGACCGTGCGGCCGCCGACGACGAAGCGCTGGCCGATCTCGATCGGGTGGAAGCGCAGCACCGGCGCGGCCGCGCTCGGCAGGCGCGTGAAGTCGGGCCAGATCACGCCGTTGAACAGGTGGCGGCGCAGCGCCTCGAGCGTCGCGGGCAGGGCGTGAACCTGGATCGGCGGGCGGCCGGCCTGCTCGCGCAGGCGCAGCACCGAGTCGGCCAGCAGCGGGATCGACAGCACATGGTCGAGGTGGGCGTGGCTGACGAGGATATGGTCGATGCGCGCGAGGGCCTCGAGCGGCAGGTCGCCGACCCCGGTGCCGGCGTCGACGAGGATGTGCTCGTCGACGAGGAAGGCGGTGGTCTTGTAGCCGGCCGCAATGGCGCCGGAACAGCCCAGGACGCGGATTTTCATGTCGGTGAGGGTCGTGATGCTGGCCATGCCGCGCCCAGTTGCGCGGCGTCTTGGACCCAATGTATGCAGGCGCGCGGGCGCTGGAAAGGCAGGATTGCCGGTCTTGTCCCCCGTAGCAGAGGACAAAGGCCCCGCGCCGCGCATGCCGTGATTTGCGTCACGGCCGCCGCGTTGCGCGGGCGACGCAAGTGGACGCCCAGCCCGATCGCGCGAGACGCGATCGGTCCACGAACTGCCGCCCAGCCCGATCGCGCGAGACGCGATCGGTCCTTCGCCGGCCGTCGGACAGGCCGCAGGGCCTGTCCTCGGTGCCGGCTCAGCCCTGGATGAACTGCATCTGTGTGCCGGCGAGCTCGATCAGGTCGCCGCTCCTGAGGCCGACCGACTCGCCGGTCAGCGGCACGCCGTTGACCATCGGCCGCGCCGAGCCCTCGACATGGGCGAACACATAGCCGCTCGGACGCTTCGTGATCGACGCGACCTGGACGCCGGGCTTGCCGACCGTCGTGACGACCTTGGTCAGGCTGACCTCGCGGCCGGCCGCGGCGCCCGTGAGCACCTTGATCGACGCCGGCAGCGCGCTCGCGACCGGGGGCAGGCCGCCGAACGCCGACGGCAGGCCGAAGCCCGAGGGCGTGCCGGCCGCGCTCGCCGCGGCCGTGGCCAGCGGGCTCGTGCCCGGCTTGAGGATCATGGTCTTCTCGTAGTCGGCGGCGTCCTCGACCAGGTACTTGATCTTGTACTTGCCGACCTCGACGACGTCGTTGTTCGCGAGCAGCTGCTTCTTGATCGCCTTGCCGTTGATGTACGTGCCGTTGGTCGAGTTGAGGTCCTCGATGAAGACGTCGGCGCCCACCATCTGCAGCACCGCGTGCTCGCCGCTGACGGCGAGGTTGTCGATGACGATGTCGTTGTAAGGACGCCGACCCAGGGTCGTCTTGTCCTTGGTGAGCTGCACTTCCTTGATCACCACGCCGTCGAGCGAAACGACCAGTTTGCCCATGCTTGACCTCGGTCCTTATTTTTGGATGCGTTGGGTTCAGCGGCGGCCGAAAGGCCACCACGGGCGGCCCTCCGGCTTGACGCGACCTTCGACGCGTGCCAGCACGATCGCGATATTATCCCGGCCGCCCATCTCGTTGGCCGCATCGATCAAGGCCTGGGCGGCTTGCGGCAGGCCAGGGTGGTTCTGAAGCAACTGCCGGATCGAGCTTTCGTCGAGCATGTCGGACAGGCCGTCCGAGCAGAACAGGTACAGGTCGCCGGGCTGGGTCTCGTGCAGATGCTGCTCGAGCATGACGGTGTCCTCGACGCCGACGGCGCGCGTGACGAGGTTCTTGTTGTTCGAGTAGGCGGCTTCCTCGGCCGTCAGCAGGCCCGCGTCGATCTGTTCCTGCAGCAGCGAATGGTCGCGCGTGATCTGCACGAGCTGGCCGGCGCGCAGCCGGTAGGCGCGCGAATCGCCGACATGGCCGAGCAGCAGGCCCTCGTCGCGGAACACGCCGAGCACGAGCGTCGTGCCCATGCCCGCGTAGCGCGGGTTGGTGTTCGCGGCGTTGAAAATCGCGCGGTTCGCGTTGTCCACGCAGATGTCCATCGCGCGCCTGACGTCGCCGGCGCTCGCGCCGGCGCCCGCGTCCTTGAGCCAGCGGCCGAGCTCGGCGCTGATGAAGCTCGTGAGCATCTGGCTCGCGACCTCGCCGGCGTTGTAGCCGCCCATGCCGTCGGCGAGCACCGCCAGGCCGACCGATTCGTCCACGGCCACCGCGTCCTCGTTGTTGTCGCGTGTGCGGCCGACGTCGGTGGCGTGAAAGATCTCCAGGCTCATGTCTCTTTATGCGGGCGGGCTGGGGGCGTCGGCGGATTTTGCCCTGCTTCCTTCGCGTCGAGCCGCTGCGTAAGTGCGAAAGCGTCCACAGTTGGCGGGGCTTCGTGGGGGCTTGGTGCGTGCGGCGCCACATCGAAGTCGACGTCGAGCCCGGCCGGCAGGCCCTGGTCGAGCACGGCTTGGAGGTCGCCGGCGAGCTGTTCGCCGGTGCGGTAGCGCAGGTCCGGGTGCTTTTCGAGCGCGAGCGCGAGCACGAGCGCGAGCGCCTCGGGCAGCTCGGGCCGGAAATGGCGCACGTCGGGCGGCGGCTGCTTGGCGATCGCCTGCATCAGCCGGGCCATCGACTCGGCCTGGTGCGGCAGCTGGCCGGTCAGCAGCTGGTAGAGCAGCACGCCGAGCGAGTACAAGTCGCTGCGGCCGTCGACGCTCAGGCCCGCAAGCTGCTCGGGCGACATGAACGAGGGCGTGCCGAGCACGAGGCCGGTGCGCGTGCGGCTGCCGTCGGCGAGGCGCGCGATGCCGAAGTCCATGACCTTGAGCGTGTCGCTCGCGCGGTCGTACATCACGTTGGCCGGCTTGATGTCGCGGTGCACGACGCCCTGGGCGTGGGCGTGGCCGAGCGCGCGCGCGAGGCGGATGCCGAGGCGGATCGCGGCGGGCACCGGCAGCAGGTGGCCGGCGCGGCTGTAGTGGCTGAGGTCGTGTCCGCGCACGTACTCCATGACGATCCACGCGTCCTCGCCGGCTTCGCCGGTCGCGCGGATCTCGAGGATGTCGGGGTGGCGCAGATGGGCGGCCGCGGCGGCCTCGCGCATGAAGCGCGCGCGCACGTCGGCGCGGTCCTCGGGGGAGAACTCGCGCTGCAGCGCGAGCTGCTTGAGCGCGACCGGCGCGCCGGTCTCGAGGTCGGTCGCGAGCCAGACCTCGCCCATCGAGCCCTGGCCGAGCAGGCGTTCGCGGCGGTAGCGCGCGAGCCCGCTCGGCGCGCTGTCGGTCTTCTTGTCGCCGAGCAGGCGGCGCCACAGAGAAGGGGGCTTGGACATGGCGCGATCTTAGGGCCGGGGCGGCCAGCGGCCGGCCAGCAGCACGAGCGAGGCGCCCGCGAGTCCGGCGGCCAGCGCGCGCCCGGGCGCGTCGGTCGCCGCCGGGCCGGGCGGCGCACCGAGCCAAGCGGGCAGTTCGGCGAGGCCCGCGTCGGCTGCGACCATGCGTCCCGCGACCCAGCCGAGCAGCGCCGCGCCGAGCGTGACGAGCAAGGGCACGCGCTCCATCACGCGCAGCAGCAGCGTGCTGCCGAACGCGATCAAGGGGATCGACAGGCCGAGCCCGACGAAGAGCAGCGGCGTGCGCAGCGGCGCCGGCGCGCTCGCCGCGGCGGCCGCGACGGCGAGCACGTTGTCGAGACTCATCACGAGGTCGGCGACGAGGACGGTGCGCACCGCGGCCCAGACCGACGCGTCGGCCGGCCGCGCGGCGTCGCGCGCGACGTCGCCGCGGCGCAGCTGCACGGCGACGCCCAGCAGCAGCAGGCCGCCCGTGAGCTTGAGCCAGGGCCGCTCGAGCAGGGCGACGGCGCCGAGCGTGAGCAGCACGCGCAGCGCGATCGCGGCCGCGCTCCCGCCGACGACGGCGGCGCGCTGGAGTCGCGCGTCGAGGCCGCGCGCGGCGAGCGCGATCACGACCGCGTTGTCGCCCGACAGCAGGACGTTGACCCAGACGATCTCGAGCACGGCGATCCAGAACGTCGAGCTCAGCCAGTCCATGGCGGCCGAGTGTCGCAAAAAAAAGCCGCCCCGGAGGGCGGCTTATGCGAGTCCGGCTGGGAGTGCCTTAGAGCAGACCCTTGAGCAGGCGGCCCATCTCCGACGGGTTGCGCGTGACCGTGAAGCCGCACTCTTCCATGATCGCGAGCTTCGCGTCGGCGGTGTCGGCGCCGCCCGAGATCAGCGCGCCGGCGTGGCCCATGCGCTTGCCCGGGGGAGCGGTGACGCCCGCGATGAAGCCGACGATCGGCTTCTTCATGTTGGCCTTGCACCAGCGCGCGGCTTCGGCCTCGTCGGGGCCGCCGATCTCGCCGATCATGATCACGGCGTCGGTGTCCGGGTCGTCGTTGAAGGCCTTCATCACGTCGATGTGCTTGAGGCCGTTGATCGGGTCGCCGCCGATGCCCACGGCCGAAGACTGGCCGAGGCCGATCTCGGTCAGCTGCGCAACCGCTTCATAGGTCAGCGTGCCCGAGCGCGAGACCACGCCGATGCGGCCCTTGCGGTGGATGTGGCCGGGCATGATGCCGATCTTGATCTCGTCGGGCGTGATCAGGCCCGGGCAGTTGGGGCCCAGCAGCAGCGTCTTCTTGCCGCCGGCAGCCTCCTTGGCCTTCATCTTGTTGCGGACCTCGAGCATGTCGCGGACCGGGATGCCTTCGGTGATGCAGATCGCGAGGTCGAGGTCGGCCTCGACGGCCTCCCAGATCGCCGCGGCGGCGCCGGCCGGCGGCACGTAGATCACCGAGACGGTCGCGCCGGTCTGGGCCGCGGCTTCCTTGACGGTACCGTAGATGGGAATGTCGGAGAACTTCTCGCCGGCCTTCTTCGGGTTCACGCCGGCGACGAACGCGTTCTTGCCGTTGGCGTAGGCCTGGCAGCCGAGGGTGTGGAACTGACCGGTCTTGCCCGTGATGCCCTGGGTGATGACCTTGGTGTCCTTGTTGATGTAGATGCTCATGTTCTATTCCTTGGCGGCGATTACTTGACGGCGGCGACGATCTTGGTCGCGGCTTCGGCCATGGTGTCGGCCGAGATGATCGGCAGGCCCGATTCGGCCAGCATCTTCTTGCCGAGGTCCTCGTTCGTGCCCTTCATGCGCACGACCAGCGGCACCGACAGGTTCACGGCCTTGCAGGCCGTGATCACGCCCTCGGCGATGGTGTCGCACTTCATGATGCCGCCGAAGATGTTGACCAGGATGCCCTTGACGGCCTTGTTCTTGAGCATGATCTTGAAGGCCTCGGTGACCTTCTCGGCCGTGGCGCCGCCGCCGACGTCGAGGAAGTTCGCCGGCTCGCCGCCGAACAGCTTGATCGTGTCCATGGTCGCCATGGCCAGGCCGGCGCCGTTCACGAGGCAGCCGATATTGCCGTCGAGCGAGATGTAGGCGAGGTCGAACTTGCTGGCCTCGATCTCGGCCGGGTCTTCCTCGTCGAGGTCGCGGTAGGCGACGATCTCGGGGTGGCGGAACAGCGCGTTCGCGTCGAAGTTGAACTTCGCGTCGAGGGCGATCAGGTTGCCCTGGCTGTCGCAGTTCAGCGGGTTGATCTCGACGAGCGACGCGTCGGTGTCCATGTAGCACTTGTAGAGCTTGGCGAACAGGTCGACGGCCTGGTCGACCGAGTGGCCGCTCAGGCCGATCGCCGCGGCGATCTTCCTGCTCTGCTCGGGCGTCAGGCCGGTCAGCGGGTCGATCATCTCGGTGATGATCTTCTCGGGCGTCGAGTGGGCGACTTCCTCGATGTCCATGCCGCCTTCGCTCGACGCGATGAACGCGACCTTCTGCGTGCCGCGGTCGGTCACGAGCGAGACGTAGAGCTCTTTCTTGATGTCGGCGCCGTCTTCGATGTACAGGCGGCGGACCTTCTGGCCTTCCGGGCCGGTCTGGTGCGTGACCAGCTGCATGCCGAGGATCTGCTCGGACAGGGCCTTGACGTCGTCGAGCGAGCGCGCGAGCTTGACGCCGCCGCCCTTGCCGCGGCCGCCCGCGTGGATCTGCGCCTTGACCACCCAGACCGGGCCGCCGAGCTTCTGCGCGGCCTCGACGGCTTCCTGGACGGTGAAGGCCGGAATGCCGCGGGGCACGGGCACGCCGAACTGGCGCAGGATTTCCTTGCCCTGGTACTCATGAATCTTCATAGGGGGTCTCGCTTGCTGTGGGTATGGTCAGGATGCGGAAGGAGGCACCGCGTCGGCCGGGGTGGCCGGGCGGTACCAGCGGGGGTAATGGGCTTGCACGACCGGGCCGTCGCGGCGCAGCGCGTGGCAACGGTCGAGCTGGAACGGCGGCAGGTCCGACGCCGCGGCGGCGCGGTCGGCGCCTTCCTGGGTGTCGAGCACCTCGCCGGCGAGGGCCTGGATCACGGCCGTCGGCAGGACGTTGCACAGCTCGGTCAGGTGGGTGCAGCCGCGCGTGCCGGCGAGGCGCTGCTTGGCCGCGGCGCGAAAGCCGTGCAGCAGGTTCAGGCCGGCGAGCTGGGCGTAGGCGTCGCCATGCTGTTCGCACTGGCTCGAGTAGGGCATCGCGAGCGTGGCCGAGCCGGCCGCGTGGATAGTGAGCTCGGCGTCGATGACGAGCCCGAGCACCATCTCGTGCAGCGGGTCGCCGGCCGCGCGCGGCGCGCCGCCGACGACGACCTCGCGCGTCTTCGTGTCGATCAGGCGCGCTTCGACGTCGAAGCGGCCGTCCTCGCGCGCGAACACCTGCACGTCGATGGCACGGCGGTGCATCAGGCGACGCGGGTTCGAGGCGAAGGGAAAGGGCATGGACGAAGGCGAAAGACGCGGGCGCGCGCTGCCGAGGCGGGGGGCGGAGTCCCGTCAGCCTAGGGGTTTACGCAGGGCGGCACTCTAGCATGTTGCGGCGCAGCGGGCTTGGCGGCGGGCCCGCCGCCGCCGTGCCGCGGTGCGATTGCGGGCACTATTCATCACCGCCCAATTCGTCGTGGCCGCCGCGCAGCAGGCGCCGCACGACCTCGCCCGAGAAGCCGCGTCCGGCGAGAAAACGCGCCTGGCGCGCGCGCGCCGCGGCGTCCGCGGGCGGCGCGGCGCCGAACTTGCGCTGCCAGATCAGGCGCGCGCGCTCGAACTCGCCGGCCTTGAGCGCGGCCTGCTGCTCGGCCGGCAGGGCCAGGCCGTGGCGCGCGAGCTCCTGGCTGATGCGTGCGGTGCCGAAGCGCGCGGCGCGCGCGTGCACGCGCGACTCGACGAAGCGGGTTTCGTCGAGATAGCCCTGGGCCTGGAGCCAGGCGAGCAGGGCGTCGACGTCCTCGCTCGGGTCGGGTGGCTCGGCCGGGTCGGTTGCGGTGGCGGCTTCGGGTGTCGTGTCCGCCGCTTCGGCCAGGGCGGCCCGCGCGCGTTCGCGCGCGATCCGCAGCAGCTTGCGGCGCAGCTCGGCCGCGCCGTGCTCGCGCTGGGCGAGCAGCGCGACCGCGCGGGCCTTCAAGGACAGGGGGCCGGCCATGGCGGGGTCGGTTCAGTCGAGCGCCTCGCGGATCTTGTTTTGGCTCCGGCCCGGCCGCGCGGCGGCCTTCACGCACGCTGCGCGTGCATGAGCCTGCGCCGAAATCGCATCCGGGCTCATTCTTCGGCCGGGCTGGCGCCGATCGGGGCCACACCGAGCGATTCGCGGATGCGATTTTCAATCTCGCGCGCGAGCTCGGGGTTCTCGCGCAGGAACTCGCGCGAGTTGTCCTTGCCCTGGCCGATCTTCTCGCCGTTGTACGCGTACCAGGCGCCGGACTTGTCGACGACCTTGGCGATCACGCCCATGTCGACGATCTCGCCCTCGCGGCTGATGCCCTCGCCGTAGAGGATGTCGAACTCGGCGGTCTTGAACGGCGGGCTGACCTTGTTCTTGACGACCTTGACCTTGGTCTCGGAGCCGATCACTTCCTCGCCCTTCTTGATCGAGCCGATGCGGCGGATGTCGAGGCGCACCGAGGCGTAGAACTTCAGCGCGTTGCCGCCCGTCGTGGTCTCGGGGCTGCCGAACATCACGCCGATCTTCATGCGGATCTGGTTGATGAAGATGACCGTGCAGTTGGTCTTCTTGATCGTCGCGGTCAGCTTGCGCAGCGCCTGGCTCATCAGGCGGGCCTGCAGGCCCGGCAGCGCGTCGCCCATCTCGCCCTCGAGCTCGGCCTTGGGCGTCAGCGCCGCGACCGAGTCGATCACGATCAGGTCGACCGAGCCCGAGCGCACGAGCGCGTCGACGATCTCGAGCGCCTGCTCGCCGGTGTCGGGCTGGCTGATCAGCAGGTCGGGCAGGTTCACGCCGAGCTTGGCCGCGTACTGGACGTCGAGCGCGTGCTCGGCGTCGATGAACGCGCAGGTGCCCTGGAGCTTCTGCATCTCGGCGATGACCTGCAGCGTCAGCGTGGTCTTGCCCGAGGACTCGGGGCCGTAGATCTCGATCACGCGGCCGCGCGGCAGGCCGCCGACGCCGAGCGCGACGTCGAGGCCCAGCGAACCGGTCGAGACGACCTGGATGTCCTCGATCGCCTCGCCCTCGCCGAGGCGCATGATCGAGCCCTTGCCGAACTGCTTTTCGATCTGGGCCAGCGCGGCCTGCAGGGCCTTGGCTTTTTCGGTGTTGAGGGCTTTGACGGGGGCGTCCATGAGGTTCTCCTGTGAGGTCGGCGCGATTATCGCGGAATCTGTATATTTGTACAGTGGTCTGCGCAGCGTTTTCTGCCTAGAGATGACAGTAGCGCGCTGCGAACGATTGGCAAGCCGATCCTAGGGGGGGTGGTGGCTCACCAGATGAGCCAGGCAAATTCGGGTGCAAACCCGCGATCGCCGCCTTTCTAGAATGACAGGGACAACGAAGGACAAGCATGCGAATCCTGATAGCCGAAGACGACCAGGTCCTGGCCGACGGCCTGCTGCGCGCGCTGCGCGCGTCGGGCTACGCGGTCGACCAGGTGTCGAGCGGCAGCGAGGCCGACGCCGCGCTCGCCGCCCACGAGTTCGACCTCGTGATCCTCGACCTCGGCCTGCCGCGCCTGCACGGGCTCGACGTGCTCAAGCGCCTGCGCGGCCGCGGTTCGAGCGTGCCGGTGCTGATCCTCACGGCGGCCGACAGCATCGAGGAGCGCGTCAAGGGCCTCGACCATGGCGCCGACGACTACATGGCCAAGCCCTTCTCGCTGCAGGAGCTCGAGGCGCGCGTGCGCGCGCTCACGCGCCGCGGCCTCGGCACCGCGACGAGCGTGATCCGCCACGGCCCGCTCGCGTTCGACTCGGGCGGCCGCGTCGTCTACATCAACGAGCAGATGGTCGAGCTGTCGGCGCGCGAGCTCTCGCTGCTCGAGGTGCTGCTGCAGCGCGCGGGCCGCCTCGTCAGCAAGGACCAGCTCGTCGAGCGCCTGTGCGAATGGGGCGAGGAGGTCTCGAACAACGCGATCGAGGTCTATATCCACCGCCTGCGCAAGAAGATCGAGCAGGGCCCGGTGCGCATCGCGACGGTGCGCGGCCTCGGCTACTGCCTCGAGAAGATCCCGGGCTGATGGCCGCGAAAGCGCAGCGCTCGCTGTTCGGCGAGATCCTCGACTGGATGCTCGCGCCGCTGCTGCTGATCTGGCCGATCAGCGTGGCGCTGACCTGGCTCGTCGCCCAGGGCATCGCGAACAAACCCTACGACCGCGAGCTCGGCGAGATGGCGCGCGCGCTCGCGCAGCGCGTCGCGGCCCAGGCCGCGGCCGACGCCCAGCACCCTGAGGCCGCGGCCGACGCCGCCGCGCAGGCGCGCCGCTACGCGCTCGCGCCCGAGGCCGCCGCCTTCCTGCGTGACGACCCGAGCGACGCGGTGTTCTACCAGGTGCGCGCGCCGCAGGGCGCGCTGCTGAGCGGCGACGCGCGCCTCGCCGCGCCGCCAGACGACGACGCGGGCGGTGGCGTCGGCGAGATGCGCTGGCGCGACGACGAGGTCGGCGGCGAGCGCGTGCGCGTCGCTTCGCTGCGCGTGCTGCCCGAGGGTCAGGCCGACGCGCGCGCGCCGGCCGCCGCGGCCGGCGCCGGGCTGCTCGTCCAGGTCGCCGAGGCCACGGCCAAGCGCCGCCGCCTCGCCAACGAGATCATCAAGGGCGTGATCCTGCCCGAGTTCGTGATCCTGCCGCTGACCGTGCTGCTCGTGTGGCTCGCGCTCGCGCGCGGCATCGCCCCGCTCGGCGAGCTGCAGCGGCGTATCCGCTCGCGCGACAGCGCCGACCTGTCGCCGATCGACGAGCACCAGGTGCCCGAGGAGGTCGCGCCGCTCGTGGGCGCGATCAACGAGCTGCTCGGCCGGCTCGACCAGTCGATCCGCACGCAGAAGCATTTCCTCGCCGACGCCGCGCACCAGCTCAAGACGCCGCTCGCGGGCCTGCGCACGCAAGCCGAGTTCGCCCAGCGCGAGATCGACGAGGGCCGCAGCGAGCCGGCCGAGCTGAGCCGCTCGCTCGCCCAGATCGCGCTGTCGAGCCAGCGCGCCGCGCACATGGTCAACCAGCTGCTCGCGATGGCGCGCGCCGAGGACCGCGAGCACGCGGCGCGGCGCAGCGAACTGAACCTCGCCGAGTTCGCGATCGAGACCGTGCGCGACTTCGTGCCGCGCGCGCTCGAGCGCCGCCTCGACCTCGGCTACGAAGGCCCGACGGCCGAGCAGGCCCAGCTGCGCGTGCTCGGCCAGCCGCTGCTCGTGCGCGAGCTGATCCGCAACCTCGTCGACAACGCGCTGCTGTACACGCCGGCCGGCGGCGTCGTCACGGTGCGCGTCGTCGAGGACCCGTTCGGCCAGGTCAGCGTGCTGCAGGTCGAGGACACCGGCCCCGGCGTCGCCGAGGCCGAGCGCGAGAAGGTGTTCCAGCCCTTCTACCGCGCGCTCGGCACCAACACCGACGGCTCGGGCCTGGGCCTCGCGATCGTGCGCGAGATCGCCGAGACCCACGAGGCCGAACTGCTGCTCGACGCGACGCGCTCGCGCCGCGGCCTCGCCGAGCACGAGGGCCCGGGCGCGCGCTTCACGGTGCGCTTCCCGGCGCGCGCGGTGCAGCGCTCCTGAGCAGCTATGCGAGCCCGAGAAACCCGCGCATCGCGTCGAGCTCGTCGGCGAGCGCGGCCTTGAACGCGGCGCCGCGCAATGCCCGGCCTTCGACGAAGCCGGTCTCGCAGTGCAGCCGACCCCGGTCGACGCGCAGGTTGGCCCAGCCGCGGATCTCCTCGCCCCATAGCAGCGGCAGCGCGTAATGGCCCATCGTGCGCTTCGCCGCCGGCGTGTAGGCCTCGAAGCGATAGGGCCAGCCCCAGAACAGCTCGAAGCGGCGCCGGTCCCAGACCACCGGGTCGAACGGCGCGAGCAGGCGCAGGCGCGCGTCGCAGCGGTGGCGCGCCGCGGCCGGGTTCTCGTCGGCCGGCCAGAACCAGGTCACGCCGTCGACGACCGCATGGGCGTAGCGCTGCTTCGCGGCCTTGACCGCCGCGCGCGCCTCGGCCTTCAGCTGCGGCGCGCCGTAGCCGAGCAGGGTCGTCAGGTAGCCGAGGCTCGCAGCCGGCAGCGGCGCGTAGAGCGCGACGACGCGGTCGAGCAGGCCGTCCGCGCGCGCGCGCCGCGCGGCCGGCGCGTCGTCCTGCGGCGGGTGCGCGACGGCCTCGTAGACGCGCGTGCCCGCGTCGCGCCGCTTCACGCGCAGCAGGCCGCGGTAATGCAGGCCGTCGAGCAGCTGGGTGCTGACGTTGAGCTCGCCGCCCCAGTAGCCGGCCATGCGGCCGTGGTGGGCGAACTCCTCGAGCAGCGACTTCGGGTGCGTGGCGCCGCGGCTGCGCACGGCGGCGAGCAGCGCGTCGGCGCGCGCCTGGGTCGGCGCGTCCCACACGCGCCGCGCCGTGCGCGGGTGCAGCAGCGCGAGCCAGTCGCGTGGCACGAAACCGTAGTTGACGAAGCAGTCCTCTTCGACCTGCAGGCGCGGGTAGCGCGCCTCGAGCTCGCCCGCGCGGTAGTCCTTGACGCGATGGCGCAGGATCAGGTCCTGGGCGCGCGCCGGCGCGCGCATCGGGTCGGCCTGGACGAAGCCCAGGCGCTTGAACGCACCGGCGAGCGTGGTCGGCTTGAACAGGCTGCGCGCGATCGCGTAGCGGCGCAGGGTGGCGAGGTCGAGCGGCTTGGGCATGGTGGCTGCGATTGTGGGCGCGCGCGCTGCCACGCCATGTCAGTGGCGTCCCGCTGGCGCTCCGCTACGATCAGGCAGCTCTTGCCCCTTGCGCCCATGTACAACGCCTTCTTCGGTCTCCAGCAGGAGCCCTTCTCGATCGCGCCCGACCCGCACTACCTCTTCATGAGCGAGCGGCACCGCGAGGCGCTCGCCCATCTGCTCTACGGCCTCGGCGGCGGCGGCGGCTTCGTGCTGCTGACCGGCGAGATCGGCGCGGGCAAGACCACGGTGTGCCGCTGCTTCCTCGAGCAGGTGCCCGAGAACTGCCGCGTCGCGTACGTGTTCAACCCCAAGCTGACGGTGCCCGAGCTGCTCGCGACGGTCTGCGAGGAGTTCCGCATCGAGCTGCCGGCGCCGCTGCCGCAGGGCGAGAGCGTCAAGCCCTTCGTCGACCGTATCAACGCCTTCCTGCTCGCCTCGCACGCCGAGGGGCGCAACTGCGTGCTGATCATCGACGAGGCGCAGAACCTCGCGCCCGAGGTGCTCGAGCAGCTGCGCCTGCTGACCAACCTCGAGACCCAGGAGCGCAAGCTGCTGCAGATCATCCTGATCGGCCAGCCCGAGCTGCGCGGCATGCTCGCGCGCCCCGAGCTCGAGCAGCTCGCCCAGCGCGTGATCGCGCGCTACCACCTGACCGCGCTGTCGGCCGACGAGACCGCGCAATACGTGCGCCACCGTCTCGGCGTCGCGGGCCTGCGCGGCGAGGTGCCTTTCGACGAGCGCGCGCTCGCGCTGCTGCACCGGCTCGCGCGCGGCGTGCCGCGGCGCATCAACCTGATCGGCGACCGCGCGCTGCTCGGCGCCTACGCGCAGGGCCGTGCACGCGTCGACCGCAAGACGCTCGCGCGCGCGGCGGCCGAGGTCTTCGACGATGCGCGGCCCGGCACGCCGGCGTGGCGCCGCGGCCTGCCCTGGGTCGGCGGCGCGGCCGTCGTCGCGGCGGCGGCCTGGGGCTTCGGGCTGCGCGCACCCGCGGCGGGCCCGGCGCGGGCCGGCACGGCGGCTGCCGCCGCAGCGTCGGCGCTCCTGCCGGCATCGACCGCGGCCCGCGCGACGTCGGCTGCAGCGTCGGCCGCGCCCTCCGCGCCGCCCGCCCTGGTCGAGGCGATCGCGGCCGCGCCGGCCACGCCCGAGCCGGCCTCGCAGCAGCTCGCCGCGCGCTGGGGCGTGGTCCTGCCCGCGCACACCGAGCTCTGCGCGGCCGCGCCAAGCCAGCATCTGCAATGTTTCCAGGGCGAGGGCGGCCTGGCCCAGCTGCGCCTGCTCGACCGCCCGGCCGTGCTGCGCGTCGCGGGCGCCGACGGCCACGCGGGCTACGTGCTGCTCGAGCGCCTCGACGGCCAGCGCGCCGAGCTGCGCGTCGGCGACCAGCGCGTGACGCTGACGCTCGCCGCGCTCGCGCGCCAGTGGCGCGGCGATTTCACGACGCTCTGGCGCACGCCGCCCGACTACGCGCCCGGCGCCGCGGCGCCGGCCACGCTGCGCTGGCTCGACGCGGGCCTCGCCCAGGCGCTCGGCCAGCCCATGGCAAGCGGCAACGCCGCGCGGCGTGAGCGCATCGCCGCGTTCCAGCGCGGCCAGGGCCTGCCGGCCGACGGCCGGATGGGCCCGGTCACGCTGATGCAGCTCGGCCGCCTGCTCGGCGTCGCCGAGCCGCGCCTTCAAGAAGATAAAAACTGACATGAAACTCCCACGTTCGTCCTCGCTGTCGCTCGGTCTCTCTGCCCCCCGAGGGGGCGGTCAGTGGCTTCGGGCGGCCGGGCGCCACTGACATGTCCTACATCCTCGACGCCCTCAAGCGCGCGGAAGCCGAGCGCGAGCGCGAGCGCGGCGCGGTGCCGACGCTCGCGAGCAGCGCGGCCGGCGACGCCGCGCACCGCCGCAACGCGCTCGTGCCCATCCTGGCCGTGCTCGTGCTGCTGCTCGCGGTCGCGGCCCTGTACGCGTGGCTGCGGCCCGGCGCACCGCCGCCGCCGGGTCCGGCTCCCGCGCCGGACGCGCCGCCGGTCGCGGCCGCCCCGGCCCCGGCGCCGACTCTCGCCGCGCCGCCGCCGACGCTGACCCCGCCGCCCGCGCGGCAGCAACAGGCCTTGCCGTCTTCGGCGCAGCTGGTGCAGCAGCCGGCGCAGCCGACGCCCGCCGGGCGTACCGCTGCGGCCCCGGCGACCGCCGCCGCGCCGGCCCAGGCCGCCGTGCCGTCGCTGATCGAGCTACCGGCCGCGACGCGCAAGAGCCTGCCGCCGCTGAACATCAACGGTGCGGTCGCCGCGGCCGCGCCGGCCGACCGCGTGCTGTTCGTGAACGGCCAGATCCTGCACGAGGGCGACAGCGTCGCGCCGGACCTGCGCGTCGAGACGATCGGCCTGCACAGCGTCCAGCTGAGCTGGCGCGGCCAGCGTTTCCGCGTCGATTACTGAGCGTGCCGCCCCCCGCAAAAACCCCCGAATTGACTTTCGATACCCGCGCCAACGCCGCGAACGCGGCTATCGTGCGCGTTTGTTCGACCTTCCCGAGTGCTTCGACATGCCTTCATTCAGCCGTCATCTGATCGCCCTCGCCGCCGCGGCCGCCCTGCACGGCGCCGCACTGGCCCAGACCGCGGGCCTCAAGCCCGACGTCGACACGAGCGTCTCGCCATGCATCGACTTCAACGCCTACGTGAACAACCACTGGGTCGCGGCGAACCCGCTGCCGGCCGACAAGACGCGCTGGGGCAGCTTCGACAAGCTCGCCGAGCAAAGCCGTGAAGCGCAGCGCAAGATCGTCGAGGCCGCCGACAAGGGTGCCGAGCAGGCCAGGCCCGGCTCGATCGAGCAGAAGATCGGCTGGCTCTACCGCGCCGCGATGGACGAGCCGCGCATCGACCAGCTCGGCGCCGCGCCGCTCGCGCCCGAGCTCAAGGCGATCGCCGCGCTGAAGAACCCGCACGACGTCGTCGCGTGGCTGCGCAAGGCCCACGCGGGCGGCCAGTCCATCGGCTTCGCGTTCTACGCGGGCGCCGACTACAAGGACGCGCGCCGCCAGGTCGGCTTCGCGAGCCAGGGCGGCTTGGGCCTGCCGACGCCCGACTACTACAGCCGCGCCGAGTACGAGCCGATCCGCAAGGCCTACGTCGGCCATATCGCGAAGCTGTTCGAGCTGACCGGCGCGGCGCCCGAGGCCGCCGCGACGCGCGCCGAGGCGGTGCTCGCGTTCGAGACCAGGCTCGCCGCGGCCTCGCTGTCGCGCGTCGAGCTGCGCGACCCGCAGAACCAGTATCACTTCGTCAGCGTCGCCGAGGCCGACAAGGTCACGCCGCATTTCGACTGGGCCGCCTACTTCAAGTCGCAGGGCGTCAAGGTCGACCAGGGCTTCTCGCTGTCGCAGCCCAAGTTCTTCGCCGCGTTCGACGCGCAGCTCGCCGAGGCGCCGATCGAGCAATGGCGCGACTACCTCGCGTTCCACGTGATCGACGGCGCGTCGATCTGGCTGTCCAAGCCCTTCGAGGACGAGAACTTCGCGTTCTACGACAAGCTGCTGAATGGCCAGCCCGAGATGTCGCCGCGCTGGAAGCGCGCGCTCGATGCCGTGAACGGCGCGATGGGCCAGGCGCTCGGCCAGCTCTACGTGAGGGAGTACTTCCCGCCCGAGGCCAAGGCGCGTGCGAAGGAGCTCGTGACGAACGTCCGCGAGGCGCTCAAGGAGCGGCTCGAGAAGCTCGACTGGATGAGCCCCGAGACCAAGCAGCGCGCGCTCGAGAAATGGGCGACCTTCCTGCCCAAGATCGGCTACCCCGACCAATGGCGCAGCTGGGACGGCCTGAAGGTCGGCGGCGCCGATTTCTACGGCGACATGCGCGCCGCGCGCGCGTTCAACCGCCGCTACAACCTCGACAAGCTCGGCCGGCCCACCGACCGCTACGAGTGGAGCATGACGCCGCAGACCGTCAACGCCTACTACAGCCCGTCGACGAACACGATCAACTTCCCGGCCGCGATCCTGCAGCCGCCGTTCTTCTACGCGAGGGGCGACGACGCGAGCAACTACGGCGGCATCGGCGCCGTGATCGGTCACGAGTCGCTGCACGGCTTCGACGACAAGGGCAGCCAGTTCGACGGCCTCGGCAACAACGTCAACTGGTGGACGGCCGAGGACCGCGAGCGCTTCGAACAGCGCACCGCGCGCCTGGTCGCCCAGGCCGACGAGTACGTGCCGCTCGCCGACCACCCGGACAAGCACGCGAACGGCAAGCTCACGCTCGGCGAGAACATCGCCGACCTCGGCGGCCTGAACGTCGCGCTCGACGCGCTGCTCAAGGCCGACGCGGGCAAGCCCGACCCGATGCTCGACGGCTTCTCGCGCGAGCAGCGCTTCTTCATGGACTTCGCGAGCGTCTGGGCGATGAGCATCCGCGACCAGGCCCAGCTGCTGCGCCTGAACACCGACCCGCACGCGCCGGGCGGCTTCCGCGCGACGGCAGCGCCGTCGAACATGCCGGCGTTCGCCAAGGCCTTCAGCTGCAAGGTCGGCGACCCGATGGTGCGCCCGGACGACAAGCGGGTCGTGATCTGGTGAGCGGCGGCGACGTCTGACGCGCACGACGGGCCGCTCGATGCGGCCCGTTTCGCTTCGGAGCCAGGCGCGTCAGACGATGCGCCGCCGCCAATACCCAGGGCGTTTTCGATCCGGTGCGAGTGCGACGATCAGCACCTCGCGCTCGGTGTGGCGATAGAAGACGCTGAATGGGAAGCCGGCTACCCGAAGTCGGCGCGTGCCGAGGAAGCCCTGGGCGCCAGCTGCCGGAGTTCGCGCGGCACGATCCACAGCGTCGCCGACGGCGTTCTTGAAGCGGATACCCAATCCTGCGCGGACATGCGAGTAATAGGCCGTTTCATGCAGCAGCTCGGCCTCGGCGGCCGGCAGAAAACGGATCGGAATCACCGCGCGATGGCAGTCGCGCGTGCAAAAACAGTGGCGGCATCGATGGCCTGAACTTCACCGCGGTCGTAGGCCGCGAGGCGGCGCGCGATTTCATCGTCCCAGGCTGCGTCGACAGCGGGCTTGGGTTCAGAGGCCAGCGACGCGAGCAGCAGTTCGGCCAGCGTTGCTCGATCGTCGGCCGGCAGCGCCAGGCTGCGTTCGGCGAGTTCCTTGACCTGGTCGTTCATCGCTACGCTCCGCTACAGCATCGAACAATGGTACGCGCGACCGTTGCAATACCCCTGATCTTGATCAGGGCTGCGCCGGCTCGAGTGCGAGCGGCGCGCTGTACTTGGCGATCAGCTCCTGCGCGACGCGCTCGCCCTCGACGCGGTCGGCGCGGCTGAGCTTGGGCGCGAGGCGGTCGCGCGCGGTTTCGGCCGACTGCCTGACGTCGGCTTCGATCGCGTCGGTCTTCGGGTGGCGCGCGGCCGTCGCGACAGCGCACAGGTACCAGGCGTAGGCGAGCGCGCGGCTCGAGCGCACGGCGACGCCGTCCTCGAACGCGCTGCCCAGGTGCAGCTGCGACTCCGGCAGCGCGAGCACGGCGCCGCGGCGCCACAGCTCGACGGCCTGGCCCGGGTCGGCGTCGCCGCCGAGGCCGTAATACAGCAGGTAGCCGAGCTTGTCGTAGGCGTCGAGCGACCCGCCCTCGGCGATCGCCAGGCGCCATTGCCGGCGCGCCTCGGCGTAGTCCTGGGTGCGCCAGGCGTCCTCGCCGAGCCGGTAGGCCGATTCGTCGGCCCAGGCGGACCGGGCCGACGCGACGATCAGCAGGGCGAGCAGGGCTTGGCGCACCGGCGTCGCGCTAGCTCTAGGCCTTACAGGCCGGCTGCAGCGCGCAGCTCGGCTGCCTTGTCGACCTTTTCCCACGTGAACTCCGGCTCCTCGCGGCCGAAGTGCCCGTAGGCCGCCGTCTTCGAGTAGATCGGGCGCAGCAGGTCGAGCATCTGGATGATGCCCTTCGGGCGCAGGTCGAAATGCGCGTTGACGAGCGCGGCGATCCGCTCGTCGGGGATCACGCCCGTGCCCTCGGTGTAGACGGTCACGTTCATCGGCCGCGCGACGCCGATCGCGTAGGCGACCTGGATCTGGCACTGGCGCGCGAGGCCCGCCGCGACGATGTTCTTCGCGACGTAGCGCGCGGCGTAGGCGGCCGAGCGGTCGACCTTTGTGGGATCCTTGCCCGAGAACGCGCCGCCGCCGTGCGGGCAGGCGCCGCCGTAGGTGTCGACGATGATCTTGCGGCCGGTCAGGCCGCAGTCGCCCTGCGGGCCGCCGATGACGAAGCGGCCGGTCGGGTTGACCAGGTACTTGGTGTCCTGCAGCCATTCCTTGGGCAGCACCGGCTTGATGATTTCCTCGATGACGGCCTCGTAGAACTCGGGCTTCATCTTGTCGCCCAGGCTCATCTCCGGGGCATGCTGGGTCGACAGCACGACCGTGTCGATCGAGTGCGGCTTGCCGTCGACGTAGCGCATCGTGACCTGGCTCTTCGCGTCGGGACGCAGGAAGGGCAGGCGGCCGTCCTTGCGCAGCTGGGCCTGGCGCTCGACGAGGCGGTGCGCGTAGTAGATCGGCGCGGGCATCAGCTCGGGCGTCTCGTCGCAGGCGTAGCCGAACATCAGGCCCTGGTCGCCGGCGCCGGTGTTGAGGTGGTCGTCCGACGCGTGGTCGACGCCCTGGGCGATGTCGTTGCTCTGCTTGTCGTAGGCGACGAGGACCGCGCAGCCCTTGTAGTCGATGCCGTATTCGGTGTTGTCGTAGCCGATGCGCTTGATCGTGTCGCGCGCGACCTGGATGTAGTCGACATGCGCGTTCGTCGTGATCTCGCCCGCGAGCACGACCAGGCCGGTGTTGCAAAGCGTCTCGGCCGCGACACGCGAGCGCGGGTCCTGCGTGTAGATTGCGTCGAGAATCGCGTCCGAGATCTGGTCCGCGACCTTGTCGGGATGGCCCTCGGAGACCGATTCGGAGGTGAAGAGGAAGTCGTTCGCCACTTTTAAACTCCAGAGATGTCGTTTCAACGGCGTTTGCCGTTGCTGCCCTCGGGCGGCGCGGCGAACGCTTTAGCAGAATTTATGAATCGCCCCGCAAGTTGTTCAGTAACTCGGCGATGGCACCCATTATAGAAATGTCCTTGCTCTTTCGTGTGCTGTCCCGCTGGCCGCTGCGGCTTTTACACGCCGTGGGCGCCCTGCTCGGCTGGATTACCTTCCTCGCGTCGCCGACCTACCGCGGGCGCTTCAGGGCGAACGTCGCGCAGGCGGGCCTGCCCTGGGCGGCCGCGCGCCCGGCCATCGCCGCGGCCGGGCGCATGGTCACCGAGCTGCCGTGGCTGTGGCTGCGTCCCGACACTGAAGCGTTGGGCGCGCGCCTGCAATGGCAGGGCGCCGAGCGCATCGACGCGGCCGTCGCCGCGGGCAAGGGCCTGCTGCTGCTGACGCCGCACCTCGGCTCGTTCGAGATTTGCGCTCAGGCCTACGCCGAGCGCTGCGGCGCGCTGGCGCCGATCACGGTGCTGTTCCGCCCGGCGCGCAAGGCCTGGATCCGCGGCGTCGTCGACGCGTCGCGCGGCCGCCGCCACCTCGAGACCGCGCCGGCCAACCTCGCCGGCGTGCGCCAGATGATCCGCGCGCTGCGCGCGGGCCGCACCGTCGGCCTGCTGCCCGACCAGGTGCCGCCCGACGGGCTCGGCGTCTGGTCGCCGTTCTTCGGCAAGCCGGCCTACACGATGACGCTCGCGCACCGCCTGGTCCAGCAGACCGGCGCGGCGCTCGTGCTGCTGTGGGGCGAGCGCCTGCCCAAGGGGCACGGCTACGTCGTCCATGTGCTCGACGCGCCGGCGATCTCCCCCGAGCTCGGCCCCGAGGCCGCGACGGCGGCCGTCAACGCCGCGATGGAGGGGCTGATCCGGCGCGCGCCGGGCCAGTACCTGTGGGGCTACCACCGCTACAAGAAGCCGCGCGGGCTCGACATCGGCGCGGCGCCGCCGGCCGCGGCGCCTGCCGCGAAGGACGGTCAATGAGCAAAGGCCGGGTCTCCCGCTTCGGCGCGCGTGCGCTGATCGGCCTGCTGTGGCTGCTGCATTTCCTGCCGCTGCCGCTGCTCGCGGCGCTCGGCCAGGGCCTCGGCGCGCTGCTGTGGCGCGCCGCGCGCTCGCGCCGGCGTATCGCGCTGCGCAACCTCGAGCTGTGCTTTCCGGAGCTCGACGCGGCCGCGCGCGCGCGCCTCGCGCGCGAGCATTTCGGCTGGATGGGCCGCGCGATGCTCGAGCGCGGGCTGCTCTCGTTCGCGTCGGCCGCCCGGCTCAAGCGGCTGACCCGTTATGTCGGCGACATCGAGCTCGCGTCGACGGCCGGCAAGCCCGTGATGTGGCTGACGCCGCATTTCGCGGGCCTCGAATGGGCCGGGCCGCTCCTGATGCTCGAGCAGCGCTGCCCGGGCATCAGCATCTACCAGCGCCAGAGCAACCCGGTGTTCGACGCCGAGCTCAAGCGCTCGCGCTCGCGCTTCGGCCGCGTCGAGCTCGTAAGCCGCCACGACGGCGTGCGCCAGGTGCTGCGCAGGATCCGCGAGGGCTGGGTCTTCATGAACCTGCCCGACATGGATTTCGGCCTCAAGGACGCGGCCTTCGTGCCCTTCTTCGGCGTGCCGGCCGCGACCCTGCTCGCGCCCGCGCGCATGGCCGCGAGCCTCGACATGGTCGTGCAGCCGATCATCGTGACGATCCTGCCCGGCGGGCGCGGCTACCAGGTCGAGGCCTGCGCCCCGCTCGAGGGCTACCCGAGCGGCGACGCGGCCGCCGACGCGGCCTTCCTGAACCGCTGGCTCGAGGGCCGCATCCGCGCCAACCCGGCCCAGTACCTGTGGGTCCACAAGCGCTTCAAGACGCGGCCCGAGGGTGTGCCCTCGGTCTATCACCGGTGAGACCGGATAATCGCGCCATGAACCTGCGCTTCACCAAGATGCAAGGCGCCGGCAACGACTTCGTCGTCGTCGACGCGACGCGCGCGCCGCTCGCGCTCGCGCCCGCGCAGCTGCGCCGGCTCGGCGACCGGCGCTTCGGCGTCGGCTGCGACCAGATCCTCGTGATCGAACCCGCGCGCAGCGCGGGCCTGGATTTCGCGTACCGCATCTTCAACGGCGCGAACGGCGAGGAGGTCGAGCATTGCGGCAACGGCGCGCGCTGCTTCGTGCGCTACGTCGTCGACAAGGGCCTGACGGCCAAGCGCAGCATCGCGGTCGAGACCGTCAACCGCCGCCTGCTGCTGCAGCTGCGCGACGACGGCCGCGTCAGCGTCGACATGGGCGCGCCCGACTTCGCGCCGGAGAGCCTGCCCTTCGACTCGAGCGGCCTGACGCCGCGCGTCGTCGGCGACCAGCCGCTGTGGACGATCGAAGGCACCGAATTCGCGACCCTGTCGATGGGCAACCCGCACGCGGTCGCGCTCGTCGACGATGTCGACGCGGCGCCGGTCGCGACGCTCGGCCCGCGCATCGAGTCGCACGCGCGCTTTCCGCGCCGCGTCAACGTCGGCTTCCTGCAGGTCCTCGCGCGCGACGCCGCACGGCTGCGCGTGTTCGAGCGCGACGCGGGCGAGACGCTTGCCTGCGGCACCGGCACCTGCGCGGCCGTCGTCGCCGGCATCCGCATGGGCCTGTTCGACGCGGCCGTCGAGGTGCAGACGCGCGGCGGCGACCTGAGAATCGAATGGTCGGGCGCCAACGTCGTCATGACGGGCCCGGCCGAGACTGTTTACGACGGAGAGATCGAGCTGTGAGCGAACCGACCCAAGGCATTACCGAACAGGACATCGCCGACTTCCTGGCCAACACGCCGGGCTTCTTCGAGCGCCACGCCGAGCTGCTCGCGACGATCCAGCTGACCCACCCGCAAGGCCACCGCGCGGTCTCGCTGCAGGAGCGCCAGGCCGAGATGCTGCGCGCGCGCATCAAGGGCCTGGAGCTCAAGATCATGGAGATGATCCGCCACGGCCAGGAGAACGTCGGCATCGCCGACCGCCTGCACCTGTGGACGGTGGCGCTGATGCGCACGGCCGCGGCGGCCGACGTGCCCCGCGTGCTCACGCGCGAGCTGCGCCACCAGTTCCTGATCCCGCAGGCCGGCCTGCGCCTGTGGGGCGTCGCGGCGCAGCACGCCGAGGCCGAGTTCGCGCAAGCCGTCAGCGCCGACGTGAAGAGCTTCGCGGCGAGCCTCACGCAGCCCTATTGCGGCATCAACTCGGGCTTCGAGGCCGCGCGCTGGCTCGGCGAGGCCGAGGGCGGCGGCACGGCGACCTCGCTCGCGCTGATCCCGCTCACGCGCGAGCTCGAGCGCGACGGCGCGCGCGAGCCGCAGAGCTTCGGCCTGCTCGTGCTCGGCTCGCCCGACCCGACGCGCTACACGGCCGAGATGGGCACCGAGTTCCTTGCGCGCATCGGCGACATCGCGAGCGCCGCGCTCGCGCGCCTGCTCGATGCCTGAAGCCCTCGCCGCGCAGCAGCCTGAGCGGGCGCCGCGCCTGCCCGAGTTCGGCGCGGCCTGGCTCGAGCAGCTGCGCGTGACGCGCCGGCTCGCCGCGCGCACGCTCGCGCTCTACGAGTCCGCGCTCGAGCGCCTCGCGGCCGAGGCCGCGCGCGACGGTGTCGACCCGCTCAGGCTCGCCGGCCACCAGCCGCGCCGCTGGGTCGCGCGCCTGCACGCCGAAGGCGGCCTCGCGCCCCGCTCGATCGCGCTCGTGCTGTCGGCCTGGCGCGGCTTCTACCGCTGGCTCGGCCGCGAGGGCCGCGTCGCGAGCAATCCGTTCGACGGCCTGCGCGGCCCCAAGGCCGCGAAGCCCCTGCCCAAGGCGCTGTCGGTCGACGACGCGGTCCAGCTCGCGAGCTACGCGCTGGCCGGCGCCGAGCTGCGCGCCGAGCGCCTTGCCCACGCGCTCGTCGAGCTGCTCTACGGCGGCGGCTTGCGCGTCGGCGAGCTCACGGGGCTCGACGTGCAGGCCTCGCGCGACGCGCATGGCTGGGTCGACCTCGACGCGGCCGAGGCCCAGGTGCTCGGCAAGGGCGGCAAACGCCGCAGCGTGCCGCTCGGCGCGCCCGCGCTCGCGGCGCTGCGCGCCTGGCTCGCGGTGCGCACCGCGAAGCCCGGCGAGGCCGCGCTGTTCACCGGCGTGCGCGGCGGCCGGCTCGGCGCGCCGCAGGTGCGCCGGCTGCTCGCGCAGCGCGCGCTCGCCGCCGGCCTGCCGACCCATGTGCATCCGCATATGCTGCGCCACTCGTTCGCCTCGCACCTGCTGCAGTCGAGCGGCGACCTGCGCGCCGTGCAGGAGCTGCTCGGCCACGCCCATATCACGACGACCCAGGTCTACACGGCGCTGGACTACCAGCACCTCGCCCGGGTCTACGACGCCGCGCACCCGCGCGCCAAGAAAAAATGATGATGAAGCCGTTCGCCGTCGCCCGCGCCGCAGCGCTTGTCGCGATCCTCGCCGCCGCACCGTCCGCCCGTGCCGACGCGCCCGACGGCTCGCAGGCGCCGTTCGCGCGCGTCGGCGCGGCGCAGCCCGCGGCGATCGAGCTCAGCCGCACGACGGGGCGCATGCCCGACGGCTCGCGCGTCGAGATGCTGGGCCTGAGCTACTACGTCGCCGTCAACGACGCCTGGGGCGTCGGCGTGTCGGGCTACGGTGCCGACGGCGGCCACTTCGGCGGCCTGATCAACTGGGGCGTGTCGGTGCAGCGGCGCTGGCGCCTCGGCCCGCACAGCCATGTCGCGGCCGGGCTCTACGCGGGTGCCGGCGGCGGCCGCGGCGGCGGCGCCGTCAACTACGGCGGCGGCCTGATGCTGCGCCCCGAGCTGTCGATCCGCACCGAGCTCGACTCGGGCGTGTACACCGGCATCGGCGTCGCCGAGCTGCTCTACCCGAGCGGCAATGTGCGCGGCCGGCCCTCGCTCACGCTCGTGATCGGGCGCTCGACCAACTTCGCCGCGTTCGCGCCGACCGACGAGGGCCGCACCGGCCACACCGGCGGGCGCACCGGCATCGGCGTCGACGAGGTCATGCTGTTCGCCGGCGTCTACGCGCCGCGCGCGAGTTCGCGCGACCTCAGCGGCCAGCCGCTCGGCCACAAGCCGGTGCTCGGCGCCGACCTGCGCCAGTACATCGCCGAAGGCAGCTGGTGGGGCGTCGACGCGGCCGCCGCCGGCGGTGGCGCGGCCGGCTATATGGACGTGATCGCCAAGCTCGGCCAGGACTGGCCGTTGTTCACGCCGAGGCTGCGTCTCGGCGGCGAGCTCGGCGCGGGCGTCGGCGGCGGCGGCGGCGTCAACACCGGCGACGGCCTGCTGCTGCGCGCGGGCCCGACGCTGCGCTGGATCGGCCCGGGCGGCGTGAGCCTGCACCTCGGCGCGGGCTTCATGAAGGCGCCGTCGGGGCAGTTCTCGACCGCCTATGCGCGCGCGGGCCTGTCGGTGCCGCTCGACCATGTGTTCGACTACACGGGCCAGGCGAACAGCGACGAGGGCGAGGTGCGGCGCCAGCAGATCTTCGCGGGCTTCGAGCACCTGCCGACGATGCGGCGCAAGGACGGCACCAAGATCGAGGCGAGCGACCTGATGATCGTCGTCACGCGCGACCTCACCGACAGCGTCTACGGCGTGGCCCAGGCCGGCAGCGGCGCGTTCGGCGGCGCGGGCGGCTACTCGATCGCGCTGCTGGGCCTCGGCCTGCAGTCGCCGCGCCTGGGCGCCTTCGGCCTGCCGCGCCTGCGCGTCGGTGCCGAGCTGCTCGGCGGCGCGGCCGGCGGCGGCAGCGTCGACGTCGGGCGCGGCGCGGTCGGCCAGGGCGAGGCCTGGGCGCAATGGTCGCTCGGCGAGCGCCTGCAGCTGCGCACCGGCCTCGGCCAGTGGCGCGTGCTGCGCGGCGAGAACAAGACCACGTCGACGATGTTCAGCGTCATGCTCGGCTACGCCTACGGCACGCTCGAGCAGTAAGGAGCCGGCCGCATGAAACGCATCGTGATCCGGGCGGGCCGTGAGCGCTCGCTGCTCAAGCGCCACCCCTGGGTGTTCGAGAGCTCGGTCCAGCGCGGCGGCGCCGACGCCGGCGAGACCGTGCGTGTCGAGTCGGCCGAGGGCGCGTTCCTGTGCTGGGCCGCGTACAGCCCGCAGTCGCAGATCCGCCTGCGCGCGTGGAGCTTCGATGAAGCGGAGCGCATCGACGCGGCCTTCTTTGCGCGCCGCGTCGCGACCGCGCTCGCGCTGCGCGCGCGCCTCGCGGTCGACTCCGACGCGCAGCGATTGGTCCACGGCGAGGCCGACGGCCTGCCGGGCCTCGTCGTCGACCGCTACGCCGACACGCTCGTCGCGCAGTTCGGCGCGGCCGGCGTCGAGCGCTGGAAGCAGCCGATCTGCGCGGCCCTGCTCGAGCAGACCGGCCTTGCGCGCCTGTACGAGCGCTCGGACGCGAGCGTGCGCGGGCTCGAAGGCCTCGCCGAGAGCACCGGCTGGCTCGCCGGCGACGGCGCGACCGAGCTGACGATCCGCGAGCACGCGTGGCGCCTGACGCTCGACGTCGCCGAGGGCCACAAGACCGGCTACTACCTCGACCAGCGCGACAACCGCCGGCGCTTCGCCGAGGTGGTCAAGCATTACGGCGCGAAGTCCGTGCTCAACTGCTTCAGCTACACGGGCGGCTTCTCGGTCGCGGCGCTCGCGGGCGGCGCGGCCGAGGTCACGAGCATCGAGTCGTCGGCGCCCGCGCTCGCGCGCGCCGAGGCCCATGTCGCGCTGAACGGCTTCGACGCCGCGCGCCACACGGCGCTCGACGCCGACGTGAACAAGGCGCTGCGCGGGTTCGTGCGCGAGGGCCGGCGCTTCGACGCGATCGTGCTCGACCCGCCCAAGTACGCGCCGACGAGCGCCCACGCCGAGCGCGCGGCGCGCGCCTACAAGGACATCAACCGGCTCGGCCTGCAGCTGCTCGCGCCGGGCGGCCTGCTGTTCACGTTCTCGTGCTCGGGCGGCATCCCGCCCGACCTGTTCCACAAGATCGTCGCGGGCGCGGGCCTCGACGCGGGCGTCGACGGGCCGATCCTCGAGCGCGTCGGCGCGGCGCCCGACCACCCGCAGACGATCCGCTTCCCCGAAGGGGAGTACCTGAAGGGCCTGTTGCTGATGCGGACTTGACTCAGCCTGCCGCGAACAGCTCTCGCAGGGCCGCAGCGGTTTCGGGCAGGCCCGTGCGCTCCAGGGTGTCGATAAAGGCACTTGGCGTATTGGGCGGGTGACGCCAGCTCCAACAGCAGACTCGTGAGGGGCTGGCTATGAAGTACGTTCGCGTCGAGCAAGGCAGTGAGGTGGCCCATCTCACTTGCCAAGCTTTCGACCTCAAAGGCCTAGTTCGGCGTCGATGCGAGCCAGTTCGTCCAGTGCGGCTCGCTGACGAGCCCGCTGCTGCTCGTCGAAGCGCAGCAGGTCATCAAACGCCACGCGCCGACGCGTACCCACCTTGCGAGCGGGCAGTTTGTTCTGCTCGATCAGGCTCACCACGTAGGGGCGGGACACATTCAAGTAGTTGGCCACTTCCTGGGTCGTGAGCTCGGCATTTTGCGGCAGTACCGTCACGGCCCGGCCCTGGCCCAACTGGGTCAACATGTCCACCAGCAGACGCAATGCACCGGGCGGCAGGGCAATCATTTCGTGTTGGTTGTCGGCCGTGACGAGGCGCAGCGCCGGGGAATTCGCAGCGTCCTCCTCATCTTCGGCGGGAAGCAAGCGGGCCAGTTGGCGGCTTGCTTCTCGGGCCTGTGCGATCTCGCGGTCACTGGGCAAGCGCGGAACTCGTCGACTGGGTGCGTTCATGAGCGTCTCCACTTCTGGAGAGCAATTCTACGTCTTGAGCGAAACGAACGAAACAAGCGAATCCAGCAAAACCACGCCGCGTGCTATCGAAATCACTGCCTGATGACCGCTCAGCTCAGCAGGTAGTCGCGCGTGCCCGGCTGGGTGCTCGGCCCGGCCTCGCACTTGGTCGCGAGCACCTGGTGGATCGAGATCCAGCCGCGCTCGAACGCGAGCGCGCTGCCGGCCAGGTAGACGCGCCAGATCCGCCAGGTCGCCTCGGGCACGAGCGCGAGCGCGGCCTCGCGCTGCGCCTCGAGGCGCTCGACCCAATGCGTGAGCGTGCGCGCGTAATGCGGGCGCAGGCCCTCGACGTCGTAGACCTCGAGTTTCTGGCGCGCCATCTGCTCGATCGCATGGGCCAGCGTCGGCAGCTCGCCCTCCGGGAACACGTAGCGCTCGATGAAGTCGCCGGCGCCCGAGCGCACGCCGCTGTCGGGGTCGCTGAGCTCGGTGATGCCGTGGTTGAGGAACAGCCCGCCCTCGCGCAGCAGGCGGCGCACGGCGCCGAAGTAGATCGGCAGGTTCTTGTGGCCGACATGCTCGAACATGCCGACCGAGGCGATCTTGTCGTAGCCGTCGGCCTCGGGGATCTCGCGGTAGTCCTGCAGGCGGATCTCGACGCGGCCCTCGAGCCCCGCGGCCTTGACGCGCTCGCGCGCGAGCGCGGCCTGGTTCTCGCTGAGCGTCACGCCGACCGCGCTCACGCCGTAATGCCGCGCGGCCCACAGCACGAGCGCGCCCCAGCCGCAGCCGATGTCGAGCAGGTGCTCGCCGGGCTGCAGCTGGAGCTTGCGGCAGATCAGGTCGAGCTTGTGCTCCTGGGCCTGCTCGAGCGTGTCGGCGTCGCTGCGGAAATAGGCGCAGGAGTAGACGAGGCGCGGGTCGAGCCAGAGGCTGTAGAACGCGTTCGAGACGTCGTAATGGTGGGCGATCGCGCGCGCGTCGCGGCGCCGGCTGTGGCGCCACGGCGCCCAGCTCAGGCGGCGTCGGCGCGTCGCCTCGGCCGGCGCGGCAAGCTCGGTCGCGACGCGCACGACTGCGGCGGCCGGGCCCTCGACGTCGATCGCGTCCTCCACATAGGCGCGGCCCAGGCGAGCGAGGTCGGCGCGCAGCAGCGCGAGCACGGCGGCCGGCCGCTTCAGGTGCAGCGTGACCGGGCTGTCGCGCTGGGTCGGGCCGCTCAGGCGCGCGCGGGTGCCGTCCCAGAACGCGAGCTGCACGGCGAAATCGCGCTCGGCGGCCTGGCGGCGCAGGCTGTCGAGCAGGGCGTTGATCAGGGCGGTCATTCGGCTTCCTCCGGACTGCGAGGGACCGGCCCATGATAGGCAGGGCTTGCTGAAAGCCGTCTTTCCGGATGTTTCAGGTCGTTCGCGGCAGGGACAGGCGGGGCGCGAACTTCGCGCGCTTGACCGCGAAGTAGCTCTTCACGTTGCGCACATTGGCCTGCTGCGTGAGCAGGCGCTGGGCGAGCAGCGCATAGGCGGCCATGTCGGGCACGTGGACCACGAGCACGAAGTCCGGCCCCGGCGACACGCGCCAGCATTGCTGGACCTCAGGCGCGTCGAGCACCTGGGCCTCGAACGCGTCGAGGTGCTCGGCGCCCTGGCGGTCGAGCGTGACCTCGACGATCGCCGACAGGCCCGCGCCGAGCCTGTCGGGCGAGAGCAGGGCGACGCGGCGCTCGATCAGGCCGGCGTCCTCGAGGCGCTTGACGCGGCGCAGGCAGGTCGCCGGCGAGACATGGGCGCGCGCGGCGAGCGCCTGGTTGGTCGGCGACGCGTCCTGCTGGAGCAGGTCGAGCAGGCGGAGGTCGGTGGCATCGAGTGGTATGGATTTATCGTCCATTTATTGATATGAAATGGATGAAAATTTCGTCTTTAGCAGTTGATGAAATTATCCACCAATAACGTTTTTTATTTGCAAACTAATTTTCCACAGGGCTCCATAGCATCCGCCCATCAAAAATCCCACAGGAAGTCCCAGCATGTGTGGCATCGTCGGCGCCGTCAGTCCGCGCAACATCGTTCCGGTCCTGATCGAAGGCCTCAAGCGCCTCGAGTACCGCGGCTACGACTCCTGCGGCGTCGCCGTGCACCAGGGCGGCGGCCTGCGCCGCGCGCGCAGCACCTCGCGCGTCGCCGAGCTGATCGCGCTGACGGCCGAGGACGGCATCGCCTCGGGCACTGGCATCGCGCACACGCGCTGGGCCACCCACGGCGCGCCGGCCGTGCACAACGCGCACCCGCATTTCTCGTCGGGCCCGGGCGCCGCGGCCGAAGCCGGCACCGGCCGCATCGCGCTCGTGCACAACGGCATCATCGAAAACCACGACGAGCTGCGCGCCGAGCTCCAGGCGCGCGGCTACGTGTTCACGAGCCAGACCGACACCGAGGTCATCGCCCACCTGATCGACCAGCATTACAGCGGCGACCTGCTCGAGGCCGTGCAGCAGGCGCTGCCGCGCCTGAAGGGCGCCTACGCCGTGGCCGTGTTCTGCCGCGACGAGCCGCAACGCGTCGTCGCCGCGCGCGAGGGTTCGCCGCTCGTGCTCGGCGTCGGCGCGGACGGGGCCGAGCATTTCGTCGCGTC
>JAFAMW010000007.1 GCA_019232985.1 Roseateles sp. | reverse complement strand
CGGCCAAGTCGGCCAGCGCGCCCGCCGCCCAGGCCAAGGCGGCGTCGGCCGGCAACGATGCCGACATCTTCTTTGTCCAGGTCGGTGCCTACACTCACTCGGAAGACGCCGAGCAGCAGCGCGCGCGCCTGGCCCTGCTGGGCCTGTCTGCCAAGGTCATGGAGAAGGACCAGTCCGGCCGCACCGTCTACCGCGTGCGCGTCGGCCCCTTCGACACCCGCGAGGACGCCGAAGCCCAGCAGAAGAAGGTGCAGGACGCCGGCATGGAAGCGTCGCTCGTGCACCTGGCGCGCTAAGCGCCCATTAAGCCGGGCTCGGCAAGCTGCCGGGCTCGTCGACCCGTTCATCCTCAGCCCGCCACTGGAATCACCATGCAGCGCCGCGAATTCAACTCCCTGCTGGCCCTGGCCGGCCTTGCCGCCAGTCCCCTGGCGATGGCCCAGGCCGACCCCGTCGAAGGCCGCCAGTTCCGCCGCCTCTCGCCGCCGCTGCCCACGGCCGCGGGCAACAAGGTCGAAGTGCTGGAGATGTTCATGTACACCTGCCCGCACTGCTTCAAGTTCGACACGCCGCTGGCGCAGTGGGCCAAGGCCCATGCGGCCGACGTCTCGCTGCGCCGCATCGCGGTGGGCGCCAACACCATGACCGGCCTGACGCAGAAGATGTTCTTCGCGCTGCAGGCCATGGGCGTCGAGGAAGCCCTGCACACGCCGGTCTTCAGCGCCATTCATGTCGGCGGCGCCGACGTGACCAGCGAATCGGGCGTGTTCGACCTGGCCGCGCGCCTGCAAGTCGACATGGGCAAGTTCAAGCAGGCCTACAACTCCTTCGCGGTCTCCGGCAAGTGCCGCCAGGCCAACCAGCTCATGCAGGACACCGGCATCGACAGCGTGCCCACGCTGATCGTCGGCGGCCGCTTCGTGACCTCGCCGAGCATGGCCGGCACGCCGGGCGCCAGCGAGATCATCGACGGCCAGCGCGCGCTGCAGGTGGCCGACGCCCTCGTCAAGCGCGCCAAGGCCTGAAACGGAGCGGCTTCATGCAACGACGCGAATTCACGAGTCTCCTGAGCCTGGGCGCCCTCGGTGCCGCGGGCAGCCTGGTCACGCTGCCTGCGCTGGCGCGGCAGGCCGAGCCGGTCGAAGGCCGCGACTACCTGCGGCTGAACCCGCCGGTCCCGACGCCGTCCGGCAAGCTCGAGTTGATCGAGTTCTTCTGGTATGCCTGCCCGCACTGCTATCACTTCGACCCGCTGCTGCGCCAATGGCTGGCGCACTTGCCGGGCGACGTCAGCTTCCGCCGCGAGCACGTCGCGTTCAACGCCATGCAGCGTTCGCACCAGCGCCTCTTCTACGCCCTCGACGCGATCGGCGAAGAAGCGCGCTGGCACGAGCAGATCTTCGAGGCCTTCCACCAGGGCCGCGTCAACTACGACGACCCCGAGTCGCCGCTCAAGCTGATGGCCTCGCTCGGCGCCGACATGCCCAAGCTGCGCCAGGCCTGGGACTCCTTCGGCGTGCAAAGCCGCTGTGCGCAGGCCGTTCGCCTGACGGAAGCCTACAACTTCGAAGGCGTGCCGGCGCTTGGCGTGGCCGGGCGCTTCATGACGGCGCCCTATATGGCCGGGCCCGCCGGCAGCGACGAAACCTTGCTGGGCCGGCGCGCGCTGGTCATCACCGACCACCTGATCGGCCTCGCCCGCGGCAAGGCCTGAGCCATCGACGGCTTGGCGACGGGCTCGGCCTTGGCCGGGCCCGTTCTCTTGGAGGCTAGAATGGCCTGCAAGAACTGTGCCGCCATGACGAAACGCCACTTTCACCTACCGCTGCTGATCGCGACAACGCTGCTGGCCGCCGTGCCGGTGTGGGCCAACAAGGCCGATCGCGCGCAGAACCTCAACGTCTCCAGCGACACGCAGACCACCGCCGATGTTTCCGGTGCCAGCACGGCCGTATTCAAGGGCAACGTCGTCATCACCCAAGGCACGATGCGGCTGCAGGCTGCGGTCGTGCGCGTGACGGAAACGCCCGAAGGCTACTACCAGGCCTTTGCCGATGGCACGGCCGAGGAGCAAGTGACCTTCCGCCAGGCGCGCGACGTGCCGGACGAATGGATCGACGGCCGGGCCGACCGCATCGAATACGACACGCGCGCCGACACGGTGCGCCTGGTCGGCCGCGCCACGCTGCGCCAGCTGCGCGGCACCAGCACCGGCAGCGAAGTCAACGGCGGCGTCATCGTCTACGACAACCGCACCCAGCAGGTCACCGTGGACGGCAACCCGCCCGGTGCCACCGGCCGCGACCGCGTGCGCAGCGTGTTCATGCCGCGCGCCGCCAGCGCGCCGGCTCCAGACGCCGCGGCCTCTGCCGTCACGCTCCAGCCCAGCACGGCCCTGCGGTCGGGCAAGGGCTCATGAGCGCGGCAGCCGCAACAAGCCGCCTCGAAGCCGAGGGCCTGGCCAAGACCTACGGCGTGCGCAAGGTCGTGCGCGACGTCCACGTCGACGTGCACAGCGGCGAAGTCGTCGGCCTGCTCGGCCCCAACGGCGCGGGCAAGACCACGAGCTTCTACATGATCGTCGGCCTCGTGCGCGCCGACGCCGGCGAGATCCGCATCGACGGCAGGCCGGTCCAGGGCCTGCCCATCCACCAGCGCGCGCGCCTGGGGCTCTCCTACCTGCCGCAGGAGGCCTCGATCTTCCGCAAGCTCACGGTCGAGGAAAACATCCGCGCCGTGCTCGAGCTGCAGCAGGACGAGAACGGCCGCGCGCTGCCGGCCAAGCGCATCGACGAGATGCTCGAGAAGCTGCTGCTCGAGCTCTCGATCGAGAAGCTGCGCGCCAGCCCCGCGCCGGCGCTCTCGGGCGGCGAGCGGCGCCGCGTCGAGATCGCCCGTGCGCTGGCCACGCAGCCGCGCTTCATCCTGCTCGACGAGCCCTTTGCCGGCGTGGACCCGATCGCCGTGCTGGAGATCCAGCGCATCATCGGCTTCCTGCGCGAGCGCGGCATCGGCGTGCTCATCACCGATCACAACGTGCGCGAGACGCTCGGGTTGATAGATCGCGCCTACATCATTCATAGCGGTCAAGTGTTGACCGAGGGACCGCCGGAGGCGATCATCTCCCATCCGGACGTGAGGCGCTTCTACCTCGGCGAAGACTTCCGGATGTAACGGCCGGCGAGCGGTCCCTTACTCGTCCTCGCCGAATCGGCTTGACACCAGCTCGGCAAGCGCATCGAGCGCCTCTCTCGCCTCAGCGCCGGAAGCGAAGACCGTGATGGTCGAGCCGAGTCCGGCCCCGAGCGTCAGGATGCCCATGATCGAGTCGCCGCCGACGGTTTCGCCGCAGCGCGCAACCCTGATGTCGGCGTCGAAACGTTCGACGCATTGGACGAATTTCGCGGTCGCGCGAGCATGTAGCCCTTTGCGGTTGACGATTTGCATCTGGCGGGAGAAAGGCGCGCCCGATTCAGGGGCGTTCCGACGGTCGTCTTCGGAACGAGTCTCGCTCATTTCCCGGCAAGCACCTTGCTGGCGACGGTGATGTACTT
>JAFAMW010000027.1 GCA_019232985.1 Roseateles sp. | reverse complement strand
CGCACGGCGTGATCATGATCTTCTTCATGGCCATGCCACTGATGACGGGCCTGATCAACCTGATCGTGCCGCTGCAGATTGGCGCGCGCGACGTGGCGTTCCCGTTCCTGAACACGCTGTCGTTCTGGCTGGCTGCTGCTGGTGTGGTGCTGATCAACGTGTCGCTGGGCGTGGGTGAATTTGCGCGTACCGGCTGGCTGGCGTACCCGCCGCTGTCGGAGCTGGCGTACAGCCCGGGCGTGGGGGTCGACTACTACATCTGGGCCTTGCAGATATCCGGGTTGGGCACGTTGCTGACCGGGGTGAACTTCGTTGCGACCATCTTCAAGATGCGCGCGCCGGGCATGACGCTGATGCGCATGCCGATCTTCACCTGGACCGCTCTGTGCGCCAACATCCTCATCGTCGCGGCGTTCCCGGTGCTGACCGTGGCGCTGGCGCTGCTGGGTGCTGACCGTTACCTCGACATGCACTTCTTCACGAACGAGCTGGGCGGCAACGCCATGCTGTACGTGAACCTGATCTGGATCTGGGGCCACCCCGAGGTCTACATCCTGGTGCTGCCCTGCTTCGGCGTGTATTCGGAAATCGTCTCGACCTTCTGCGGCAAGCGCCTGTTCGGCTACACCTCGATGGTCTACGCGACCGTCGTGATCACCATCCTGTCGTACCTGGTGTGGCTGCACCACTTCTTCACCATGGGCTCGGGCGCCAGCGTGAACTCGTTCTTCGGCATCACGACGATGATCATCTCGATCCCCACCGGCGCGAAGATCTTCAACTGGCTGTTCACCATGTACCGCGGCCGCATCCGCTTCGAAGTGCCGATGCTGTGGACCATCGGCTTCATGGTCACCTTCGTGATCGGCGGCATGACCGGCGTGCTGCTGGCCGTGCCCCCGGCTGACTTTGTGCTGCACAACAGCCTGTTCCTGATCGCCCACTTCCACAACGTCATCATCGGCGGCGTGGTGTTTGCCGTGATGGCCGCGATCAACTTCTGGTTCCCCAAGGCCTTCGGCTACAAGCTCGACGCGTTCTGGGGCAAGTGCTCGTTCTGGTTCTGGTTCATCGGCTTCTACTTCGCTTTCATGCCCCTGTACGTGCTGGGCCTGATGGGCGTGACGCGCCGCCTCAGCCACTTCGAGGACCCCTCGCTGCAGATCTGGTTCCAGATCGCCGCCTTCGGCGCCGTGCTGATCGCGCTGGGCATCGCCAGTTTCATCATCCAGCTGCTGGTCAGCTTCATGAAGCGCGAGCAGTTGCGCGATGTCAGCGGCGACCCCTGGGGCGGTCGCACGCTGGAATGGTCGACGGCCTCGCCGCCGCCCGACTACAACTTCGCCTTCACGCCCGTGGTGTTTGACAACGACGCCTGGGCCGACATGAAGCAGAACGGCTACCAGCGTCCGCTGCAGGGCTTCGTGGACATCCACATGCCCAAGAACACGGCCGCCGGCTTCGTGATCGCCGCGCTCAGCGCCCTGGTCGGCTTCGCCCTGATCTGGCACATGTGGTTGGTCGCCGGCGTCGCCTTCGTCGCCTGCCTGGTCGCCGTGATCACCCACACCTTCAACTACAACCGCGACTTCTACATCCCCGCATCAACGGTGGTGCGCGTGGAAGACCAACGTACCCAGCTGCTGGCCGCCCATGTCTAACTCACACGCTTCCACCCTGGCCGCCGCCGGCCCGAGCTACTTCGTGCGCGAGCACCATCCCGAGAACGGCACCCTGCTCGGCTTCTGGCTCTACCTGATGAGCGACTGCCTCATCTTCGCCTGCCTGTTCGCCGCCTATGCCGTGCTGGGCCGCAGCTACGCGGCCGGCCCCTCGGGCGCCGACCTGTTCGACCTGCCCGTGGTGGCGGTCAACACCGCGCTGCTGCTGCTCTCGTCCATCACCTACGGTTTCGCGATGCTGGAGATGCAGCGCAAGAAGCTGCGCGCGGTGCTGGTCTGGCTGGCCATCACCGGCCTGTTCGGCGCAGGCTTCCTCACGCTGGAGCTGACCGAGTTCGCGCACCTGATCCACGAGGGCGCGGGCCCGCAGCGCAGCGCCTTCCTGTCGTCGTTCTTCACGCTGGTCGGCACGCACGGCCTGCACGTCACCTTCGGCATCGTCTGGCTGGTCACGCTGATGTTCCAGCTGGGCAAGCACGGCCTGAGCGCCGCCAACCGCCGCCGCCTGATGTGCCTGTCGATGTTCTGGCACTTCCTGGACGTGGTCTGGATCGGCGTCTTCACCTTCGTTTATCTCATGGGAGTCCTGCCATGACGGACCATCATCACGATCATGACCACGCACATGGCCACGCCGACGAAGGCAGCCACAGCACGCTCAAGGGCTATGCCACCGGCTTCCTGCTGTCGGTCGTCTTGACCGCCATCCCGTTCTGGCTGGTGATGGGCAAGGTCTTTGCCAACCCGCAGCAGACGGCCCTGGTCATCCTGGCCTTCGCCGCCGTGCAGATGGTGGTGCACATGGTGTACTTCCTGCACATGAACGCCAAGGTCGAGGGCGGCTGGTCCATGCTGGCGATGATCTTCACGCTGGTGCTGGTGGTGATCACCTTGAGCGGCTCGATGTGGGTGATGTACCACCTCAACCACAACATGATGCCGACCCCGGTGCAGCAGATGCGCGACATGCCCTGAATGTCCTGACGGCCATGTCCGCATCCACGGCGCCCAAGCAAGGCCTGGCAGTCCGACTGCTGGTGTTGCTGGGTGCCTTTTTGTTGTTTGCAGGCTTTGTCTCGCTGGGCAGCTGGCAGCTGGCGCGCCGGCAATGGAAGCTGGACCTGATCGAGCGCGTGAGCGAGCGCGTCCATGCGCCGCCTGTCGAGCCCCCTTCCCGCTCGCGCTGGCCGCAGCTGAGCGCCGCCAGCGACGAATACCGCCACGTGCGTCTCCAGGGCCAATACCTGACGGGCCAAAGCACCCGCGTCATGGCCGTCACCGAGCTGGGCAGCGGCTTCTGGGTGCTGACGCCGCTGCGTCGCGCGGACGGCAGCCTGGTGCTGGTCAATCGCGGCTTTGTGGCCGCCGAACGTGCCGCTGAACCTGCGGCGGAGCCCGACACTGGCAGCGCGCCTGCGGTCGTGACCGGCTTGCTGCGCCTGAGTGAACCCGGCGGCGGATTCCTGCGTCGCAACGACGCGTCGGCGGACCGCTGGTATTCCCGCGACGTGCCGGCCATAGGCGCCGCGCGTGGCCTGCCGCTGACCCAGCTGGCGCCGTACTTCGTCGATGCCGACGCGTCCGCCGTCCAGACGCCGGACCAGCCCATTGGCGGACTCACCGTCGTCAGCTTCCACAACAGCCACCTGGTCTATGCGCTGACCTGGTACGGCCTGGCCTTGATGACGTTGTGGGGCGCCAGGCTGGTGTGGCGCGAGATGGGCAGGGCAGGCCTGGCACGCGATGTGCAGGAAACCGACGAAGGGCGCTAAGCTAGCGCACTCTTTTGAAGTCAGTGACGCACCAGGCTCGCATGAGCGCTCCATCCCCACAGGCCTGGCCGGCCACGCCGGCCAATTTCGAATCGCGTTACGGCCACCAGAACATGCTGCAGCTGATCCAGCTGCGCTGGTTTGCCGTGGCGGGACAGATCTTCACCATCGTCGTCGTCAGCCTGGGGCTGGGCGTGCGTCTGCCCCTGCCCGAGATGCTGGAGGTGCTGGCCTGCCTGACCGCCTTCAACATCGCCAGCCAGCTGCGCTGGCACGAGCGGCCCAGCGTCAGCAACAACGAGATCTTCGTCGCCCTGCTGGTGGACGTGGCCACGCTCACGGCGCAGCTCTACCTGAGCGGCGGGGTGACCAATCCCTTCTTGTTCCTCTACCTGCTGCAGGTCATCCTGGGCGCCGTGCTGCTCAAGCCCTGGTCGACCTGGACCATCGTGGCCCTCACCAGCGCCTGCGTGGCCGGCCTGGACCTGTTCTCGCGGCCCATGGACTTGCCGCCGGACCACGAACAGGGCCTGGCCTCGCTCTACATCCAGGGCCTGCTGATCTGTTTTGCGCTCAACGCGACCTTGCTGGTGGTGTTCGTGACCCGCATCCACAAGAATCTGCGCGAGCGCGATGCCAAGCTGGCGGACCTGCGCCAGCATGCGAACGAGGCCGAGCACATCGTGCGCATGGGCTTGCTGGCCTCGGGGGCGGCGCACGAGCTGGGCACGCCGCTGTCCACGCTGGCCGTCATCCTCGGCGACTGGCAGCACATGGCGCCTTTCAAGGCCGATCCGGACCTGGGCCAGGAGCTGGCCGAGATGCAGGCGCAGGTGCAGCGCTGCAAGCGCATCGTCAGCGGCATCCTGCTGTCGGCGGGGGAAGCGCGCGGCGAGTCGTCCGAAGCCACCACGGTGCGCGAGTTCCTCGACGGCCTGGTGCAGAAATGGCGCGAGACGCGCGCCGTGCAGTCGCTGGTCTACGAGAACCGCTTTGGCGAGGACCTGCCCATGGTGTCCGACTCCACCATCCAGCAGATGATCTGCAATGTGCTGGACAACGCGCTGGAGGCCTCGCCGCAGGCCCTGTGCCTGGAAGTCGAGCGCGAAGCCGGGCCGGCCGGCGAGCTGCTGCTGCTGACCGTCAGCGACGAGGGGCCGGGTTTTGCGCCGGACATACTCGGCCAGGTGGGCAAGCCCTACCTGTCCACCAAGGGGCGCGCAGGCGGCGGGCTGGGCCTGTTCCTGGTGGTCAATGTGGCGCGCACGCTGGGCGGGACGGTGCAGGCGCGCAACCTGCCCGAAGGCGGCGCGCAGGTGCGCATCCGGTTGCCCCTGGCCGTCATCCGTTTTGATTTGCAGCCCCAAGAGTCCGGTCATGTCCACTGATCCCGCCACCGAAAAACTGCTGCTGATCGTCGAGGACGACGCCGCCTTTGCCCGCACGCTGACCCGGTCGTTCGAGCGGCGCGGCTACCGCGTCCTGCATGCTGCCAGCCTGGTGGAGGTGCAGGCGCTGCTGCCCGGGCACCTGCCCGGCTATGCGGTCGTGGACCTCAAGCTGCAGGGCGATGCCAGCGGCCTGGCCTGCGTGCAGCTGCTGCACCAGCACCATGCGGCGATGCTGATCGTCGTGCTGACCGGCTTTGCCAGCATCGCCACCGCCGTCGAAGCCATCAAGCTGGGGGCCTGCCACTACCTGGCCAAGCCCTCCAACACCGACGACATCGAGGCGGCGTTCGAGCATGTGGCGGGCCTGGAAGAGCCCGAGCTCAGCAGCCGTCCTACGTCCATCAAGACGCTGGAATGGGAGCGCATCCACGAGACCCTGGCCGAGACCGGCTTCAACATCTCCGAGACCGCGCGGCGCCTGGGCATGCACAGGCGCACCTTGGCGCGCAAGCTCGAAAAGCAACGGGTGAAGTGAGTTTGAAGTGACATTGATGTGACGCCCAGCGCGTTTCGGGCGCGGGTGGCAGAATCCGCCGGCTTTCAATTAACCTCGCTCGCACTCTCATGACCCTGCTGCAAAAACTCAAATGGCGCTACGCCACCAAGAAGATGAACCCCGAGAAGGCGGTTCCCCAAGAAAAGCTCGACCGTATCCTCGAGGCCATCCGCCTGTCGGCCAGCTCCAGCGGCCTGCAGCCGTATGAATTGTTCGTGGTGACCAACCCGGAAGTGCGCGAGAAGATCAAGGCCATTGCCTGGAACCAGGCCCAGGTGACCGAAGGCTCGCACCTGCTGGTGTTCGCGGCCTGGGATAACTACACGGCCGAGCGCATCAACACCATGTTCGACCTGACCAATGACGAGCGCGGCTTCAAGAACGAAGGCTGGGAAAACTACCGCCAGATGCTGTTGAACAACTACCCGGCGCGTACGCCCGAGGTGAACTTCCAGCATGCGGCCCGCCAGGCCTATATCGGCCTCGGCACCGCGCTGATCGCCGCCGCCGAAGAGCAGGTCGATGCCACGCCCATGGAAGGCTTCGACCCCGCAGCCCTGGACGAGATTCTGGGCCTGAAGGCTCGCGGCCTGCGCAGCGTCGTGATCCTGCCGCTGGGCTACCGCGAGGAAAGCGGCGACTGGCTGGTCAGCCTGAAGAAGGTGCGCCGCCCTGTCGAACGGTTCGTGACGGAAGTCAAGTAAGCTTCAAGCAACGGGCCAGCCGTGTCCGGCCCAATGGCCGCCGTGCCAGTACGAACGGCCTCCGATCACCACCCAGCCGCCGGGCATCCAGGCATAGCCGGCTGGGACGACGGCGTGTAAAGCTTTGTGAGCTGCCGGGCCGGCCGAGGCCTTATTTCAAGCCACGGTACTCCAGCAGCGGCTCGATGTCGGGCTGGGCGCCGTAGAACTCCTCGAACAATTGCTGGGGCTCCATGGTGCGGCCGCGCGAGAGGATCTTGGCGCGCAGGTAGTCGCCGTTGGCGCGCGACAGGCCGCCGTGGGTGTGGAACCACTTGCCGGTGTCGCGCGCCAGCACCTCGCTCCAGAAGTAGGCGTAGTAGCCGGAATCGTAGCCGCCGCTGAAGGCGTGCAGGAAATACGGCGAGTAGTAGCGCGAGGGCACCAGGTTCTGGTCCATGCCGGCGTGCGCCAGCGCGGCCGTCTCGAAGGCCTCGACCTGGTCGGCCTTGGGCGCCTGGTCGGGCCCGATCTGGTGCCAGGACTGGTCGAGCAGCGCAGAAGCCAGGTAGGACGTGGTCTCGAAGCCGCGGTTGAACTTCTGGGCTTCCAGCACCTTCTTGAACAGGGCCTCGGGCAACGCTTCGCCGGTCTGGTAGTGGCGCGCGAAGTGCGCCAGCACGGCGGGCTCGCGCGCCCACATCTCGTTGTATTGCGAGGGGTACTCGGCAAAGTCGGGTGGCACGCCGGTGCCTGACAGCGAGGCGTATTTCGTCTTCGACAGCAGGCCGTGCAGGCCGTGGCCGAATTCGTGGAACAGCGTCGTGACTTCGTCGAAGCTCAACAGCACCGGATCGCTGGCGTTGGCGGGCTTGACCAGGTTCAGGTTGTTCACCACCACCGGTTTGCTGCCCAGCAGCTCGGACTGGTCGACGTAGGTGTTCATCCAGGCGCCGCCCTGCTTGTTGTCGCGCGCGAAGAAATCGGCCAGGAACAGGCCCAGCACCGAGCCGTCGGCATCGCGCACTTCGAAGATGCGCACGTCGTCGCGATAGGCGTGCAGGTCGTGGCGCTCTTTGAAGCTCAGGCCGAACAGCTGGTGGGCGGTGAAAAAGGCGCCGTCCACCAGCACGCGGTTGAGTTCGAAATACGGTTTGACGGCGGCTTCGTCAAAGCTGTAGCGGGCCTTGCGCACCTGCTCGGCGTACAGATCCCAGTCCCAGGGCTTGAGCTTGAAGGATTCCGTGTGCTTGGCGGCAGCCTCGGCGTCGATGGCCTGCTGGATGTCGGCGGCTTCATGCTGGGCGGCCGCGACCGCGACCGGTACCACGCCGCTCAGGATGCGGTTGACGGCCTCTGGCGTGGCTGCGGCGTAGTCCTCGATCACATAGTTCGCCGGCGTGGCGTAGCCCAGCAGGCGGGCGCGCTCGGTGCGCAACTGGATGATCTCGGCGATGACCGGCTGGTTGTCGGTGGCGCCCGATGTCGCGCGGCTCACCGAGGCTTTGTAGATGCGCTCGCGCAGGGCGCGGTTCGTCAGGACGCCCAGCACCGGCTGCACGGTGGTGTTCTGCAGCGGAATCAGGTATTTGCCCTGCAGGCCGCGCGCCTGCGCTGCGGCGGCGGCGGCCTGGATGCTTGCCGGCGTCATGCCGTCAAGTTCAGCGGCGTTGTCGACCACCACGGCGTGCTCTTCGGTCGACTTGAGCACGTTCAGGCGGAAGCGCGTCGTGGCCGAGGCCAGCTTGGCGTTGATCTCGCGCAGGCGAGCCTGTTCCGTGGCGCTCAGCCGTGCGCCTGCACGCACGAAGCCGATGTGGGTGCGCTTGAGCAGTTGCAGCGACTCGGGGTCCAGGTGCAGCGTGTCGCGACGCTGGTAGAGCGCGTCGACGCGGGCGAACAGCTTGGCGTTGAGCTGGATGGCATCGCTGTGGGCGGCCAGCTTGGGCGCGTACTCTTCCTCCAGCTCGCTCATGCGGGCGTCGGTGTTGGACACCGTCAGGTTGAAGAACACCTTGTTGACGCGGTTCAGCAGCGCGCCGCTGCGCTCCAGCGCCACGATGGTGTTGTCAAAGGTGGCCGGTTGCGGGTTGTTGGCGATCGCGTTGACCTCGCGCAGCTGTTCGGCCATGCCGGCATTGAATGCGGGCGCGTAGTCGGCGTCGTGGATGCGCTGGAACGGCGGCAGCTGAAAGGGCAAGGTGCTGGGCGCCGCGAACGGATTGCCGTGCAGGCTGGCCGCCTCGGGCGTGAGTGCCGCCGCCGCATGGGCCAAGGTGAAGACGCAGGACAGGGCTGCGGCCACGGGCAGCAGGCGAAGGGAACGTGAAAGCAGATCGGAGCGCATAGGTCGTGGATTTCTTTGAGCGAGGCCCCCATTAGACACGCCGTGCGCAAACGCCGGATGTGCTGAAAGTTCAGTGCGGTCTTGTTGCCCTGGACTTCTGGATGCCTGAGCCTTGTCGGGCCAAGCCAGGCGTCGCGGGGCCCGGCACAGAGTTGGCTGCAGCAGCTTTGGTCATTGCAGCTGGCCGCGCAGCACGGTGATCGACGCGGCCGGCAGCACGAACTGGGTGTCGGACCTGGCATTGACGGTGCTGTGCACGATGGGGCCGTCGGGATCGGCGTGTCCGCCGTCGGCCGTGGGGTGCCACTGGTACTGGGCCCGGCCGAAGGTCGAGACCGAGACCTTGCCCGAGAAATGCTGGTTCGCGGCCGCTGCCTGAAAGTCAATGCGCACGGATTGCGCGTTTTCCTGGTCCTTGTTGACGATCAGCAGCGACCAGCTGCCGTCTGGGCGGAATGCCGGGTAGGCGCTCACGAGCTGGTGGCCGGCCTCGTCCTGGATGTCTGACGTGGCGGTGTAGATGCGGTGCAGGCCGTCGCCGGGCTGCATCCATTCCAGGTTGACCAGCTGGCTGGCGAAGAACTGCGCCAGCGGCTGCTGGATGCGGTTGTTGGCGTCCGCCGAGAAGAAGTTGAAGGTGCCCATGGAATTGTGGGCGCCGCGCGTCATGGCCTCGGGCAGGGCGTGGAAGAAGTACAGCGCGTCGCCGCCGGCGCTCAGGAACGCGCCCGCATAGTCGGCCAGCCACAGCCCGCTCCAGATGTCCATGTAGGCCTCGGACATCTGCGAGGACAGGTTGGACTCGGTGATGAACAGCGGCACGTTCGCAGGCACGCCGTCGTCGCGCCAGACCTGCAGGATGTGGCCGACCCACTGCGGCTCGTCATAGAGGTGGCTCCACAGCAGCTTGCCGGGATCGACCGGGTAATGCTCGAAGGAGAAGAAAGCCAGCTCGTCCAGCCGCCCATGCTCGCGCAGGTAGTTGATGAAGCGGCGCGTCCAGGAGGCATCGCCCCTGGCGTCGGGCCAGACCTCGATGTCCTGGTTCTGCCCGGTGAAGACCGGCCCGCCCAGCTTGAGCTGGGGGTCGAACTGGTGCAGCGCCTTGGCGAACTGGAGGTAGAGCGCCGCGTAATCTTCCGGCGGGGTGTAGTGGCCGTCGGCCTCCTCGCCCATCTCGACATAGGAGATGGGGTAGCCGCGCGCCTCCAGGAAGCGCAGCTCGTTCACGGCGTCTTCCGGCGTGTTGTAGAGCATGGCAATGGAGATCATCGTCGGCAGCCCGCGCGTGATGCCGCTGCGGAAGAACTTGTCGAAGCCCACCTGCTCGCCGGCCTTCTCGTCCAGGTCGGAGGGCTCGTGCCAGGGGTCGACCGAGGAGCAGTAGGTGGCGGTCTGGTCCTGGTCCGGGGTGTGGCGCACCAGGTCGTGGAACTGCGTGATCCGGCCGTCCTTCTCCTGCAGCGTGCCCAGCGAGATCTCGCGGATGGCGTAGCCCAGGCAGTCGCGCACGTCATGCGATGCGCTGGCTTCGCAGCGGTTGCTCGACTCGCTCATCAGCACCCGCACCCATTGCGCGGCGATCGGCTCGCGGCTGAGGCGGCGCGTGTCGGTGCCGCCCGCGCCCGCGCCGACATCGCCTAGCGGGAACATCTGCCAGCTGCCCTGCGTGGGCTTGTGGATGGGGTCATCGCCGGTCCAGTACTGCACGGTGTAGCGCGTCGCGTGGGGCTGGCCCCAGGCGATGCGGATGGCCGTCAGCGGCTGTTTGCTGGCCAGGTCCAGCACCACCCACTGGGGATGCAGGGCGTCGGGCTCGCCGGTGAAGTGCTGGCTGAGGTAGGGATTGCTCTTCCAAAAACTGTTCAGGTCGCCGTCGGTCAAGCGCGAGTAGCCGATCAGGTCGGTGCCGTCGTCGCGCGTGACGCCGCGGCGCGGCAGCGGGTAGCCGTAGCTGTGCTGCACCGGTTCGGCGCCCGGCGTGGCAGCACCCACGAAATAGCCGCGTCCTGCCGGATCGCTCCAGGCGCCGGAGGGGTTCCAGTGCCAGGCCTCGACGTGCAGCTCGGTGTTCTGGCGGTAGGTCATGGCCTGCCAGCCGGCTGCCAGCACCTGCTTGACCGTCTCGGGCGCCAGCACCTGGTCGGAGATGCCGTAGGGCAGCCGGTCGACCGACGCCCCCAGGGCCTGGGTGGGACGTATCGAGTTGCTGGCCTTGCCGGCGTCGACGGTGATGGTCTGCGACCAGGCCGCGGGGATGGCGAGCAGGCCAAGGGCCAGAAGACCCAGGGTCTTGAAGTGCTGATGCATGGGCGTGGGCATGGGCATGGGACCTTGAAGTGGCGCGGCGAGACGCCAGCTCGCGCCCCAGTGAACGGAAGCTTTGACGATACGAGGCAGCTCTCTCCTTGTCAATAAAAACAAACAATGATTAGAAATAATACTGAGGCGCTGCGAAAGCGAGCCAGGCCCTGGGTTTACCCGAAGACCTCGGGTATTATTTCCGGACCTATATGGAGCTCGTCCAGCCACCGCGGACGGGTCATTCGGCCTTCAGGCTTTCATGGGGCCACCGAACAGGATCTCTGCAGCATGCGAACAATGAACCGCGGCACGACGCAACAGTCCAGCGCGCCCTACAACCGCCGCATCGTGCTGGATTTGATCCGCCGCCAGGGTTCGATGTCGCGCAAGGACATCGTCGACCTGGTGTCGCTGAGTCCCCAGACGGTGGCCAACATCACCAACGATCTGGAGGCCATCGGCCTGATCATGTCGCGCCGCCTCAAGGCCGACAAATCGCGTGGCCAGCCGCCCATCGCGTTCGAGCTCAATCCCAATGCCGGCTGTTCGATCGGCATCAGCCTGGAGCCGGGGCGCGCCTCGGCGGCGCAGGTCAATCTGGTGGGCGACGTGCTGCGCAAGAACGATGTGGCCGTCGACACGCGCGACCGGCGCCAGGTGCTGGCGGCGATGGTGGGCCTGGTCAAGGACCTGATGAGCCGCCGTCCCGTTTCCGAGCGCACCTGGGGCATCGGCGTGGCGCTGCCGGGCCCCCTGATCGCCACCGACATCAGTTTCGTGGGCCCCACCGCGCTGGAAGGCTGGACCGACCTGTCCGTGCTGGACGACCTGCGCGATGCGACCCGGCTGCCGGTGTTCTACAGCGTCGACAGCGTGGCCGGCGCCCTGGGCGAGACCCTGTTCGGCGTGGCCAAGTCGCTCGACAACTTCTTCTACCTGCACCTGGGGATGGGCTTGGGCGGCGCGCTGGTCGTGAACCGGTCCGCCTACCGCGGCGCCGACGGCAACGCGACCGAGATCGGCCACATTCCCATCGTGCCCGGCGGAACCCCCTGCTACTGCGGCAATGCCGGCTGCCTGGAGCGCTACCTGTCCCTGCATTCCCTGGCCGAAGCGCTGGGCGTGGACGATGCCCAGGTGCAGGGCGGCCAGCTGGAGGCCCGCCTGGCCGACGACGGCGATGCAGCCCTGCAGGCCTGGATGCGGCAGGCCGCGCACAAGCTGCGGGACGCCGTCTGCATCATCGAGAACATGCTGGACCCGCGCAGCATCGTGATCGGCGGCTCGGCGCCCAAGGCGCTGGCGCAGCGCTTGGTCGAGCTGGCCCAGCCCCTGCACCGCTCGGTGCGCGGCGGCGTGGCGGCGCCCGAGGAGCGCATCCTGTTGTCGGAACGCCAGGAAGACAGCTCCATTCTCGGCGCGGCGGTGCTGCCGCTCTACGACATGCTCTCTCCGCGCCTGGAAGTGCTGCAGCAGGAGCGCCGTTCGGACGCCAATGTGGCGGAGATCATGGGCCAGCGTCCAGTGGGTCGCGTGGGCCGCTTGTAGATATTTACATCCAATAGATTTATTAATTGACACTGCCTTTGTGGCGCCCTATATTGGGTGCCATGGACAGCCCGCAACCTCAACTTGTCATCATTGGCGACATCGGCGCCGACCTGGTCATGGGGCCGATTGCCGCCTGGCCCCAGATCGGCACCGAGACCCTGATGGATCGCAGCGAGCTGCGCGGCGGCGGATCGGCCGGCAACGCCGCCCTGGCCATCCGCCACCTGGGCCTCCAGGCCCGCCTGATCTCCGCCGTCGGCAACGACGATTTCGGCCGCTGGCTGCGCGAACAGTTCCACGGGTTGCACACCGCGCTGCAGGTTTGCGAGGTCGAGACCACGGTGTCGGTGGGCATCATGCACAGCTGCGGCGAGCGCACCTTCTTCACCACGCGGGGCCATCTGGAGCATCTGTCGTACGCGCATGTGCTCGAGCACCTGCCTCCCGCATCCGTTCCGGGCTCTATCGTGCTGCTGTCCGGCGTGTTCCTGCTGCCCTCGCTGCGCGCCCGCTACCCGGCCCTGCTGGCGCGCATCAAGGCGCTCGGCTACGAGATCGCGCTCGACACGGGCTGGCCCGGCCATCAATGGGATGCGGCGACCCGCCTGGAAGTCGAGGGCTGGATCGCCCGGTGCGACCACTTGTTGATCAACGAACTGGAAGCCACCAGCATCACCGAGACGCCGGATCTGGAGGCCGCCATGCAAGGCCTCGCCGGCCTGCTGCCGCCGGGCGCCTCGCTGGTGGTGAAGGCGGGGCCGCGCGGCGCGCTCGGCATTCAGCAGGGCGTTCGCTTGGAGAGCGCGGCCCAGCAGGCGACGATCTTCGACACCATAGGCGCCGGCGACTCCTTCAATGCCGGCTATCTGCTGGCGCGCCTGCGCGGCGCATCGCTGCGCCAGGCCATGGACGCAGGCTGTGAATCGGCCGCGGCCATCCTGGTGCGCTTTCCCCGCCGCCAGATCCAGGCCGGCGAGCTGGCCGCCTGCGTCGCCAAATCCATTCAGCAAGAGGGTGAAATCGCATGAAGCACCGCAGTCTCATCATTGCCTACATCCTGCTGGTCTGGTTCGTCATCTCCTTCGTGACCAACCTGATCGGGCCCCTGATGCCCATCATCATCCACGACTTCCACCTGAGCCTGGGGATGGCGGGTTTCTTGCCCTTCTCCTTCTTCCTGGCCTATGGGCTGATCTCGATTCCGGCCGGCTCGCTGGTCGAGGCCTGCGGCACGCGCGTCACCTTGCTGGCGGCGTTCACGCTCAATCTGCTCGGGTCGGCGGCCATCGCGCTCAAGCCTGAATATGGCTTCGTCATCGGCGGCCTGTTCGTGATCGGCCTGGGCATGGCCATGCTGCAGGTGGTCATCAACCCGCTGATGCGCACGACCGGCGGCGAGCCGCACTTCGCCTTCTTCTCCGTGATGGGCCAGCTGGTGTTCGGCTTCGCGTCCTTCATCAGCCCGCTGGTGTTCGAGCGCATGATGCAGCGCCCCGGCGCGGCCGCGCAGACCCTGGTCTGGGTGGCCTTCTATTGGGTGTTCGTCGCCATGTTCATCGCCCTGGTGCTGGGCACCAGCAAGCTGCCCCTGCCCCAGGTCGAGTTGAAGGAAGACGAAAAGGGCGGCGGCCTGCAAACCTACCTGGACCTGCTCAAGCAGCGCGACGTCTGCCTGTTCTTCCTCGGCATCGTGGCCTATGTCGGGACCGAGCAGACGCTGGCGAACTGGATGTCGGAGTTCCTCAGCACCTACCACCGCTTTTCGCCGACCGAGGAAGGCGCCGGCGCCGTGGGCCAGTTCTGGGGCCTGATGTCGGTGGGCTGCCTGGTCGGCCTGGTGCTGCTCAAGCTGTTCGACGCCAGGGCGGTGCTGGCCGGCTTCACGGTACTGGCGATCGCCTGCGTGGCGCTGGCCCTGTTCGGCCCGGCGGGCGTGTCGCTGATGGCCTTCCCGATGGCAGGCTTTTTCCTGTCGGTGATGTTCTCCGTCGTGTTCTCCCTGGGTCTGAACTCGGTGCCGCAGAACCATGGCGCGCTGTCCGGCATCCTGTGCACCGGCATCCTGGGCGGCGCCGTCGTGCCGCTGCTGGTCGGCACGCTGGGCGACCAGGTGGGCCTGCGCATGGCGATGACGGTGGTGTTCGCGACCTTGGGCTTCATCCTGAGCGTCAGCGTGTGGGCGCGCCCGCTGATTCACAACGAGACCACCACGCTCAAGGCCCTGCTGGGCCTGGACAAGACACGTTCCGTCCCGCGTCAGCGCACGGAATGAGGCATGCACCGCGCGGCACATCAGCCGCCACAGAACCGAAACCTCGAGGAGTATTCATGAGCAAACCCATGAGCAAACCACCCCGCACCCCTGTGGCCCTGGCCGCGGCACTGGTTCTGAGTCCGATCGTCGCCATGGCCCAGGTGCAGTCCGCTGACGAGGGCAATGCGCCGACGCCCCCGGCCGCGCCCGCCAAGACCACCAAGCTCGACGAAGTCGTGGTGACGGGCATACGCGCCTCGCATGAGAAGTCGCTGCTGGCCAAGCGTGCGTCCGACACGGTGATGGACGTGGTCAGCGCCGAAGACATCGGCAAGCTGCCCGACAAGAACGTCGCCGACGCGGTGCAGCGCGTGCCGGGCGTCAACATCAGCTCAGGCTCGGGCGGCGAGGGCGGGTTCTCGGAAAACGACCGCGTCAGCATCCGCGGCACCAATCCCAGCCTGACGCAGACGACCGTCAACGGCCACGCCATCGCCACCGGCGACTGGTACATCGGCGACCAGACCGGCACCGTGGGCCGCAGCGTCAGCTTCACCCTGCTGCCGTCGGAAATTGTCGGCTCGGTCGAGGTGCAGAAGAGCTCGCAGGCCGACTACCTCGAAGGCGGCACCTCGGGCAATGTCAACATCGTCACGCGCAAGCCGCTGGACTTCAAGAAGCAATGGACCTTCGAGGCCACTGTGCAGGCCATGTACGCCGACCTGCCCGGCAAGACCGATCCGCAGGCCAATGCGCTGCTGAACTGGAAGAACGACGAGAAGAACCTCGGCGCGCTGCTCCAGCTGTTCTCCGAGTCGCGCCATGAGCGCCGCGACGGCCAGGAGCTGTTCCTGCTGGGCGAAGGCACCATCAGCGGCACAGGCACGGCGCTGGACGGCGTGGTCTACCCGGCCCAGATCGGCTCGGCAGCGTTCAGCCAGACCAGCAAGCGCGAAGGCGGCCTGATCGACCTGCAGCTGAAGGCCAGCAACGAGCTGATGCTGGACCTCAACGGCTTCTACTCGCGCTTCAACACGCAGACCTTCGACACCAATTTCATGGCCAGCCCGTACAACCTGCTGTCGCAGGGGGTCTTGCCGACCAGCTACCAGGTCGTCAACAACACGCTGGTGCAGGCCACCTTCCCGAACACCAGCTTCAACGCGCAAGACCCGACCCCCGGCGCCGATCAAGCCTTTCCGGGCGTGCGCGACTCCATCTTCCGCCCCAATGCGGGTTCGATGGCGTCCTACATCGACCTGTCGGCCGACTACAAGCCCAACGACAGCCTCAAGATCACCAGCAAGCTGGGCTACACGCGCGGCCTGGGCCAGACCCCGCATGACTATGGTTACGAGGCCTATCTGATCAACTCGCCGCTGATCTACCAGATGAACGGCACCAACGGCCCGGCCAATGTGTCCTTCCCGGGCGTCAACACGGCGAACTTCAACAACCCCGCCAACGTCACCAACGGCGGCAGCTGGTCCGACTCCGTCAAGGTCACCGACCAGGAAACCTATGCGCAGGTCGACGCGCTGCTGGACCTGGACATGGGCCTGCTGGAGAGCGTCAAGTTCGGGGCCCGCTACGCCGAGCACAAGCGGACCGACTACGGCGTCAACTACGGCTGCTCCGCCGATCCCAGCAACGCCTGCTACGGCAATCCCGGCCAGAACCTGCCGGCGCCCGCATGGCATGGCACGACCTCGCCGTCCAACTTCGGCGCCGGCATAGGCGCCGGACCGGGCTTCCTCTCCCACTTCTGGGTCTTGAATCCCAGCGACATCGCGGCCTGGGAGCAGCAGTACAACAACGTCAATCTGGGCCCCAACTACCAGGGCAACTTCCTGATCGACGAGAAGGACTCGGCCGTCTACGGCATGCTTAATCTGTCGGGCAGGGGCTGGCGCGGCAACATCGGCCTGCGCCTGGTCGACACCAAGCAGTTCAGCAGCGCCTACGAGTTGAACTCGACGACCAATGTGTTCGATCCGGTCACCGCGTCGCATGACTACTTCAATGTGCTGCCCAGCGCCAATCTGAAGCTCGACTTGAGCAAGGACCTGGTGGCGCGCTTCGCCGCGTCCGAGACCATGTCGCGCGCCGACTACTCGGCCTTGTCGCCCGCCGTGACCCTGAACAACATCAACGGCACCGGCGGCGGCGGCAACCCCGACCTGAAGCCGATCCGCTCGATCAACTACGACGCCACGCTGGAGTGGTACTTCGCGCCGCAGTCCATCCTGTCGGCCGGCGTGTTCCTGATGGACATGCCCTCGTACGTCGCGTTCGGCTACAACACGCGCCCCTACCTGAACACCTCGGTGGACCAGATCACCAATTTCATCATCACCTCGCCCTACAACCTCGCAGCGCGCAACCAGGGCTTCGAGATCGCGTGGCAGCAACCGCTCTGGTACAACTTCGGCGCGCTGGCCAACTACTCCTACTCCGACGGGCATTCGGCCGACGGCATGTCGCTGGTCGGCTCGTCCAAGACCACCTACAACGCCGAGCTGTACTACGAGGCCAACGGCTTCAGCGCCCGCGTGGCCTACACCTACCGCTCCTCGTTCCTGGTGGGCCTGGCCAACGTGACGCCGCAATACGCAGCGGGCCTGGGCACGGTCGCCGCATCGTTCAACTACAAGCTGAACGACATCTGGACCATCACGGCCGACGGCCTGAACCTGAACAATCCCATCATCAAGTACTACTCCAACGCGCAGCGGCCGCAGGCCTTCTACTCGAACGGTCGCCAGTACTTCCTGGGCGTGCGTATTTCCCTTTGATCGGACCGGATGAATGCCATGCAGGAAAGGCCTGAAGTCCAAGCCACGCCGATGTTCCGCGAGGCGGCCGAGGCCGGGCAGCGTGTGCAGGGCGTGTACAGGACCAGCTGCGGCTCGACGCGCCGGGGTCCCGGTCTCAGGGGCTGACCGGCATGGCGGCAGCGGAATGGACCGGACTGCCGCCCTCCTGCAACACACGCTCGACGGCGCAGGCGATCTGTTCGATGCAGGTCTCTTTGAGCGCCGCCATGTCGGACCAGGGATAGCGCCGATTCACCATATTGGCCTGCATGAACCCGAACATCAGGGCGACGCGCAAATCGGTGGCCAAGGCCACATGCGTGGCGGACTGGCCCAGCGCCTTGGCGACATCGGCAGATATGCCCCGGCCGAGCTGGAGGATGGCGTTGTAGGGCAGCAAATCGACCTGCGGGATGGCCTTGGCATGCATCTCCAGCCCCTGCGTCTCGTAAACCAATTGAAACTCGCTGCGGCGTAGTTCCCAGAAATTGAAATAGGCCCGGATCAGGGCGCGGTGCCGGGCCATTGGATTGTCCAGGTGCACCGTGGCGGCGCACAAATGCCCATGCAGTTCGCCAATCACCTGGCGCCACAGGCCATGCAGCAGGTCGGCGCGGCTGGCGAAATAGCGGTAGGGCGCCATGGCCGACACGCCGATGCGGGTGGCGACGCCGCGTACCGAGACGGCTTCGACGCCGCCCTGCGCGAACAGCTCCATCGCGGCCTGCAGCAAATCGCTGCGCATGCGCTCGGCGTCGTCGGCATTGCCTCGCCTGACGCGATGACGTTTGGGTTGGGCGGTGAGTTTCGAGTCTGTCGTGCGCTTGGCTGGCCTGGGGCTAGGCATAAAGACGCCTTGAATTGCTAAAAACGATGAATGCTGCAGTGTAAGACCTTGTGCGATTCATAGCTTTGTGCGTTCCCGTGAATCTCCGCTCTGCTGCCTCCTTGGGTTGACGCAAATATCCAACAGTTTGGACCGGTTTTGCGCGCCAAAGCGGTGCGAAATGGTTTTTCACAGAACTGTCGCGATAGATTCTCGTCTTACCACGCGCGCAAACGTTTGCTTCGTTTGCCGAATCCTCGGCCCCTACGCTTTCGCCGAAAGTGAGTCCCTGCATGAAACGAATCACCTCTTCTCTTCGCTCGCCCCTGCCGACCGCCACCGCCCTTGCCGCTGCGCTGGCGCTGGGTGCCTGTCCCCTCCAAGCGGTGATGGCCCAAGCCGCACCGGATAGCGCGCAGGCGCAAGCGGAAACCGGCTCAACGGGCCAAGCAGGCCGCAACGCCTCGCAACTTGAAACCGTGGTGGTGACGGCCGAGCGCCGCGTGGCCAACATCAAGGACGTGCCCACCGCCGTGGCCACCGTCAGCGGGGACGCACTCGACGCCCTGAATGCCAGCGGCGAGGACGTGCGCGCCCTGTCGGGCCGCGTGCCCAGCCTGAACATCGAATCGTCGTTCGGACGCGCTTTCCCGCGTTTCTACATCCGCGGCTACGGCAACACCGACTTCCACCTGAACGCCTCGCAGCCCGTGTCGCTGGTGTACGACGACGTGGTGCAGGAGAACCCGATCCTGAAGGGCTTCCCGGTCTTCGACGTCAAGGCCGTCGAAGTGCTGGCCGGCCCGCAAGGCACGCTGTTCGGCCGCAACACGCCGGCCGGCGTCGTCAAGTTCGACTCGGTCGCGCCCTCGCACGCCGACGACGGCTACGTGAGCATCGGCGTCGGCAACTACAGCACGATCAACGCCGAGGCCGCGGCCAACGTGCCGATGACCGGCGACTGGGCCGTGCGCGTCTCGGCGCAGGAGCAGCACCGCGGCAACTGGGTCAGGAACACCTACCAGCCGACCTCGCCCGACCCCAGCTACACGGCCAAGACCGAGGGCTACGACGACGCGGCGATCCGCGTCCAGGCGCTCTACAAGACGACCGACTTCAGCGCGCTGTTCAACGTCCACGGCCGCGACCTCGACGGTAGCCCGCGCCTCTTCCGCGCCGGCATCATCCAGCCCGGCACGAACAACCTGATCGCCGGCTTCAAGCCCGACCAGATGTCGATCGACGGCCGCAACACCCAGACCGTGCACTCGGCCGGCGCGAGCGCGCGCCTGAAGTGGTCGGGCAACAGCGACTTCGACATCTACTCGATCACGGCGATCGAGACGGTGCAACCGTTCAGCCGCGGCGACGTCGACGGCGGCGCGCCCCCGTACAGCTTCCCGACCGGTGCGCTCAACGTCGCGCTGTTCCCGGACGAGACCTCCGACGCGCTGCACGGCCACCGCCAGCTGACCCAGGAAGTGCGCCTCGAGTCCAAGGACCCGGGCCCGTTCAAGTGGCAGGGCGGCGTGTTCCTGTTCGACGAGCGCTACACCTGGGAAAACATCGACTACTCGGGCGCGCCGCCCTACGGCACCGGCAACCCGCTGTACGCCGAGACGCACCAGAGCAACCGCGCCTACGCGCTGTTCGGCGCCGTGACCTACCAGGTCACGAGCGACCTCAAGCTTGGCGGCGGCCTGCGCTACACCGACGACAAGAAGACCCTCTACTCGTGGGCACCGGCGACGAACGGCCAGGCGCTCGACGCGGCGAACGGCCTCGGCGCGAACACCAAGGACTCGAAGTGGACCTGGGACACCTCGGCCGTCTACTCGCTCGACAAGAACACCAATATCTACGCCAAGATCGGCTCGGGCTTCCGCGCGTCGACGGTGCTGCCGGCCGGCGAGTTCGGCCCGCTGACGACGGCCGGCCCGGAATCGCTGACCTCCTATGAGCTCGGCGTCAAGAGCGACTTCTGGCAGCGCCGCGCGCGCCTGTCGGCCGACGTCTACAGCTACGACGTCAAGAACCTGCAGCTGACCGAGGTCGGCGGCACCGGCAACAGCAACGCGGTCAAGAGCGCGAAGAAGGTCAAGGGCAACGGCCTCGAGGTCAACCTCGACCTGCTGCCGCTCGACAACCTGATGCTCCACCTGTCGGGCTCGATCAACAACACCAAGATCCAGGACCCGAACCTGACGGTCGCGAGCTGCGGCGGCGGCTGCACGGTGACCAACCCCTTCGTCGGCGCGCCGAGCTCGGGTGGCGAGGTCTACGTGAACGGCAACCCGCTGCCGAACGCGCCCAAGTACGTCGGCAACTTCAACCTGCGCTACGGCTTCCCGCAGGAGGACGGCAGCGAGTACTACGTCTACACCGACTGGACCTACCGCAGCCACGTCAACTTCTTCATCTACGAGTCCGTCGAGTTCACCGGCAAGCCGCTGACCGAAGGCGGCCTGCGCGGCGGCTACATCTGGCACGACGGCAAGTACGAGCTGGCGGCCTATGTGCGCAACATCCAGAACAAGGTCGTCGTGACCGGCGCGATCGACTTCAACAACCTGACGGGCTTCATCAACGACCCGCGCACCTACGGCGTGCAGTTCAAGGCCTCGTTCTGAGTCCCGGCGAGGGGCGACGCGCCCCTCGCACGCCCCACAGGCCCGCCCGAGCCCCGGCTCGCGCGGGCCGTTTTTTTGGCCGGCGAGCGTCAACGCCTCGCAACAAGCCCCGTTGTCTGTCAAGCCCCCGTCAATCCTAGAATGCCTGCCATGAGCAATTCCTCACACAACGCCCAGGACTTCGTGGCCTTCGCCGTCGAAGCGGGCGTGTTGCGCTTCGGCGAGTTCAAGACCAAGGCCGGGCGCCTGAGCCCGTATTTCTTCAACGCCGGCCTGTTCGACGACGGCGCCAAGCTCGGCCGCCTCGCGGCGTTCTACGCCGAGGCGCTGATCGCGTCGGGGCTCGAGTTCGACCTGATCTTCGGCCCCGCGTACAAGGGCATCTCGCTCGCCGCGGCGGTCGCGATCGAGCTCGCGCGGCGCGGCCGCAATGTGCCCTTCGCGTACAACCGCAAGGAGGCCAAGGACCATGGCGAGGGCGGCACGCTCGTCGGCGCGCCGGTCCAGGGCCGCGTGCTGATCATCGACGACGTGATCTCGGCCGGCACCTCGGTGCGCGAGTCGATCGCGATGATCGAGGCCGCCGGCGCCCGGCCCTGCGGCGTCGTGATCGCGCTCGACCGCCAGGAGAAGGCCGCCGAGAACGGCGTCGACATGCCCTGGTCGGCCGTGCAGTACGTGGGCCAGCAGCTCAAGCTGCCGGTCGTCGCGATTGCCGGCCTCGCCGACCTGCTCGCCTATCTGCGCGCGGCCAGCAGCCCCGCGATCGCCGCGCATTCGCAGGCCGTGCAGGCCTACCGCGACCGCTACGGCGTCTAACCCAGCCCTGCCCCGATGCCCGTCCGCCCCGCCCCCCGCCGTCTGCTCGCCCTGGCCCGCCTGGTCGGCCTGCTCGCGCTCGCGCAGGGCGCGGCGGCGCAGGTGATCTACACCTGCACGACGCCGGACGGCCGCAAGCTGACCTCGGACCGGCCGATCGCCGACTGCACGAGCCGCGAGCAGCGCGTGCTCAACGCCGACGGCTCGCAGCGCGGCGTGCTGCCGGCCTACCTGTCGCCCGAGGAGCGCGCGAACAAGGAGGCCGAGGACCGCCGCCTCGCCGCCGAACATGTGCGCCAGCAGGAGGCCGTGCGGCGCGACCGCAACCTGATGCAACGCTTCCCGAACGAGGCCGCGCATCAGGCCGCGCGCGCGAACGCGCTCGACGACGCGAACAAGGCCATGCATCTCTCGGAGCTGCGCATCAAGGACCTCGCGCTGGAGCGCCGGCCGCTCGACGACGAGGCCGAGTTCTACAAGGGCAAGGCGCTGCCTGGCAAGCTCAAACAGGCGCTCGACGCGAACGACGCGTCGGTCGAGGCGCAGAAGCAGCTGATCGAGAACCAGAAGGCCGAGATCGTGCGCATCAACAAGCGCTACGACGCGGAGCTCGCGCGCCTGAAGAAGCTCTGGGCCGGCGCCGCGCCGGGCAGCCTGCCGCCGAGCGACGCCGAGCAGCAGCCCTGAGAGGCGCGGCGCACGGGCCGCATGGCGCCTTGCACGAGGCCGTCGCGGGCCGCGGCGCGGTGCGCACACGGGCGCGCGAGCGCATAGAGTTGCGTCAGAGCCGGTCCAGATCAGGGGGAGATTGGCGTCCATCCATCCGTTTCGAGGAGCCCTCCCTTGCTCAACAATCTGAAAATCGGCGTGCGCCTGGGCGCCGCGTTCGCGGTCGTGCTGGCCCTGACCCTGCTGCTCGGCGGCTTCAGCCTGCGCAGCCTCGGCGTCGTCAACGCGGCGACCGACGACCTCGCGACCAACTGGCTGCCGGGCACCCGTTTTCTCGGCGCGTTCGCGACCGCCTTGAACGCCGAGCGGCGCGCCGAAGCGGTGATTGCGGTCAGCGACGACGCCGCCACGCTCGAGGCCCAGACCAGTTCGCGCCAGACCCAGCAGCGCCGCGCCGACGCAGCCTGGGAGTCCTACGCCAAGACCATCAGCTCGCCCGACGAGCGCGTGCTGGCGGACGCGATCGTCGCGGCGCTCAAGGCCTACCGCGAGCAGGCCGAGCGCTGCGTCGCGACGGCACGCGGCGGCGACCACCCGGGGGCCTACAAGATCTACAACGTCGAAGGCCGTGCGGCGTTCACCGCGCTCAGCGACGCCACGCAAAAGGACATCGACTTCCAGACCGAGGGCGCGGACAAGGCCTACGCCGCTTCGCAGGCCGAGTTCACCGGCACGCGCCGGATCGTCGTCGCGCTGCTGGTCGTCTCGACCGGCCTGGGCGCCGCACTGGCATTCGTGATCACGCGCTCGATCACCACGCCGATCCAGCAGGCCGTGTGGCTCGCGCGCACCGTCGCGGACGGCGACCTGAGCGTGCAGGTCCGCAGCGACCGCAAGGACGAGACCGGCGCGCTGCTCGGCGCGCTCGGCGAGATGAACGAGCGCCTCGCCGGCATCGTCGGCGACGTGCGCCTGGTCTCGGATTCGATCGCGACGGGCTCCAGCGAAATCGCCTCGGGCAACCAGGACCTGTCGCAGCGCACCGAGGAGCAGGCCAGCAACCTCGAGCAGACCGCCGCGGCGATGGAGGAACTCTCCTCGACCGTGCGCAACAACGCCGACGCGGCCCAGCAGGCGCGCCAGATCGCGCAGAACGCCGCGCAGGCCGCGGAGCGCGGCGGGGCGGTGGTCCAGGAGGTCGTCACGACCATGGCCGACATCTCGACGAGCTCGCGCAAGATCGCCGACATCATCGGCGTGATCGACGGCATCGCGTTCCAGACCAATATCCTCGCCCTGAACGCCGCCGTCGAGGCGGCGCGCGCCGGCGAGCAGGGGCGCGGCTTCGCCGTCGTCGCCGGCGAAGTGCGCTCGCTCGCCCAGCGCAGCGCCGCGGCCGCCAAGGAGATCAAGGGCCTGATCAACGCGAGCGCCGAGCGCGTCGAGGCCGGCACGACGTTGGTCGGCAACGCCGGCGCGGCGATCGGCGACGTCGTCCTGCAGGTCCAGCGCGTCAACGACCTGGTCGGCGAAATCAGCGCCGCGAGCGTCGAGCAGAGCAAGGGCATCGGCCAGGTCGGCGAGGCCGTCACCCAGCTCGACCAGGTGACCCAGCAGAACGCCGCGCTCGTCGAGCAGAGCGCCGCCGCCGCGGAAAGCCTCAAGCACCAGGCCGGCCGGCTCGCGCAGGCGATGGCGGTCTTCAAGCTCGCGCGCGCGACCGCGCCGGCGCCTGCCGCGGCACCGCGGCCCGCCGCACCGCGCCCCGCCGCCGCGCCGCGCGCCGCGGTCGCTCCCAGGCCGGCGGCGCCCCGGCCGGCGCCGGCCGCCACGGCGGCAGCGGCGCCCACGCCGACGCCCGCCCGCTCGACCGCCCGGCCACAGGGCGAGAGCGACTGGGAGACGTTCTAGGGCCCGTGGAGCCCAGACCCGGGTCTGCGCAGTGTGAACAGGCTCCTAGCTGTCGAAGTACTCGCCGTCCAGGCGCTCGACCGGCTGCGCGCGCGCCGCCTCGCGGCCGCGCAGCTCGACGCGGCGGATCTTGCCCGAGATGGTCTTCGGCAGCTCGGCGAACTCGAGGCGGCGGATGCGCTGGTAGGGCGCGAGCCGCTCGCGGCAGAACGCGAAGATCGCCTGCGCGGTCGCCGCGTCCGCCGCGTGGCCCGCGGCGAGCACGACGAAGGCCTTGGGCACGGCGAGGCGCAGCGCGTCGGGCGACGGCACGACGGCCGCCTCGACGACGGCCGGGTGCTCGATCAGCACGCTCTCGAGCTCGAAGGGGCTGATGCGGTAGTCGCTCGCCTTGAACACGTCGTCGGCGCGGCCGACATAGGTGATGTAGCCGTCGGCGTCGCGGCTCGCGACGTCGCCGGTGCGGTAGTAGCCGCCGCGCATCGCGTCGGCGTTCTTCTCGGCGTCGCCGGCGTAGCCGCGCATCAGGCCGAGCGGGCGCGCCGCCAGGTCGAGCGCGATCTCGCCCTCCTCGGCCTCGCCGTCGTCGACGTCGAGCAGCGCGACGCGGTAGCCGGGCAGCGGCCGGCCCATCGAGCCGGGCTTGAGCGGCTGGCCCGGCGGGTTGCCGATCAGCGCGGTCGTCTCGGTCTGGCCGAAGCCGTCGCGGATCGTCAGGCCCCACGCGCGCTGGACCTGCTCGATGACCTCGGGGTTCAGCGGCTCGCCCGCGCCGACGACCTCGCGCAGATGCACCGCGTAGTCGGCGAGCGGCTGCTGGATCAGCATGCGCCAGACCGTCGGCGGCGCGCACAGCGTCGTCACGCGGTGCGCGACGAGCGCCGCGAGCGCGCGCGCCGCGTCGAAGCGCGCCTGGTTGAAGCAGAAGATCGTCGCGCCGACGAGCCACGGCGCGAAGAAGCAGCTCCACGCGTGCTTGGCCCAGCCCGGGCTCGAGATGTTCCAGTGCACGTCGCCGGGGCGCAGGCCGATCCAGTACAGCGTCGACAGATGGCCGACCGGGTAGCTCTGGTGGGTGTGCTCGACGAGCTTGGGCTTGCTCGTCGTGCCCGAGGTGAAGTACAGCAGCAGCGGCTCGTCGACGCGCGTCGCGACCCGGGCCGCGTAAGTCGCGGCAAAGCCGTCGGCCTCGGCGTACGCGCGCCACGCGCCCGTGGCCGGGCCGACGACGATGCGATTGAGCGGCGCGCTGAGCGCCTCGGCCGCGTCGACGCGCTCGGTCAGCGCCGGCGCCGCGATGACGTGGCGCACGCCGCCGCGCGTCACGCGGTCGGCGATGTCGGCGGCCGTCAGCAGCTGGGTCGCCGGGATCATCACGGCGCCGATCTTGATGCACGCGAGCATCACCTCCCACAGCGCGAGCTCGTTGCCGAGCAGCAGCAGCACGCGGTCGCCGCGCGCGACGCCGCCCGCCTCGAGGAAGTTCGCGACGCGGTTCGAGCGCGCGCGCATCTCGGCGAACGTCGCGCGCGTGACGCGGCCGTCGTCCTCGACGAGGCACAGCGCGGGCGCGTCGTTGCCCGCGGCCAGCGCGTCGAAATGGTCGAGCGCCCAGTTGAACTCGTGCAGCTCGGGCCAGCGGAACTCGGCCTGGGCGCGGGCCCAGTCGTCGCGCAGCGCGAGCAGCTGGTCGCGCGCGGCGAGGAACTTCTGCAGGTCGGTCATCGCTTGTCTCCCGGATCGGCGGTTTGCCGCCGATTCTCGGGCGACAAGTTTTAGCCGAGCTTACGCCGCAGCAGATCGTTGACGAGGGCCGGGTTGGCTTTGCCCCTGGTCGCCTTCATGGCCTGGCCGACGAGCGCGTTGAAGGCCTTGTCCTTGCCCGCGCGGAACTCCTCGACCGACTTCGGGTTCGCCGCGAGCACCTCGTCGAGCAGGCGCTCGAGCTCGCCGGTGTCGTTCGACTGCTTGAGGTCCTTGGCCGCGATGATCGCGTCGACCTCGCCGCCGTCGGTCCACAGCGCGTCGAACACCTGTTTCGCCGAGTTGTTCGAGATCGTGCCGTCCTGGATGCGCGCGATCAGCGCGCCGAGCGTCGCGGGCGCGACCGGCGCGGCCTCGATCGAGCGTTCCTCGGCGTTGAGGCGGCGCGAGATCTCGCCCATGACCCAGTTCGCGACCAGCTTCGGTGCCTTGCAGGCGTCGCGCGCGGCCTCGTAGTAGCGCGCGGTCGCGAGGCTCGCCGTCATCATCGACGCGTCGTAGGCCGGCAGGCCGTCGGCGCTCTCGAAGCGCGCGGCCATCACGCCGGGCAGCTCGGGCATGGCGGCGCGCACGCGCTCGACCCAGGCCGGCGCGATCGCGAGCGGCGGCAGGTCGGGGTCGGGGAAGTAGCGGTAGTCGGCCGAGTCTTCCTTGCTGCGCATCGCGCGGGTCTCGCCGGTGTCCGGGTTGAACAGCACGGTCGCCTGCTGGATCGGCAGCCCGTCCTCGATGCGGTCGATCTGCCAGTTGACCTCGAAGTCGACGGCCTGCAGCAGGTAGCGGAAGCTGTTGAGGTTCTTGATCTCGCGGCGCGTGCCGAACGGCGCGCCGGGCTTGCGCACCGAGACGTTGACGTCGCAGCGAAACGAGCCTTCCTGCATATTGCCGTCGCAGATGCCGAGCCACATCACGAGCGCGTGCAGCGTCTTCGCGTACTCGGCCGCCTCGGCGCCCGAGCGCAGGTCGGGCTCGGAGACGATCTCGAGCAGCGGCGTGCCCGCGCGGTTCAGGTCGATGCCCGACAGGCCGTGGTAGTCCTCGTGCAGGCTCTTGCCCGCGTCTTCCTCGAGGTGGGCGCGCGTCAGGCGCACGGTCTTCTTCGCGCCGTCGACGAAGAAGCTCACCTCGCCGCCCTGCACGACCGGGATCTCGAACTGGCTGATCTGGTAGCCCTTGGGCAGGTCCGGGTAGAAGTAGTTCTTGCGCGCGAAGATCGACAGCGGCGCGACCTTCGCGCCGACCGCGAGGCCGAAGCGGATCGCGCGCTCGACGGCGCCGCGGTTGAGCACCGGCAGCGTGCCCGGCAGCGCGAGGTCGACGGCCGAGGCCTGGGTGTTCGGCGCGGCGCCGAAGGCGGTCGACGAGCCGCTGAAGATCTTCGATGCGGTCGAGAGCTGGACATGGTTTTCGAGGCCGATCACGACCTCGTAGCCGCGCACGAGTTGGGGAGTCGCCATGGGGATTCTCAGAGGCTCGGGGCCTGGAGGTGCCAGTCGGTGGCCTGCTGCAGCGCGTGCGCGGTGTGGAGCAGCTGGCCTTCCTTGAAGTAGTTGCCGATCAGCTGCAGGCCGACCGGCATGCCGCCCGCGCCGAAGCCGCAGGGCACGCTCATGCCGGGCAGGCCCGCGAGCGAGCCGGGCAGCGTGAAGATGTCGGCCAGATAAGCCTTGACCGGGTCGTCGGCGCCCTCGCCATGCTTCCACGCGACGGTCGGCGCGACCGGGCCCGCGATCACGTCGCATTGCGCGAAGGCCTGCTGGAAGTCGTCGGCGATCATGCGGCGCAGCTTTTGCGCCTGCAGGTAGTAGGCGTCGTAATAGCCGTGCGAAAGCACGTAGGTGCCGATCATGATGCGGCGCTTGACCTCGGGGCCGAAGCCCTCGGCGCGCGTCTTCTTGTACATGTCGAGCAGGTCGTCGAAGTCCTTCGCGCGGTGGCCGAACTTGACGCCGTCGAAGCGGCTCAGGTTCGAGCTCGCCTCGGCCGGCGCGATGATGTAGTAGACCGGGATCGCGAGCTCGGTGCGCGGCAGGCTCACGTCGACGAGGGTCGCGCCGAGCCGCTCGAGCTCGGCGAGGCCCGCGCGCACCGCGGCGTTCACGTCGGGCGCGAGCGCGGCCGGGAAGAACTCGGCGGCCACGCCGACGCGCAGGCCCTTGAGCGGCTGCGCGGGCGTCGCGCCCTCGCGGGGGGCGAGCATCTGGGCGTGGAAGTCCTGGGCCGGCTGCTCGACGCTCGTCGCGTCGCGCGGATCGAAGCCGCTCATCGTCGACAGCAGCAGCGCGCAGTCCTCGGCCGTGCGCGCCATCGGGCCGGCCTGGTCGAGGCTCGACGCGAACGCGATCATGCCGTAGCGCGAGCACACGCCGTAGGTCGGCTTGATGCCGGTGATGCCGGTGAAGCTCGCGGGCTGGCGGATCGAGCCGCCGGTGTCGGTGCCGGTCGACGCGGGCACGAGGCGCGCCGCGACGGCCGCGGCCGAGCCGCCCGAGGAGCCGCCGGGCACGCGGCCCTTGTCCCAGGGATTCGCGACCGGCTTGTAGGCCGAGTTCTCGTTCGCCGAGCCCATCGCGAACTCGTCGCAGTTGAGCTTGCCCAGGGACACCGTGCCGGCCGCCTTGAGCCGCGCGATCACGGTCGCGTCGAAGGGGCTGCGGTAATCGGCGAGCATCTTCGAGCCGGCCGTCGTCGGCATGTCGGCCGTGACGAAGATGTCCTTGTGCGCGAGCGGCACGCCGAGCAGCAGGCCGGACTCGCCGGCCGCGCGGCGCGCGTCGGCCGCGGCGGCGGCGGCCAGGGCCGCGTCGGCGTCGACGTGCAGGAACGCGCCGAGGGCCGGGTCGAGGTCCGTAACACGCGCAAGGAAATGTTGCGCGAGTTCGCGGCTCGAGACCTGCTTCGCGTCGAGCGCGCGGCCGAGCGCGGCGGCGCTCCAATCGTGCAGCGGCGCGCTCATTCGATCACCTTCGGCACGAGGAACAGGCCGTCCTCGACGAGCGGCGCGCTGCGCTGGTTCGCGGCGCGCTCGTCGACCTCGCTGACGAGGTCCTCGCGCAGGCGCAGCGCCACGTCCTGAACGGCGGACAGCGGGGTGTAGAGCGGCTCGACGCCGCTCGTGTCGACGGCGCTCATCTGCTCGACGATCTTGAAGAAGCCGTTGAGCTGCGGCAGCAGCGCGGCGGTCTCGGCCTCGCGCAATTCGAGCCGCGCCAGATGGGCGATGCGGCTCACGTCTTCGGAAGTCAGGGCCATGGGGTTTTCTGGTGGGTAAATCCGGCCTCGCCGGCGCCGAAAAATCCAGCAGCCATGCGGGGAAAACTCAGGGTGATCGGGTATTATCTCCGCATATCTCGTGAGGTGACGGGGCAGCGCGGCTGCCTCGTTCCACATGAACTGCTCAGAACCATCGCCGGACGCGCTGCAACGGGTCCGAAGAAGCGCTTAACACCGCCCTCGAAGCCCGCTGCGCGTACGGTCACGCCGCCCCAAAAACACGCCATGTTCGCCTCCCTGAGCCGCTACTTCTCGACCGACCTCGCCATCGACCTCGGCACCGCCAACACCCTGATCTACGTTCGCGGCAAGGGCATCGTCCTCGACGAGCCTTCGGTCGTCTCGATCCGCCACGAAGGCGGCCCCAACGGCAAGAAGACGATCCAGGCGGTCGGCTCCGAGGCCAAGGCCATGCTCGGCAAGGTGCCCGGCAATATCGAGGCGATCCGCCCGATGAAGGACGGCGTGATCGCCGACTTCACCGTCACCGAGCAGATGCTCAAGCAGTTCATCAAGATGGTGCACGACACCAAGATGCTGAAGCCGAGCCCGCGCATCATCATCTGCGTGCCCTGCGGCTCGACCCAGGTCGAGCGCCGCGCGATCCGCGAGTCGGCGCTCGGCGCCGGCGCGCGCGAGGTCTACCTGATCGAAGAACCGATGGCCGCCGCGATCGGCGCGGGCCTGCCGGTCTCCGAGGCCTCGGGCTCGATGGTCGTCGACATCGGCGGCGGCACGACCGAGGTCGGCGTGATCTCGCTCGGCGGCATGGTCTACAAGGGCTCGGTGCGCGTCGGCGGCGACAAGTTCGACGAAGCCATCATCAACTACATTCGCCGCAACTACGGCATGCTGATCGGCGAGCCGACGGCCGAGGCGATCAAGAAGAACATCGGCAGCGCGTTCCCGGGCTCCGAGGTCAAGGAAATGGAAGTCAAGGGCCGCAACCTCTCCGAGGGCGTGCCGCGCAGCTTCACGATCTCGTCGAACGAGATCCTCGAGGCCCTGACCGACCCGCTGAACCAGATCGTCAGCGCCGTGAAGAACGCGCTCGAGCAGACCCCGCCCGAGCTCGGCGCCGACATCGCCGAGCGCGGCATGATGCTGACCGGCGGCGGCGCGCTCTTGCGCGACCTCGACCGCCTGCTCGCCGAGGAAACCGGCCTGCCGGTGCTCGTCGCCGAGGACCCGCTGACCTGCGTGGTGCGCGGCTGCGGCATGGCGCTCGAGAGCGTCGAGCGCCTGTCGACGATCTTCACTTCGGAATAACGCTCGCTGCGGGAGCCGGCCCACCATGAACGGGCCGGGCGGACACCGATATGCCATTCGGCACCCTGGATCGCACACCGCCGCCCTTTTTCCGCCAAGGCCCGTCGGCCCTGGCGCGCCTCGTCACCTATAGCGCGCTCGGCGTGTTCCTGATGGTGCTCGACGCGCGCTGGCACCTGACGCAGCCGCTGCGGGCGGCGATCGCGCTCGCCTTGAACCCGGTCCAGCATGTGCTGCTCGCGCCGGTCGACGCGTGGGACGGCGCGGGCGAGTACCTGCGCGGCAGCGAACGCGCGCAACAGGCCGAGAAGCAGGCGCGCGAGCAGCTCGTCGCGCAGGCCGCGCGGCTCGCGCGCACGGCCGAGCTAGAGGGCGAGAACGCCCACCTGCGCGCGCTGCTCGGGCTGCGCCCGGCGCTGCAGGTCGAGGCGCAGGCGGCCGAGGTCCTCTACGAAGCACCCGACCCGTTCTCGCGCCGCGTCGTGATCGACCATGGCAGCCGCCAGGGCGTGATCGGCGGCGCGCCGGTCGTCGACGAGCGCGGCCTGCTCGGCCAGGTCACGCGCGTGTACACCCTGTCGAGCGAGGTCACGCTGCTGACCGACAAGGACGCCCAGATCCCGCTGCTCAACACGCGCACCCAGCAGCGCTCGATCGCGGTCGGCAGCAGCGACGGCGCGGGCCTCGAGCTGCGCTTCCTGCCCGCGAACGCCGACGTCAGGGACGGCGACCTGCTGACGACCTCGGGCCTCGACGGCGTCTACCCGCCGGGCCTGCCGGTCGCGCGCATCAGCCATATCGAACGCCGCGCCGACTCGAACTTCGCGCGCGTGCTCGCGACGCCCGTGGCGCCGCCCGACGCGGTCCGCCACGTGCTCGTGCTGCGCCCGGTCGACGCGCAGGACGAGGAGCGCGCCGCGGCCGGCGCCGTCGCGCGCGCGGCCGCGGCGAGCGCGCCCGCAAGCGCGCCGTCGCGCCGCAACAAGGGAGGCGGCAAGTGATCATGCCGCGCGGTTCGCAGCTGCTGCTGCCGGTCAATCCGCTCTTTATCGTCGTGAGCCTGCTCGCGGCGCTCGCGATCGACATGGTGCCGATCGGCCGCGTGCCGGCGATGCCCGACGTGCTCGCGATCGTGATCGTGTTCTGGGGCGTGCACCAGCCGCGCCGCGTCGGCATCGGCTGGGCTTTCTGCCTGGGCCTGCTCGTCGACGTCCATCACGGCGCGCTGCTCGGCCAGCACGCGCTCGCCTACAGCGCGCTGAGCTTCGGCGCGATCGCGCTGCACCGCCGCCTGCCCTGGTTCGGCCTCGCGGCCCAGGCCGCCCAGGTGCTGCCGCTGTTCGCGGCCGCGCATGCGCTGTCGCTGGTCGTGCGGCTGTTCGTCGGCGGCATGTGGCCGGGCTGGTCGCTGCTGCTCGCGCCGATCATCGAGGCGCTGCTGTGGCCGCTCGCGAGCGCGCTGCTGCTCGCGCCCCAGCGCCGCGCCCCCGACCCCGACGAAAACCGCCCGCTTTGACATGAGGCCCCCACGTTCATCCTCGCAGTCGCTCGGCCTCTCTGCCCCCCAAGGGGGCGGTCAGTGGCTTCGGGCGGCCGGGCGCCACTGACATGAAGCCCCTCGTCCAAGGCGCACCTTGGCCGGCCGAGCGGCTGGCAGGCCGTTCGGCGCTACGGCGGGCGACTCCCGAGCAGTCGGGAGTCGCTTGTCCGCCTACGCCCCCCCGCGGGGGCGGCGATGCTTGCCGGCGCGACCGGCAAGCACATCGCCATGGCGGGCCGGCTTGGGAGCGGCCCGGCGCTCGGCCCGCGAAACACGCGCCGCGCCAGTGTGGCGACGCTGCGTAAATGGTCGTCTTCAAGAACCCTCGGCAGGAGACCGCGCGCATGCGCGTGCGCCTCGTCGTCGCCGGCGCGTTCGTGCTCGCCTGCTTCGCGCTGCTGCTCACGCGCCTGATCTGGCTGCAGGTGGTCCAGCACGCCGAGTTCGCCGACCGCGCCGAGGCGAACCGCATCACCGTCGTGCCGATCGTGCCGAACCGCGGCCTGATCGTCGACCGCAACGGCGTCGTGCTCGCGAACAACTACTCGGCCTACACGCTCGAGATCACGCCGAGCAAGGTCGGCGACCTCGACGCGACGATCGACGCGCTCGCCCAGGTCGTGCCGATCGAGGCGCGCGACCGGCGCCGCTTCAGGAAGGCGCTCGAGGAGAGCAAGGACTTCGAGTCGCTGCCGATCCGCACCAAGCTGACCGACGAGGAGGTCGCGCGCTTCACGGCCCAGGCTTTCCGCTTCCCCGGCGTCGCGATCAAGGCGCGGCTGTTCCGCAACTACCCGCTCGGCGAGGTCGGCTCGCACCTGCTCGGCTACATCGGCCGCATCAACCAGGCCGACAAGAAGGCGATGGACGACTGGGCCGACGAGGACCAGGCGAACTACCGCGGCACCGAGTACATCGGCAAGCTCGGCGTCGAGCAGAGCTACGAGCAGCAACTGCACGGCGACACCGGCTACGAGCAGATCGAGACGAGCGCGTCGGGCCGCGCCGTGCGCCGCCTCGCGTACAAGCCCGCGACGCCTGGCGACACCCTGCACCTGTCGATCGACATCAAGCTCCAGGCCCTCGTCGAGCAGCTCTACGGCGAGCGCCGCGGCGCGCTCGTCGCGATGGACCCGCGCACCGGCGAGGTCCTCGCCTTCGTGTCCAAGCCGACCTTCGACCCCAACCTGTTCGTCGACGGCATCGACGCCGACAACTGGCGCGACCTCAACGAGGACATCGACAAGCCGCTGCTGAACCGCGCGCTGCGCGGCACCTACCCGCCCGGCTCGACCTTCAAGCCCTTCATGGCGATGGCCGCGCTCGAGACCGGCAAGCGCGACCCCAACCTCGTGATCCAGGACAACCTGGTCTACAGCTTCGGCGGCCACCAGTACGGCAGCGCGACCGGCGACATCGCGGGCCCCAAGGACATGCGCCGCGCGATCATCACGTCGAGCAACGTCTACTTCTACAGCCTCGCGAACGAGATGGGCGTGGACCTGATCCACGACGAGCTCGAGCCCTTCGGCTTCGGCCGCCTGACCGGCATCGACCTGCAGGGCGAGGTCACCGGCCTGCTGCCGTCGACCGAGTGGAAGCGCAAGCGCTACAAGCGCCCCGAGCAGCAGAAATGGTTTGCCGGCGAGACGATCTCGCTGGGCATCGGCCAGGGCTACAACAACTTCACGATGCTGCAGCTCGCGACGGCCGTCTCGACGCTCGCGAGCGGCGGCGAGCGCTTCAAGCCGCGCCTCGTCCGAGAGATCGAGGACGTCGCCGACGGCAGCTCGCGCCGCGTCTCGAGCGACGCGCTCGAGCCGCTGCCGCTCAGGCCCGAGCAGGTCGCGATCGTGCAGGGCGCGATGAACGGCGTGACGCTCGAGGGCACCTCGCGCGCCGACTTCGCCGGCGCGGCCTACCAGAGCGCCGGCAAGACCGGCACGGCCCAGGCCGTCGGCCTCAAGACCGGCGAGAAGTACAGCGCCGTCGCGGCCGACGAGCGCAAGCGCGACCACGCGCTGTACATCGCGTTCGCCCCGCTCGACCACCCGACGATCGCGCTCGCCGTGATCGTCGAGAACGCGGGCTTCGGCGGCCTCGCGGCCGCGCCGATCGCGCGCCGCGTGTTCGACTACTGGCTGACCGGCGCCTACCCGAGCGAAGAGGACATCGCGCAGACGAGCAAGGGCCAGACGACGGTGCCGATCGGCGCGCCGCGCCGCGCCGCCGACATCCGCCTGCCGGGCCAGGTCGGCGCCGGCGCCGCGGGCGCATCGGCGGCAGCGTCGGAGGCGGCGGCCGCAGCCGCGTCGGCGCCCGCGTCGGCCGCGTCCGGCGCGGCGTCCGGTGCCGCCGCAGCGACCTCGCCCGGCGCGCCGCCGAACCCCGCGGCGAGCGCGGCGCCCCATGCGGCGAACCTGCCGTCGGTCGGCGTCGCGAAGGGCTTCATCGTCGTGCCGTCGGCTGCCGAGGCGGCTGCAGCGTCGGCGACGGCCGCCGCCGCTGCCGCGTCCTCACCCGCGTCGGGGGTTCAGCCATGAGCGCACACTGCGGGGCCGCGGCGCCCGTTCCGGAGCGCGCCGCGCGGAGGACTGTTCGATGAGCGCCGTGTTCGACCGCCCGCCGCTGTGGCGCCGCCTGCTGCCGCTGCTCAAGAGCTTCGACGCGCCGCTGCTCGGCGCGATCGCCGCGCTGATGGCGCTCGGCCTGCTGTGCATGTACTCGGCCGGTTACGACGACGGCACGCGCTTCCCCGACCACGCGCGCAACATGTTGCTGTGCCTCGGCGTGATCTTCGTCGTCGCGCAGATCCCGCCGCAGCGCCTGATGGCCGCGGCGATCCCGCTGTACAGCGTCGGCGTGACGCTCTTGATCGCGACGGCGCTGTTCGGCGTGACCAAGAAGGGCGCGACGCGCTGGCTCAGCATCGGCGTCACACAGATCCAGCCGTCCGAGATCATGAAGCTCGCGATGCCGCTGATGCTCGCGTGGTGGTTCCAGAAGCGCGAGGGCCAGCTGCGCCTGCCCGACTTCGCCGCGGCCTTCCTGATCCTGATGGTGCCGGTCGCGCTGATCGGCAAGCAGCCCGACCTCGGCACCGCGATCCTCGTGCTGTCGGCGGGCCTGTACGTGATCTTCTTCGCCGGCCTGCCGTGGCGCATGATCGTCCCGGTGTTCGTGGTCGGCGCGATCGCGATCGGCGCGATCGTGTTCAGCGAGGACCGGATCTGCCAGCCCGGCGTCAAATGGCCGGGCCTGCGCGACTACCAGAAAGACCGCGTCTGCACCCTGCTCGACCCGTCGAAGGACCCGCTCGGCAAGGGCTTCCACATCATCCAGGGCGAGATCGCGATCGGCTCGGGCGGGGTCACGGGCAAGGGCTTCATGAAGGGCACGCAGACCCACCTCGAGTTCATCCCCGAGCGCACGACCGACTTCATCTTCGCGGCCTTCGGCGAGGAGTTCGGCCTGTTCGGCGCGCTCGCGCTGCTCGTCGGCTTCGCGGCGCTGATCGCGCGCGGGCTCGTGATCTCGGCGAATGCGCCGACGCTGTTCGCGCGCCTGCTCGCGGGCGCCGTCAGCATGAGCTTCTTCACCTACGTGTTCGTCAACATGGGCATGGTCAGCGGCATCCTGCCCGTCGTCGGCGTGCCGCTGCCCTTCATCTCCTACGGCGGCACGGCGATGCTCACGCTCGGCGCGGGCCTGGGCATCCTGATGGCGATCTCGAAGGCGCGGCGCGTCAACGCCTGAGCGCCGCGCGCGGCCGCGCGTGTCAGTCCGCGCGCCGCGCGCGCCGGTACGCGCCCGGCGGCCGCCCGTAGCGCGCCGCGAACGCGCGCGTGAACGCGGCCGTGCTGCCGAAGCCGCAATCGGCGGCGACATGGACGAGCGCGAGCGCGCTGCCGCGCAGCAGGGTCTCGGCGCGCTCGAGGCGCAGCTCGGCCAGGTAGTCGCGCAGGTTGAGCCCGGTCGCCGCGTGCAGGCGCCGCTGCAGGCTGCGCTCCGACAGGCCGACCTGGGCGGCGAGCCAGCCGAGGCGCGGCGCCGCGTGGAGCTCGCGCTCGACGAGTTCCTGGGCCGCGAGCACCGGCGCGTCGCCGTGGCGCTTGAACCGCGAACTCCACAGCAGCGTCTGCTCGCGCGCGGGCAGGCCCTCGCTGCTCGTGTGGCGCAGGAAGCGCCGCGCCGCGGCCGCGCCGTGGAACTGCTCGACGAGCCACGCGCAGGCCTCGGGCGCCGGCGCGATGCCGCAGACCGTCACGAGCCCGCCGCTGACGACGATGCGCCGCGACGGCAGGAAGCGTACGAGCGGAAAGCGGCTGCGGAAGATCGCGCGCTCGCTGACAAGGCCCGTGGCCTCGCGCCGGTCGAGCAGGCCAGCCTTCGCGAGCAGCAGCGCGCCGCCAAGGCTCACGATCAGCGCGCCGCGCTCGTGCTGGGCGCGCAGCCACGCGCCGAGGCGCGCCTCGGCCGGCGTCGTGTCGGCGCTCGGCGCGAACTGCGCGGGCACGATCACGACGTCGGGCGCGGCGGCGTCGAGCGTCGCCTCGGGCTTCAGCGTCATGCCGCCGAAGCTGGACACGGTGCGCCGCGTCGCGGCGACGAGGCGTACGTCGAACAGGCGGTGCGCGGCGAGGTCGGGCGAGTCGGCGAGCAGCGTGCCCGAGGCCTGCAGCAGCTCGCGCGCAAGCACGGCCGAGCTCGCCCAGCAGTCCTCGATCAGCAGGATCGCGACCTGCGGCATCGGTTTCGCATCAATACTCTGGCGTGCCATATCAACCGATTCTGCACGAGCGGTGCTGCAATCGAGGCATGGACGACATCCGCCACCTGATCCCGAGCGAACAGCGGCTCGCGCTCTCGCGCAAATCCGACGCGCGCGGCGCCTGGGCGCTGGCCGTGAACTGGGCGCTGATCGCGTTCGGCTTCGCGCTGCCGGTGCTGTGGCCGCATCCGCTCGGCGTGCTCGCCGGGCTCGTGATCCTCGGCGGCCGCATCCTCGGCCTCGGCATCCTGATGCACGACGCCGCGCACCGCAGCCTGTTCGCGAGCGCGCGCGCGAACGGCTTCGCCGGCCAATGGCTTTGCGCGGCGCCGATCGCGGCCGACCTCCTGGTCTACCGCCGTTATCACATGACGCACCACCGCGAGGCCGGCTCCGACGCCGACCCCGACCTGCCGAACTACCGCGGCTATCCGGTCGCGCGGGCGTCGTTCGCGCGCAAGCTGCTGCGCGACGTCGCGGGGCTCACGGGCCTGCGCGCGGCCCTCGCGCTGGGCCTGTTCTACGCGCACGAGCGGCCGGCCGAGCTGATGCTGGGCTTCTCGTACCGGCGCAGCGTCGACGGCGCCGGCGAAGCGAATACCGCGAGCGGTGCGGCGGCCAATCCCGTCTCGGCGCGCGCGTTCCTGCGCAATATGCGCCGCGTCGGCGCCGTGCAGCTCGCGATGTTCGCGCTGCTGTGGGCCTGCGGCCACCCGCTCGTCTACCTGATGTGGCCCGCCGCCTGGCTCACGAGCTACATGCTGTTCAGCCGCATTCGCAACGCGGCCGAGCATGGCGGCCTGCCCGGCACGCTGACGACCGACGTGTGGCAGAACACGCGCAGCGTGCGCGCGCGCTGGTGGGAGCGCCTGACCGTCGCGCCGAACCACGTGAACTGGCATTTCGAGCACCATCTCGCGCCGACGGTGCCGGGCTGGAAGCTGCGCGAGCTGCACGGCCTGCTTGCCATGGCCGAGCTACCGAGGCCCCTGCCCGTGCGGCCTGGCTACGGTGCCGTGATCCGCGAGCTGATCAAGCCCGCGCCCTGACAGCGGAGCGCGCTCACGCCCGTTCGATCCGCGCCGCGTAGCAGCCGCGCAGCGCGTAATGCGCGTGGACGAACGCGACCTCGGGCCGCGCGAGCAGGCGCTCGATCAGCGGCTCGACGGCGTCGTCCTGCGCCAGCGCGGCGTCGACCATCATGCCCGCCGCGTCGAACGCGCGCAGCGACAGCATGCGAGCGCGCATGCATTCGGGCAACTCGTTCACGCGGTCGTAGCGCTGCGTCGCGCCCTCGCGCACGAAGATCGCGTGCCGGCCGCGGTAGGGGCTCGGCAGGTCCAGGTACTCGTGGTTCAGCAGCAGCACCGATTCGCCGGGGTCGGCGTCGCGCAGCTCGACGCGGTCCGGCGCGCTGCGCGGCGTATTCACGGGCACGCGTTGCGCGCCGAGCGCCTGCAATTCGTCGTCCGACAAGCCGTAGAACGGCGCGAAGGGGGCGGGGTCGAGCCCGAGGATCCGGTAGTCCAATGCGATCTCCTTGTCTGCAATGGCCGCATCGTCGCGGGCTCGGCCGCCCGCGTCTGGCTGGATCCGGACGCGTCGTTCAGCGCGCGGTGGAAGCAACCCAATATGCGCTGACATGGCTCAAAGGCCGCCTTCGAGACCCGCCGCACGCCCTCGGGAGTTCATATATTCGTTGCATGGCCGAGAACCGAACCGCAAGCGTCTGGGACGCAATCGAAGACTCGCCCGAGGCCGCCGAGAACATGAAGCTGCGCTCGAAGCTGATGATGGCGCTGAAGACGCATATCGAATCGTCGCAGTTGAGCCAGATTCAGGCCGCCAAGCTGTTGGGCGTGACGCAGCCGCGCGTCTCCGACCTCGTGCGAGGGCGTATCGACCGCTTCGCGCTCGACACGCTCGTCAACATGGCCGCTGCCGCGGGCCTGCGCATCGAGATGCGCGTGCGCAAGGCCGCCTAGCGGATCAGCCGGCGCGCGTGCCGGCGCCGGCTCCGGAATCAGAGGAAGCGCTCGAGCAGCCGCCGCGAATGCCGGTCGAGCGCGAAGCGGTCGGGCACCATGAAATGGATGCCGTGGCCGCTCGCGATCAGCAGGCGGCCCTCGCCGAGGCGGCGGATGTCGTCTTCGCTCTTGAGGATGAACTGGGTCTCGCCGCGGTCGGTCTGCACGGTCCACTGGCTCGGCGTCGCGAAGGTCGAGACCGAGACGATGCGCTCGACCACGGGCACGAGCTCGCGCGCGCCGAGCTCGGCTGCGACGAGCTCGCGCTGCGCCGCGGGCAGCTCGGAGATATGCGCGATCCACGCGAGCTCGTGGCCGTCCGGGCCGATCAGCGCGATGCCCGCGTCGGGCGCGCTGAGCGGATGGGCGCGCACCGGCTGGACGCCGACATGCTCGACGCCGGCCGCGTCGGTGAACACGAGCCGGCCGTGGGCGTTGCGCGCGAGCGCGAAGAAATCATTCAGGTTGGCCGCCATGCGCGCTCCTCAGCCCTGCACCACATGCTGATTCGGGTTCGCCGGCAGCGGTGCCACGGCGTCCTGCGCGCTGTCGTCGGTATCGATGCGGCGCGCCTGCGCCTCGTACAGCCGCCAGTACGCGCCGCGCGCCGCCATCAGCGCGTCGTGCGGGCCGACCTCGACGATCTCGCCGCGGTCCATCACGACGAGGCGGTCGGCGCGGCGCAGCGTCGACAGGCGGTGCGCGATCGCGATCGTCGTGCGGCCCTTGACGAGGTTGTCGAGCGCGCGCTGGATTTCCTTCTCGGTCTCGGTGTCGACCGAGCTCGTCGCCTCGTCGAGGATCAGCAGGCGCGGGTCGATCAGCAGCGCGCGCGCGATCGAGATGCGCTGGCGCTCGCCGCCCGACAGGCCCTGGCCGCGCTCGCCGACGAGGCTGTCGTAACCCTGGGGCAGGCGCAGGATGAACTCGTGCGCGTGGGCCGCGCGCGCGGCCGCGACGATCTCGTCGCGCGTCGCGTCGGGCTTGCCGTAGGCGATGTTCTCGGCGATCGTGCCGAAGAACAGGAAGGGCTCCTGCAGCACCAGGCCGATATGGCGCCGGTAGTCGGCGACGCGGATGCGACGCAGGTCGGTGCCGTCGACCTGGATCGAGCCCTCGGTCACGTCGTAGAAGCGGCAGATCAGGTTCACGAGCGTGCTCTTGCCCGAGCCGCTGTGGCCGACCAGGCCGATCATCTCGCCCGGGCGGATGTCGAGGTTCAGGCCGCGGATCACGGCGCGGTTGCCGTAGCGGAAGCCGATGTCGCGCAGCTGGATGCCGCCCTCGACCTTGCCGAGCGCGACCGGGTTGGCCGGGTCGGGCACGTTGCTCTGGTGGTCGAGGATGTCGAAGATGCGCTTGGCGCCGGCGGCGGCCTTCTGCGTGACCGAGACGATCCGGCTCATCGAGTCGAGCCGGCCGTAGAAGCGGCCGATGTAGGCGAGGAAGGCGGTGAGCACGCCGACCGTGATGCTGTGCCGGCCGACCAGCGAGATGCCGAACGCCCAGACGACGAGCAGGCCGAGGTCGGTCAGCATCGTCACGGTCGGGCCGAACAGGCTCCAGGTCTTGTTGAGCTTGTCGTTGAGCGCGAGGTTGTGCTTGTTCGCGGCGCGGAAGCGCATCGCCTCGCGGCGCTCCTGGGCGAAGGCCTTGACGACGCGAATGCCCGGGATGGTGTCGGCGAGCACGCTCGTGACCTCGCCCCAGACCCGGTCGATCTTCTCGAAGCCCATGCGCAGGCGGTCGCGCACGAGGTGGATCAGCCAGGCGATGAAGGGCAGCGGCACGAGCGTCGCCAGGGCCAGCCAGGGGTTGATCGAGAACAGGATCAGCGCCGTCATCACGAGCATCAGCACGTCGGTGATGAAGTCGAGCGCGTGCAGGCTCAGGAACACGCTGATGCGATCGGTCTCGGAGCCGACGCGGCTCATCAGGTCGCCGGTGCGCTTGTTCGAGAAGTACTCGAGCGACAGGCCGAGCAGGTGCTCGAAGGTCGTCGTGCGCAGGTCGGCGGCGATGCGCTCGGACACGAGCGCGAGGATGTAGGTCTTGGCCCAGCCGAGCGACCAGGAAACGAAGGCCGCGCCGAACAGCCCGGCCAGGTACAGCGACACCCGCGTCATGTCGATGTGCTGGCCGTTCTGGAACGGGATCAGCACGTTGTCCATCAGCGGCATGGTCAGGTAGGGCGAGACCAGCGTCGCCGCGGTCGCGCCGAGCATCAGCAAAAAGCCCGCGAGCAGCTGGCCCTGGTACGGCCGGGCGAAGCGCCACAGGCGCAAGAGCACCCAGGTCGACGGCGGCGTGTGCAGCTCGCGCGCGCAGGTCGGGCATTCTTCGCTCCCACCCTCGGATAGCGGCGGCAGCGGCGCCTTGCAGCTCGGGCAGTAGCTGACCTCCTCGGCGGCCGCGCGGACCGGCTCGTCGCGCCGCGCGAACGCGTCCTGGAAGCGCTGGGCCTGCAGGTTGATCTGCAGGCTGAAGCGCCAGAAGCCCAGGCGCCGCTCGGCGTCGACGAGCTCGAGCTGGCCGACCCCGGCGTGGTCGGAGATCTGCAGCGTCAGCCCGGGCGCGAGCGGCCAGGCCTGCCAGGCCGCGTCGACCGCGTCCCACGCGTGCAGGGACTTGTTCGTGAGCACGAGCAGGCCGTGACGGAAGCGCAGCGCCCGGTCCAGGTCAACCTCGAGCGTGGCGACAACGTTCTCATCGCTCGACAGGCGAGCTTGCAGGGCGGGCCACTGGGGATGGGCCGGCACGGGCGGGGGTTCGACGGGACGTTGTTCGAGCATTGCTTGGGCGTTCAGGAGGCCGGATTCTCGCTCAAAGCGCGCTCCCGGGCCGGCCCGGGCCGATGCGGAGGCCCGGCGTCGCGCAAACACCCCACAATCCGCCGACAATCGCGCCTGGGCTCCCGACAAGGCCTCGAGGATGAGCAAGAAACAAGATATCAAGCTGCTGCGTATCAATTACCTGCGCGGCCCGAACATGTGGACCTACCGGCCGGTCCTGGAAACCTGGCTGGACCTCGGCGAACTCGAGGACTGGCCGAGCAACAAGATCGAGGGCTTCAACAAGCGCCTGACGGCCGCGCTGCCGGCGCTCGTCGAGCACCATTGCGGCGTCGGCGAGCGCGGCGGCTTCCTCCAGCGCCTCGACGAAGGCACCTGGATGGGCCATGTGCTCGAACATGTCGTGATCGAGCTGCTGAACCTCGCCGGCATGCCGACCGGCTTCGGCCAGACCCGCTCGACCTCTCAGACCGGCGTCTACCGCATGGTGTTCCGCGCCCGCGACGAGCAGGTCGCGCGCCAGGCCCTGACCGAGGGCCACGCGCTGCTGATGGCCGTGATCAACGCCGAGCCGACCGACGTGCCGGCCGCCGTGGCCCGCGTGCGCGACAAGCTCGACGACTGCTACCTCGGCCCCTCGACGGCGGCGATCGTCGCGGCCGCGACCGACCGGCGCATCCCGCATATCCGCCTCAACGACGGCAACCTCGTGCAGCTCGGCCACGGCGCGCGCCAGCGCCGCATCTGGACCGCCGAGACCGACATGACGAGCGCGATCGCCGAGGGCATCGCGCGCGACAAGGACCTGACCAAGAGCCTGCTCAAGGCGGTCGGCGTGCCCGTGCCGGACGGCCAGGCCGTCGACGGCGCCGAGGCCGCCTGGGTGGCGGCCGAGGAAATCGGCCTGCCGGTCGTCGTCAAGCCGTCCGACGGCAACCATGGCCGCGGCGTCACGCTCGACCTGCGCACGCGCGAGGACGTGATGGCCGCCTACGCCGTCGCCGAGCAACATGGCAGCGAGGTCCTGGTCGAGAGCTATATCCCCGGCAACGAGCACCGCCTGCTCGTCGTCGGCGGCCAGATCGTCGCCGCCGCGCGCGGCGAGGAGGCCTGGGTCACCGGCGACGGCCAGTCCGACGTCCAGGCCCTCGTCGACGCCCAGATCAATATCGACCCGCGCCGCGGCCTGACCGAGGACTGCCCGCTCAACCGCATCGTGATCAAAGAGGACGGCGTGGTCCAGCTCGACCTGCGCCGCCAGCAGCTCGAGGTCACCTCGGTGCCAGCGGCCGGCCAGCGCGTGCTGATCCAGCGCAACGGCAACGTCGCGATCGACTGCACCGACCAGGTCCACCCCGACGTCGCCCACGCGGTCTCGCTCGCGGTGCGCACGATCGGCCTCGACATCGCCGGCGTCGACCTCGTCACGACCGATATCGCGCGGCCGCTCGCCGAGACCGGCGGCGCGATCGTCGAGGTCAACGCGGGCCCGGGCCTGCTGATGCACCTGAAGCCCGCCGGCGGCAACCCGCAGCCGGTCGGCCAGGCCATCATCGGCCACCTGTTCGCCGAGGACGACACCGGCCGCATCCCGGTCATCGGCGTCGCCGGCTCGCAGGGCACGGCGCTCGTCGCGCGCCTCGTCGCGTGGCTGCTGCACCTGAACGGCCGCCATGTGGGCCTCGCAAGCCGCGAGGGCCTGTTCCTCGGCATGCGCCGCGTCGAGCGGCGCGACTGCGCGAACTGGGAACAGGGCCACCGCCTGCTGATGAACCGCGGCATCGACGCCGTCGTCGTCGAGAACGGCGCCGAGGCGATCCTGCGCGACGGCCTCGCCTACGACCGCGCCCATGTCGGCGTCGTCACCGACATGGGCGGCCGCAACGCCGTGGCGCAGGCCTACGACGTGCAGGACGAGCGCGCCCACTACAAGGTCATGCGCACCCAGGTCGACGTGGTCCTGCCCGACGGCGCGGCCGTGCTCAACGCGGCCGAGCCGCTGCTCGTCGACATGGCCGAGCTCAGCGACGGCGAGGTCGTGTTCTACGCGCTCGACGGCGCGCTGCCGGCGATCGCCGCGCACCGCGCGCAGGGCGGCCGCGCCGTGCTGCTGCAGGGCGGCGCCGCGGTGCTCGCCCAGGGCGCGTCCGAGACCTCGGGCGCGAACGTCGACGCGCTGCTCAAGCGCTGCGTCATGCACGGCATCGAGGCGGACGCGTCGAGCGTGCTCGCCGCCGTCGCGACGGCCTGGGCCCTGGGCATCGCGCCCGAGCTGATCGCCGCCGGCATGGATACCTTCGTTCCCGCACTGGCGGCCTAAAGGAAACACATGGAAGTCTCCCGCATCCGCGCGCTGCGCGGCCCGAACATGTGGAGCCGCCACACGGCGATCGAAGCCGTCGTGCATTGCACCGAGGCCTCGATCGCCGCCCTGCCCGGTTTCGAGCTGCGCCTGCGCGTGCTGTTCCCGGCGATCGGCCCGCTGCGCATCGCGCCCGACGCCGACCTCTCGCTCGCCGACGTGCTCGAGCAGGCCGCGCTCGCACTGCAGGCCCAGGCCGGCTGCCCGGTCACGTTCAGCCAGACGCACAAGACGCGCGAGGCCGGCACCTACCAGGTCATCGTCGAGTACAGCGAGGAAGAAGTCGGCCGCAAGGCCTTCGACGCGGCCTGCCGCCTCGTCGCGGCCGCGCGCGACGGCGAGGCTTTCGACACCGACGCGACGCTCGCCGAGCTGCGCGAGCTCGACGAGGACCTGCGCCTCGGCCCGTCGACCGGCTCGATCGTGACGGCCGCCGCCGCGCGCGGCGTGCCCTACCGCCGCCTCACGCAGGGCAGCCTCGTGCAGTTCGGCTGGGGCGCGAAGCAGCGCCGCATCTGGGCCGCCGAGGTCGACGCGACGAGCGCCGTGAGCGAGTCGATCGCCCAGGACAAGGACCTGACCAAGCGGCTGCTGCAGTCGGCCGGCGTGCCCGTGCCGGTCGGCCGCCCGGTGCGCGACGTGCCCGACGCCTGGGCCGCCGCGCTCGAGGTCGGCCTGCCCGTCGTCGTCAAGCCCCAGGACGGCAACCAGGGCAAGGGCGTGACGGTGAACGTCGCGACGCGCGAGCACATCGAGATCGCCTACAAGGCCGCCGACGAGATCGGCCAGGTGATGGTCGAGAAATACCTGCCCGGCGGCGACTTCCGCCTGCTCGTCGTCGGCGACAAGCTCGTCGCCGCGGCGCGCCGCGACCCGCCCAACGTGATCGGCGACGGCAAGCTCACCGTCAAGCAGCTCGTCGACAAGGTCAACGCCGACCCGCGCCGCGGCGACGGCCACGCGACCTCGCTGACCAAGATCCGCTTCGACGACATCGCCGTCGCACGCCTCGCGCTGCAGGACCTGACGCCCGAGTCGGTGCCCGAGAAGGGCCGCCGCGTGATCCTGCGCAACAACGCCAACCTCTCGACCGGCGGCACCGCGACCGACGTGACCGACGACGTCCACCCCGAGGTCGCGGCGCGCGCGATCGCGGCGGCCCAGGTCGTCGGCCTGCACGTGTGCGGCGTCGACGTCGTCGCCGAGACCGTGCTGCGCCCGCTCGAAGAGCAGAGCGGCGGCGTCGTCGAGGTCAACGCCGCGCCGGGCCTGCGCATGCACCTGAGCCCGAGCTACGGCAAGGGCCGCAACGTCGGCGAGGCGATCGTCAACCACCTGTTCGGCACCAAGGGCGAGGACGGCCGCATCCCGGTCGTCGCCGTGACGGGCACGAACGGCAAGACGACGACGACGCGCCTGGCCGCCCACCTGTTCGCGACCTGCGGCCTCAAGGTCGGCATGACGAACACCGACGGCGTCTACGTCAACGGCCGCCAGATCGACAGCGGCGACTGCTCGGGCCCGAAGAGCGCGCGCAGCGTGCTCATGCACCCCGACGTCGAGGCCGCCGTGTTCGAGACCGCGCGCGGCGGCGTGCTGCGCGAGGGCCTCGGCTTCGACCGCTGCCAGGTCGCCGTCGTGACCAACCTCGGCGCGGGCGACCACCTCGGCATGAACTTCCTCGAGACCGTCGAGGACCTCGCGCTCGTCAAGCGCGTGATCGTGCAGAACGTCGCGCCGACCGGCTACGCCGTGCTCAACGCGGCCGACCCGGTCGTCGCGGCGATGGCGTCGACCTGCCCGGGCCAGATCATCTTCTTCGCGGCCGACCGGCATCACCCGCTGATGGCCGCGCACCGCTCGCAGGGCAAGCGCTGCGTGTTCGTCGACGGCGACATGCTCGTCGCCGCGCAGGGCGCGTGGCGCGAGACCATCCCGCTGCGCGACATCCCGTTCACGCGCGCCGGCACGATCCCGTTCCAGGTCGAGAACGCGATGGCCGCCGTCGCCGCGGGCTGGGGCGTCGGCCTCGACTGGGACACGATCCGCCGCGGCGTCGCGAGCTTCTCCAACGACGTCGACAACGTGCCGGGCCGCTTCAACGTGATGGACTTCCGCGGCGCCACCGTGATCGCCGACTACGGCCACAACGCCGACGCGATGCACGCCCTGGTCGCTGCCGTCGAGGCGCTGCCGGCCAAGCAGCGCAGCGTCGTGATCAGCGGCGCCGGCGACCGTCGCGACGAGGACATCCGCGCGCAGACGCAGATCCTCGGCAAGGCCTTCGACACGGTCGTGCTGTTCCAGGACGCGTGCCAGCGCGGCCGCGAGGACGGCGAGGTGCTCGCGCTCTTGCGCCAGGGCCTCGAAGGCGCGAAGCGCACGCGCCGGGTCGACGAGATCCGCGGCGAGTTCGTCGCGATCGACACGGCGCTCGACCGCCTGCAGCCCGGCGACCTGTGCCTCGTGCTCGTCGACCAGGTCGAGGAAGCGCTCGCGCACCTGGCCAAGCGCATCGCGGCGGCCTGAACGGCCGGACGCTTCGGCCGCGGCTCAGACCGCGGCCGAGGCCGGCCGCCAGAGTTCGTCGAGCCGGCCGAAGCCCCATTGCAGCGGGTCTTCGCGTCCGACCACGCGGTCCTTCTCGGTCTCGCGCGCGAGGTCGAGCTCGTAGGGCGGCACGCGCTGGTTCGAGCGCGTCGAGAAGAACACGCGCACGAGCGGGCGCGTCAGGTCGCGCGCGTTCTGGTCGATCACGACGGCGAGGTTGCCCGACTGCAGCTTGACGAGCGTGCCCATCGGGTAGATGCCGACCGTGCGCACGAAGGCGTGGAAGATCTGCGTGTCGAAGTGGCCCTGCCACTGCGCCATGCGGCCGAGCGAGTCGGCGGCGCGCCAGGCCTGCTTGTACGGGCGGTCCGAGGTGATCGCGTCGTAGACGTCGCAGACCGAGCCCATGCGCGCGAGCAGGCTGATCTTGTCGCCGGCGAGGCCCTGCGGGTAGCCCGAGCCGTCGAAACGCTCGTGGTGGTGCAGGCAGACGTCGAGCGCGGCGTCGGGCACGTTGCCGCTGCGCACCAGGGCCGCGTGGCCGCGCTCGGGGTGGGTGCGCATCTGCGCGAATTCGTCGTCGCTGAGGCGCCCCGGCTTGTTGAGGATATGGTCGGGCACGAGCATCTTGCCGATGTCGTGGAGCAGGCCGGCGACGCCGGCCTCGCGCGTGGTCGCCTCGTCGAGCCCGAGCTCGCGCGCGAGCGCGACCATCAGCGCGCAGACCGAGACCGAGTGCATATAGGTGTACTCGTCCTTGTTCTTGAGCCGCGCGAGGCTGATCAGCGCCGAGCTGTTGCGCATGACCGAGGCGCTGATGTCGCTGACGACCTCGACGCAGGCCTCCATCGTGACGACCTTGCCGAGCCGCGCGTCGGCGAACAGCTGGGTCACGACGCCCTTGGACTGGCGCAGCACGCGCGCGGCCTGCTCGATCTCGTCGGTCGCGCGCGTCGGGGCGGTCGCGCGCGGCACGGCGCTGGCGGTCGGTACGGCGGGCGCCGCGGCGACCGGCGTGGCCGCGGGCGGCGCGGCCCCCGGCACGTCGTCGCCCTTGCTCACGTCGATCCACACGCCCGCGACGCCGCTCGCGCGCAGGGCGGCGAGGTCCTCGGTGTCGGTCAGGACGAAGCGCGACTTCCAGAACGGGTGGTTCAGCCAGCTGCCTTCGAAGGACTGGATGTACATCCCGAGCGCGACCTGACTCGTGGCGATCTTCTTGAGCATGCGGAGGCAGCCTGTTCTTCGACGCATCTTGACACAGGCCGCGCGCCGCTCAGCTCCAGGGTTGCAGCAATGGCACCAGCAGATCCGTGAGCCAGTTCATGAAATGCTGGACGCGCTGCGCCAGCTGACGGCGGTGCGCGTAGACGAGGCTCACGGGCATGCTCGGCGCGCAATGATCGGGCATCAAGACGACGAGGCGGCCGTCCTCGATGAGCTCGCGCAGGCCCAGGCCGGGCGCCTGGATGATGCCGGCGCCGGCGAGGCACGCGGCCTCGTAGGCCTCGGAGTTGTTGACGGTCAGCGCGCCGGCCATCGCGAACTGCTGCGGCGCGCCGGCGGCGTCCACGTATTCGAAGCCGGCCGCGCGCGCGCCCAGCGTCGGCGCGTAGTGGATCAGCCGATGCCCGGCGAGGTCCTCGAGCCGGCGCGGCAGGCCGTGGGCGCGCACGTACTCGCGGCTCGCGAGGTTGAGCTGCGGCAGCCGGCCGAGCGGCCGCGCGACGAGGCTGGACTCGGCGAGGCTGCCGACGCGCAGCACGCAGTCGAAGCCCTCGCGCACGAGGTCGACGCGCCGGTCGGTGCTCGACAGCTCGATCTGCAGCTGCGGGTGCGCGGCCATGAACTCGGGCAGCCTGGGCAGCACGTGCAGGCGCGCGACGCCGGCCGGCATGTCGACGCGCAGCCGCCCCTGCAGGCCCGCACGCGCGGGCCGAAACAGCTGCTGGAGCTCGTCGAGGTCGGCGAGCAGGTCCTTGCAGCGCTCGAGAAACGCTTCGCCGTCGGGCGTCAGCTGCACGCGCCGCGTCGTGCGGTGCAGCAGGCGCGTGCCGAGCTCGGCCTCGAGCCGCTGCACGGCGCCCGACACGCTCGCCTTGGGCAGGCCGAGCACCTGGGCGGCCTGGGTGAAGCTCGCGAGCTCGGCCACGCGGACGAAGCTGCGCATCGCGTCGGGCTGGATCATGGGCGCCTCATTGATCGTCGTTGACAGACAGTCTTATCGATTTCAGATTATTTATCAAACAAATGACGATCAATAGACTGCTTCCATGTCGTCAACACCTGTCAGCAAGGAGCCTCGCATGGACAGCAACAACACCCGCAAGATCGCCCTGATCACCGGCGGCAGCCGCGGCCTCGGCCGCAACACTGCGCTCGCACTCGCCGCACGCGGCGTCAACCTCGTGATCACCTACCGCAGCCGCGCCGACGAAGCGGCGAGCCTCGTCGCCGAGGTCGAGGCGCTCGGCCGCAAAGCCGTCGCGCTCCAGCTCGACACCGGCGTCAGCGCGAGCTTCCCGGCCTTCGCCGCGCAGTTGCGCGAGCGCCTCGCGGCGGTCTGGCAGCGCGAGCGCTTCGACTTCCTCGTCAACAACGCCGGCGTCGGCGCGCACGCGGCCTTCGCCGACACCAGCGAGGCGCAGTTCGACGCGCTGATGAACGTGCACCTGAAAGGCCCGTTTTTCCTCACGCAGGCGCTGCTGCCGCTGCTCAGCGACGGCAGCCGCATCGTCAACATCTCGAGCGGCCTCGCGCGCTTCAGCCTGCCCGGCTACGCGGCCTACGCGACGATGAAGGGCGGCATCGAGGTGCTCACGCGCTACCTGGCCAAGGAACTCGGCCCGCGCGGCATCGCCGTGAACACGGTCGCGCCGGGCGCGATCGAGACCGACTTCGGCGGCGGCGCGGTGCGCGACAACGCCGAGCTGAACCGCTTCGTCGCGAGCCAGACCGCGCTCGGCCGCGTCGGCCTGCCCGACGACATCGGCCCGATGATCGCGGCGCTGCTGAGCCCCGACAACCGCTGGATCACGGCCCAGCGCATCGAGGTCTCGGGCGGCATGTTCCTCTGATCAGCCGCCCTTCTTCTCCCAGGCCTTGCACCAGCCGATCGCGGCGACCTGCTTGCCGAAGAAGAGCCCGCAGCCGCCGGTCGCGTCGCGCGGCTCGCCGCCCCACAGGCCGCAGTTCGCGCAGGTCTGGCCCGGCTGGTAGCCGGGCGACTTGGTCGCCGTCGCCGCGTCGGCGTGGTAGTCGACGGCGCGCGCCTCCGCGTCGCTTTCCTTGAGCAGCGCCGCGTCCTGCGCGGACGCGCGCGCGGCGGCGCCGAGCAGGGCCGGCACGGCGATGGCACGGACGAGGATCTGGCGGCGGCTGGGCATGGCGGACCTCGGCTCTGGCGTGAAGAAGAAGGCCGGGCCGATTGTGCGACAGGCTCAGGCGCCGCGCTGGCGCGGGGTCGACGCCCGGCGCGCCCTCAATGCCCGGCGCGCTCCTTCGCGAGCTCGGCGTCGATGTCGCGCATCGCGGCCTCGGCATAGGCCGCGCAGCTCATCGGCTGCGGGTGCGGATGCGCGGCATTGGCGTAGTCCCAGCCGCTCTGGAACGGATGCGGGGTGAGCAGCAGGTCGCAGGGCAGCGTGCGCACGCGCGCGGCGCTGCGCCGGAAGTCGTCGACGATATGCGGGTAGGCCGGGTTGTCGAGCAGGCGGTAGCCGGGCGCCGACAGGCTGTCCACGTAGGCGATGCGCACGGGCCTGCCGTCCTGCGTGTCGGTCCAGGTCCAGCTCATGCTGCCCGGCGTGTGGCCGGGCGTGAACCAGACCGTCAGCACGAGCGCGCCGACGCGGATCTGCTGGCCGTCCTGGAGCAGCTCGTCGGCTTGCACGGGCGGGTAGGTGATCGCATCGCCGAAGTGGATGTCCTGGCTGCCGCCGCGCGCAAGCAGCGCCGCCGACTCGGCATTCGACACGAGGCGCGCACCCGTCTCGCGGCGCACCGCCGCGAGCGGGCCCGCGTGGTCGGCGTGGGCGTGCGTGTGCAGGATGTAGCGCAGCTGGCCCGGGCCGACGCCGAGCTCGCGCAGGTGCGCGAGCAGCAGGTCGGCGACCTGCGGCATGCCGCCGTCGATCAGCACGGCGCCCGCGTCGGTCTTGATCAGCAGCGCCGTGATGCCGGCCGCGCCGACCTGCCAGACATGGTCGCTGATGCGCAGCGGCGCGATCGGCGTCAGCCAGTCCTCGGGCACCGTGTAGGGCTTGAGCTGGGGCAGCGGCGCGGCGGGCGCGGCAGCCGTCGCGGTGGCGGCGGCAGCGCAGGCGAGCAGCGCGGCGGCGAGCAGGCCGCGGGTCTGGATCATCGGGAACCTCGTCGGAAATAAAACTTCACATTGCCGCATTTCGGCGGACCGCGGCGGCAGTCTCGCGGAAGAATGGCGTCGCAAGTCTTGCATTTGTATAACGCATTACTTGCACAAGGCCTCCATTACTTCGCGCAGGACCCAGCCGCCATGGTCGCATCGATCAACTCGCCCGGCATCGGCAGCGGGCTCGACGTCAAGGGCATCGTCGACAAGCTCGTCGCGGTCGAGCGGCGCCCGATCACGCTGCTGCAGCAGCAGCATTCGAGCCTCCAGGCGCGGCTGTCCTCGTTCGGCCTGCTCAAGAGCTACCTCGGCAACCTCGGCGACGCGGCGACGCAGCTGTCGGACCTGCCGCTGTGGCGCACGCCCAGGGGCACGAGCTCGGACCCGTCGACGGTTGCCCTGACGACCAGCGACGGCGGCAGCACGACGGGCGGCAACTACAGCGTCCAGGTCGTCCAGCTTGCCCAGGGCCAGACCGTCGCGTCGACGCCGGTCGCCGACGCGACGGCCGCGGTCGGCGCGGGCACGCTGCACATCGAGCTCGGCCGCTGGCCGGCCGACGGCGGGGCCTTCGTGCCGCAGGACGGCGCGGCGCCGGTCGACCTGAGTTTTACGGCCGGCGACTCGCTCGAGACCGTGCGCGACCGCATCAACGCGGCCCAGGCCGGCCTAGCCGCCTCGCTGATCTCCGACGCGAGCGGCACGCGGCTCGTCGTGCACTCGACCGCCACCGGCGCGGCGAACGGCTTTCGCATCACCGCCGGGCCCGGCGCCGACGGCACGCCCGCGCCGGCCGGCCTGCGCGCGCTCGCCTACGCCCCGGGCGGCGCCGATGGCGGCACGGCCATGCGCCTGACCCAGGCCGCGCAGAACGCGCACGCGACGGTCAACGGCGTCGCGATCGACGCGGCGAGCAACGTCGTCGACGGCGCGATCGCGGGCGTCACGCTCTCGCTGCTCAAGGCCGGCGGCGACGCCGTGAACGTCTCGCTCAAGCCCGACACCGACGCGATCGCGAAGGCGATCAACGGCTTCGTCGGCGCGATCAACGACCTCGCCAAGTACATCGCCGCGCAGACCAAGTACGACGCCGCGACCAAGACCGGCGCGGCGCTGCAGGGCGACACGACGACGCTGCAGATCCAGAAGGCGGTGCGCAAGGCCATGAGCGACCCGACGAGCGCGTCGTCGACGTTCCCGCGCCTGCTCGACATCGGCATCAAGCTCGGCAGCGACAACCTGCTGACGATCGACAACACCAAGCTCCAGGCCGCGCTCGCGAACCCGGCCGAGCTCGCGCGCGCGCTCGGCAACCGTACGTCGGACAGCGCGGCCGACGGCCTCGCCGTGCACTTCAAGCATTTCGCGCAAACGCTGCTCGGCACCGACGGCCTCGTGAGCACGCGCAACCAGGCGCTCGCCGACTCGGCGCAGCGCAACCTCGACCAGCAGGCCCAGCTCGAGTCCCACGTGACGAGCGTGCAGGCGCGCCTGCTCCAGCAGTACCAGGCGCTCGACAAGCGCATGGCGACGCTCAGCGGGCAGAGCAGCTACGTGAGCCAGCAGATGCAGTTGCTGCTCAAGCAGAAATAGTTATACGGGCGCGATCGATCGTGATCCGCTGGCGGCGTCGCGAAGCGCATTGCCGCGCTGTTTTCCGGCACATTGGCTCCACCGCAAAGGAGCCGATCGATGCCGCTGACACGCAAGGAATTCCTGGCCGCGCTGGCCGCCCTGGGCCTGGGTTCCGCATGGGCCGATCCGGCCGGCGCGCCCTCGGCCGCCGCGAGCGCGCCGCCGCCGCCCCTGCCCGGCCGCAGCTTCATGCCCGCGCTGCCGAGCGCGCCCTACCCGCACGCGAGCCGCGCGAACGGGCACGACTACCAGACCGAGCATTTCGACGCCGCGACGAGCTATAGCGACGCGACCGTCGGCGTCTACGTGCCCGCGAACTTCAGGCCCGGCGCGGCGACCGACCTGGTCGTGCATTTCCACGGCTGGAGCAACCATGTCGAGGAGGTGCTGCGCCGCTACGAGCTGCGCGAGCAGCTCGAGGCGAGCGGGCGCAACGCCGTGCTCGTCGTGCCGCAGGGCCCGAAGGACGCGAAGGACTCGGGCGGCGGCAAGCTCGAGCTCGACGCCGACGGCTTCAAGCGCTTCACCCAGGACGTCGGCGCGTTCCTGCACGCCCAGGGCGTCGCGCCGACGGCCGCGGTCGGCCGCATCGTGCTCACGCTGCACAGCGGCGGCTACGGCGCCGCGGGCGGCGTGCTCACTCGCGGCGGCATGAACGACGCGATCACCGACGTGATCCTGTTCGACGCGGCCTACGCCTACTTCGACGCGTTCGCCGACTGGGCCAAGGGCGGCGCCGAGCGCCACCTGCTGAGCCTGTTCACCGACGACACGGCGCTCGGCAACGCGAACCTGATGGCGCTGCTGCAGGGCGCGCGGCCGTTCGAGGTGCTCGACGCGGCGACGATGACGCCCGAGCGCCTGGCCACGCGCGCGCCGACCTTCGTGCTGACGAACAGCGTCCAGCACGACCAGTTGATGCAGCAGCTGCGCTGGTACGAACTGTTCCTGCGCACGACGGCACTCGCACCAGCGCCCCAGGCGTCGACTCGCGGGTGACGCGCCGAGCGGCGGCGCTCACTCGTCGGGCGCTGCGGGCGGTGCCTGCGAAAGGCCGCGAACCAGGCGATGTTCGCAAGCCTTGAAGACCAGAAAACCCGCCAGGCTCGCGTAGCCGACAAACAGCATCTCGACGAGCTGCCGGGCCACTCCGTCGTTCAGGGCCTGCCAGCCGTAGTCGAGGACCAGCGCGAGATTGGCCTTGAGGATGTAGACGAAGTTGATCGTGCCGGCCGCCGAGGCCAGGAAAGCCAGGCCGCCGACCAAGAACGCGGTCCACGCCCGCCGCAGGACCAGGCGGAAGAACAACGAGTGCAAGCGCTCGGATATCTTCATGGGGCGATGCTACGCCGACCGACCGCCAAACCGAGCCATTCGCAAGAAGCGCGCATTCTTCGAGTGACTTTCGGTAAGGAATCGACTCAGTCCTTCGCCGGCTTCGGCCGCAGGCGCCCGGCCAGTTTCAGCCCGTCCCGGAAGCTTCGGCCCAGCAGGGTCAATTGCACGGCGCCGACAACGAGCTCGATGCCCTGGACAGCGTAGAAAACGGCATCGAACTCGCCGCCAGCAGCCTTGCTGTTGAGAAACAACGCGCAGGGAATCATTACCAGCAGGCCATTGGCGCCTATTTTTGGCATACGTTTCTTCTTGTCTTCGACGAGCCGGCCTTTGCGTCCCTTGGCGAAGTAGAAGCCGCTCCCCCCGGTCACTGCCATCAGGGTAACCAGCGGGATCAAACCGAAGTAGACAATGGCATGTTTGACCGCGATGACGGCTTCGTCATTCATGAACAGCTCAGACCACAGCGTCGACGTCCAGAAGGTCGCGACGGTCAGCATGGCCAAAGCGCCGGCGGCGGCGTGGATGACAGATTTCTTCATGGGACTATTCCTCACTGGGGAGGGGCGTTGATTGAAGGCGGGCGCGGAGTTCGCCGCCGCGATGGGCGTTTCGCGGCAGGGCGCACAAAAGCAACTCAATCTGGCCTGCGCGGACCAACTGGTTGCAATCCAGGACAACCCGAGAAACATCCGCTCGCCCCTGTATGAACTGACTCAGGCAGGGAAAGCGGCCTACGAGGCCGCCATGGCATTGCATGTTCGGTGGGCCAACGCCTTGACGCGCGGTGTGGCCTCATCGGACCTGCAAACTGCACTGAATGTGCTGCGGGATGGTCGAGCGCTACGCGCATGTCGCGCCTGAAGCCCTGCAAGGGGCTGCCGGCCGGCTTGATGCTTTCAGCGGCTACGTTGTCGCTACGGACAAAGAAAAACGGCCTAGCTCCGAGTGAGCTAAGCCGTTGATTGTTCTGGTGGCCAAGGGCTCCATCGAAAGATGGCGAATATGCACCATAAATACGACACGCCAAGCCGACCAAACCCAAACCTACCCATAAAGTTACCCGCAAATCATGCGTGGTACCCGTCGCGAATCAATTCGAACCGCACGCCCGGCATAGCGCGTCAGCCGTGCTTGGCCTCGCTTAGCGCCGAACAGGCAACTTGACCTGCTGCGATGCCGGTGTACGGGTATTCTGCTCTGGATACTGACCGACTTGGGCCCGGGAGGCTAGATGACCGACGGAAAAGAGGTTGACGCCAGCACGGCCGAGCGGCTGCTGGCCACCTGGCGTGCTTTGCATGAAGGCAAGCTTCAGGTGCTCCCGCATCTGCGCGAGCTGGCTGATGAGTTCATGGCCGCGCCGTTGACCATGGTTGGCCTGGTCGACACCAGCGGCATGTCCGAAGAGGCGGTGTCCTT
>JAFAMW010000041.1 GCA_019232985.1 Roseateles sp. | reverse complement strand
CGGTCCGTTCTACAGCTTCTTCGAGAGCGAGTACGGCGTGCACATGATCCGCGCCGAGGAAAAGATCCGTGCCGTCGCGGCCGACGACGAATCGGCGCAACTGCTGCAGGTGCCCGTCGGTATGCCGCTGCTCAGTGTCGAGCGGCTGTCCTTCACGTACGGTGATCGCCCCGTCGAGCTGCGCCGCGGGCTTTATCAGACCGAGTCTCATCACTACCGCAACGAGCTCAACTGAAATTCAATTGAAAAGCGGCACGGACTAACCCGTAGCTCATGCTGCATTGCCATAAAATCTTTGGGTTTCGCTTCATTACAAGGTCGGAAATGACAAACGCCACGACAAACGCTGCGACGAAGAAACGACCGGTCTTCCGCAATATCAATGCGCTCACAGACCTGCCGACCTACCGGCTTCCGCCCGCGGGCTGGGTGTCCATCTTGCACCGCGTCAGCGGCCTGATCATGTTCCTGCTGCTGCCGTTCATCATCTGGATGTTCGACAACAGCCTGAGCTCCGAGATCTCCTACGACGCCTTCACCAACGTGTTCGTGGCGGGCTGCGGTTTCGTGCCGGCCTGGGGCGTGAAGATCGTCGTGCTGGGCCTGTGCTGGGCCTTCCTTCACCACTTCTGCGCCGGTGTGCGCCATCTCTGGATGGATGCCACGCACAGCGTGAGCAAAGAGCAGGGCAAGAGCTCGGCAATCGCAACACTCGCTGTCAGCCTGCTGCTGACGCTGGCTGTGGCCGTCAAGCTGTTCGTCGCGTACTGATTCCCTCGGAGACAACAACAATGTCAACCTTCGGCTCCAAGCGCCTCGTCGTCGGCGCACATTACGGCCTGCGTGACTGGCTCGTCCAGCGCGTCACCGCCGTCCTGATGGCGCTCTTCACCATCGCCCTGCTCGTGATGTTCCTGCTGCCCGGCGGCACGGGCTACGACCACTGGGCCGCGATCTTCGCCCCGCAGTGGATGAAGACGCTGACTTTCGTTCTGATCGTTTCGCTGGCCTGGCATGCCTGGGTCGGCATGCGCGACATCTGGATGGACTACGTGCAGCCGGTCGGCGTTCGCCTGGCCCTGCAGGTGTTCACGCTGGTGTGGTTGGTGGGATGCGCCGGCTGGGCGATCCAGGTGCTGTGGAGAATCTAAAAATGCAAATCGGAACGACGCTCGCGAAGCGCAAGTTCGACGTGGTGATCGTGGGTGCCGGCGGTTCCGGCATGCGCGCCTCGCTGCAACTCTCGCTGGCCGGCCTGAACGTGGCGGTGCTGTCCAAGGTGTTCCCGACGCGCTCGCACACGGTGGCCGCGCAGGGCGGCATCGGCGCCTCGCTCGGCAACATGAGCGAGGACAACTGGCACTATCACTTCTACGACACCGTCAAGGGTTCCGACTGGCTCGGCGACCAGGACGCGATCGAGTTCATGTGCCGTGAAGCGCCCAAGGTCGTGTACGAGCTCGAGCACTTCGGCATGCCGTTCGACCGCAATGCCGACGGCACGATCTACCAGCGCCCCTTCGGCGGCCACACGGCCAACTACGGCGAGAAGCCCGTGCAGCGCGCCTGCGCCGCGGCCGACCGCACCGGCCACGCGCTGCTGCACACGCTCTACCAGCAGAACGTGCGTGCACGTACCCAGTTCTTCGTCGAGTGGATGGCGCTGGACATCATCCGTGACGCCGACGGCGACGCGGTCGGCGTCACCGCGCTCGAGATGGAGACCGGCGAGGTCCACATCCTCGAGGCCAAGACCGTGCTGCTGGCCACCGGCGGCGCGGGCCGCATCTTCGCGGCCAGCACCAACGCCTTCATCAACACCGGCGACGGCCTGGGCATGGCGGCGCGCGCCGGCATCCCGCTGCAGGACATGGAGTTCTGGCAGTTCCACCCGACCGGCGTGGCCGGCGCGGGCGTGCTGCTGACGGAAGGCTGCCGCGGCGAGGGCGCGATCCTGCGCAATGCCGACGGCGAGCGCTTCATGGAGCGCTATGCCCCGACGCTCAAGGACCTGGCGCCGCGCGACTTCGTCTCGCGCTCGATGGACCAGGAGATCAAGGAAGGTCGCGGCTGCGGTCCCAACAAGGACTACATCCTGCTCGACATGACCCACCTGGGGGCAGAGACCATCCACAAGCGCCTGCCCTCGGTGCAGGAGATCGGCCACAACTTCGCCAACGTGGACATCACGAAGGAGCCGATCCCGGTCGTGCCGACGATCCACTACCAGATGGGCGGCATCCCGACCAACATCAATGGCCAGGTCGTCGTTCCCGGCGGCGGCGTGCACAACCAGGTCGTCAACGGCCTGTACGCGGTGGGCGAATGCTCCTGCGTGTCGGTGCACGGCGCCAACCGCCTCGGCACCAACTCGCTGCTGGACCTGCTGGTGTTCGGTCGCGCGGCCGGCAACCACATCGTCGACTTCAACCTCAAGAACAAGTCGCACAAGCCGCTGCCCAAGGACGCCGCCGACAAGACGCTGGCGCGCCTGGCCCGCCTGGAGTCGAACTCGGGCGGTGAGTACTCGCAGGCCATCGCCAACGACATCCGCTCGACCATGCAGCAGCATGCCGGCGTGTTCCGCACGCAGGCCAGCATGGACGAGGGCGTGACCAAGGTTGCCGCGCTGCGCGAGCGCGTGGCCAACCTGGCGCTCAAGGACAAGTCCAAGGTCTTCAACACGGCTCGCGTCGAAGCGCTGGAAGTCGAGAACCTGATCGAGGCCGCGCAGGCCACGATGGTGTCGGCCGCCGCGCGCAAGGAATGCCGTGGCGCCCACACCGTGGACGACTACGAGCACCCGGCCGATCACCCGACGGCCCCGCTGGGCCGCGACGACGCCAACTGGATGAAGCACACGCTGTGGTACTCCGAGACCAACAGCCTGGACTACAAGCCGGTGAATCTGAAGCCGCTGACGGTGGACACGGTGCCGCCCAAGGTCCGCACGTTCTAAGAAGGCGAGAAGACAAACATGAAGCGCACTTTCCAGATCTACCGCTACGACCCCGACAAGGACGCCAAGCCCTACATGCAGACCATCGAGGTCGAACTCGACGGTCACGAGCGCATGCTGCTCGACGCCCTCATCAAGCTCAAGGAAGTCGATCCATCGATCAGCTACCGCCGCTCCTGCCGCGAAGGCGTCTGCGGTTCTGACGCGATGAACATCAACGGCAAGAACGGCCTGGCTTGCCTGACGAACATGCGCACGCTGCCGGACGTCATCGTGCTCAAGCCGCTGCCGGGCCTGCCCGTCGTGCGCGACCTGATCGTCGACATGACGCAGTTCTTCAAGCAGTACGACTCGATCAAGCCGTATCTCGTCAACGACCAGCCGCCGCCCGAGAAGGAGCGCCTGCAGTCGCCCGAGGAGCGCGAGGAGCTCAACGGCCTGTACGAGTGCATCCTGTGCGCGAGCTGCTCGACGAGCTGCCCGAGCTTCTGGTGGAACCCCGACAAGTTCGTCGGCCCGGCCGGCCTGCTGCAGGCCTACCGCTTCATCGCCGACAGCCGCGACGAGGCGACGAGCGCGCGCCTCGACAACCTCGAGGACCCGTACCGCCTGTTCCGCTGCCACACGATCATGAACTGCGTCGACGTCTGCCCGAAGGGCCTGAACCCGACCAAGGCGATCGGCAAGATCAAGGAATTGATGGTGCGCCGCGCCGTCTAAGCCCGCTTTATGGAAACGTTGATCGACGAACGCGAACTCTCCAGGCTGCGCTGGCGCTGCCGGCGCGGCCTTCTGGAGAATGACCTTTTCATCGAACGTTTCTTCGAGCGGTACGAGAATCTCAGCGAGGTGCAGGCCGACGGCCTGACGAGGCTGATGGACCTGTCGGACAACGACCTGCTCGACCTGCTGCTTGCGCGCAAGCAGCCGGCCGCCGAGATCGACAGCGACAGCGTCCGCCTCGTGCTGAGCCAGCTCAGAACCCCGCAACAAACCAAGTGAAGGAAGCTCTATGACCCCGTCCGACGTCAAAGCCACCCTGTCGTTCTCCGACGGCAGCCCGCAGATGGACCTGCCGATCTACAAGGGCTCGGTCGGTCCCGATGTGATCGACATCCGCAAGCTCTACGCGCAGACGGGCAAGTTCACCTACGACCCGGGTTTCCTGTCGACCGCCTCGTGCAACTCGACGATCACCTATATCGACGGCGACAAGGGCGAGCTGCTGTACCGCGGCTACCCGATCGAGCAGCTCGCCGTGAACTGCGACTACCTCGAGACCTGCTACCTGCTGCTCTACGGAGAGCTGCCGAACGAAGCCGAGAAGGCCAACTTCGTCGACCGCGTGACCCATCACACGATGGTCAACGAGCAGATGCAGTTCTTCCTGCGCGGCTTCAGGAGGGATGCCCACCCGATGGCCGTGATGACGGGCCTGGTCGGCGCGCTGTCGGCCTTCTATCACGACAGCACGGACATCAATAACCCCGAGCACCGCGAGATCGCCGCGATCCGCCTGATCGCGAAGATGCCGACGCTCGTGTCGATGGCCTACAAGTACACGATCGGCCAGCCGTACATCTACCCGAAGAACGACCTCAGCTACGCCGGCAACTTCATGCGCATGATGTTCGCCACGCCGTGCGAGGACTACAAGCCCAACGACGTGCTCGTGCGCGCGATGGACCGCATCTTCACGCTGCACGCCGACCACGAGCAGAACGCGTCGACCTCGACGGTGCGCCTGTGCGGCTCGTCGGGCACGAACCCGTTCGCGGCGATCGCGGCCGGCGTCGCCTGCCTGTGGGGCCCGGCCCACGGCGGCGCGAACGAAGCCTGCCTGAACATGCTGGCCGAGATCCAGCAGATGGGCGGCGAGGCCAAGATCGGCGAGTTCATCAAGCAGGTCAAGGACAAGAACAGCGGCGTCAAGCTGATGGGCTTCGGCCACCGCGTCTACAAGAACTACGACCCGCGCGCCAAGCTCATGCGCGAGACCTGCCACGAGGTCCTCAACGAGCTGGGCCTTCACGACGACCCGCTGTTCAAGCTCGCGATGTCGCTCGAGAAGATTGCGCTCGAGGACGAATACTTCGTCGCGCGCAAGCTCTACCCGAACGTCGACTTCTACTCGGGCATCGTGCAGCGCGCGATCGGCATCCCGGTGCCGCTGTTCACGGCGATCTTCGCGCTCGCGCGCACGGTCGGCTGGATCGCCCAGCTCAACGAGATGATCGCCGACCCCGAGTACAAGATCGGCCGCCCGCGCCAGCTCTTCGTCGGCGCGAAGGCGCGCGACGTCAAGCCGATCGGCCAGCGCTGATCCGGCGGCGGCCCTGGCCGCGGCATCGACAAAAGCCCGCCTAGCGCGGGCTTTTTCGCCTGCGCCTATCATGGCCTGACCCGCGGCGCCCGAGCGTGCGGGCTTGTCATGGCAGTCGACGAGGCGATCTACCCCTACCGGTTCTCGGTGCTCGGTTACGAACGGGCCGAGCGCTTCGAGGCCTGGCGCGCCGAGCATAGGCACCACGATATCTCGCGGCGCATGCGCGACGTCGAGATCCGCGACGCGAATTTCCGCGGTATCCACCTCGACGAACTCGCGCTCGGGCGCTGGCGCCTCGTCGCCGACCCGGTGGCGGCCGAGGCCCGGCTTGCGCAGCGCACGCTGCGCAAGATCCGTCGCGACCAGCTCGACCATTTCTACCTGCGCCTCGCGCTATCCGACAGCTGGCTCTACCGCGTCGGCGCCGCGCAGGTCGAGGTCGGTCCCGGCCAGCTCGCGCTCGTCGACCTCGGCCAGCCCTACGAGCTCAGCATCGCGTCCGGCGAGGTGCTGATGCTGATGGTGCCGCGCGACCGCCTGCCGCTCGCGACGGCCGGCCTGCACGGTGCCGTGCTCGACCATGGGCTCGGGCGCCTGTTCGCCGACCATCTGCGCGCGCTGTTCGAGCGTGCGGGCCGGCTCTCGGCGAACGAGCGCCCGGCCGCCGCCGCGGTCACGCTCGATTTCCTGCGCGCGGCGCTATCGGGCGTGCCGAACGCGCTCGCCCAGGCGCAGCGCGAGATCGACGCGACGCTGCTCGAGCGCGTGCGCGCGCATATCGACCAGCACCTCGACAGCCCGACGCTCCGGGTCGACAGCATTTGCGCGCAGGTCGGCTTGTCGCGCTCGCGCCTGTACCGGCTGTTCGAGCCGATCGGCGGCGTCGCGGCCCATATCCGGCAACGCCGCCTTGCGCATATTCGCGCGGCGCTGCTGGCCGGTATCGCGCCGCGCCCGCTGATCGCCGACCTCGCGTTTCGCTACGGCTTCAGCAGCCCGGCGCAGCTCACGCGGGCGTTCCGGCGCGAGTACGGCTGCGCGCCGAGCGAGGCGGGCGCCGAGGCTATGGACGACGCGGGGCCGCAGCGCTGGTTGCAGCCGCGCTAGCCCGGCGGTCGAGCACGAGCGCGAGCGCCACCAGCACGAGCAGGGACACCATCGCGAGCAGGCCCATCGCGGCGTGGAAGCCGGCGAGGAAGGACTGCTCGAAGACCGCGCTCGCGCGCGCCGTCGACATCGCGCTGCCCACATGCTCGAGCAGCAGCGCCCGCGCGTGGCCCGGGTCGTTGACCGCCTGTTCGACCCAGGGGCCGGACGGCACCGACTGCGTCGCGAGCACCTGCAGCAGCCGCGCTTTCGCCGCGAGCTCGTAGCACAGCAGGCCCAGCGCGAGACCGACCGCGCCGCCGACGTTGTGGACGGTCCAGGACGAACCCATCGCGAGCGCGGCCATGCGCTGCGGCACCGCGGCGAGCGCGAGCACCGTGGCCGGGCCGAGCACGCAGGCCCAGCCCAGGCCCATGCAGGCGAAGGCGCCGGCGACCAGCGCGGCGCCGCTGTCGGTCGCGAAGCGCGTCTGCAGCAGCGCCGACAGCGCGAAGCAGGCGAAGCCAGCCAGCAGGACCGGGCGCGCGCCGTAGCGGTCGGCGAGCTTGCCCGCGAGCGGCGAGACCAGCGCGACGGTCGCCGTCGTCGGCAGCAGCGCGAGGCCCAGGCGCCAGCCCGCGAGGCCCAGCACGTCGCTCAGGTACAGCGGCATCAGGAAGAACGCGAGCACGTAGAAGAACGCGAGCGCCGCGTTGGCCAGCGCCGCGCCGGCGAAGCCGCGGTTCGCGAACAGCGCGAACTTCAGGAGAGGTGCCGGTGCGCCCTGCTCGACACGTTGGAACAGCGCGAGCGCGACGGCCGCGACGCCTGCGGCGCACAGAGTCGCCGGTGAGGTCCAGCCCCAGCGCGCGCCCTGGCCGATCGCGAGCAAGGCCGTGCTCAGCCCGACGACGAGCAGCGCGACGCCGGGCCAGTCGATGCGGCGGTCGGCCTGCGCGTCGCGCGATTCGCGCAGCGTCGGCACGCAGATCGCGAGGCTCAGCGCGATCAGCGGCACGTTGAGCAGAAAGATCGAGCGCCAGCCGAGCGTGCCGACGAGCACGCCGCCGAGGACCGGGCCGAGCGCGAGGCCGAGGCCGTTGATGCCGAACAGCCAACCGATCGCGCGGCCGCGCTCCTGCTCGGGGAACGCGTCGGCGACGATCGCGCCCGAGGCCGTGTAGAGGACCGCGCAGGCTACGCCCTGGGCGAGGCGAAACGCGATCAGCATGTCGACCTGCGTCGCGAGGCCCGCGCCGAGCGACGCGAGCCCGAAGCCGACGGCGCCAGCGAACAACACGCGGCGGCGCCCGTACAGGTCGGCGAGCCGGCCCATCACGACCATGCAGGCCGACAGCGCGAGCAGGAAGCCGCTGACCAGCCATTGCAGCTCGGTCACCGTCGCGCCGAGGTCGGCGCGCAGCGCCGCGAGCGCGGTATTGACGATGGTGAAGTCGATCGTGCCGAGAAAGCTCGCGATGCCGACGCCGCCTAGCACCCACCATTTGCGCCGCTGTGCGCCGACTCGGCTCATGGCGGCGGCTCGCCCGGCGTGGCGGGCAGCTGAGCGGCGAGCGCCGCGGGCACGGGCAGCCGGCTCGCCTGCGCGCGCCGCTTGAAACGCAGCGACAGCCAGCGCGCCTTGCCCGGGTAGCGCTCGCGAACGAACAGCTCGCGCGTCGCGCGCATCGCCGCCGTCATCGGCTGCGGATAGACGACGTAGTCGCAACCCTGCGAGGCCCACAGCGGCATGATGATCGGGCATTCTTCGAGCAGGTAGCTCAGGCATTTTCCGGCGAGCTCGCCGCAGTCGACGTCGGGGCAGCGCTTCGCGGCACGCTGCACGAACGCGTCGACGGTCTGCTGCAGGGCGGCGCGGTAGGGCGCGGATTCGGCGTGGGCCCGGCGCACCGCTCGGCACCAGCCCGGGTAGGCCGCGTCGGCGCGCGCGTCGTCCCAGCGCAGGACCTCGCAATTCGGCCTGAGCGCGCCGAGGATCGCGTCGTTGCGGCGCAGCCAATGCGTGCCGGCGGCGTGGGCCAGGCATTGCGCGCGCGCGGGGTCGGGTTCGGGCTCGTTGTGGCGCTGCAGGGTGTCGGCGACGGCGATCGTGCAATGGGCGAGCTCGCAGCGGTTCAGCAACTCGACGGTCGCCGCGAGCTTGTCGCCCTCGTGGTAGTCCTGGCCGACGCTGACGAGCAGCACGGCGCGCTTGCCGCACAGGTCGGCGTCGCGCGGGCGGTCGTCGAACGAGGCCTTGGAATAGAACAGATAGGGTTGTTGCTGCATGGGACTCCTCATGGGCCAAGGGCGGCGCCTCAGGCGCCGATCGAGTAGTTCGAACGGATCCGCGCCATCAGGTGATCGGCGTATTCGATGGGTGGGTATTTGCCTGGGCTCGGTCCGTCGCGGAAAGGCGCGAGCGGCGCGATGCGCGCGTGCATGCTCGGCTCGAAGAAGAACGGGATCGTGTAGCGCCGACGGCCCGAGCGGTTGATCACGCGGTGCGGCGTCGACAGGAAACAGTCGTTGCTGAGCCGGCTGATCATGTCGCCGCTGTTGAGGACCAGGGTGCCAGGGCGTGGCGGCACGTCGATCCAGTGACCGGCGAGGTCTTGCACCTGCAGGCCGGGGACGTCGTCCTGTGCGAGCAAGGTCAGAAAGCCGTAGTCGGTATGCGGAGCCAGGCCGAACTGGTCGGCTGGGATCCGCCGCGCCTGCCGCGGGTAATGCTGAAGGCGCATGAACATCGTCGGCGCACGAAACAGCTCGGCCAGGCCGTCCGGCGCAAGGCCGAAGGCCACGGCGAAGACGCGGACCAGGCGCTGGGCTAGCGCCTGCAGCGCGTCGAAATAGGCGCTCACGGCCGGCCGGAACCCCGGCAGGTCCTCGGGCCATTGATTCGGCCCGGCCAGGCAGTCGCCTGCCTGGTAGTCAGGGTCGCTTTCGGGGACCTCGTGGGCGACGACGAAGGCCTCGCTCTGGTTGGGACGGCGCGCCTCGCCGAGCGAGGTCAGCGCGAGCCGCGAGCCCGCGAGTGGCAGGTAGCCGCGGAAGAACCGGTTCTGGCGGACGCGCAGCTTGCGTTCGAGCGGCAAGGCGTGGAACTGGCGCGCCGCGGCGAAGGCCGCGCCGGTCAGCGCGGGCGGCACGCCGTGTCCGCACAGGTAGGCGAAGCCGACCGTGGTGAAGGCGACCCGGACCTCGTCGGCGACGGCGCGATGGCCGAGGTCGGACGCGTCGGCGAGCGGGGTCAGGTCGATCTCGGGAATCGCGCCAAGGAACTGCATGAGCGGCCTCCGGTTCGGGGCAGCGCAGGGTCTGCCTGGGTCGAACATAGAGGTGTGCGCCGGTTCGCCGGTAAGCAGCGCGTCCGCGCGACCCGACGTTTTGTCCCAGCGACGGGCGTTTGAGGGACACCCGCGGCGCGCGACGTCGTCTAGGCGCTGAGAGGCTCGAAGTACCGCAGCACCGCGTCCCAGTCGTCGACGCGCTGCTGCCAGTCGAGCGTCGCGTTGTGCGGGGCGGTGAACAGCAGCCCCTGGCCGGCGAAGCGGCCGAAGTGGCGGACGTTGTCGTCGATCAGGTAGTCGGCGTGGACGATGCTCTTGTCGCCGCAGAACACGATGTGCGAGGGCTCGATGAACGGCAGGTGCTCGCGCAGCCAGCGGAACTTGGGCCCGCAGGAGTTCGGGAACTCCATCGCCGCCGTCGTCACGAAGACCTCGAAGCGCGTCTGCAGCGCGCGCAGGGCCGCTGCGGCGCCGCGCATGATCGGCAGCGTCTCGAAAAAGCGACCGTCGACGGGCGGGTCCTGCATCTGTGCCGCGAGGGCGGGCGCGACGAGGTCCGCGAGCTGCTTGCCGACGCAGTCGGCCGGCGTCAGCTCGTGATGGCACCGGGTCCGATACCAGTCGAACTGGGCCGCAAACGCATCGACGATGACCTCGTCCATATCGACAGCAATCCGGGTCATCCGTGACTTCTCCTGGGTGGGCTGGGCGTGGCCGCCCGCGCCCGCGCTCAGTCGCTCCAGCGCTCGTAGATGCGCGCGAGTTCGCCCGTGCGGTCGAGCTCGGCGACGGCGCGCGCGAGTGCTTGAATGATCTCGGGTGGCAGCTGCCTTGATACGACCAAATATAGCGGCGTCGTGTAGACCATCGCCGGCAGCACGCGCAACTTGCCCTCGAGGCCGGCGTTGCGCACGAGCGTCTTGAGGCCCGGGCTGCGGTAGAGGAAGAAACGCCCGCGGCCCGTGAGCAGCTTGGTCAGGTTCGCGTCGGGCGTGATCGCCGCGTCGTCGATCTGCAGCCCGCCCTCGGCCGCGAGCAGCGGCATCACCGACAGGCCGCGCACGCCGAAGATGGTGTCCGCGGCGCCGAGGCGGCGGATGTCGTCGACGCAGAAGCCGACCGTGCCGTTCGGCGTGCTGAGGAATTTCGGCGCCGAGTTGTCCTGGGCCACCGTCGTCAGCGTCGTGACGGCGTGCGCCGCCGTGGCGACGGCGAGCAGGCCGAGGGCGATGAACGAGGTCAGGCGCATGGCGGGGGAGGGGCGGTGCGGCTCGATGCAACGGATTGTGAGCCGAGCTGTGAGCCGAGCCGAAGCTGAGGCATGTCAAGAATCTCCCGGCGCGTATCGACGACGCTCGTGGGCGTTGCGGCGCCGCCGCTGAACGTCACGGAGCAGCCATGTGGTCACACCGTACCCGCATTGAAATCGAGGCCACGCCCGCGGACATCTGGAAAGCCTTCGCCGACGTCGCGAACTGGCCGCGCTGGAACGCCGGCATCGCCGCGATCGAGCTCCACGGGCCGTTCGCGACGGGCTCGACCTTCACGATGCAGCCGCCCGGCGAGCCGGGCTTCACGAGCACGCTGATCGACGTCGCCGAGGAGCGAGGCTTCACCGACGAGACCATCGTCGGCCCGAACCGGGTGATCGTCGAGCATCGCATCGAAGCGCTCGAACCCGGGCGCTGCCGGGTCGTCTACGCGACCGAGGTGTTCGGGCCCGACGCAGAGCAGATCGGGCCGATGGTCACCGGAGACTTCGACGAAGTGCTCGCGGGATTGAAGGCCGGCGTCGAAGTCGGCCGCTGACGCTCAGTTCGCCTGGGCCGGTTGCTCGAGGATCGCCGGATTCTGCCGGCGCTCACATCGCTGCGCGATATGAGCGCCGTCAATCCGGAAACGCCGCTGCGCGGCGCGAGACGTCCGATGAGATCGGGCACCTCGTCCTCGATCAATTTGCTTGCGCCAATTGATCGAGGATTGCCGGATTTTCCAAGGTGCTCGTATCCTGCGTGATCGCCTCGCCCTTCGCGATCGAGCGCAGCAGCCGCCGCATGATCTTGCCCGAGCGCGTCTTCGGCAGGTTGTCGCCGAAGCGGATGTCCTTGGGCTTGGCGATCGGGCCGATTTCCTTCGCGACCCAGTCGCGCAGCTGCTTGGCGATCGCCTTGGCCTCGTCGCCGGTCGGGCGCGGGCGCTTCAGGACCACGAACGCGCAGATCGCCTCGCCCGTCGTGTCGTCCGGGCGGCCGACCACGGCGGCCTCGGCGACGAGCTCGGTGCAGCTCACGAGCGCCGATTCGATTTCCATCGTGCCCATGCGGTGGCCCGACACGTTCAGCACGTCGTCGATGCGGCCCGTGATCGTGAAGTAGCCGGTCTTGGCGTCGCGGATCGCGCCGTCGCCGGCCAGGTAATAGCCCTTGAGCTCGGCCGGGTAGTAGCTCTTCTTGAAGCGCTCGGGGTCGCCCCAGATCGTGCGGATCATGCTCGGCCACGGCTTCTTGACGACGAGGATGCCGCCCTGGCCGTTCGGCACGTCGTGGCCGGTCTCGTCGACGACGGCCGCGGCGATGCCCGGGAAGGGCAGGGTGCACGAGCCCGGCACCAGCGGCGTCGCGCCCGGCAGCGGCGTGATCATGTGGCCGCCGGTCTCGGTCTGCCAGAAGGTGTCGACGATCGGGCAGCGTTGGCCGCCGACATGCTCGTAGTACCACTCCCAGGCGGCCGGGTTGATCGGCTCGCCGACCGAGCCGAGCAGGCGCAGGCTCGACAGGTCGCTGTGCTTGGGGTGCACGGCCGCGTTGGTCTCGGCCGCCTTGATCAGCGAGCGGATCGCCGTCGGCGCCGTGTAGAAGATCGTGACCTTGTGCTTCTCGATGGTCTTCCAGAAGCGCGCGGCGTCGGGGTAGGTCGGCACGCCTTCGAACACGATCTCGGTGCCGCCGAGCGCGAGCGGGCCGTAGGTGATGTAGGTGTGGCCCGTGACCCAGCCGATGTCGGCCGTGCACCAGAACACGTCGTCGGGCTTGAGGTCGAAGGTCCAGGCCGTCGTCAGCGCCGCGTGCAGCAGGTAGCCGCCGGTGCTGTGCTGGACGCCCTTGGGCTTGCCCGTCGAGCCGCTCGTGTAGAGCAGGAACAGCGGGTGCTCGGCCTCGACCCATTCGGGCGCGCAGTCGCTCGCCGCGCCGGCCGTGAGCTCGTGCAGCCAATGGTCGCGGCCGGCGACCCAGGCGATCTGGCCGCCGGTGCGGCGGTAGACGATCACGTCCTTGAGCGACGGGCAGGCGCCGTCGGCGAGCGCCTCGTCGACGATGGCCTTCAAGGGCAGCGCCTTGCCGCCGCGCTGCTGTTCGTCGGCCGTCACGACCACCACGGCGCCCGCGTCCTGGACGCGGTCGCGCAGCGACTGCGCCGAGAAGCCGCCGAACACGACCGAGTGCGTGGCGCCGATGCGCGCGCAGGCCTGCATGACGGCGACGCCCTCGACCGACATCGGCATGTAGATCACGACGCGGTCGCCCTTCTTGACGCCGCGCGCCTTCAGCGCGTTGGCGATCTGGCCGACTTTCGCGAGCAGCTCGCGGTACGAGACCTTGGTCACCGTGCCGTCGTCGGCCTCGAAGATCAGCGCGGTCTTGTCGCCGCGGCCGGCCTCGACATGGCGGTCGAGGCAGTTGTACGAGACGTTCAGGCGGCCGTCCTCGAACCATTTGTAGAACGGCGCGTCCGCAGCATTGAGGACCTTGGTGAACGGCGTCTGCCAGCTCAGCAGCTCGCGCGCGCGCGCGGCCCAGAAGCCTTCGTAGTCGGCCTCGGCCTCGGCGACGAGGGCCTCGTAACGGGCCATGCCGCCGACGGCGGCCGAGGCCGTCCACGCGGGGCTCGGCGGGTAGATATGGGTCTCGCTCATGCGCTTGTCTCCAATGGGTTCGAATCGGAACTGGCCCGAAATGTGCCAAGC
>JAFAMW010000026.1 GCA_019232985.1 Roseateles sp. | reverse complement strand
TGGCGGCGCGGAGTCGCAACATGGCCGAGGCCGCTTGCAGCCCCCACGTGATCGCCATGGCGACCAAGCCCAACAAGGCGCAATAAAGCACCCGCAGGTGCCGCAGGATCATCCTCAGGTTGTGCCCGGCCCCGCACAGCAGGGCGTGCAGCGCGTCGCCGTCCGCGCCCTTGAGCCAGTTCTTGCCCAGCAGCCCGTCTGCCTTCATGTGGCCGATCATGGGCTCCACCACCTGGCGCCGTTTGAGCAGTTTCTTCAATCGTTTGGGCAGTCGCCGCGTATGGCTGATCAACAGCTGCGCCCCGCAAACCGGCTCGACGCCGCGGTAGCCACGGTCTGCCAAGGCGATCTTGGGCGTGCTGCCGGTGAGGATCTCGACCTGTTCGAGCTGGCTGTCCACGGTGTGGCCGTCGTACGGGTTACCCGGCATCGAGCGCATGCCCACCACCAATCCTTCCTTGGCCGTGACGGCCACGGAGACCTTCACGCCGAACTCGTAGGGCGTCCTGGCCTTGCCCTTGGCCAGGCATTCCACCTCCGGCGCGTGCAGCGCGTAGAGCTTGTTCTTGCTGTCGCGCTGTTGGGCATGCAGCCGCTGGGCGATGTCGAGCTTGTCCTTGAGCGCGCCCGTCACCTCGCCACCCTTGCGCTGCACGTCCCGGATGACTCGGCCCAGCCAGGTATGCAGTTTCCTGATCTCGCGACGCATGCGCTTGAACTGCTTGGCATGGGCGTAGCGGCCGGCCTGTGTCTCAGCGGCCTTGCCCACTCGCGCGTAGCTCTGGCGCAGCGCGACGCCCGCCTTCTGGGCCGCCGCCACCAGTTGCTCGCGGGCGCGGTTGAGCAAGCGGCTGTCGGTCGGGTGCGCGATCGCCTTGGGTTGCACGGTGGTGTCCAACACCACCGCCTGCAAGCTGCTGCGCTTGATCACGCCGGCCTTGCTCGCCGCCTCGATGCTGTGGGCCAGCAGCCATTCGCAGCCAGCCTCGCCAATGCGCTTGCGCCAGCGCACGAGACTGGACGGGTCGCAGGGCAGCTCGTGGCGGAAGTAGCGCTCGCCGCTGAAGTGCTGCCAGTAGGGGTTCTCGACCCAGCGCTCGACGACGTCTTCGTCGCTGAGCGCGTACACGTGCTTGAGGTAGAGCAGCGCCGCCATCAGCCGCGTGGGCAGCGCGGGGCGGCCGGTGGTGGACTCGAACTGCGCACCCCACTGCTGCGCAAACGCAGGCCAGTCGATCAGATCGGCAAGTTTGGCCAACTCGTGGCGCTGGTCGATCAGGTTGACCAGCTCCGTGCGGAACAGGTCGTGGTCGCTGCGCTCATCCACCGGCTTCGGGCCCATCCAAACCTCGATTCAGTTTGCAAGGATTTGATATCGATTGGGCCGCAATCTTGCAATTCACACCATCGGCAATCGCCCGGAAGTCCAGTGTTCATGCGGGTTGCGAGCGTTCTTCAGGGCCGACTATTTATTTCGCGATGCTAAGTTGCTGAAGCTCGAACAACGCATTTCCGCCACTCGGAAATTGAATTTGTTCGCGCACAAAGTTCTGAACGATTGGCGCATACCACCGGACTGCGGAAAGAACCTCGTCGCGCGGTGCCGAATTCGCAGAACCATCGTGCGCCACGGGCCAGCGATATCCAATCCGCAATGCATCGAATGTTCCGGCCGGGGTCGTGACGCTCTCCCACCCCAGCGCATGGTGCTCGCACCGAACATCGGGCCCGTCGGGTCGCGTGAAATGGGATTGCCAGGTCTTGCCTTCGACCAGGGGAAACGACAACAGGCTCGACTCGGGATCATGCGGACCCGAGTTGTCTCGCCCGCTCCACGCAACGTCGGTAATACCAGCGATCTGTTTCACCGCGTTGGGTGGACTTTCTGCATCGGGCAGTCCTCGAGCGAACACCCAGTTGCCGTCTCGATTCTCATAGAGAAGCGTCCACTGCAGCCTCACATCGTGGTCGCCGTATTCCGTGCTATGCGACTTCACTTCATAGACCCAATATGAGTTGGCTTTGAAAGTCGGCGCCGCAACTGATTTCTGCTCGAATGCGTTTCCCGCCCCGCATATCAGAAGCGCTAGGGGCCCTCTGCAAAACCCCGGTGGGCCGCGGGGCTTTGCAGAGGGTCCCTAGTAGTCCGACAAGCCGTTTGACATCCGCCCGCGCCATATTGCTCTACTAACGATATAGCTCAATTCGATGGAATTCGACGCGCTCGCCAGTTCGCGATGCACCACTGCGCCGCCCAGTAGGTCGGCATCACGAGCGCCGCGGCCGCGGGCAGCGGGCCGGCGAACTTGTTGAACGCGATGCAGCTGTCCGAGCCCAGGAACAGCAGGCCGCCGAGCGCGAGGCGCGCGTCGTCCGCGGCCAGCGGCGTGCCGCGGCCGAGCCAGCCGACGACCCCGGCCTGCGCGGCCATCGACGCGAGGCAGACCACGTACGCGATCACCGGCACGTGCAGCGCCGCGGGCACGCCCGGCCATAGCAGCGCGAGCATGCCGACCGCGGCGACGCCGTAGGCCGCGAACGCGGGCCACCAGGCCGCGAAGCGGCGCGCCTGGGTGAACGCGCGCAGGTAGGCGAGATGGGCGAGCAGGAAACCGACCAGGCCCGCGACGAAGCCGCCCGGGAACAGCAGCGCGACGTCGCCGACGAGCGAGAGCCCCAGGCCGACGCGCACCCACAGCGGCACGCCCGCGCGCTGCGCGGCCGCGATGATCAGCAGCGTCGTCAGCGGCTTGAACACATAGGAAAACAGCGGCGGCAGGCCCCAGTCGGCGCCGTAGCACAGCAGCGCGCTCGCGACGATCGCGGCGACGAGGGCGCGGGGATGGCGGTTCGGCATGGGTCTCCTGTCTTGTTCTCGGCGGATTCTGGGGCCCGGCTATTCGCCCTTGGCCTGCGCCGCCGCGGTCTGCGCGGCCTTGGCCGCGAGCTGCTCGCGCATGCGCTTGAGCTTCTCGCGCGGGTCTTCCTTGTTGCCGCTCTCGTGAAGCTTCATCTCGGTGATGAAGCGGCTCGGCACGCCCATCACGGTCTCGCGGCCCTTCTTGCGGCGGCGCAGCGTCGACACCGCGAGCGTGCGGCGCGCGCGCGTGATGCCCACGTACATGAGGCGGCGCTCCTCCTCGAGGCGCTCGCGCGTCATCTCCTCGTCGTCGGCCTTGAACGGCAGCAGGCCCTCGTTGACGCCGGCGAGGAACACATGCGGCCACTCGAGGCCCTTGGACGCGTGCAGCGTCGTCAGCGTGACCTGGTCCTGGTCGTCGCCGCGCTCGGCGAGCGAGAGGATCACGCTGATCGTCTGCGCGACCTCGAGCACGGTCTGCGTCTCGGTCGCGACGCCCTCCTCGAGATGGCCGCCGCAGCGCTTGGCGATCCAGTCGACGAAGTCGAGCACGTTGGCGAAGCGCGCGGCCGCGACCTTCTCGTTCTCCTCGTTGTCGATCAGGTGCTGCTCGTAGCCGATGTCCTTGATCCACTCGAGCAGCAGCGCGCGCGCGGCCTCGCCGCCGCGCGTGTTCTCGGCGCGGAACTGCAGCTCGTTGACGCAGCGGCCGAACTCGTGGAGCGAGCCGATCGCCTTGGCCGACAGCGTCGTCGCGAGCGACTCGGCGAACAGCGCGTCGAACATGCTGCACTTCCACTGGCCCGCGAAGCGGCTCAGCTGCCCCAGCGTCGTGTGGCCGATGCCGCGCTTGGGCGTCGTCACGGCGCGCAGGAAGGCCGGGTCGTCGTCCTGGTTCACGAGCAGGCGCAGCCACGCGCACAGGTCCTTGATCTCGGCGCGGTCGAAGAAGCTCTGGCCGCCCGAGACCTTGTACGGGATCTGGGCGCGGCGCAACGCCTGCTCGAACACGCGCGCCTGGTGGTTGGCGCGGTAGAGCACGGCGAAGTCGGCGAAGTTCTGCATCTGGCCGTCGCCGCGCAGCGCGTTGATGCGCGCGACGGCGCGCTCGGCCTCGTGCTCCTCGCCGTCTGACTCGACGAGCGCGACCGGGTCGCCGTCGCCGAACTCGCTCCAGAGCTTTTTCTCGAACAGCTTGGGGTTGCCCGCGATGACGTTGTTCGCGGCGCGCAGGATCGCGCCGGTCGAGCGGTAGTTCTGCTCGAGCGGGATCACCTGCAGGTTCGGGTAGTCGGTCGGCAGGCGCTTGAGGTTCTCGATCGTCGCGCCGCGCCAGCCGTAGATGCTCTGGTCGTCGTCGCCGACGGCCGTGAACAGCGCACGCTCGCCGACCAGCGCCTTGAGCAGCTCGTACTGCACGGCGTTGGTGTCCTGGTACTCGTCGACGAGCACGTAACGCAGCATGTCCTGCCACTTGCCGCGCGCCTCGGCGTCCTGCTGGAACAGGCGCAGCGGCAGCGTGATCAGGTCGTCGAAGTCGACCGCCTGGTAGCTCGCGAGCCGCTCGTGGTAGCGCGCCATCACGATCGCGGCGTTGCGCTCGTGGTCGTCGGCCGCGATCGCCGCGGCCTGCTCGTGTGTCAGGCCCTGGTTCTTCCACAGCGAGATCGTCCACTGCCACTGGCGCGCGAGCGCCGTGTCGGTCGTGCCGCCGGCGTCCTTGAGCACGCCGAGCACGTCGTCGGCGTCGAGGATGGAGAACTGCTCCTTGAGGCCCACGCGCGTGCCCTCGCTGCGCAGGATGCGCACGCCGAGCGAGTGGAAGGTCGAGATCACGAGGTCCTTGGCCGCGCGCGCGCCGATCAGCGCCTTCGCACGATCGCGCATTTCCTGCGAGGCCTTGTTCGTGAACGTGATCGCGGCGATCTGGCGCGGCAGGTAACCGGCCTCGAGCAGGCGCGCGATCTTGTGCGTGATCACGCGCGTCTTGCCCGAGCCCGCGCCCGCGATCACGAGGCAGGGGCCGCTCAGGTGGTGGACCGCGGCGAGCTGCGCGGGGTTCAGGGAGGGAGGTGCTTCGGCCATCGACGGACTACGGAAAACGCGCGCGAAGAAGAAGCGCCGCGCATCATAGCGAGCGCATCTTTCTCACCTTTGCCCGGGAGGCGCGGGCAGGCCGCGCAGCCCGAGGCCCAGGATCAGCAGCGCGAAGAACAGGTAGGCGACGCGCGGCACGTCGAGCAGGCTGTCGAACGCGCCGACGCCGACGAAGCCGACCAGCCCGCCCGCGATCGCCGGCGCGAGGCCATGGTCGCGCGCGTGGCCGAAGCCGAGCCGCCACAGGGCCGCGATCAGCAGCGCCGCGAACAGCCCGAGGCCGACCAGGCCCTGCTCGAACAGCACGTGCAGGCCGAGGTTCTTCAAGTGCCAGGGCAGGTGGTAGCGGTCGCTCGAGAAGAACCAGCGCGCCATGCCGTGGGTGAAATGGTCGTTCGAGAGCAGGTCGCCGTCGGCGTCCCACAGGCGCAGGCCGTCGATGTCGACGGTATGGCCGGGCGTGCCCTCGGCGACCGAGAACGCGACGAGGCGCGGCGCCCACCAGGCCCCGCCCATGGCCGGCGCGGCACCGAGGTCGGCGCCGACCTCCTGCCACTGCGGCTGCGGCGCGGGCTGGCCGGGCGCGGCCGGCGGCTGCGGGATCACCTTGACCGCGATGTCCTTGGTCAGGCAGGTGAACGGGTACAGCAGGTGCTTCTCGCACAGGTCGATGCTCAGGCCGAGGTCGCGCTCGGCGCGCACGCGCAGCGTCACGCGCACGTCGCCGACCGGCGGACGCACGCGCTGGGTCACGCGAAAGGTCTCGCCGAAGCCGAGGAAATGCGAGCCGCCGCTGAGCACGAGGTGGCTGCCGTCGCGGTCCTCGACGAGGCGGTAGTCGCCGGTATGGTCGGTCGGCTCGCCCGAGAAGAAGTGCACGGCGACGTAGCGCCCCGCGCCGCGCCCGAGCAGCCAGTCGCCGGGCGTGTGCAGGAAGCCGACGCCCTCGCGCCAATGCGCCCAGCGCGTGTCGAAGTCCTCCGACACCGTGGACATGCGGTCGCTCATGTAGGCGCCGCCGCCGAGGATCGCGACGAGCGCCGCGACCGCGAGCACCGCGCTGAACAGCAGGCCGCGCTGGCGCCAGCCCGGCAGGCCCGGCGTCTTGAACGGCCACAGCGCGGGCCAGACGAGCATCGCGGGCCAGATCAGGCCGAGCGCGGCGACCGGCGGCCAGGCCGCGCCGCGCGCCGCCGCGCCGCCCCAGGAGTCGGCGACGAGCAGGCCGCAGCCGAGCATCCAGTACCACGCCGCCGACAGCAGCGTGCACTGGATCGGCCGCGCGAGGTCGGGCTGGTTCAGGCGGCGCAGCGTCAGCGCCGCGCCGAACGAGAGCGCGAACGACACGTAGGCGGCCTTGGGCAGGTGCAGGGCCAGCGCCGTGCAGGCCGCCGTCGCGAGCCCGCCGAGCAGCATGCCCATCAGCACGCCGACGACGCGCTGGCCGCGCGTCGGCAGCCATTGGCTCGCCGGCATGCTGAGCAGGATGAACATCACGCCGAGCAGCGCGAGCAGGCCGCGGTAGCCGCTGCTGCCGAACATGCGCGCGGCCGCGAGCGCGAAGCCGCCCGCGAGCAGCAGCGCGCCGAGCTTGGCGCCGAGCGGCGCCGCGCGCAGCGACGCGAGCGACAGGCCGGGCATGCGCTCGGCGCGCGCGCGCTGGCGCGCGCGCAGCAGCAGCAGCACGGCGACGCCGACCGGCACGGCCGCGTAGACGCCGCGCGAGAAGGTCGTCAGGCAGGCATAGAGCGCCGCGACGTTGAGCGCCATCAGCGCCGCGAAGCTCCAGAGCCTGCGCGCACGCAGCAGCGCGAGCACCGCGAACGGCAGGGTCAGCGCGAGCGCGCCGTCGAGCGCCGCGCCGCCGACGTGCATCTCCCAGAACGTCGCCGTCGTACGGTAGTCGCTCGAGAAGTCGAGCAGGCCCGTGAAGGCCTGGCGCTCCCACAGCACGGCCGCGCAGATCGCCGCGAGCGCGAGCAGCAGCGCGCGCTCGAACGCGCCCGTCAGCGCCTCGGGGCGCAGCGCGCCCGCGTGCAGCCACAGCGGCACGAGCAGCAGCGCGAGGAAGAAGCTCTTGACCGCGCGCAGGCTGTTCATGGGCTCCTGGTAGCCCTGCCACCAGCCGAAATGCCAGCCGCCCGCGTCGGCGATGCCGCGCGCGAACGCAATGAGCAGCGACAGCCCGAACAGCGCGAGCAGCACGCGCGAGCCCGCCGACAGCGCGAGCGCGCGGCGCCACGCGGGCTGGCGCTCGCCGCCGGCCTGGCCGAGCGCGACGGCCGCGTAGCCGCCCGCGGCGACCGACAGCACGAGCATGTCGAGCTCTTCGAAGGTGATCCAGCCGGTCCAAGGCGCGAGGCCGATCAGCGGCAGCGGCGCGATCACCAGCAGCGGCGTGTCCGGCCACCAGCGCCAGGCCGCGGCGCCCGCGAGCGCGCAGGCCGCGAGCGCCCAGCGCCCCGACAGCGGGTAATTGAGCACGAGCCCGAACGCCGCGGCCGCGCAGGCCAGCCCGACCGCAAGAGCCAGCCAATGCGAGAGACGGTCGGGGAGGCGTGCTTTCATGGTGCGAGCGACTGTAAGCGAGGCGCCGCGGCGGGCGGCCCCGGTGTTTCACCCTTGCGTCACCCACCCGCGGGGGACGCGCCTTGGCGGATCGGGCTCAGGCCGCCCGGCCGCGCAGCCAGTTCGTCCAGCGGCTGCCGCGGCGCACCGCGAGCGCGTCGGCAGGCAGCGGCATCGGCGTGATGCGCAGCGCCGAATGGCTGTCGCCGGCGAGCCAGGCGCGCAGGTCGTCGGCGAGCGTGCGCACGCTCGTGTGGCGGCGCTCGCCCTGCGGCGCGACCGCCTTGCGCAGCAGCGCGTCGAGGCTCAGGCGCGCGATCGGGCTGAGCTCGGGCCAGGACTGGCCGGTCGGTTCGTCGACGACGGCCGAGGGCAGCTGGCCCTCGACGAGCAGGTAGAGCAGCGTGCCGACGCCGTAGGCCTCGGTCGCGAGGCTCGGCGCCGCGCCGGCGATCTGCTCGGGCGCGAGCCAGGCCGCGCGCTCGGGCGGCAGGTCGGTGATATTGAGGCCGACATGCGGCGTCGCGACGCTGCTGCGCTGCAGGGCCAGGCCCATCAGCGTGAGCGCGCCCTCGGACGTGACCCAGATCGCCTCGGGGTCGACCTCGCCGAGCAGCCAGCCGGCCTCGTGCGCGACCTGCAGGCGCTCGCACAGCGTGAGCACGAGCTCGAGCCGCGCGCGCAGCGGCAGGCTGCTCGCGACGAGGTCGATCGGCCGGCCCTCGGCCTGGCTCAGCACCAGATAGGCCTGGCCGCCCGGCGTGACACCGCTGTCGCAGGGCACGGCGATGCCGCCGCCGGCGTCGAGCAGCGGGCCGATCTCGCCGGCCTGCTCGGCGTAGCGCAGCAGCGCGGCGCCCGAACGCGCGTTGCGCGGCAGCAGCAGCAGCACGGCAGAGTGGCCGGCCGCCATCGCGTGGACCGCGCGGTACCACTGGCCCGCGGGCCCCGTGTGCAGGGCCTCGCGCAGGCGCCAGACGCCCAGCGGCGTGCCCGCGCCGAGCGGCTGCAGGACGGCGGGGGGCGGCAGGGACAGGCTCGGCATGCGCATAAGGGGTCCGGGATCGCGGTACGGCATGGTAGGGGCGGGGGCCGCCTTGCGGGGCGCCGCAGGCCCCGCGATCCGGGGATTCTCCACGCCCGCCGCGACCCGGCATCCCCCACTTTCGGGTTACGCAGGCCTCAGGGCAGCACGACGGTTACAAGCAGGCCGCCGCCCTCGCGGTTCGCGAGGCCGATGCGCCCGCCATGGGCCTCGGCGATCTCGCGCGCGAGCGCGAGGCCCAGGCCGGTGCCGCTGCGCTTGGTCGAGTAGAACGGCAGCAGCGCCTGGGCGAGCACCGCCTCGCTCATGCCGGGGCCGCGGTCGGCGACCTCGAAGCGCCACTCGGCGCCGGCCCGTTCGATCGCGAGCGTGACCTCGGCGGCCGCGCCGCCGGCCTCGTGGGCGTTCTTGAGCAGGTTCAGCAGCGCCTGCTCGACCTGCGGCGCGTCGAACGCGGCCGGCTCGGCGGGCGCCGCGCCGCGCAGGCGGAACTCGGCCTGGGCCGCGAGCGCGCGCAGGAAGTCGCCCCAGTCGACCGGCTCGAGGCGCGGCGCGGGCAGGCGCGCGACGCGCGCGTAGCCCTCGAGGAAGCGGTGCAGGTGGTTCGCGCGCTCGGCGATGCCGGCGAGCGCGCGATCGAGCTTGTCGGCGTCGCCGCGGCGCGCGAGCTCGCGGCCCGTATGGGCGAGCGAGGAAATCGGCGCGAGCGAGTTGTTGAGCTCGTGGCTGATCACGCGGATCACGCGCTTCCAGCTCGCGACCTCCTCGCGCGCGAGCTCGCGCGTGAGCCGGCGGATCAGCACGAGCCGGTGCGGCTGGCCGTGCAGGCGGATGTCGCGCTGCGACAGGTGGAAGGTCTCGTCCTGGCCCTCCAGCGCGACGCTGAACAGGCCGTCGTGGCGCGCCTCGAGCGCCTGGCGGAACGCCTCGGGCGCGCGCGCGACGAGGCCTTCGAAGTCGCTGCCCGCGAGGCTGCGACCGCCCGACAGCAGCTGGCGCGCGGCCAGGTTGGCGAGGGTCACGCGGCCCTGTGCGTCGACGAGCAGCAGCGCGAGCGGCGTGTGCTGGACCACCGAGTCGAGCAGCAGCTCGCGCTGCGCGAGGTGCTGGCGCTGCTCGCGCAGCGCCTGGGCGAGCGCGGCGTGCAGGTCGACGAGCGCGCTGAGGCCCGGCGCGCGGCGCTCGCCGGGCGCGAGCGCGACGCTGAAATCGCCCTCGCGCCACGACTGCACGGCGCCCTCGAGCGCGCGCAGCAGGCGCGCGAGCGGCGCGAGCCAGAGCTGGGCCAGCCACAGCGCGACCGGCGCGGTCAGCAGCAGGCTCAGGGCCACCGCGAGCGGGCTGCCGGCGGCCGGCGCGGGCCAGGTCGCGTGCAGCCCGGCGAGCAGCGCGGGCAGCGGCCAATGCGTGAGCGCCGCGTGCACGAGCAGCGCCGTGAGCGCCGTCGCGAGCATGAGCAGCGCGAGGCGCTGCAGCATGTTCATGCCAGCGGCGCCCGGCCGCCCGAAGCCACCGACCGCCCCCATGCGGGGCAGGGAGGCCGAGCGACAGCGACGGCGAACCGGGGCTTCATGTCAGGACAACCCGTAGCGCTCCATGCGCCGGTACAGCGCCTGGCGCGACAGGCCGAGCTGCTGCGCCGCGCGGCTCACGACGCCGTCGCTCGCGGCGAGCGCGGCCTGGACCGCCTCGAGGCTCGGCTCGTCGAGGTTGCGCGGCGCGGCCGCGGCGGCGGCGGCCGGCAGCGCGAGCAGCGCCGGCGTGAGCGGGCCGTCGCCGGCGAGCAGGGTCGCGCGCGTGATCACGTTCTTGAGCTCTCGCACGTTGCCGGGCCAGCGGTGCGCGAGCAGCGCCGCGCGCGCCGCCTCGCCGAGCCGCGCGGCCGGCACCTCGCCCATGAAGGACTCGGCGAGCGGCACGATGTCGTCGGCGCGCTCGGCGAGCGGCGGCACCGCGATCTCGATCACGTTGAGCCGGTAGTAGAGGTCTTCGCGGAAGGTCCCCGCGCGCACCATCGCGGCGAGGTCGGCGTTGGTCGCCGAGACGACGCGCACCGACGTCTCGCGCGTGCGGCTCGAGCCGAGGCGCTCAAAGCGTCCGGTCTCGAGCACGCGCAGCAGCTTGACCTGGCCGGCGAGCGGCAGGTTGCCGATCTCGTCGAGGAACAGCGTGCCGCCGTCGGCGGCCTCGAAGCGGCCCTCGCGCGCGCGCTGCGCGCCGGTGTAGGCGCCCGACTCGGCGCCGAACAGCTCGGCCTCGATCAGCTCGGCCGGCAGCGCGCCGCAGTTGACGGCCACGAAAGGCCCGTCGCACCGGCCCGAGTTCGCGTGGACGATCGCGGCGACGCGCTCCTTGCCGCTGCCGTTCGGGCCCGTGATCAGCACCGGCACGTTCGCGCGCGCGACCTGGCAGGCGAGCTCGAGCGCGCGCAGCATCGCCTCGGACGCGACGACGGCGCCGCACAACCGGTGCTCGTGCTGCAGGCGCGCGAGGCGGCGGCGGCGCTCCTGGGCCAGGGCGCGCGCCTGCGCGGCGGCCTCGTTCGACTCGGCGAGCTCGAGCAGGTTCTCGACCGTCGCGAGCAGCTTCGCGTCGTCCCAGGGCTTGGCGAGGTAGTCGGCCGCGCCGGCCTTGACGAGCTCGACGGCGGCCTCGAGCCGCGTCCACGCCGTCAGCAGGATCACCGGCAGGTCGGGCGCACGCGCGCGGATCGCGCGGAACAGCCGCACGCCGTCCTCGCCCGAGGTCGTGTCGGCCGTGAAGTTCATGTCCTGGATCACGATGCCGACGCGCTCGGCCGCGAGCAGCGCGAGGCCCTGCTCGGGCGTCGTCGCGACGCGCGCCTCGATGTCGCGCAGGCCGAGCAGCAGCGCGAGCGCCTCGCCCACGGCCGGGTTGTCGTCGATGATCAGGGCGCTGCGCATGCGCGCCATTATTGGTCAGCCCCTCAGCGCTTCGACCGGCGAAATCAGCGACGCGCGACGCGCGGGCGCCCAGACCGCGATCTGGCCGAGCGCCCACAGGATCGCGGCGCCGGCCGGCAGGTAGTAGGCCGGCAGGCGCGGCAGCTCGTACTGCTGCATCAGCACCAGGCTCAGGACCCAGGCCGCGCCGCAGCCGAGCGCGATGCCGATGCCCGAGAGCAGGAAGTTCTCGGTCTGGAAGTAGCGCAGGATCTGGCCGCGCGTCGCGCCGAGCGCGCGGCGCGTGCCGATCATGCGGGTGCGCTGCTCGACCCAGAAGCTCGCGAGGCCGACGATGCCGAAGGCCGTGACGACGAGCATCGCCGCGCACACCGCGCAGAGCAGCCAGACCATCGTGCGGTCGGCGCGGTAGTAGTCGCTGCGCATGTCGGCGAAGAGCTTCTGCCGGCGCACGATGCGCTTGACGCCGACGCTGCCCTCGTCGAGCGCCTTGGCCGCGGCCTTCAGCACGGTCTCGCGCCGGGCCGGGTCGACGCGCAGCATGTAGGCGCCGCCGCGCCAGCTCGGCCGCGCCGGCGCGAGCACGGTGTAGCGCTGGTTGTCGTCCTGCGAGTTGAAGCTCGGGTAGGGGTGGATCAGCGTCTCGACGACGCCGACGATGCGGTGCGGCTTGGTCCCGAACACGTAGATCTGCTTGCCGAGCGCCGACTCGCCGGGGAACAGCTTCTCGGCGGCCGCGCGGTTGACGATCACGGCCGGGATGTCGGGGTTCTCCTGCTCGAACGCCTGGCTGCCCTCGACGTATTCGGACGGCACGAAATCGCGGCCTTCGACGAGGTGCAGGCCGAGCGTCTCGAGCCAGCCCTCGCCGGCGTAATAGGTCGCCGCGCCGAACTGGGGCTTGGTGTTCTCGTCGGGGTCGAGGCGCACGCCCGAGTTGTCCGAGTCGTCGCCGAAGGGCATCTGGTTGATGTTGACGACGCTCTTGACGCCGGGGATCGCACGCAGCGCGGCGAGGTCGGCCTGCGTCTGCGGCACCGGGTTCTCGCCCCGCGCGAGGCCGGTCACGCCGAGCACGAGCAGCTCGTTGTCGGGCATGCCGGTCGGCGCGTTGATCGCCTCGACGCGCTGGCTCACGAGGAACAGCGCGTTGCACACGATCGCGCAGGTCAGCGCGATCTGCACGACGATCAGGCCCGCGGCGGTCTTGTGGCGCTTGAGCGTATGGAGGATGGGCAGCAGGTCCATGGCATCACCTCACTGGGTCTTGAGTTGCAGGGCCGGCGTGACCTGGCACGCGCGCCAGGCCGGCAGGAGGCCGGCGAGCAGGCTCGCGGCGAGCGCGAGGCCCAGCGTCGTCGCGAGCATGGGCAGGTCGAGCGACGCGAGCGCCGCGTACTCGCTCGCGCCGTGGCGCACGATCCACAGGCCGCCGAGCGTCAGCAGCAGGCCCAGCACGCCGCCGGCGAGGCCGAGGCTGCCGGCCTCGACGAGGAACTGCATGAAGATCGCGCGCTTGGGCGCGCCGAGCGCGCGGCGCACGCCGATCTCGCCCGAGCGGCGCAGGCATTTCGCGAGCAGCAGGCCCACGGCGTTGGTCAGGCACACGAGCAGGAAGCCCATCGCGAGCCACAGCTGCAGCTGGACGTCGCCGGGCACGACCTTGCGGAACGCGAGCCAGTCCATCACCTTGCGCAGGCGCGGGTTCGCGGGGCGCTCGAAGCGGCCCGCGCGGCCCTGGTCCTCCGAGTAATGGACCAGGTAGTCGCGGTAGGCGCGCTGCTGCTCGGGCGTGTCGAGCTCGACCCAGTACTGGAGCCACGCGCATTTGGCCTCGACGGCGCGCGGGTCGGACGAGCCGGCCCAGCAGGTCATGTTGCCCGAGCTGCCGAGCTTGGCCTCCATCGCCGTCTCGAACGGCAGGTAGACCTCCGCGGCCCTGCCGTACGCGCCCGCGGTCAGGTCGAAGAACTGCGGCGCGGGCCGCCAGTCGTCGAGCACGCCGACGATGCGGTAGTCCCGGTCGCGCAGGCGCAGGCTCTGGCCGACCGGGTTCTTCGCGCCGAACAGCTTCTCGGCGAGCTCGCGGCCGATCACGGCGACGCGCGCCTTCGCCGCGTCGTCGGCCGCGGTCCAGGCGCTGCCGTGCAGCCAGGGCGTCTCGAACATCGTGAAGAAGTCGGCGCTCGTGAAGCGCGAGCGGACCAGGAACGGCCGCAGGTCGCTGCCCGAGCCGGCCGGGTCGAGCGCGGCGTTGCTGCCCGTCATCATCAGCTGGTGGACGCCGCGCGCGTCGGCGAGCAGGTGCGTCGCGTCGAAGCGCGTGAGCTGCAGCGCGGGCTCGCCGCCGGGCGTGTAGTCGATCTTGGGTTCGGCGTCGAGCTGCACGTTGAACAGGCGCGCGCTCTTGCCCGGGATCGGGTCGGCCGCGAGCACGTGGTAGACCGTCAGCGTCGTCATGCAGGCGGCGACGCCCATCGCGATCGACAGCAGCGTGAGCAGGGTCAGCGCGCGCGCGCGCCGGAAGCTGCGAAAACCGAGTTCGAGGTAGTAGGCGAGCATGGTGGTCCTTCGCTATTTCTTCAGCAGCGCGTTGGCCTGGGCCAGCGCGTCGACGTCGAGGCCGCCGGCCGCGCCCTGCAGCAGCAGCGTCGCGAGCACGTAGCCGTGGCGCGCCTGCTCGTAGGCGTTCTGCGCGGCGGCCTGGTTCTGGATCGCGAGCAGCAGGTCGGTCATCGTCCGGGTGCCGAGCTGGAAGCCCGCGCGCGTCGCCGCGACGGCCGCGTCGGCCGCCTGCACGGCGACGCGGCCGGTCTCGATCAGCTTGATGCCCGATTCGACCGCGCGGTACTCGGCCTGGACCTCGTGGACGAGCGCGCGGCGCGCGGTCTCGGCCTGGTCGGCCGCGATGTCGCGCTGGTAGGCGGCCTGGCGCACCTGCGACTGCACGGCGCCGCCGGCGAAGATCGGGATGTTCAGCGTCACGCCGATCTGGGTATCGGTGCGGCCCGGGTCGGTCGCGTTCCAGCCGTGCTGGCGCTGGCTGATCACGCCGAGGTTCAGCGTCGGCAGGTGGCCGGCGCGCGCCGCGGCGATGCTCTGCTCGCTCGAGTTCACGATCAGGCGCTGCGCCTGCAGCGCCGGGTTCGCGTCGAGCGCACGCGCGATCCAGGCGTCGGCGTCGCGCGGCGCGGGCGGCACGGCCGCGACCTCGGCCGCGAGCGGCGCGAGCTCGCCGGGCGCGTGGCCGGTGATCTGCGCGAGCGCCTCGCGCGCGTCGGCGAGCGCCTGGCGCGCCTGCTCGAGGCCGCCGTCGGCGAGCGCCTGGAAGGTGCGCGCCTGCTCGACGTCGACGGCCGCCGACAGGCCGGCCTTCATCCGGTCCTGGGCCTGCGCGACCTGCCGGGCGAGCGCGCCCGCGTTGGCCTCGGCCGTGACGAGCGCGGCCTGCGCCGAGAGTACGCCGAAGTAGGCGCGCGCGACGCGCTCGCACAGGTCCTGCTCGGCCGCGCGCACGGCCGCGTCCTGGGCCGACACGAGCGTCTTCGCGGCGTCCCATTGGCGCATCCGGCCGAGGTCGAAGATCGGCTGGCTCAGCGTGCTCGAGACCTCCGCGAAATCGTTCGAGCCGGGCTGGTTGCGCGCCTGCGTCGCCGCGGCCGACCATTGCGGCAGCAGGTTCGCGCGCGCCTGCACGGCGAGCTCCTGCTGCACGCCCGCCTGGGCGTGCGAGACCGCGAGCTGCGGGTCGGCCGCGCGCGCGTCGGCGTAGACGCCGAGCAGGTCCTCGGCCGCGGCGGCGCGGGCCAGGCCCGCGGCGGCGAGCGCGCCGGCGAGGAGAAAAGGCGAGAGACGACGCATCGAGCTCAGACCGTCGGGCGCAGCAGCACCGGGTCGAGGCGCAGCTCGGCCGCGATGTCGACGACCTGGCCGTCGATCACGTGGACGTTGCGCTGCGCGCGCGCGGCGAGCTGCGGGTCGTGCGTGACCATCACGATCGTCGCGCCCTCGGCGTGCAGCTCCTCGAGCAGGTCCATCACGCTGCGCGCCATCGTGCTGTCGAGGTTGCCGGTCGGCTCGTCGGCGAGCAGCAGGCGCGGCTGGCCCGCGAGCGCGCGCGCGATCGCGACGCGCTGCTGCTGGCCACCCGAGAGCTCGGCCGGGTAGTGGCGCGAGCGCGCGGCGAGGCCGACGCGGGCGAGCGCGTCGGCCGCACGCTTCCTGCGCTCGGCCGCGGGCAGGCCGCGGTAGCGCAGCGGCACCTCGACGTTGTCGAGCACGTTGAGGTCGGGGATCAGGTTGAAGGCCTGGAAGATGAAGCCGATCTTCTCGTTGCGGATCTTCGAGCGCTGGCGGTCGTTCATGCCGCTGACGTCGACGCCGTCGAGCGTGTAGGTGCCGCTCGTGAACGCCTCGAGCAGGCCGGCGATCGTCAGGAAGGTCGTCTTGCCCGAGCCCGAGGGGCCGGTCACGGCGACGAACTCGCCGGGGCGGACCTGGAGGTTGAACTGGCGCAGCGCGTAGGTCTCGACCATCTCGGTGCGGTAGACCTTGCTGAGGTTGCTCATCGAAAGCATCGCGGGCTCCTTGGGGTTCTGACTGTCTGGGTTACTTGGCAATGGCGACCTGCTCGGCGCCGTCGAACGCGTCGGCGCCGGCGATCACGACCTCGTCGCCGGGCGCGAGGCCCGACAGCACCTCGACCTTGTCGAGGCTGCGCGCGCCGAGGCGCACCGGCACCTTGCGCGCGAGGCCGTCGCGCAGTACGTAGGCGTAGCTGCCGCCCTGCTCGTCGGCGAAGCTGCCGCGGCGCACCGCGAGCACGTTGTCGCGGCGGTCGATCAGCACGCGCACCGACAGGCGCTGGTTCTGGCGCAGCGCGTCGGGGCGCGCGCCGTCGAAGCGCAGGCGCGCGGCGACCTCGTTGTTGACGACCTCGGGCGAAACCGCGCTGACGACGCCGGGCCAGGGCTTGGCGTTGGCCGAGATCTCCCCCTTCATGCCGATCGCGAGGTCGCGCGCGAAGCTCTCGGGCACCTGCATCTGGACCTCAAGCGCCGTGAGGTCGACGACGGTCAGCACCGGCGCGTCCTTGGCGACGCTCGCGCGCTCGGCGACGAGCAGCTGGCCGACCTGGCCGTCGAGCGGCGCGCGCAGCGTCAGCGCCTCGACCTGGCGCTGCAGGTCGGCGACGAGCAGCTGCTGGCGCTCGAGCGCCGCCTGCTTGGCCTGGACGTCGAACTGCAGGCTCTGCTCGCCGAGCTGGCGCGCGCTGTCGGCATGGGCCTGGGTGACGCGCGCCTTCTCGAGCGTGTCGCGCGCGTGGTCGACCTGCATCAGCGCGGCCGCGCCGGCCTTGAAGGCCTGGGTTTCGCGGTCGAGGTCGTTCGCGGCGGTCTGCATGTCGATGCGCGCGTTCTCCCACGCGGCCTGCAGCTCGCCGCCCTGCTGGCGCGCGCTGACCTCGGCGCGCTTGAGGTCGGCGCGCATGGCGTCCGAGTTCGAGCGCTCCTGCGCGAGGCGCGCGCTGAGGTCGGGGCTGTCGATGCGCGCGAGCGTGTCGCCGGTCTTGACCGTGTCGCCCGCGTGGACCATCAGCGTCACGGTGCCGGGGTTGCTCGCGTACAGCGTCGGGCTGTTCGCCGCGACGACCTTGCCCTCGCCGGCGACGTCGCGCACGAAGGGCCCGCGCTCGACCGTCGCCACGGTCAGGCGGGCCAGATTGACCGAGCGCGACGCGCCGAGCAGCTGACGCAGCGGCGCCGCGCCCCAGGCGAGCAGCGCGAGGCCGACGAGGCCGGCGACGAACCATGGCGCGCGCCGGCGCAGCAGCGGCGCGCGGGCGATGGGGCGGTCCTGGGCGGAGGTGTCTCGGATCATGCCCGGCTTGAATGCAAGGGGCGTGCCGGCGGGCGGGGGCTTTGGAATCAGAGACTTAGCTCACGCCGCGCTGTCCGCGGACGGGGGCCCGGACAGCCGGGCGGACAGGTGCCGGGCTTCGTGCAATCACGAAAGCCAGTCGACCCAGGACTTTGCTCATGCAAGGCGGCTTGCCAAGCTGCCCTGCAAAGGCGCTGGCCAAGCTCGGCCGACACAGGCGCGTTTGCCGGCGAGTCGGCTGATCGGGGCCGGGAGGCGGGTCGGCAACGGACGCCGTCGGTCGGTGCCGCTGGCCGGGCTCACGGTCTCGGCCGCGTCGCAATCATTCGGGCGACGGTAGGTACGCCGGTGCATGGTCCGGATTCGACGGGGGAGCGGACGTCGGCGTCGCTGGCCCGGCCGGCGACCATCTAAACGGCCGCTTCGCGGCGTCGCGAACTTCCGGACCAGACCCTGAGCTGCCACTCGTCGAGCCGGAACAGGCATCCTGCCGGTCGCCGTCATCAACGACGATCATTTCCTGCGAGTTGTGGTCTGCCCGGCCACGCTGTCCAGCGCCCTGGCCAACAGCGCGGGTCGGTTACGCGTCGGGATGTTTAGCGCGATTTGCGCTCAGAGCACGAGTCGGCCTCGTTGGCGGCAGGCCGGTGCAGTGTGACAGGTTGAACGCGGCCGTCCACGACGGCCATGCCGACCGCCACCCCGCTGGGGTCGACGCTCGTAACGTTCCTCAGGCTGTCGGCAACGCTTCCTGGCAGCTTGATGTCGCAGTTGCCGCGCCGGTCGCGGGCATAGATCCGGCTGATGGGTTGATCGGGATCGTTGATGACGCCATAGAGCGTCGCGGCATCGCCGGCGGTGAGGGACAAATTCAACGGCGAAGGCGTTTCCAGCGTGAGTTCAGCGCCCGCA
>JAFAMW010000051.1 GCA_019232985.1 Roseateles sp. | reverse complement strand
GTCGGGCGAGATCGCCGGGCTTGTCTCGAGGCCCGCGTGGGCCGTCAGCTGGCGGGCCTGGCCGCCAGCGACGCCGACGCTCCAGAGGTCGCCTTCGGCCACAAAGACCAGCTCGTCGCCGTGCACGGCCGGCATGCGGTAGTAGCCGACGACGCCGTCGGCCGCCTGGCCCGCGACGCCGGCGCAGGCGAGCGTCGCGGCGAGCGCGAGTTGGGTGATGCGGGTGAGGCGGCGGGCGAGGCGCATGGTGGAAGTTCTGGGTTGGCGCTGATGCGGACGCGCGATTGTGCGTCGGCAACGTGCCGCTACCCCCGTGCGATTCGTCAGTCAGGAATCTTTACGAATCCGCGCGCGGCGGGTTCGCGATGCCGCTCGCGACATGGCCGGCCGGCACATGGCGGCTCGCGCTCGCGATATGGCCGAGCTGGTCGTCGAAGAAGAAATCGGGCTCGAACTCGCGCAGGAACTCGCCCTTCGCGAGGCCGCCGAGGAACAGCGCCTCGTCGACCTCGATGCGCCAGTCCATCAGCGTGCGGATCGCGCGTTCGTGGGCCGGGCTGCTGCGCGCGGTCACGAGCGCCGTGCGCACGCGCATGGCGGTGTCGCCGGCCTGCTGCAGGCGCTGCAGCGCCTCGAGGACGGGCTTGAACGGCCCGGGCGCGAGCGGCGTCGCGGCGCGCGCGCGTTCGTGGGCCTGGAAGGCCGACAGGCCCTCGGCCTGGAACACGCGCTCGGCCTCGTCGGAGAACAGCACGGCGTCGCCGTCGAACGCGATGCGCAGCTCCTCGGGGTGCGCGCGCGAGGCCTGCGCCGACGCGGGCAGCACGCGCGCGGCCGCGACGCCGGCGTCGAGCGCCTGGCGCACGTCGGCCTCGTTCGCCGACAGGAACAGCTGGGCCTGGAGCGGGCGCAGGTAGCGCCAGGGACTCGCGCCGCGCGTGAACACGCCGCGCTGGATCGCGAGGCCGTAGTGGTGGGCCGAGCGGAACACGCGCATGCCCGAGATCGGGTCGTTGCGCGACAGCACGACGACCTCGACGCGCGGCGCCTCGCCCGTCGCGTTGAAGCGCAGCAGCTTCTCGACCAGCGAGAACGCGACGCCCGGCCGCGCGGGCACGTCGAGGCGCTGCTGCTGCAGGGCCATGTAGGCGCGGTCGTCGGCGGCCTCGAACAGTTCGTTCTCGGCCTCGAAGTCGAACAGCGCGCGCGACGAGATCGCGACGACGAGCTGGCCTTCCAAAGACGCTGGCATGGTGGGGCGCGCGGTTTTAAGTCGTCCGCCGGGCCGCCCCAAGGACGACTGCGGGGCCGCGGGCCGGGTCGCGCCCGGTAGGCGGCACGCCCCCTCGGGGGGCGGGCCAGGTACTCCTGGGCCGGGGGTCCATCATTTCACGAAGGTATTCAGTTGGAGGATCGGGAGCATCACCGACAGCACGATCAGCAGCACGATCGCGCCCATGCCGACGATCAGCAGCGGTTCGAGCAGCGTCGCGAGCGTCATCGCGCGGCGCTGGACCTCGTTGCCGAGCTGGCGCGCCGCGCGCTCGAGCATCTCGGCGAGGCCGCCGGTCTGCTCGCCGAGGCGCGCGAACATCGCGAGCAGGCCCGGGAAGCGCGGCTTGGCGGCGAGCGCGGCGCCGAGCGGCGCGCCCTCGCGGACCTGGGCGAGCGCGTCGAGCGCGTCGGCGCGCATCGCCGCGTTCGACAGGGTCTCGGCCGCGGCCTGCAGGGCCTTGAGGATGGGTACGCCGGCGCCCGCGAGCATCGCGAGCGTCGCGGCGAAGCGCGCCGCGTTGTAGCCGCGCGCGAGCCGGCCGACCAGCGGCAGGCGCAGCCAGGCCGCGTCGAAGCGGCGCCGGAACGCCGCGCGGCGCAGCGCGAGGCGCAGCGCCGCGCCCGCGCCGGCGAGGCCCAGCAGCGCGAGCCAGCCCCAATGGCGGATGAAGTCGCTCAGGGCCAGCATGACGACGGTCAGCAGCGGCAGCGCGCGCTTGGAACTCGTGAACACGCCGGCGATCTGCGGCACGACGTAGCTCATCAGGAACACGATGATGAACACCGAGATGATCGAGACGATGATCGGGTAGGCGATCGCGCCGACCAGCTTGGCGCGCAGCTCCTGGCGCTGCTCGAGGTCGTCAGCGAGGCGCTCGAGCACGTCGCCGAGCGCGCCGCTCTGCTCGCCCGCGGCGACGACGCCTCGGTAGACCGGGTCGAACTCGCGCGGCGCGGCCGCGAGCGCCTGCGCGAACGGCGCGCCCGCGTTGACCTCGGCCTTGAGCTGGGCGAGCAGCTCGCGCTGGCGCGGCGCCTCGGACTCGGCCGCGAGCGCCGCGAGCGCGCGCTCGAGCGGCAGGCCCGACGCGACGAGGCCGGCGAGCTGGCGTGTCCAGACCGCGAGCGTCGTCGCCGAGAACACGCGGCGCGCGAAGCGGCCCTGCTGCGCCTCGGTCTGCGCGACCGGCGCGACCGTCAGCGGCACGAGGCCCTGGGCGCGCAGTTGGGCGCGTGCGGCACGCGGGTTGTCGGCTTCGACGAGGCCGCTCGCGTTGCGGCCGGCGTCGGTCAGGGCGTCGTACTTGAAGGCGGGCATCGGCGCTGCTGTCTGCGTTGGGCTATTCGCGCGTCACGCGCAGCACTTCCTCGCGCGAGGTCAGGCCGGCCGCGATCAGGCGTTCGCCGTCCTCGCGCATCGTGCGCAGGCCGGCCTGGGCCGCGGCCTGGCGCAGCTCGCTCTCGGCGGCCCGGCGGTGGATCAGGTCGCGCACCGCGTCGTCGGCCGTCATCAGCTCGTAGACGCCGGTGCGGCCGCGGTAGCCGGTATGGCCGCAGGCCTCGCAGCCCACGGGGTGCCAGTTCTCCCGTCCGTCCTCGCGCTTGCACGCGGGGCACAGCTTGCGCACGAGGCGCTGGGCCAGCACGCCGAGCAGGCTCGAGCTCAGCAGGAAGGGCTCGACGCCCATGTCGACGAGGCGCGTGACGGCGCTCGGCGCGTCGTTGGTGTGCAGGGTCGCGAGCACGAGGTGGCCGGTCAGCGAGGCCTGGATCGCGATCTGCGCGGTCTCGTAGTCGCGGATCTCGCCGATCATGATCACGTCGGGGTCCTGGCGCAGGATCGCGCGCAGCGCCTTCGCGAAGCTCAGCTCGATCTTGCCGTTGACCTGGGTCTGGCCGATGCCGGGCAGTTCGTACTCGATCGGGTCCTCGACCGTCAGCACGTTGGTCGTCGAGGTGTCCAGGGTCTGCAGCGACGCGTACAGGCTCGTCGTCTTGCCCGAGCCGGTCGGTCCGGTCACGAGCACGATGCCGTGCGGGTGCTGGATCAGGCGGCGGAAGCCGGCGAGCACGGCGCCGTCCATGCCGAGGTTCTCGAGCGTGAAGCGCGACTCGGTCTTGTCGAGCAGGCGCAGCACGGCGCGCTCGCCGTGCGCCGAGGGCAGCGTCGAGACGCGCACGTCGATCGCGCGGCCGCCGATCTTCAGCGAGATGCGGCCGTCCTGCGGCAGGCGCTTCTCGGCGATGTCGAGCTCGGCCATGATCTTCAGGCGCGAGATCAGCGCCGCGTGCAGCGCGCGGTTCGGCTGGACGACCTCGCGCAGCGTGCCGTCGATGCGGAAGCGCACCGAGCTCGCGCGCTCGTAGGGCTCGATGTGGATGTCGCTCGCGCCGTCCTTCGCGGCCTGCGTGAGCAGCGCGTTGAGCATGCGGATGATCGGCGCGTCGTTCGCGGCCTCGAGCAGGTCCTCGACGGCGGGCAGGTCCTGCATCATGCGCGACAGGTCGACGGCGCTCTCGACCTCGCCGACGACGACGGCCGCGCTCGACTCCTTGCCCGAGTAGGCCGCGTTGATGCGCGCGACGAGCTCGGCGGCCGGGCTCGCCTCGACGCGCGCGAGCGCGTAGTGGCGCTGGACCTCGGCGAGCGTCGCGAACTCGACGGCCGGCGTGGCCCACAGCACGAGGCCCGCGCCGTCGTCCTCGAGCAGGACCTGCTTGGCCTTCGCGAAGGCGTAGGGCAGCGGATGCTTCATGGCTGTTGCGACGGGCTCGGCGGCGTGGTTTGCGCCGGCGGCGTGACCGGCCGGGTCACGGCCTTGGGCGGCTGCAGCGGGTCGATCACCGGGTTGCCGGTCTCGGGCAGGATCGCGCTGTGCGTCTGCGGCGCCTGGCCCTGGATCGCGCGGATCGCTTCGTAGCGGTCCATCGAGATCTGGTCGGCCGCGGCCTGGTCGCGCAGCACGACCGGGTGCAGGAACACGAGCAGGTTCGTCTTCGTGCGCGTGCGGTTCTGGTTCTTGAACAGGTTGCCGATCAGCGGGATGCTGGCAAGGCCAGGCACGCCGTCGTCGGCGTCGCCGTACTCGTCCTTCATCAGGCCGCCGAGCACGAGCGTCGAGCCGTCGTCGACGACGACCGTGGTCTCGACCGCGCTCTTGTCGGTCGTCGGGCCGTTCGCGTTCGACGCCGTGCCGGTCGTGACGGAGGAGTTTTCCTCGTAGATCGTCATGCGGATCGTGCCGTTCTCGCCGATCTGGCTCTTCACGCGCAGCGTCAGGCCGACGTCCTGGCGCTCGACCGTCGTGAACGGGTTCACGGTGCTGCCCGACGCGCCGGTGTTCGTGAACGAGCCGGTCACGAAGGGCACGTTCTGGCCGATCACGATCTTCGCCTCCTCGTTGTCGAGCGCGACCAGGGTCGGCGTCGACAGCACGTTCGCGCCGCTCTGGGTCTGCAGGAAGTTCGCGAGCGCGCCGAGCGTGAACACGCTGCCGATCTTCTTGAACACGGCGAGGTTCAGGCCGGCCGGCACGTTCGCCGAGCTGCTCGAGAGCGCCGTCGACACGCCGGTCACGCCGCCGGCCGTCGCGGCCGTGCCGGTGATGATGTTGGCGAGGCCGGTGCCGAAGTTGGTGCCGACGCCGGTCGCGGTGCCGGCCGTCGAGCCGAACAGGTTCTGCCACTGCACGCCGATCTGGGCCGCCTTGCTGACGTCGACCTTGACGATCATCGACTCGACATAGACCTGCGCGCGCCGGCCGTCGAGCTGCTCGATCACGTTGCGCACCTGGCGGTACATCGGCTCGGCCGCCGTGATGATCAGCGAGTTGGTCGCCGGGTCGGCCTGGACGAAGCCGCCCGTCGACGGGTTCGCCGAGGCCGCGACCGGCGAGGTCGCCGCGCTGCTCGTCGCGCCGAGGCCGCTGCCGGTGCCGCTGCCGCCCGTGCCGGGCGGGCTGTTCAGGCCGGTGTTCGTGCCGCCGAAATTGCCCTGCGTCGTCGTGCCGCCCGAGGTGGCGCCGGTCGAGCCCGAGCCACCGCCGCCCTGGCCGCCGCCGAACGCCGCGCGCAGCACGGTCGCGAGCTTGACCGCGTCGGCGTTCTTCAGATAGACGACGTGGATATTGCTGCCCGAGCTGCCGAGCGGCTGGTCGAGCTGGGCGACGATCTGCTTGAGCGCCGCGAGCTTGGCCGCGCTGCCTGCGCGCAGCACGAGCGCGTTGCCGCGCGGGTCGGCGAGCACGCTGCTCGAGCCGCCCGGCGTGCCCGGCACGGTGGCCGCGCTGCTGCCGTCGGCGAGCTTCTGCACGAGCGGCGCGATGTCGGCCGCGACCGCGTTCTTCAGCGGCACGACCTCGACGCCGCTCGCGCCCGGCACGTCGAGCGCCGCGATGATCTTCGCGATGCGCTGCAGGTTGTCGGCGTAGTCGGTGATGACGAGCGTGTTGTTGCCCGGGTTCGCGTTGATCGTGTTGTTCGGGCTGATCAGCGGGCGCAGCACGGCGACGAGGTTGTTCGCGTTCTCGAAGCCGATCGTGAAGACCTGCGTGATGATCTGGTCGCCGTGGATCCCGCTGCGCTCGACCTGGACCGGCGCGGCCTGCAGCTTGGCGTCCGCCTCGGGGACGACCTTGAGCAGGCCGGCGCTGTCGACGACCGTGTAGCTGAGGCCGCGCAGCTGGGCGAGGAACTGCAGATAGGCCTCGTGCACGCTCATCGGCTGATCGCTCGACAGCGTGATCTGGCCCTTGACGCGCGGGTCGACGAGGATCTGGCGCTTGGTCATCACGCCCATCGCGCGCGCGACCGATTCGATGTCGGCGTTGACGAAGTTCAGCGTGACCGGCGTCGTGTCGCGCACGGCCGGGGCCTGGGCGCGCGACGCGGCGGGCGCGGGCTGGGCCTGGACGCTGCTGCACAGGCCGGCGGCGCCGAGGGCGGCGAGCAGGGCGAGGGGTTTGAAGATCGAGCGCAGTTTCATGCTCATCCAATCGTGATGACGGAGCGGGCGCCGTCGCGGCGGCCGATGATGTTCAGCAAATTGTCGAGGGCCGCTTCGCGGCCGGGTGCGGCGTGCGCCTCGCCGCTGAAGCGCGCGGAGCCGGCCGTGACCTCGCCCTGGCCGGTCACGAGCAGCGCGCCGTCGACGGTGTCGAGGCGCATCGTGCTGACGCCGGGCCGGGCCGCGTCGGCGGCGAGGCTGAAGTGGTAGCTGCCGAGCGGCGCGACCGTCGATACGCGCGACGCGAGGTCGACGAGGTCGAGGTCGAGGCGGCCGCGCTGCTGCCAGCGCCCGGCGACGCGCTCGAACGCGAAGCCCTGGGTCGCGATGCGCAGCGTGCCCTCGGGCTGCAGGGTGTTCCACGGCGTGCCGAGGCCGCCGAGCAGGGCCGCGGGCAGGCGCGCGACCCAGCCCGGCTGGTCGAGCAGCTCGACGCGGTCGAGGCCGGGGCTCGCGCGCAGGCGCAGCGCGTCGTTGAAGGTGCCGTCGAGGCGCGCCGTCAGCAGCAGCGCGAAGCCCTGCGGGCGCAGCGTCCACGCGAGGCGGCCCGGCAGCGCGGCGGCGTCGCGGCTGCCGGCGCCGCCGGTCAGAACGAGCACGCCGCTGCCGCTCCAGACGCTGCCGCGCGCGTCGCCGAGCAGCACGCGATCCTGCGTGAGCGCGGCGAGCGCGCGTGCGACCCAGGTCGCCGGCGCGAACAGCACGAGCGCGCACAGCAGACCGAGCAGGCCGCCGAGCGCGGCCCAGCGTCGCGCGGCCGGCGCGGCGGCCTGCGGCAGCGTCGCGACACCCGTCACGAAGCGCCTCCGAGCGTGACCGTGATCTGGCCGCTGTAGGCCTGGCCGCTGCGCTGCAGCTGGGCCTCGACGGCGCGCGCGCGCGCGGCGCTGCGCGCCTCGGCCAGCCATTGCTCGAGCGCGGCCGCTTCGACGCCGGTCACGTTGAGCACCGCGCGGTCGCCGGCGAGCTGCAGGTGCGCGCCCTTGCCGAGGCGATCGCTCGCGGCCTGCAGCGCCTGCGCGGCGGCTTCGGGGGCGACGCCGGGCTGGGCGCGCAGCTCGCGCGCCTCGGCCGCGAGGCCCTGCATGCGCTGCTGCTGGAGCTCGAGCGCGTCGAGCGCGGCCGGCGTCTGCCGGAGCGTGCGCCAGGCCGGCTGCACGGCGACGAGCCAGACGAGCGCGAACGCGACGAGCGCGGCCGCGCCGCGCACGAGGTTTTGCTCGCGCGGGGCGAGCGCCGCGAACTGCGCGCGCAGCGGCGCGACGGCCCGCCGCCAGCGCGCGCCGGCGGACGAGGAGGAGGAGGCGTTCGAAGCGGTCATGGCGCGGTGCGGCTCAGGGTCATGCGGCCCGGGGTGATGTCGAGCGCCCAGCCGTCGCTCGCGAGGCGGCTGCGGAACTGCTCGATCTGCGCGCCGTTCAGGCCCTTGGACGAGAGCGTGAGCCGGCCGGGTTCGAAATGCAGGTTGTCGACCGGCGGGCTGCCGTCCGGCCAGGCCGCCGCGGCCGCGCCGAGCAGCGGGCCGAGGTCGTTCGCGCCTTCACGGCCCGCGCTCGCGCGCAGCGTCTCGACCTCGCGCTGCATCTGCGCGGGCGCGTCGATGATGCCGCCGGTCTTCGGGAAGGTCTCGCGCAGCGTCGCGGCGAGCGCGGCGCGGCGCTCGCCGAGCTCGTGGCGCTCCTGCCACGCGCGCAGATTCATGCCGGCGAGCTGGACCGCGACGAGCGCGGCAACGCCCCAGCGCAGCGGCCGCCAGGCCGGCTGGCTCAGCGTGTACCCGAGGTGGTGGAGCCGCTCGAGGCCGCGGGTGCGCCGCGCGAGCTCGAACTGGCGCAGGTCCCAGGGGCTCGCGAGCGCCGCGAGCGCGCGCTGCTCGAGGCCCAGCGGCGTGACCGGGGCGCCGAGCCAGTCCTGGGCGCGTGCGACGCAGTCGGGCGCGGCCGTCCACTGCGTGCCGGCCGGGTCGCCGACGAGGCTGCGCGCGAGCGAGCCCTCGAGCGGCAGGCTCGCGACGCCGTCGGCGCGGCTCCAGTGCAGCTGGGTCGCGTCGAAATGGCCGTGCGCGGCGGCCTGCGGCCAGCTCAGCGGCGCGACGCGGTCGACGAGCACGCGCTCGGCCTCGAGCTGGGCCAGGTGCTGGGCGAGCCAGGGCCGCGCGCACACGCTGACCCAGGCGGACTGCCCACCGGCCGCGTCCGGGGCGAGCGCGAAATGCGCATGCTCGCCGTCGTCGAGCAGCTGTTCCTCGAGCAGGCCGGCGAGCGCGGCGCGCATCTGGCGGCCCGCACGCGGCAGCTCGACGCGGCGCCAGGCGACGTCGGCGTCGGCGAGCACGAGCACGACCTGGGTCGCGCGCGGCAGGCCGCGCACCGGGCGCCGGCCGCGCGCGGCGACCTGGCGGCCGTCGGGGCTCAACAGGTAGTCGTATTCGCCGGCCGGCGCGGCCGCCTCGCCGGCGGCGAGCAGGCGTTTGCGCGGGGGGGCGAGGAGGATGAGGATGCTCATGGGCGCGCCATTATCTAGTCAGTGGCGGGGCGGCTCTGTCAGGCGCCCGTGCCGTTCTCGGCGAGCTCGGCGACGCGGCGGCGCTCGAGCACGACGACGTCGGTGCCGATGCGCTGCACGAGCGAGCGCTGCACGAGCACATGTTCGTCGAGGCGCAGCCGTCCCGTGACGACGAAGAAGCTGCTGTTGACCGAGGCGCGCGCCGGGTCGATCGTGACGCCCTGGCCGAAGTAGCGCGCCGCATTGGCCACCGCCGCGAGCGGCGCGTTGCGACGACCCTCGACGAGCCGCTGGGCCGCGCCGAGGTCGACGCCGTCGAACAGCGCGGCGACGACCTCGGCCGGCGCGGTGTTCAGGTTGACCGGCGTGGCCATTGGCAGCAGCGTCACGAACGGCGCGAGCCGGGCGACGACGGCCGGGTCGAGGCCGAGCCAGCTCAGCTGGTCGACATCGGCCGGCGGCAGCGCCGCGCCGCTCTGCGGCGAGGTCGCGTAGGCCGCGCGCAGCCCGGCGATGATCAGGTCGGCCGTGTTGGTCGGCGCGCCGACCGTCGCGCACAGGCGCGCGAGCGTGGCGCGCTCCACCGGGAGGGTCTGCTGGGTCGCGAGCACGAGGTTGTACAGGTTGTAGCGCGACTGCGCGTCCTCGATATGGCCGGACAGGAAGGCCTCGGGGCCGCTGTCGTCGTCTGAGGCCGCGCCGCCGCGGCCGGCCGCGAGAAAGGTCGACAGCCGCGCTTCGGCGAGCGGCACGGCCCAGACCTCGCCGAGATGGTCCCAGTTGGTGCCGGACTGGTTCGCGAGCGCGTCCTCGCGCAGGATCAGGCGCGCCCAGTCGAGCGCGCCGAGCAGGATCCAGCTCGCCTCGGCGCGCGCGCGCTCGCCGGCCTCGACCTGGACCGCGCGGCTCTGGCGCCAGGTCATCGCCGCGGCCAGCGTCGCGACGAGCGTGACGATGATCATCGCGAGCAGCAGCGCCGCGCCGCCTTGCCGCCTGGCGATCGCCGCGCGCGTCACTGCTGCTTCTCCATCACGACGTCCTTGCTCAGCGTGCCGCTGAAGCCGCTGCCCGGCGCGAAGCTCAGCACGACGCGCACGCCGGTCGGCAGCGCGGGGCGCGAGCCCAGCAGGCCGCTCTGGCCGCCTGTCGAGCCGGCACTGCCCGTTGCCGAGCTGACGAGGGTGTTCGCGTTCGTCCGGTCGGAGGTGCCGCCGCTCGAGCTCGCGACCAGGTCGGCGCTCGACTGCGCGTTGGTCCAGGCGTTGCCGCGGTAGAAATACATCTGCCAGTCGGCCACGCCGTCGAGCGCGCTCACGCGCTGGCTGTCGTCGGGCGCGAACTGCACGCTGTTCTGGGCGGCCGCGACGAGCGCGCCGACCTGCTGGACGACCGGGCCGGCCCAGCGGTACAGCCGGCCGTCGCGCACGGTCCACGCGACGGCCTGCAGGCCGCCGGGCTGGCGCCTCGTCAGGCGCAGGTTCGCGCCGTCGAACGCGATCGCGTCGGCCGCACCCGAGTCCTGGACCGCGAGCAGGTCCTGCTCGAACTGCTGCAGCACCGCCTGCAGGCGCGCGGTCCGGTCGACCTGGAGCTGGGCGATCGCGCGGCTGCGCACGAGACCGTCGAGGCCGCGCCACGCGAGCGCCGCCATGATCGCCATCACGAACAGCGCGACGAGCACTTCGACGAGGGTGAAGCCGCGCGGGCGGCGCTCCGGCGTGCGTGTCATCTCAGTGGAAGGATTTCGCCATGATCGTCGACAGGGTGATCAGCGTATGGCCGTCGGCGTCGCGCACGGCCGCGTCGACGCGGCGGAAGTTCGGGTTCGGCGTGCCCTGCACGCTCAGGTGGCCGAGGTAATGCCCGCCGAGCTGGTCGCAGCCGTAGTCGCTCTCGCCGATGTCCGGGAACTGGTGGGCGAGGCGCAGGTCGACGAGGATGTTCTCGGCGCAGAGCTGGCCGGCCGTGACCTCGTGCAGGCGCGTCGCGTTGTCGCCCAGGGCGCCCGCGGCCTTGACGCCCGCGCCGAGCGCGATCGCGACGATGGTCAGCGCGACGAGCACCTCGATCAGCGTGAATCCGGAAACCTTCTTGAGCTTCATTGCCCCGGGTGCTCCAGCTCGAACGGCGCGAGCCCGTCGGTCGCGAGCACGACGCGCTGGTCGCCGAGGCTCAGCAGGATGCGCTGCGCGCCGATCATCGGCTCGGGCCCGAGCTGGACATGGTCGGCGCCGAGGATCTGCGCGCTCACCCCGCTGCCCAGCCAATGTCCGGGCAGCCGGGCCTGCGGCGGCAGGCCGCTGAAGCGGAACTGGCCCGCGTCGGCCGCGCCCGGGTCGACGACGGGCGCCCAGCTCACGGCGAGGCCGTCGGCGCGCGCTTCGGCGCGCGCGCCCTCGAGCAGCGCGGCGAGGCGCTCGGCCTCGCGGTCGAGCTGGGTCGCGGCGGGGTCGCGCAGCGCGAGGCTCGCGGTCGCCGTCGCGATCGCGATCAGCGTGATCACGACGAGCAGCTCGATCAGCGTGAAGCCGCGCTGGCCGCGCGGCGCCGCGCCATTACTGCCAGGAGCCAATGTCAGCGTCCTTGCCCTCGCCGCCGGGCTGGCCGTCGGCGCCGAAGCTGTAGACGTCGACCTCGCCCTTCACGCCCGGGTTCGCGTACTGGTACGGGCGGCCCCAGGGGTCGCTCGGCAGCTTGTCGAGGTAGGGGCGCCAGTTCGGCGGCGGCGTGCCCGTGGTCGGGCGGTGGACGAGCGCGTCGAGGCCCTGCTCGGCGCTCGGGAAGCGCTGGTTGTCGAGCTTGTAGAGCTTGAGCGCCTGCATGATGTTGTTGACGTCGGTGCGCGCGGCCGTGACGCGCGCGTCGTCGGCGCGATCGAGCACGTTCGGGACGATCAGCGCGGCGAGGATGCCGATGATCACGAGCACGACGAGCAGCTCGATCAGCGTGAAGCCGCGGTGGCGGGGGGCAGGGCGGCGCAGCGAAGAAGAGGACATCGGATTCCTGGACGGCGAACGATCGATCCGCTGAATCATAATCCGCCCATGTCTGCGCGATTGTCGGCGTTCTTTGTCTGGGCCGTGCTGGCGGCCAGCCTCGTGTTCTGGGCCACCCAGCTGCTGGTCAAGCCGCTGCATGTGGCGGCGCGGCCGGTCGTCGCGGCGCCCCCGCCGCCGGCGAGCCTCGACCGCCTGTTCGGCGCTGCGCCCGTGGCCGTCGCGGCGCCCGCGTCGAGCCGTTTCGTGCTGCTCGGCGTCGTCGCCCCGCGCGCCGCGGTCGACCGCGGCCGCGAGGGCCTGGCCGTGATCGCGGTCGACGGCCAGGCGCGCACGGTGCGCCTCGGCGGCGTTGTCGACGGCGACCTGCGCCTCGTCGCCGTCGAGCCGCGCGCGGCGCGCATCGGCCACGCCGGCGTCGCCGAGATGACCCTGCAGCTGCCCGACCCGACGCCGGTCGCGGCCGCGCCGCCCGTCGTACCGCAGGGCATGCCGCCGGGCATGCCGGTCGTGCCGGCGCCGGCGCCGGCGGCGCCGCTGGCGACGCCGCAGGTCATCTCGCCGCCGCCGCAGCAGCCGCAGCCGAACGGGATGCCGCCGGGCTAGGGACCCGCGGCGGCCCGCCGGAGCTTGCCGCGGGACCTAGGCGGGGTCGTCGAGCACCGGCAGCGCCGCGCGGTGGACCGCGCGCGTGTCGTAGGGCTCGTGCAGCTCGGTCAGCAGCGCCGCGGCGCTTCGCAGCATCGGCCACGCGAGCGCCGCGCCGGTGCCGTCGACGCAGTCCATGCCGAGCTCGAGCAGGGCCGACGCGTGGAAGGTCGCGAGCGCCTCGTCGAGGCCGCGGTGACCGTGGCTGCGGCAGAACACCGCGTAGTCGGTGACCGGCGCGGCGACGCGCGCGGCGATCTTCAGCGCCGCGCAGGCCGCGAGGCCGTCGACGATGATCAGGCTGCGCTTGCTCGCCGCGACGAGCATCGCGCCGACCATCACGGCCGTCTCGAAGCCGCCGTAGGCGGCGAGCAGGTCCATCGCGTCGCGCAGCTCGCGGTGGCGCGCCTGTGCGCCCGCCAGCACGTTCATCAGCGGCGCGAGCTCGTCCTGGCGCATGTCGGGCCCCGAGATCACGAAGTCCTGCACCGGCAGGTCGACGAGCTGCGCGAGCACGAGCGCGGCGGCCTCGGCCGAGCCCTGGCCCATGCCCGCGCACGCGAGCACGTTGCCGCCGAGGCTGTCGGCGATCTCCATGCCGACGCGCACGCCCGCGTGGGCCTGGTCGAGCGTCATCGCGGCGCCGACGCGCGCGTTGCGCGTGCCATGGGCGATGCGCCGCGACATCAGCGCCGCGTGCGGCGGCATGGCCTCGGCGATGCCGCAGTCGACGACGTGCAGCGCGAGGCCGTGCACATGCGCGAACGTCGCCGACGGCAGCTGCCGGGCCAGCGCCATCAGCGCGAGTTCGCGCGTGCTGCGGCCGAAGGGCTTGGCGACGCCGTCGACGGCGAGGCCATGGTCGGCCGCGAACAGCGCGAGCACGGGGTCGCGAAAGCGCGGCGTCAGGCTGTTCTGCACGAGGCCCAGGCGCAGCGCGAGGGGCTCGAGCTCGCCGAGCCCGCCGACCGCGACCGCGCGCCGGTCGATGCGCTCGCGCAGCGCCCGCTCGAGTTCGGCGTTCGCGGTCGGCAGGATCAGGGATTGCTGTTGGGTCGACATGGCGGGTGGACGGGCGAGCGCCGATTGTGGCGAAGCGCTCGCCGGCTTGCATAGGGCCCGGGCGCGGCGACAAACCCTAGGAGGCCGCGCCGCGACGGCCGGGATCAGCCGAGGAACAGCCGGTACACCGGGTTCGCGGTCTCGTCCTCGTAGGCGTAGCCGAGCGAATCGAGAAAGGCCGTCAGCGCCGCGCGGTCGGCGCGCGGCACCTGCAGGCCGACGAGGATGCGGCCGTAGTCGGCGCCCTGGTTGCGGTAGTGGAACAGGCTGATGTTCCACTCGGGCTGCAGCGCCGACAGGAAGCGCATCAGCGCGCCGGGCCGCTCCGGGAACACGAAGCGGAACAGCCGCTCGTCGCGCGCGAGCTCGCTGCGGCCGCCGACCATGTGGCGCACATGCTGCTTGGCGAGCTCGTTGCCGCTGAGGTTGACGGTCGCGAAGCCGTGGCGCTCGAAGCTGCGCTCGAGCCGGTCGGCCTCGTCGCGGCGCGCGAGCGCGACGCCGACGAACACATGGGCGACGCGCGCGTCCGAGATCCGGTAGTTGAACTCGGTTACGTTGCGCGGCCCGAGCAGCTCGCAGAAGCGCCGGAAGCTGCCGCGCTCCTCGGGGATCGTGACCGCGAACAGCGCCTCGCGCTGCTCGCCGACCTCGGCCCGCTCGGCGACGAAGCGCAGGCGGTCGAAGTTCATGTTCGCCCCGCTCGTGATCGCGGCGAAGGTCCGGCCCTTGAGCCCATGTTCGGCCACGTACTGCTTGACCGCGGCGACCGCGAGCGCGCCCGAGGGCTCGAGCACGCTGCGCGTGTCCTCGAACACGTCCTTGATCGCCGCGCAGACCGCGTCGGTGTCGACGAGCACGAAGTCGTCGACGAGCGCGCGCGCGATGCGGAAGGTCTCCTCGCCAACGAGCTTGACGGCCGTGCCGTCGGCGAACAGGCCGACGTCGTCGAGCTGGATGCGCTTGCCCGCCCGCACCGAGCGCGCCATCGCGTCGGAGTCGCGCGTCTGCACGCCGATGACCTTGATCTCGGGGCGCAGCGCCTTGACGTAGGCGGCGACGCCGGCGATCAGGCCGCCGCCGCCGATCGGCACGAAGACCGCGTCGAGCGGGCCCTGGTGCTGGCGCAGCAGCTCCATCGCGATCGTGCCCTGGCCTGCGATCACGTCGGGGTCGTCGAAGGGGTGGACGAAGCTCAGGCCCTCGGCCTCGCCGAGCGCGCAGGCGTGGCCGTAGGTATCGCTATAGCTGTCGCCGTGCAGCACGACCTCGCCGCCGAGCGCGGCGACCGCGTCGACCTTGAGCTTGGGCGCGGTGACCGGCATGACGATGACGGCGCGGCAGCCGAGCTTCTTGGCCGCGAGCGCGACGCCCTGCGCATGGTTGCCGGCCGACGCGCAGATCACGCCGCGCGCAAGCGCCTCGGGCGACAGGTGCGCCATCTTGTTGTAGGCGCCGCGCAGCTTGAAGCTGAAGACCGGCTGGTCGTCCTCGCGCTTGAGCAGGACCTTGTTGCCGAGCCGCTTGGACAGGTTGCGCGCGGGCGTCAGCGGCGATTCGATCGCGACGTCGTAGACGCGCGCGTTCAGGATGCGGCGCAGATAGCTGTCCTCGCCGGGCAGCAGGACGGGCGCGGCCGCGGCCGCGTGAGGGGTGCGCTTGCGGGCGGGGCCGGCCATGAATTCCCTTTGTTTCGCGTGGTCCGATGCGGCGCCGCATCATAAGGGAGCGCGCCGCCGGGCCGGCCGCGCCGGGGTGGGGACGAAGCGGGGATAAAAAAAGCCCGAGACCTTACGATCTCGGGCTGAATCCACCATGGAGGCGGTGGAGGAGACAACTGGCAGGCTGAAGAGCGCGACTCCCGGGGGAGGGCTCGATTCAACGCATGGGCGAATTCTAGCGCGCGCTATGCTGCGCTGCAATAAATTTCTTGAAATTTTGGGGCCACTGATGGATTGCACGGTTCAATGGATGGGCGGCGAGGGCATGGCCTTCGTCGCGGAGACGGGCAGCGGGCATCTGCTGACCATGGACGGCGCGCCCGACGGCGGCGGCCGCGACCTCGCGCCGCGGCCGATGGAGACCGTGCTCGCCGGTACCGGCGGCTGCACGGCCTACGACGTCGTGCTGATCCTCAAGCGCGGCCGCCACGACGTGCGCGGCTGTTCGGTGCGCCTGCAGGCCGAGCGCGCGCCGGTCGAGCCCAAGGTCTTCACGAAGATCAATATGCACTTCGTCGTCACCGGACGGGGCCTCAAGCGCGAGGTCGTCGAGCGCGCGGTCGCGTTGTCGCACGAGAAGTACTGTTCGGCGAGCATCATGCTCGCCAAGACGGCCGAGATCACGACCTCGGTCGAGCTCGTCGAGGCCTGAGCATCGGCGTCGCGGGGCCAACCTGGGTTTCGCGAAGCGCGCCAGACCTAGATGTAGTGCGCGGTCCGCGTCATCACGCCGGCCGCGACGCGCATCGCGAAGCGCACCGGGCCCGGCAGCTCACGGCCGCCGGCCGCGAGCGCGGCGGCGGCGTGGCGCGCCTCGTCCTCCTTCATCTGCTCGACGATGCGCCGCGAGACCGTGTCAGCCGCGGGCAGGCGGTCGAGGTGGCCGGCCAGGTGCTGCTCGACCTGGCGCTCGGTCTCGACGACGAAGCCGAGGCTGACCGCGTCGCCGGCCAAGCCGGCCGCCGCGCCGATCGCGTAGGCCCCGGCATACCACAGCGGCGTGAGCCGGCTCGTGTGGGTGCCGAGTTCGTGCACGCGTTCGCGCGTCCACGCCAGGTGCTCGCGCTCCTCGACGGCGGCCTGCTGGAAATGGCGGTGCAACTCGGGCGTGCGGGTGAACAGCGACTGCGACTGATAGAGCGCCTGGGCGCAGACCTCGCCGACATGGTTCACGCGCATCAGTGCGCCGGCGAGCTGGCGCTCGGCGTCGTTCAGCGGCGCGGCCATGGCGGTGCCGGCTGCGGGCGACGGGCGGCCCGGGGCGGGCGCGGCGAAGCTCGTCCGCAGACCTTGCTCGACGCTGGCGAGAAATCGGTCGAGACGGGACGACCGGGGGCTGGGCGAGGGGGGGGCTGACATAAGGTCGCAGGATTCTGCGGCAAGCGGCCGCGTTCGGGCGTTCATCGTTCTGTCAAGGATCTTGACTGGTAAACACTGAGTTAAATGTGACGCACTTGTGATAGGTCGGTTCGTTGCGCATGGACAACGCAAAGGGTCAATTTACCCCCTTCGGGCTTCCCCCAGGGTCGATTCGTCTGGTGCAATACGCCAACTTCCACCGCGGAGGTTGGTCCGAGGTGCCTGATGTTGATGGCATTTGTCGGAACCTCACTGAATCCACAGGAGTCATCTAATGAAGAAATCTCTCGTCGCTTTGGCTGTTCTGGGCACGCTGGCCGGGACCGCCGCTGCGCAGTCGTCGGTCACGGCCTTCGGCGTTGTCGACCTGAACGTCCGTTACGTCAAGGAAAACGGCCAGAGCCTTTGGGCCCAGGGCACCGACGGCAACCAGTCGAGCCGTCTTGGCTTCCGTGGCGTCGAGGACCTCGGCGGCGGCATGAAGGCCGGCTTCTGGCTCGAGTCCGGCCTGAATCCCAACACCGGCACGACCAGCAGCACGAGCAACCTCAGCGGCACCCAGCTGTTCACGCGTCGCGCCACCGTCAGCCTGATGGGCGACTTCGGTGAAGTGCGCCTGGGCCGCGCGAAGACCGGCGAGCGCACGATCATCGACGACTTCGATCCGTTCGGCACGATCGGCGTCGGCGGCGTGATCACGCTGTACAACGCTTTCGCCGCGATCCCCGGCAAGCAGAACGCCGCGAACGCCATCGACACGGGCGCGACCTGGAACCGCTCGAACAACCAGTTCGCCTACATCCTCCCGGGCGACCTGGGCGGCTTCTACGGCCAGGTCGATGTCGCCCCGGGCCAGGGCGCTGCGACGCTCGACAACAAGTACTACGGCGGCCGCATCGGCTACAAGGACGGCCCGATCCACGTGACGGCCGGCTTCTCGAGCAACTACGGCAATGCCTCGAAGTTCAACATGGGCTCGGTCGCGGGCTCGTACGACTTCGGCGTCGCCACCGGCCAGGTGCTGTTCACCCAGCAGAGCTATAACGGCCTGAAGCAGAACCTGATCACGGTTGCCGCGATCGTCCCGATGGGCCAGAACATCTTCCGCGCCGGCTTCACGCACAACGACGCGAACGATGCCGCCCGCAACGCCGGCCTGGCCTTCAACGCGAACCTGTTCGCCGTTGGCTACGAGTACGATCTGTCGAAGCGCACGGCGCTGTACACGACGGTCTCCGAAGTCACGAACCAGGGCAAGGGCAAGGTCGCCGTGACGACCGCGCCGGGCTCGCTCGTGATGGCGCCCGGCGGCAAGTCGGGCGGCGCCGAAGTCGGTATCCGTCACAGCTTCTAAGCATCGCTCGGTCGGGCGGGGTCCGCGCCCCGTCCGCCAAGCTCAAAGCCACCCCTCGGGGTGGCTTTTTTGCGCCCGCGTGTCAGGGCGGCGGTGACGCGCTCGGGGCCGGCGCGGGCTTGGCGCCCTGGGGCAGAACGAGCGGGCCCTTCTGGCCGCAGCCGGCCAGCGAGGCGAGCAGCGCGGCCACGAGGGTGATCGCGGCGCGCCGTCGCCTTGCGCGGACGCGGGGGCCTACACTTGAGTTTGCTTTGAGATCCATGTTTCGAGTCTAGCCCCATGAGCACCCGCAGCCCCCTGTCCGACGCCGAATACCACCGCCTGAGCCAGGCGGTGCTCGCCGCGATCGAAGCCCAGATCGACCGCTGGCTCGACACCGATCGCATTGACATCGACGCGCACCGCAGCGGCGGGCTGCTCGAACTGGCGTTCCCGAACGGCAGCCGGATCGTCGTCAATACCCAGCCGCCGCTGCACGAGATCTGGCTCGCGGCGCGACGCGGCGGCTACCACTTCGGCTATGTCGACGGCGCCTGGCGCGACACCAAGGATGGCGTGGAGTTCCATGCGCGCCTGTCCGAGGCGGCGAGCGAGCAGGGGGCGACGGCGCTCGAGTTCATCGCGCCGGCCTGATCGGCGGGGAGAGGCGGCCCCGCGCGCCGCGCCGGCCTCAGTGCTTGAACAGGTCGAGGATGCTCTTCTTCTCGTCGGGGCTCGCCGGCGCCGGCAGGTTGCCGGGTTCGTTGGCGAGCTGCTGGACCCCCGCCGTGCCCGTGTATTCGTCGTAGACCCAGTAGCCGTTGCTGCTGACGACGCCCTCGGGCACCGCCAGCTCCGTGACCGGCACGTCGCGCAGCGCGTAGCGCATGTAGTCGACCCAGACCGGCAGCGCGAGGCCGCCGCCGGTCTCGCGGCTGCCGAGCTTGCGCGGCTGGTCGAAGCCGATCCAGGCGACCGCGACCTGGCTCGGCTGGAAGCCGCAGAACCACGCGTCCATCGAATCGTTGGTCGTGCCGGTCTTGCCGTAGAGGTCGGGACGCTGCAGATCGGCCTGCGCGCGGGCGGCCGTGCCGACGCGCGCGACCTCCTGCAGCAGGCTGTCCATCACGAAGGCGTTGCGCGCGTCGATCACGCGGCCGGTCTCGTCGGGCACATGCTGGGCTGCGGTATAGAGCAGGCGGCCGCGGTCGTCGGTTACATGGTCGATCAGCTGTGGCGCGACGCGGTAGCCGCCGTTCGCGAACACGGCGTAGGCCTGCACCATCTGCAGCGGCGTGACCGAGCCCGCGCCCAGCGCCATCGTCAGGTAGGGCGGGTGCTTGTCGGCGTCAAAGCCGAAGCGCGTGATCCATTGCTGCGCATAGTCGACGCCGATCGAGCGCAGGATGCGGATCGAGACCATGTTCTTGGACTTCGCGAGCGCCGTGTGCAGCGGCATGAGCCCCTCGAACTTGCCGTCGTAGTTCTTGGGCTCCCAGGGCTGGCTGCCCGTGCTCGTCGCGTCGAAGAACAGCGGGGCGTCGTTGACGACGGTCAGTGGCGTGAAGCCCTTCTCGAGGGCGCCCGAGTAGATGAAGGGCTTGAAGCTCGAGCCCGGCTGGCGCCAGGCCTGGCTCACGTGGTTGAACTTGTTCTTCGCGTAGTCGAAGCCGCCGACGAGCGCGCGCACATGGCCGGTCTGGGGGTCCATCGCGACGAACGCGCCCTCGACCTCCGGCAGCTGCGTGATCGTCCAGAACGGCTTGCCCGCGCGATCCTGGCCCTGGACGACGCGGATGATCGCGCCGCGCCGCACGCGCGTCTTCGGGTTGCCGGCGTCGGTCAGGCCCGACGCGGCCGGGCGCAGGCCCTCGCCGGTGACGGCGACGGTCTCGCCGCTCTGCAGCGCGGCAAGCACATGGCGGGGGTCGGCCTCGAGCACGACGGCCGCGCGCAACTCGTCGTTGTCGGGGTGGTCGGCGAGCACCTCGGCGATGCGGGTGTCGAGCGCGGCCGGGTCGGCGGGCAGGTCGACATAGGCCTCGGGGCCGCGGTAGACCTGGCGCTTCTCGTAGTCGAGGATGCCGCGGCGCAAGGCGCGGTAGGCGACGGCCTGGTCGTCGCTGCGCGCGGTCAGATACACGTCGAGGCCGCGCGTGTAGGCGCTGTCGCCGTACTGGTCGAAGATCAGCTGGCGCGCCATCTCGGCCAGGTACTCGCCGTGCGCGGGCGACGCGTTCGCGGCGCGCAGCGGCAGCACCTCGGCGCGCGCCTGGTCGCGCTGGGCGGCCGTGATCGCGCCGGTCTCGAGCATGCGGTCGATGATGTAGAGCTGACGCATGCGCGCGCGGCGCGGGTTGTCGAGCGGGTTGAACGCCGACGGCGCCTTGGGCAGGCCCGCGAGCATCGCGGCTTCGGCGACGGTGATGTTCTTGATGGGCTTGCCGAAGTAGATCTCGCAGGCCGCCGCGAAGCCGTAGGCGCGGTGGCCGAGGAAGATCTGGTTCATGTAGATCTCGAGGATCTGCTTCTTGTTCAGCGCATGCTCGATCTTCAGCGCGAGCAGGATCTCGTAGATCTTGCGCGTGAAGGTCTTCTCGGTGGACAGGTAGAAGTTGCGCGCGACCTGCATCGTGATCGTCGACGCGCCCTGGCTGCGCGCGTCGCCGACATTGGCGAGCCCGGCGCGCAGCACGCCGAGGTAGTCGACGCCGCCATGCTGGTAGAAGCGCGCGTCCTCGATCGACAGCACCGCGTCCTGCATGACCTTGGGCATCTGCTCGATCGGCACGTAGCTGCGCCGCTCCTCGCCGAACTCGCCGAGCAGCACGCCGTCGGCCGATAGCACGCGCAGCGGCAGGCGCGGCCGGTAGTCGGTCAGCCCGCTGATGTCGGGCAGGCGCGGGTAGGCGAGCGCAAGCGCGAGGCCGAGCAGCAGCGCGACGCTCAGGGCGCCGGCCGCGCACAGGCCGAGCAGCCACCCTCCGGCGCGGCGGAGCCAATGGATTGCGGGGGCGGGGGACGGGCGGGGCGGCGGGCGCCGCGGGGACTGATTCTGGGCGTCGCTCATGGTGCCCGAGCATTATAGAAATCCACCTGCGAGACCATCCCGGCGTTGGTACGAGGATACAGGGGGCGAGAAGTCCGGGCGCTTCGTGCTTTTGTGCACCCCAATATCAACTGGTTACCAAGGCGCTCGTGTATGGTACGCAACGCACGGTCAGCTCCAGGGGTCGTAAAAGCGTTGGGGCTCAAGGCCTTTGCTGCTAGCATTCAAGTGATTTATTAATAGGCGATGTGCGCATTCGGGATGCGCGGGGGATTCGCGTCATGGGAATACTTGACGTACTGATGGGTCGCAAGCATCCGCCCATGATTGGCCTGGATATCAGTTCATCCAGTGTCAAGCTGGTGGAACTGAGTCAGGCGAAAAGCGGCGAAATCGTTCTTGAACGCTTCGCCTCCGAGACCTTTGAAAAGGGCTGGATCGCCGACGGCCAGATCGAGAAATTCGAAGAGGTCGCCGACGCGGTGCGTCGCGTGATCACGCGCAGCGGCACGCGCACCCGCGAGGTCGCGCTCGCGATGCCGCAGTCGGCCGTGATCACCAAGAAGATCATGCTGCCGGCCGGCCTGCGCGAGGAGGAGATGGAGCTCCAGGTCGAGGCCGAGGCGAACCAGTACATCCCGTTCTCGCTCGACGAGGTCGCGCTCGACTTCTGCGTGATCGGGCCGAGCCCGACCTCGGTCGGCGACGTCGAGGTCATGATCGCCGCGTCGCGCAAGGACCGCGTCCAGGACCGCCAGGGCCTCGCCGAGGCCGCGGGCCTGCGCCCGGTCGTGCTCGACATCGAGTCGCACGCGTCGCGCATGGCGATGGGCCGTCTGATCGGCAACCTGCCGAGCGGCGGCAAGGACGCGCTCGTCGCGCTGTTCGAGATCGGCGCCGACACCACGAGCCTCAAGGTGCTGCGCGACGAGGAGATGCTCTACGACCGCGACCAGGCCTTTGGCGGCTCGCAGCTGACCCAGCTGATCTCGCGCCACTACGGCTTCTCGTTCGAGGAGGCCGAGACCAAGAAGCTCGCGAACGACCTGCCCGAGGACTACGAGACGGCGGTGCTCAACCCCTTCGTCGACAGCCTGTCGCAGGAAATCGGTCGTGCGCTCCAGTACTTCTTCACGAGCACGCCGCACCACAAGGTCCACTACGTGATGCTCGCGGGCGGCACGGCGACCCTGCCGAGCCTCAAGGACCGCGTGACCGAGCTGACCGGTTTCGCTTGCATGGTGGTGAACCCGTTCGAGAACATGTCCTTGGGCGCGGCCGTGCGCGAAGCCAAGCTGCGCCGCGAGGCGCCCGCCTACCTGACGGCCTGCGGTCTGGCGATGCGGAGGTTCTTCCAGTGATCCTGATCAACCTGCTGCCTCATCGCGAGGAAAGCCGCAAGCGTCGGCGCACGGCGTTCTTTGCCGGGATCGCGGTGTCGGCGGTGGCCGGGGCCGCGATCGTCGGCGCGATCTTCCTGCTGCTCCAGTACCTGACGACCGAGCAGCAGCGGCGCAACCAGTACCTGCAGAACGCGATCAGCGCGCTCGAGTCGCAGATCAAGGACATCGCGAACCTGCGCGGCGAGATCGACGCGCTGAAGGCGCGCCAGAAGGCCGTGGAGGACCTCCAGACCGACCGCAACATTCCGGTCCACCTGCTCGAGGAAATCGCGCGCGACGTCCCCGAAGGCGTCTACCTGAACTCGATCAAGCAGACCGGCCAGGTCGTCGCGATCGGCGGCTACGCGCAGACCAACGACCGCATCTCTGAGCTGCTGCGCAACACCTCGGCCCAGAACAACGACTGGATCGAGAAGCCCGACCTCGTCGAGATCAAGCTGGCCGACCTGAGGACGACCGGGCGTGACCCGCAGCGGCTGTTCGAATTCACGATGCGCCTGCAGATCAAGGCGCCGTCGAGCGATGTTCCCTCCGGCGCGTCCGGCCCGGCCAGCGGCGCCAAGACGAACAAGGTCTGATCATGGCGATCAAAGGACTCAAGCTCAATTTCGACGCGAACGCCTGGTTCCGGGACATCGGCGCGCAGTTCCAGGGGCTCAACCCGCGCGAGCCCGGGCAATGGCCGCCCGCGCCCAAGGTCGCGTCCTTCATCGGGGTCGTGATCCTCGTCGTCGTGGGCGGCTGGCTGGGCCTGCTGTCCGACGTCTCGGACCAGCTCGACGCGTCGCGCGCCCAGGAGCCCACCCTCAAGAACGACTACACGGGCAAGCTCGCCCAGGCCGTCAACCTGCCCGAGCTGCGCAAGCAGAAAAGCCAGGTCGAGGAATACGTGAACCAGCTCGAGAAGCAGCTGCCGGGCAAGGCCGAGATGGAGGCCTTGCTGTCCGACATCAACCAGGCCGGCACCGGACGCGGTCTGCAGTTCGAGCTGTTCCGGCCCGGCCAGATCGTGGTCAAGGACTATTACGCCGAGCTGCCGATCTCGCTGCGCATCGTCGGCCGCTACCACGACATCGGCGCGTTCACGGCCGACATCTCGAACCTCTCGCGCATCGTCACGCTGCACGATCTCGACATCTCGGTCGCGCAGGGCAAGGACGCCGGCAACGGCGTGCTCGCGATGGACGCGACGGCGCGCACGTACCGCTACCTCGACCCCGAGGAAGTCGCCGACCAGAAGGCCGCGAAGGCCAAGGGGGCGAAAAAATGAGCTCCACCCGCAAGCTTCTCCAGCGCGCCGGCGTCGTCGCGACGGCGGCGTTGCTCGGCGCCTGCACGGCCGACATCGACGAGCTGCGCGGCTGGATGGACCAGCAGCGGCGCGAGGCGCACCCGCATGTGCCGCCGCTCGTCGCGCCGAAGAAATTCCTGCCCGAGCCCTACGCGACGGCCCAGCTCGTCGACCCGTTCAGCACGCAGAAGCTCAGCGTCGGCATCAAGAGCGAGGCGGCGCAGCCGAACTCCTTGCTGACGGCCGAGCTGAACCGCCGGCGCGAGCCGCTCGAAGCCTTCCCGCTCGACAGCATGGTCATGGTCGGTTCGATGATGCGCAAGGATCAGCGCTACGCGCTGCTCAAGGTCGACAGCCTGCTCTACCAGGTCAAGAAGGGCGACTACATCGGGCAGAACTTCGGCAAGATCACGTCGATCGGCGAGACCGAACTGGGCTTGCGTGAGATTGTTCAGGATGCCGCCGGCGAATGGGTCGAACGCAGCACCACCCTCCAGCTTCAGGAGAAGGGGCGATGAAAACAATTCAGGAGAGCTCGCGAATGAGCGCTTGGCACAAGAGGATTTGGGTGGGGGCGGCGCTGGGCCTGATCCAGCTGCTCGCGCAGCCGGCCTGGGCCGACAATGCGATCCGCGCGATCACGAGCGGCCAGCAAGGCGGCGTCGAGGTCGTTCGCATCGAACTCGCCGAACCCCTGAAGGAACTGCCGCACGGCTTCACGGTGCAGGCGCCGCCGCGCATCGCGATCGACCTGCCCGGCGTCGGCAACGACCTCGGCAAGCCGCTCGTCGACATCAACGAAGGCAACCTGAGCACGGCCTACGTCGCGCAGTCGGGCGACCGCACGCGCGTCGTGCTGAACCTGCGCGCGCCGTCCGGCTACCACGCGAGCCTGCAGGGCAACGCGCTGCTGCTGACGCTCGACGCGCCGACGGCCGGCGAGCCGATGACGGCGGCCGGCCCGACCCATTTCGCGCAGAGCCTCAACGCGGCGCCGCTGACGATCCGCGACATCGACTTCCGCCGCGGCAGCGACGGCGCGGGCCGCGTCGTCGTGCAGCTGCCGAGCAACGAGGTCGGCGTCGACATCCAGCAGCAGGGCAAGGACCTCGTCGTCGACTTCCTGCGCTCGCAGCTGCCCGCGAATCTGCGCCGCAAGCTCGACGTGACCGACTTCGGCACGCCGATCCAGTCGATCACGACGACCCAGGTCGACGGCCATGTCCACATGGTCGTCACGCCGCAGGGCAACTGGGAGCACAGCGCCTACCAGAGCGACAACCAGTTCGTGCTCGAGGTCCGGCCGCTCAAGCTCGACCCGAACAAGCTCGTCGCGGGTCCCGGCTATTCGGGCGACAAGCTCTCGCTGAACTTCCAGAACATCGACGTGCGGGCGCTGCTCCAGGTCATCGCCGACTTCACGAACTTCAACGTCGTGACGAGCGACTCGGTGACCGGCAGCGTGACGCTGCGCCTCAAGGACGTGCCCTGGGACCAGGCGCTCGATATCATCATGCAGGCCAAGGGCCTGGGCCTGAAGAAGTCGGGCAACGTGCTGTGGATCGCGCCCAAGGAAGAGATCGCTGCGAAGGAGAAGCTCGACCTCGAGTCCAAGGCCCAGATCGCCCAGCTCGAGCCGTTGCGTACCCAGTCGTTCCAGATCAATTACGCGAAGGCCGAGGACGTCGACCGCGTGCTGCTCGGCCAGAGCAGCGGCAGCAGTGGCGGCGCGGCCGGCGGCTCGAGCGCCGGTGCGGGCACGGGCGGCAGCGGCGGCACGGCGAGCGGCAGCTCGCGCATTCTGTCGCCGCGCGGCAGCGCGAGCTTCGAGGCGCGCACGAACCAGCTGTTCGTGACCGACATCCCGTCCAAGCTCGAGGAAATCCAGGCGCTGATCGGGAAGATCGACATCGCCGTGCGCCAGGTCCAGATCGAGGTACGCATCGTCGAGGCGTCGGACAGCTTCGGCCGTTCGCTCGGCATCAAGCTCGGCACCTCCGACCTGCGCGGCCAGCAGGGCGGGGTCCCGGGCTTCCACGTCGGCGGCAGCAACTACATCTCGGTCGGCGGCACCTACGACGGCGTGGCGAACCAGACGCTGCAGGGCTCGAGCGGCGCGACCGGCTACTCGAACACCCAGTTCGTCAACCTGCCCGCGAACACTACGTCCGACGTGTTCGGCGGCGCGAACGCCGCGTCGGCCGCGCTGTCGCTGTTCAGCCCGCTCGCGAACCGCTTCCTGAACCTCGAGCTCTCGGCGCTCGAGGCCGACGGCAAGGGCAAGATCATCTCGAGCCCGCACATCGTCACGGCCGACCAGCACGCGGCCGTGATCGAACAGGGCGAGGAACTGCCCTACCAGCAGGCGACCTCGAGCGGCGCGACCTCGATCTCGTTCAAGAAGGCCGTGCTCAAGCTCGAAGTCACGCCGCAGATCACGCCCGAGGGCGCCGTGATCCTCGCCGTCGACGTGAATAAGGACAGCCGCGGCACGCTCACGCCGCAGGGCTACGCGATCAACAATACGCACGCTCAGACGCAGGTGCTGGTCGAGAACGGCGGCACCGTCGTGATCGGCGGCATCTACACGCAGAACGATGCCGATACGACCGACAAGGTCCCGCTGCTGGGTGACATCCCGGTGCTCGGCAACCTGTTCAAGAGCAATTCGCGCACGACGAGCAAGACGGAGCTGCTGATCTTCCTGACGCCCAAGGTCGTCAGCGAGCGCGGCAGCGCGCGTTGAATGGGAATGGTCATGACGTCGCCTGTGACGGCTTGAATCGCATCGGGAGTTTAGGAATATGAGCAAGTTCGATTTGTTGGGCCGATGGATCGGCCGTGCGCTGGCCGGCGCCGTGCTCGGCGTCCTGCTGGCCGCGTGCGGCGGCGGTGGGGGGGGCGGGTCGTCGCTGTATACCGGCGGCGGCACCGGCGGCACCGGCGGCAAGGCCGGCAGCGACTCGCTCAGCGTCACGATCTCCGCGACGTCGGTCACCGCCGTGGCACCCGGCACGGTCAAGGCCGTGCTGACCGACACGACCGGCGCGCCGGTCGCCGGCCAGCTCGTGACCTTCACGACCAAGCTCGGGCTCGGCGTGTTCAGCGCCGCCTCGGCGTTGACCGACAGCACCGGCACCGCTTCCGTCACGCTCGCGCCGGCGACGTCGGCGTCCAACGGCGCCGACTACGCGATCGCGACGGCCGTGGTCGGCAGCGGCACGACGAGTGTGACCGTGACCGGCCAGGTCGGCTTCACCACGACGGCGACCGCGCAGCCCGCTTCCTCGTTCACGCTGAGCCTGTCGACCCAGACGATCACCTCGGCGGCGCCGGCGACGATCTCGACCACGCTGACGAGCGCTTCCGGCGCGCCGATCGGCGGCCAGGTCGTGCACTTCGCGACGGCCGCCGGCCTCGGCTCCTTCAGCGCGACCTCGGCGCTGACGAACGCTTCGGGCGTGGCCACGACGACGATGTATCCGACCAATAGCGCGAGCGCTGGGGCCGACACGGTGACGGCGACGGTGGTCGCCAGCGGCTCGACGCTGAGCGCTTCGGCCGGCTACCAGGTCAACGCCACGGCGGTGACGATCTCCTCGTTCACCTCCGACCTCGCGTCGGGCGCGGCGCTGGCCGCCTACGGCCAGTCGAACCTCGCCCTGACGCTCGCCGGCACCGTGCCGACGACGCCGGTGAACGTCGCCGTCACCTCGCAATGCGCGGCGCTGGGCACGCCCAAGGCCACGCTCACGCCGACCTCGGCGAGCACGACGACGGGCGCGGCCAGCTTCACTTACGTGGACAAGGGCTGCGGTGCGGTGCAGAACACCGACACCGTGACCGTGACGGCCGGTGCCGTCACCCAGACGCTGACGATCCCGCTGACCTCGCCGACCGTCCAGACCATGACATTCGTGTCGGCGACGCCGTCGACGCTGTTCCTGAGCACCTCGGGCTACTCGCCGCAATCGTCGGTCGTGACCTTCCAGCTCAGCGACCAGAACGGCACGGGCGTGCCGGGCAAGTCGGTCACGCTGCAACCGACGACGACCGTCGGCGGGCTGACCATGGACGGCCTGTCTGGAACGGTCAACCAGGAGACCGAGACCAAGCTGACGAACTCGCTCGGCCAGGTCTCGGTCCAGATCAACTCGGGCACGGTGCCGACGCCGGTGCGCGTGGTCGCGACCTACTCGCCGACGGGCGGTGCTGCGATCAGCTCGTCGTCGAGCAATCTGTCGATCGCCGTCGGCCTGCCCTCGCAGGGGCGTTTCTCGCTGTCGCAGAAGTATTACAACATCGAGGCCTACAACATCGACCTCACGCCGAACACCTATAACGTGTTCGCCGCCGACCGCCTTGGCAACCCGGTACCGAGCTCGACGGTGTTCAACCTCGTGAACACCCTGGGCCAGGTGCTGACCCAGTCGCCGAGCGGCTCGTCGACGGCGATCTCGACGGTCTCGGTCGCGTCGGCCTCGGGCGGTCAGCGACCCTATGAATGGGACGGCCGCGTGACGACGCTCGCGTATGCGATCGGCGAGATGGCCTTCACCGACACGAACGGCAACAACACCTACGACCCGGGCGAGGACTATCAGGATCTCGGCGATCCCTACCTCGACCCGAAGTTCCGCGATTACTGGGACCCGAGCCTGCAGACCTTCCCCTTCGGCAACACCGCGACCTGTCCGAGCCCGCAGTCGAGCAGCTACTACCTGTACGACGAGCTGCAGGGCGTCGCGCCGCCGCTGCTGCCGAACGGCATTCCGTATCTCCAGCCGAATGTGCCGGCCCAGCCGGGCACCTGCCGCGGCAACTGGGGCAAGGCCTTCGTGCGCTCGGCCGTGCAGACCGTGTGGTCGACGTCCAAGGCTCACCCGACCTGGGGGCCGTCGCTGCCCGGCAGCGGCGTCGGTCTGGTCTATGCGCCGGCGACGACGCCGGCGACCCCCTGCCCGGCGACGCGCACGCTGATCAACGGCTACCAGCCGACGACGGCAGGCACGGCGACGACGACGACCGTCTACGACCTCGACGGGACCTATCTCTACAACGTCAGCAGCCCGACCTTCACGTTCTATCTCGCCGACACGAACCCCTACTCGTACAACCCGATGGCCAACGGCACGACGGTCTCGGTGACGCCGACCCCGTCGGTCGCGCTGACGGCTTCGATCGCCGGCGGCGGCGTGGTCGGCAACTCGCTGACCCCGACCGCCGTCACCGCGAGCTACTCGTTCAACAACGGCTACACGAGCGGCGCACTGGTGTTCTCGTTCACGTCGCCGGTCACCTCGACGACCACGACGGCGACGGTCTACGTGAGTGCGCTCGCGCCGCCGTCCGGTGCGACCGCTTGCCATTGAAGATCGCGCTGGTCGGCATGCCCGGGGGGGGGAAGTCCACCGTCGGGCGGCTGCTGGCGCGCCAGCTCGGCGTCGCCTTCGTCGATACCGACGAGGCGATCGAGGCGCGGATCGGTGAGCCGATCCGCGCCTTTTTCGAGCGACGCGGCGAAGACGCGTTCCGCGACGTCGAGTCCGAGGTGCTCGCCGAGCTGCTCGGCGAGCGTGTCGGCATCTTCGCCACCGGCGGCGGCGCGGTGCTGCGCGAGGCCAACCGCGAGCGGCTCCACGCGGGCGCGACCGTGCTGTACCTGCGCGCGTCGCCCGAGGACCTGTTCCGGCGCCTGCGCAACGACACCCAGCGGCCCTTGCTTCAGGTCGCCGACCCGCTGAAGAAGCTGCGCGAGCTCTACGCGCAGCGCGACCCGCTGTACCGGCGCTGCGCGCATTACGTGCTGGAGATGGCGCGGCCCTCGGTCCACGGCCTCGTCAACATGGCGCTGATGCAGCTCGAGCTCGCGGGCATCGTCGACCCGGGTCAGGTCGCCGCGACGGTCGGCGCCGAGCCGCTGCGCTGAGCCCGCTCAAGCCGGCGGCGCGCGCGGCGCGCCTACACTTGCGCCCATGACCGGTATGCACAAGGTGCCCATCGCGCTGGGCGAACGTTCCTACGACATCCTGATCGGCGCCGGGCTGCTCGAGGCCGCCGCGGCCTGGGCCGGCCTGCCGCGCTCGAAAAGCGCGCTGATCGTCACGAACACGACGGTGGCGCCGCTCTACCTCGAGCGCCTGCGCGCGCGCCTCGCGCCGCTGCACGCCGAGGTCGACGCGGTGCTGCTCGACGACGGCGAGCAGTACAAGGACTGGGCCTCGCTCGAGCGCGTCTTCGCGCGCCTGCTCGAGCGCGCGGCCGACCGCAAGACGGTGCTCTACGCGCTCGGCGGCGGCGTCGTCGGCGACATGACGGGCTTCGCCGCGGCCGTGTACATGCGCGGCGTGCCCTTCGTCCAGGTGCCGACGACGCTGCTCGCGCAGGTCGACTCCTCGGTCGGCGGCAAGACCGCGATCAACCACCCGCTCGGCAAGAACATGATCGGCGCGTTCCACCAGCCGCTGCGCGTCGTCGCCGATCTGGACACGCTCGCGACGCTGCCCGCGCGCGAGCTCGCGGCTGGCCTCGCCGAGGTCATCAAGTACGGCCCGATCGCCGACCCCGAATTCCTCGCCTGGCTCGAGGCCAACCTCGACGCGCTGCTCGCGCGCGACGCGGCCGCGTTGACCCACGCGATCCGTCGCTCGTGCGAGATCAAGGCCGCCGTCGTCGGCGCCGACGAGCGCGAGGCCGGCCTGCGCGCGATCCTCAATTTCGGCCATACCTTCGGCCACGCGATCGAGGCCGGGCTCGGCTACGGCGCGTGGCTGCACGGCGAGGGCGTCGCCTGCGGCATGGTGCTCGCGGCCGAGCTGTCGGCACGGCTCGGCCTGGCCGAGACGAGCCTCGTCACGCGGCTCACGCGCCTGCTCGAGCGCGCCGGCCTGCCCGTGCGCGCGCCGCAGATGCCGATCGAACGCTGGCTCGAACTCATGCGCGTCGACAAGAAGGCCGAGGGCGGCGAGATCCGCTTCGTGCTGATCGAGGGCCTCGGGCGCGCGGGCATGCACGCGGCGCCCGACGAACTCGTCGCGCAGGTGATCGCGGCCCATACCGCGGCCGCCTGAACGAGCATGCCGCTCGCCGCCTACGCGTCCGACCCGTCCCGCAGCCGCGGCCGCCGGTTCGGCGAGGCGGCGGCGCCGACGCGCAGCGACTTCCAGCGCGACCGCGACCGCATCGTCCACAGCAGCGCGTTCCGCCGCCTCGTCTACAAGACCCAGGTCTTCCTGAACCACGAGGGCGACCTGTTCCGCACGCGGCTCACGCATTCGCTCGAGGTCGCCCAGCTCGGCCGCTCGATCGCGCGCAGCCTCGGCCTCGAGGAGGACCTCGTCGAGACCGTCGCGCTCGCCCACGACCTCGGCCACACGCCGTTCGGCCACGCGGGACAGGACGTGCTCGACGACTGCATGAAGGACCACGGCGGCTTCGAGCACAACCTGCAGTCGCTGCGCGTCGTCGACGAGCTCGAGCAGCGCTACGCCGACTTCGACGGCCTGAACCTGTGCTTCGAGTCGCGCGAGGGCATCCTCAAGCATTGCTCGCGCCGCAACGCCGAGGCGCTCGAGGCGCGCGAGCCCGGCGGTGTCGCCGCGCGCTTCCTGCACGGCGGCCAGCCCAGCCTCGAGGCGCAGCTGTGCAACCTCGCCGACGAGGTCGCCTATAACGCCCACGACATCGACGACGGCGTGCGCTCGGGCCTGCTCGAGCTCGAGAGCCTGCAGGCCGCGGTGCCGCTCGTCGACACCCATCTGCGCGCCGCGCTCGCAGCGCATCCGGGCCTCACGGGCAAGCGCCTGCTCGCCGAGACGCTGCGGCGCATGCTGTCGGCGCAGGTCTACGACATCATCGACGCGACGCGCGGGGCGCTCGCCGACGCGGCGCCCGCCGACCCGGCCGCGGTGCGCGCGGCAGCCGCGCCGCTCGTGCGCTTCAGCGCCGACATGCGCGCGGCGAGCCATGCGCTCAAGCGCCACCTGTTCGCCCACCTGTACCGCCACCCGCAGGTCGCCGAGCAGCGCCAGCGCGCCGAGCAGATCCTGCGCGAGCTTTTCGCGCTCTACGCGGGCGACGCCGCGCTGCTGCCGGCCGAGTTCGCGGCCGGCCCCGACCGGCTGCGTGCGTGCACCGACTACATCGCCGGCATGACCGACCGCTACGCGATCAAGGAACACCAGCGCCTGACCGGCAAGACGCTGTTCTGAGCCGGACGACCACAGGGTCGCATAATTGGGGTCGGACTCACCGACCCCGTCCATGGCAAGACTCGCGCGCCTGACCCTGCCGGGCCAGCCTCACCACATCGTCCACCGCGGCCTCAACGGCCAGGCGATCGTCGCCGACGACGCCGACCGCGAGCGCCTGCTTGCCGAACTGCGCGAAAGCGCTGCGCTGCACCGGCTCGCGGTCCACGCCTACGCGATGCTCGACGACCGGCTCCACCTGCTCGTGACGCCGGACACCGCCGAAGGCCTGAGCCGCGCGATGCAGTCGCTCGGTCGGCGCTACGTCGCGGCCTTCAACCAGCGCCATAGCCGCAGCGGCACGCTGTGGGACGGGCGCTTCCGCGCCGCGCCGCTCGAGGCCGCCGCGCACCTGCTCGCCGGCATGCGTTTCATCGAGCTCGCGCCCGGGCGCACGGGGGCGTGGTTCGGCGAGCCCGGCGACTACCGTTGGTCGAGCGCCTCACATCACCTCGGCCGCTGGCGCGATCCGCTGATCCACGATCACGCACTATTCTGGGGCGTTGGCAACACCCCGTTCGAGCGCGAGGCGGCCTGGCGCGCGTGGCTCGCCGAGGGCTGCAGCGCGGCCGAAGCCCAGGCCCTGAACGACTCGGCGCTCAAGGGCTGGCCGCTCGGCGGCCCGGCCTGGATGGCGCTCGTCGCGAAGACGACCGAACGGCCGCTCGCACCGCGCCGCCGCGGGCGGCCACCGCGCCAATCTGGTGCCTGAAATCTTCACTCTGTCCCCAATTTATTTCGATTGACGGCTGTTGAAATGATTAATTGGAGTCCGACCCCATTTATTGAAGATTGTGTCAGCGCAAAGACTGCCTTAAATTTCGCGCTCCAAGCATTGCAGCAGGACGCGCCATGACGAGCTTCGCCCCCACCCCGCAGGAAATCCAGGCGCTGGAGGACCAGGGTCTTTACGCCCGACGCAACGAGAAGGACGCGTGCGGCCTCGGCTTCGTCGCCCATATCAAGGGCCAGAAGGCGCACCACATCGTCCAGCAGGGCCTGAAGATCCTCGAGAACCTCGACCACCGCGGCGCGGTCGGCGCCGACAAGCTGATGGGCGACGGCGCGGGCATCCTGATCCAGATCCCGCACGAGTATTTCCGCGAGGAGATGGCCGCAAGCGGCATCGCGCCCGACGGCTCGACCGGCGTCGAGCTGCCGCCGCCCGGCGAATACGGCGTCGGCATGCTGTTCCTGCCCAAGGAGCGCGCGTCGCGCCTCGCTTGCGAGCAGGAGCTCGTGCGCGCGATCAAGGCCGAGGGCCAGGTGCTGCTCGGCTGGCGTGACGTGCCGGTCGACCGCGACATGCCGATGTCGCCGACGGTGCGCGAGAAGGAGCCCGTGATCCGCCAGATCTTCATCGGCCGCGGCCCGGACATCATCGTGCCCGACGCGCTCGAACGTAAGCTCTACGTGATCCGCAAGACCGCGAGCAGTGCGATCCAGGCGCTCAAGCTCACGCACAGCCGCGAGTACTACGTGCCGAGCATGAGCTGCCGCACGATCATCTACAAGGGCCTGCTGCTCGCCGACCAGGTCGGCAAGTACTACAAGGACCTCGGCGACCCGCGCTGCGTGTCGGCGATCGCGCTCGTGCACCAGCGCTTCTCGACCAACACCTTCCCCGAGTGGCCGCTCGCCCACCCCTACCGCATGGTCGCGCACAACGGCGAGATCAACACGGTCAAGGGCAACTTCAACTGGATGCGCGCGCGCGAGGGCGTGATGAAGTCGCCGGTGCTCGGCGACGACCTGCCCAAGCTCTACCCGATCAGCTTCGAGCACCAGAGCGACACGGCGACCTTCGACAACGCGATCGAGCTGCTGACGATGTCGGGCTACCCGCTTGCCCACGCCGCGATGATGATGATCCCCGAGGCCTGGGAACAGCACGAGTGGATGGACGAGCGCCGCCGCGCGTTCTACGAGTACCACGCGGCGATGATGGAGCCCTGGGACGGCCCGGCCGCGATGGTCTTCACCGACGGCCGCCAGGTCTGCGCGGCCCTCGATCGCAACGGCCTGCGCCCCGCACGTTATTGCGTGACCGACGACGACCTCGTCGTGCTCGCGTCCGAGTCGGGCGTGCTGCCGATCGCCGAGAGCCGCATCGTGCGCAAGTGGCGCCTGCAGCCGGGCAAGATGTTCCTGATCGACCTCGAGCAGGGCCGCATCGTCGACGACGAGGAGCTCAAGACCCAGTACGCGAACGCGCGCCCGTATCGCCAGTGGATCGAGAACGTGCGCGTCAAGCTCGACGACATCGGCGCCGTGCAGGCCGCGCCGGCGCGCTTCGACGCGCCGCTGCTCAAGCGCCAGCAGGCCTTCGGCTTCACGCAGGAAGACCTCAAGTTCCTGCTTGCGCCGATGGCGGCGGCCGGCGAGGAGGGCATCGGCTCGATGGGCAACGACTCGCCGCTCGCGGTGCTGTCGAGCAAGAACAAGCCGCTGTTCAACTACTTCAAGCAGCTGTTCGCCCAGGTCACGAACCCGCCGATCGACCCGATCCGCGAGGCCATCGTGATGTCGCTGAACAGCTTCATCGGCCCCAAGCCCAACCTGCTCGACATCAACGCGGTCAACCCGCCGATGCGCCTCGAGGTCGCGCAGCCCGTGCTCGACTTCGACGCCATGGCGCGGCTGCGCGCGATCGAGGCGCACACGAACGGCAAGTTCAAGCCCTTCGAGCTCGACATCACCTACCCGCGCGAATGGGGCCGCGAGGGCGTCGAGGCCCAGCTCGCCTCGCTGTGCGCGTCGGCCGTCGACGCGATCAAGACCGGCCACAACATCCTGATCATCACCGACCGCGCGCTCAGCGACGCGCGCGTCGCGATCCCCGCGCTGCTCGCGCTGTCGGCCGTGCACCACCACCTCGTGCGCGAAGGCCGCCGCACGACGGCCGGCCTCGTCGTCGAGACCGGCTGCGCACGCGAGGTCCACCATTTCGCGGTGCTCGCCGGCTACGGCGCCGAGGCGATCCACCCCTACCTCGCGCTCGAGACGCTCGTCGACATGCACGCCGAGCTGCCCGGCAACCTGAGCGCCGAGAAGGCCGTCGCGAACTACATCAAGGCGATCGGCAAGGGCCTGTCGAAGATCATGTCCAAGATGGGCATCTCGACCTACATGTCCTACTGCGGCGCGCAGATCTTCGAGGCGATCGGCCTGAAGTCCGACTTCGTCGAGAAGTACTTCCGCGGCACGCCGACCCAGGTCGGCGGCATCGGCGTGTTCGAGGTCGCCGAGGAGGCGATCCGCCTGCACGAGGCCGCGTTCAGCGCCGACCCGCTGCTCGAGCAGATGCTCGACGCGGGCGGCGAATACGCGTGGCGCACGCGCGGCGAAGAGCATATGTGGACGCCCGACGCGATCGCCAAGCTCCAGCACAGCGCGCGCTCGGGCAAGTTCGAGACCTACAAGGAATACGCGCAGATCATCAACGACCAGAGCCGCCGCCACATGACGCTGCGCGGACTGTTCGAGTTCAAGTTCGACCCGGCCAAGGCGGTCTCGATCGACGAGGTCGAGCCGGCGACCGAGATCGTCAAGCGCTTCGCGACCGGCGCGATGTCGCTCGGCTCGATCAGCACCGAGGCGCACGCGACGCTCGCCGTCGCGATGAACCGCATCGGCGGCAAGAGCAACACCGGCGAGGGCGGCGAGGACCCGGCGCGCTACCGCAACGAGCTCAAGGGCATCCCGATCACGGCCGGCACCAAGGTCTCCGACGTCGTCGGCACCAAGGTCGTCGAGGCCGACTATGCGCTGCTCGCCGGCGACTCGCTGCGCTCGAAGATCAAGCAGGTCGCGTCGGGCCGCTTCGGCGTCACGACCGAGTACCTCGTCAGCGCCGACCAGATCCAGATCAAGATGGCCCAGGGCGCGAAGCCGGGCGAAGGCGGCCAGCTGCCCGGCGGCAAGGTCAGCGAGTACATCGGCCGGCTGCGCCACTCGGTGCCGGGCGTCGGCCTGATCAGCCCGCCGCCGCACCACGACATCTACTCGATCGAGGACCTGGCCCAGCTGATCCACGACCTCAAGAACGTCAACGCGCGCGCGGGCGTGTCGGTCAAGCTCGTGTCCGAGGTCGGCGTCGGCACGATCGCGGCCGGCGTCGCCAAGGCCAAGGCCGACCACATCGTGATCGCCGGCCACGACGGCGGCACCGGCGCGTCGCCCTGGAGCTCGATCAAGCACGCGGGCACGCCATGGGAGCTCGGCCTCGCCGAGACCCAGCAGACGCTCGTGCTGAACCGCCTGCGCGGCCGCGTGCGCGTGCAGGCCGACGGCCAGATGAAGACCGGCCGCGACGTCGTGATCGGTGCGCTGCTCGGCGCCGACGAGTTCGGCTTCGCGACCGCGCCGCTCGTCGCCGAGGGCTGCATCATGATGCGCAAGTGCCACCTGAACACCTGCCCGGTCGGCGTCGCGACCCAGGACCCGGTGCTGCGCAAGAAGTTCGCCGGCCGTCCCGAGCATGTCGTCAACTACTTCTTCTTCGTCGCCGAGGAGGCGCGGAGAATCATGGCGCAGCTCGGCATGCGCAAGTTCGACGAGCTGATCGGCCGCGCCGACCTGCTCGACACGAAGAAGGGCATCACGCACTGGAAGGCGAAGGGCCTGGACTTCGCGCGCGTGTTCCACCGCCCCGACGCGCCGGCCGACGTCGCGCGCCTGCACGTCGACGTGCAGGACCATGGCCTCGACCGCGCGCTCGACGTCAAGCTGATCGAGAAATGCCTGCCCGCCTTCGACAAGGGCGAGAAGGTCCAGTTCATGCAGGAGGTGTCGAACGTGCGCCGCACGGTCGGCGCGATGCTGTCGGGCGAGCTCGTGCGGCGCCACCCCGAGGGCCTGCCCGACCACACGATCTTCATCCAGATGGAGGGCACGGGCGGCCAGAGCTTCGGCGCGTTCCTCGCCAAGGGCATCACCTTCTACCTGATCGGCGACGCCAACGACTACACCGGCAAGGGCCTGTCGGGCGGCCGCGTCGTCGTGCGCCCGTCGATCGACTTCCGCGGCGACGCGACCAAGAACATCATCGTCGGCAACACCGTGCTCTACGGCGCGACGAGCGGCGAGGCCTTCCTGCGCGGCGTCGCAGGCGAGCGTTTCGCGGTGCGCCTGTCTGGCGCCTCGGCCGTCGTCGAGGGCACCGGCGACCATGGCTGCGAGTACATGACCGGCGGCACCGTCGCCGTGCTCGGCCGCACGGGGCGCAACTTCGCGGCCGGCATGAGCGGCGGCATCGCCTATGTGTTCGACGAGGACGGCCAGTTCGCGAAGCGCTGCAACACCGCGATGGTCGCGCTCGAGCGCGTGCTGCCGAGCGCCGAGCAGGAGGCCGCGCTGCCGCGCGCGGTCTGGCACCACCTCGGCGACGCGGCGCCGCAGACCGACGAGGCGATCCTCAAGAAGATGCTCGAGGACCACCACCGCTGGACCGGCAGCCAGCGGGCCCGCGACATCCTCGACCACTGGGCCGAGTCGCGCGCGAAGTTCGTCAAGGTGTTCCCGAACGAATACAAGCGCGCTTTGGGCGAGCTCGCCGCCGCGCGCGAGACCGCCGACACGATCGCCCAGGCGAAATCGCCGACCGCCGCCAACGCCAAGGCCTGAGAGAAGAGAGAGCAGCATCATGGGAAAAGTCACCGGCTTCATGGAGTTCGAGCGTCTCGAGGAGGGCTACGAGCCCGTCGGCGCGCGCGTCAAGAACTACAAGGAATTCGTGATCGGCCTGAGCACCGAGCAGGCGAAGCAGCAGGGCGCGCGCTGCATGGACTGCGGCACGCCGTTCTGCAACAGCGGCTGCCCGGTCAACAACGTGATCCCGGACTTCAACGACCTCGTCTACCGCGGCCGCGAGCAGGACTGGAAGGCCGCGCTCGCGGTGCTCCACAGCACCAACAACTTCCCCGAGTTCACGGGCCGCGTCTGCCCGGCGCCCTGCGAGGCCGCGTGCACGCTCAACGTCAACGACGACGCGGTCGGCATCAAGTCGATCGAGCACGCGATCATCGACCGCGGCTGGCTCGAGGGCTGGGTCGCGCCGCAGCTGCCGGCGGCCAAGACCGGCAAGACCGTCGCCGTCGTCGGTTCGGGCCCGGCCGGCCTCGCGGCCGCGCAGCAGCTCGCGCGCGCCGGCCATAGCGTCACGGTGTTCGAGAAGAACGACCGCGTCGGCGGCCTGCTGCGCTATGGCATCCCGGACTTCAAGATGGAGAAGTCGCATATCGACCGCCGCGTCGCGCAGATGGAGGCCGAGGGCGTCGTGTTCCGCACCGGCGTGCTCGTCGGCTCGCTCGGCGAAGGCTCCAAGGTCACGAACTGGGCCAAGGAAACCGTCAGCGGCGCCGAGCTCGTCGGCCATTTCGACGCGGTGCTGCTCGCGGGCGGCGCCGAACAGTCGCGCGACCTGCCGGTGCCGGGCCGCGAGCTCGCCGGCGTGCACTTCGCCATGGAGTTCCTGCCCCAGCAGAACAAGGTCAACGCCGGCGACAAGCTCAAGGGCCAGCTCTCGGCCGCGGGCAAGCATGTCGTCGTGATCGGCGGCGGCGACACCGGCAGCGACTGCGTCGGCACGAGCAACCGCCACGGCGCGAAGAGCGTGACCCAGTTCGAGCTGCTGCCCCAGCCGCCCGAGCAGGAGGACCGCCCGCTGACCTGGCCCTACTGGCCGATCAAGCTGCGCACCTCGAGCAGCCACGAGGAGGGCTGCGAGCGCGCGTTCGCGATCGCGACCAAGGAGTTTGTGGGCGAGAAGGGCAAGCTGACCGGCGTGAAGACGGTCAAGCTCGAATGGGTCGGCGGCAAGATGACCGAGGTGCCCGGCAGCGAGCAGCTCGTCAAGGCCGACCTCGTGCTGCTCGCGATGGGCTTCGTGAACCCGGTCAGCCCCGTGCTCGAGGCCTTCGGCGTCGCGAAGGACGCGCGCGGCAACGCCAAGGCGAGCACCGACGACGGCGCCCAGGCCTACGCGACCGACGTAGCCAAGGTCTTCGCGGCCGGCGACATGCGGCGCGGCCAGAGCCTCGTCGTCTGGGCCATCCGCGAGGGCCGCCAGGCCGCGCGCGCGGTCGACGCCTACCTGATGGGCGCGACGACGCTGCCGCGCTGACAAAATTTCGGCAGGCCGGGTCGCCGGTCGGGCGGCGCCGCGCAAACCCGAACTTTTGCGCGGCCCAGCCGCGCGCGGGGCTTCGCGGGGCTCGCCGGCGCGCGCTCGGTAGTTCCCCTATCATGTGCGCCTTGTCGAATAGAGCAGGGCCTCGCGCCCATCCAGGCGTCGGACCATGGCCCTTTCCAGTCAGACCACCTTTTCTCAAGCAGCGGCCCCCCTGATTGAGCTGCGCGGCGTGCGCTGCGGCTACGGCGGGCGCGCCATCCTCGACGGCGTCGACCTGCAGGTCCGGCGCGGCGAGGTGCTCGCGCTGATCGGCACCTCGGGCGGCGGCAAGACGACCATCCTGCGCCTGCTCGGGCGGCAGATCCGCCCGTTCGCCGGCCAGGTGCGGTTCGACGGCCAGGACCTCGGCCCGCTCGGCGAATCCCAGATCTACGCGGTGCGCCGGCGCATGGGCGTGCTGTTCCAGTTCGGCGCGCTGTTCACCGACCTCTCGGTGTTCGAGAACGTCGCGTTCCCGCTGCGCGAGCACACCGACCTGCCCGAGGCGATGATCCGCGACCTCGTGTTGATGAAGCTCAACGCGGTCGGCCTGCGCGGCGCGCGCGACCTGATGCCCAGCGAGGTCTCGGGCGGCATGGCGCGGCGCGTCGCGCTCGCCCGCGCGATCGCGCTCGACCCCGAGGTCGTGCTCTACGACGAGCCGTTCGCGGGCCTCGACCCGATCTCGCTCGGCGTCGCCGCGCGCCTGATCCGCGACCTCAACGACGCGCTGGGCCTGACGAGCGTCATCGTCTCGCACGACCTGCACGAGACCTTCGGCATCGCCGACCATGTCGCGATGGTCGCGAACGGCCGTGTCGTCGCCTACGGCACGCCCGACGAGCTGCGCGCGAGCAGCGACCCGCTCGTGCGCCAGTTCGTCGGCGCCGAGCCCGAGGGGCCGGTGCGCTTCCACCAGCCGGCCGCGCCGGTGGCCGAGGACTTCGGGGTGGCCGCATGAGCGCCCGCACCGCCGCTCCGAAAGGCGCTTACTCCCGCTCGGCGGGACAGCGCGTAGCGCGAAGGGTGCCCCAGTGAGAGCCGCCGACGTGAACGCGCTGGCCCGCCTCGGCGCCTGGACGCGCGCGAGCCTCGCCGACCTGGGCGCGAGCGCGCGCCTGTTCGTGCAGCTCGTGCTGCGCATGGGCACGGCGCTGCGCCGTTTCGGCCTCGTGCGCGAGCAGGTCTTCTTCCTCGGCAACCGTTCGCTGTCGATCATCGGCGTGTCGGGGCTGTTCGTCGGCTTCGTGCTCGCGCTGCAGGGCTATTACACGCTGCAGCGCTACGGCTCGTCGGAAGCGGTCGGCCTGCTCGTCGCGCTGAGCCTCGTGCGCGAGCTCGGGCCCGTTGTCACGGCGCTGCTGTTCGCGGGCCGTGCCGGCACCTCGCTGACGGCCGAGATCGGCCTGATGAAGGCCGGCGAGCAGCTCACGGCGATGGAGATGATGGCCGTCGACCCGGTGCGCCGCGTGCTCGCGCCGCGCTTCCTCGGCGGCGTGATCGCGATGCCGCTGCTCGCCGCCGTGTTCTCGGCCGTCGGCGTGCTCGGCGGCTGGCTCGTCGGCGTCGTGCTGATCGGCATCGACGGCGGCGCGTTCTGGTCGCAGATGCAGGGCGGCGTCGACGTGTTCGCCGATGTCGGCAACGGCGTGATCAAGAGCTTCGTCTTCGGCGTGACCGTCAGCTTCGTCGCGCTGGCCCAGGGCTATTCGTGCCAGCCGACGCCCGAGGGCGTGTCCGCCGCGACGACGCGCACCGTCGTGATCGCGTCGCTGGCCGTGCTGGGCCTGGACTTCGTGCTGACGGCGCTGATGTTCTCGATTTGAATTCGCCCCAGAAACGGGAGAGACCAAGAATGCAAACCTCCAAACACGATGCGTGGGTCGGGCTGTTCGTGCTGATCGGCGGCGCGGCCCTGCTGTTCCTCGCGCTGCGCGCCGGCAACCTGCTGAGCATGAACTTCGACGCGACCTACGCGCTGCAGGCGCGTTTCGACAATATCGGCGGGCTCAAGCCGAACGCGGCGGTCAAGAGCGCGGGCGTCGTCGTCGGCCGCGTCGAGTCGATCGGCTTCGACCAGCAGACCTTCCAGGCGCGCGTCGTCCTCAAGATGTACAAGGGCGTCGAGTTCCCGAAGGACAGCACGGCCAAGATCCTGACCTCGGGCCTGCTCGGCGAGCAGTACGTCGGCCTCGAGCCCGGCGCCGACGTGAAGAACCTCGCCGCCGGCGACACCATCAAGCAGACGCAGAGCGCTGTCGTGCTCGAGAACCTGATCGGCCAGTTCATCAATAGCAAGGCCGCGGACCTCGGCAGCAGCGGCGCCTCGGGAGCCAAACCATGATGTCCAAGAAGCGCCCTACCGCCCGCCTGCGCCTGACCCTGCTGCTCGTCGGCGCCGCACTGCTCAGCGCCTGCTCGACCGTCGACACGCTGCGCGGCCGCAGCTCGCAGGGCCAGCGCCTCGACCCCTGGGAGTCCTGGAACCGCAAGGTCTTCGCGTTCAACGACGGACTCGACGAGCATGTGCTCAAGCCGGTCGCGACGACCTACCGCGACGTCGTCCCGCAGCCGGTGCGCACCGGCGTCGACCATTTCTTCAACAATATCGGCGACGCCTGGTCGGCCGTGAACCTCGTGCTGCAGGGCCGTTTCAAGCCCGCCCTGGACCAGGGCATGCGCTTCGCCGTGAACTCGACGCTGGGCATCGGGGGCCTGCTCGACATCGCGGGCGAGGCCGGCATCGAGCGCAACCCGCAGGACTTCGGCAAGACGCTCGGCCGCTGGGGCTTCGGCACCGGCGCCTATATCGTCTGGCCGCTGTTCGGGCCGTCCTCGGTGCGCGACACGGTCGGGCTGCCGTTCGACCGCCTCGCGTCGCCGGCCGTGCTCGTCGACGACGGCCGCGCGAAGGTCGCGCTCTATTCGCTCGAGCTGATCAACACGCGCGCGAATCTGCTGCGCGCGAGCGACATGCTCGAGGGCATCGCGCTCGACAAGTACACCTTCTACCGCGACGCCTACCTGCAGCGCCGCGGCAGCTTCGACGACGACGAGGCCGGCGAGGTCATCAGCGGCAGCGAGGCGCTGCCGGCGCCCGACGCCGCGGCGAGCGCGCCTGCCCAGGCGGCGGGCAGCGCGCCTGAGGCCGCGAGCGCGCCAGCGAGCGCGGCGTCGCGCTGAGTCCGCCGGCGCTAACTGTTTGCAACACAGCCCAGGTGAACCGATCCCGGATACTGTGCGTTGTACCGGGACTCGAACCGGCTTGAAAGGAAAACCATGAATGCCCGCAATGTCATCCTGCGCAGCCTGCTGGCCGCCGGCCTGAGCCTGGGGCTTGCGATCGGCGCCCACGCCGCCGACGCGAGCGCGCCGGACCTGCTGATCCGCCAGCTTTCGATCGAGACGCTGAACACGCTCAAGAGCGACAAGGCGATCCAGGGCGGCGACGTCAGCCGCATCGTCGACCTCGTCGACGGCAAGATCATGCCCCATGTCGACTTCGACCGCATGACGGCGTCGGCCGTCGGCCGCTTCTGGCGCCAGGCGACGCCGGACCAGCAGCAACGCCTCGAGGCCCAGTTCAAGGCCCTGCTCGTGCGCACCTATGCGGGCGCGCTGACCCAGGTCAAGGACCAGAACATCGCGTTGAAGCCGCTGCGGGCGGCCGCCGACGAGACCGAGGTCGTCGTGCGTACCGAGATCCGCGGTAGCGGCGACCCGGTCCAGCTCGACTACCGCCTCGAGAAGGTCGGCGCCGAGTGGAAGATCTACGACGTCAACGTGCTCGGCATCTGGCTCGCCGATCAGTACAAGAACAGCTTTGCCCAGGAGATCGGCGCGAACGGCATCGAGGGCCTGATCAAGGCGCTGACCGAGCGCAACCAGAAGGCGGCGGCCGCGCCGCTCAAGAGCAAGAGCTGATGAGCCGCAACCAGGCGCTCCAGCTGCCCGTGCGGCTGCGCATGGACGACGCGGCCGGCCTGTGGCCGCGCCTCGAGGCGAGCCTGCGCGCCGAGGCCGCGCAGATCCGCAACGGCGCGGGCGAGCGCCTGCGCCTGTCGGCGGCCGAGCTCGCGGATTTCGACTCGAGCGCGCTGAGCGTGCTGCTCGGCGCTGCGCGCATCTGCGCGACCGAGGGGCTGCGCCTCGAGGTCGACGCCGCGCCGCAGGCGCTGCAGGAGCTTGCGCGGGTCTACGGCGTCGCCGAGTTGCTCGGCCTGCGCCAGGTCTGAGCGACGCTTACCGGCTGGACGTCGGGGGCGGCAGCGCCACGGTGGAGTGCTGCAGCTCCTCCTGCAGGCGTGCACGCTCCTCGGCGGTCATCGGGGTCGAGCAGACCCGCTTGGGCAGGTTCGATCCGGTCGGGTAGGTGACCTGGCAGTTCAGCTCGGCCGCGGCCTGCTGCTGCGGGCGGTCGGGCTGGCTTGCGCAGGCGCCGAGCGCGAGCAGGGGCAGGGCGATGGTCAGCGAACGCAGCATGCGGAGTCCTCGGATCGGTTGACGGATGAGCGGCGATGCTAGCCGAGGACCGCGGGTCTTCCAAAAGTCAGCGCTCATCACTTTGCACGAGGTGCCGGCTCAGCTTTGCGCGTAGCGCTTGCTGCGCAGGTTGCGCTTGATCTCCTGCAGCACTGGACGCAGCTTCTGGCCGAGCTGCAGCGCGACGCCGGTCGTCAGGATGTCGATCGCGATCAGGTGCAGCAGGCGCGAGACCATCGGGCTGTAGCGGTCGAAGTCCTCGGGGTGGTCGACCGCGAGCAGCACCTGGCCCGGGCTCTGGCCGAGCGCCGCGAGCGGCGAGCCGCTCGCCGTGATGATGATCGTCGTTGCGCCCTTCTTGCGCGCGATCTCGGCCGCGTCGATCAGGTCGCGCGAGCGCCCCGAGTTGCTGATGATCACGGCGCAGTCGCCGGGCTGCAGCATCGTCGCGCTCATCAGCTGCACGTGGCCGTCGCTGCACGCGGCCGTGTTGACGCCGAGGCGGAAGAACTTGTGCTGGGCGTCCTGGGCGACGATGCCCGAGTTGCCGACGCCGTAGAACTCGATGCGCCGGCCGTGCCGCGCGCTCTCGGCGAGCGCCGCGATCGCGCGCTCGAACGCGTGGCTCGCCGCGTCGTTGCGGTAGTGCAGCAGCGCGGCGATCGCGTTGTCGACGACCTTGACGATCAGGTCGCCGGGCTTGTCGTCCTCGTCGACGGCGCGGTGCACGAAGGGCACGCCCTCGTTGACGCTGCCGGCGAGCTTGAGCTTGAAGTCGGCGAGGCCGTCGTAGCCGACGCTGCGGCAGAAGCGCACGACGGTCGGCTTGCTCACGTGCGAGCGGTCGGCGAGCTCGGCCACCGGCAGGCTCGCGAACGCGCGCGCGTCGGCGAGCAGCAGCTTCGCGACGCGCTGCTCGGCCGGCGGCAGCGCGGGCAGGGCGGCCTTGACTCGTTCCAGGATGCTCACGCGGGTCTCCTCGACGGCGTCGTCGCCGCGCTCGTCATTCTTCTTCGGCCCAGGCGAAGCCGTCGCGCGCGACGAGCGCGCTCGCCGCGGCCGGGCCCCAGGAGCCGGCGTTGTAGTGGCGCGGCCCGGTCGGGTCCGCAGCCCAGGCGTCGAGGATGGGCGCGACCCAGGTCCAGGCCTGCTCCTGCTCGTCGCTGCGCACGAACAGGTTCAGGCGGCCCGCGATCGCGTCGAGCAGCAGGCGCTCGTAGGCGCCGACGCGCGCGCTCGGGAAGGCCTTGTCGAAGTCGAGGTCGAGCGACACGGGCGCGAGCGACTCCTCGCCGACACTGCCGCGCGCGGCGAGCAGCTGCAGCTCGAGGCCGTCCTCGGGCTGGAGCTTGATGACGAGCCGGTTCGGCTGGTTCGTGCCCGGGAAGATTGGGTGCGGCACGGGCCGGAAGTTCACGACGATCTGGGCGTCGCGCGCGGCCAGGCGCTTGCCGGTGCGCAGGTAGAAGGGCACGCCGGCCCAGCGCCAGTTCTGCACCTCGGTGCGCAGCGCGACGAAGGTCTCGGTATGGCTGTCGGCCGGCACCTTGCCCTCGTCGAGGTAGGCCGGCACGGCCTGGCCGCCGACGTTGCCCGCGCGGTACTGGCCGCGCACGACATCGCGCGCGACGCTCTCGGGCGTGAAGGGCTTGAGCGAGCGCAGCACCTTGAGCTTCTCGTCGCGGATCGCGTCGGCATCGTGGGTCGGCGGCGACTCCATCGCGATCATCGTGAGCAGCTGCAGCGCGTGGTTCTGGATCATGTCGCGCAGCGCGCCGGTGCCGTCGTAGAACGGCCCGCGCGTGCCCACGCCGAGGCTCTCGGCCAGCGTGATCTGGATGTTCGCGATGCTCTCGCGGCGCCACAGCGGCTCGAACAGCGCGTTGCCGAAGCGCAGCGCCATCAGGTTCTGGACCGAGGGCTTGCCGAGGTAATGGTCGATGCGGAAGGCCTGGCGCTCGTCGAACACCGAGCGCACGACCTTGTTGATCTCCTGCGCGCTCGCGAGGTCGTGGCCGAGCGGCTTCTCGAGCACGACGCGGACCTTCGGGTGGTTGAGGCCGGCCGCGCCGAGCTGCTCGCAGATCTGCGTGAACAGGTGCGGGCTCGTCGCGAGGTAGAGCACGACCGTGTCGGCGTCGCGCTCGGCCAGCCATTCCTTGAGGCGCGCGTAATGCTCGGGCTGCGACAGGTCCATGCGGCGGTAGTGCAGCAGCGCGGCGAAGCGCTCGAACTCCTCGTCGCTCGGGCGCTTCGGGCCCTCGACCTCGCGGAAGCGCTCCTTGAGCCATTCGCGGTAGCGCTCATCGCTCTGCTCGTCGCGCGCGACGGCGAGGATGCGCCCGCCCGGCGGCAGCTTGCCGTGGCGGAAGGCCTGGAACAGGGCCGGCATCAGCTTGCGCCATGTGAGGTCGCCGGTGCCGCCGAAAAAGACGAGGTCGAAAGACATGCTGGACTCGCTGCGTGAAGGGCGCGCCGACGACGGAAAGCCCCGCCGGCGCGCTTGATCTCTTGATGTAACGAAGTTACGGGAATTATCATGCACGAGTTTCTTCGAGGGGTCAACGGCCCTAGAATTCGGTCCCTGCTTCCAGGATTTGCGATGAACCAGCTCGAACAGCTCAAGGCCCACACCACGGTCGTGGCCGACACCGGCAACTTTCTCCAGCTCGCCCAGTTCGCGCCGCGCGACGCGACGACCAACCCCTCGCTGATCCTCAAGGCCGTGCAGTCGCCCGACTACGCGCCGCTGCTCGCCGAGACGGTGCGCGCGCACCAGGGCCGGCCGCTCGACGAGATCGTCGACGCGGTGCTCGTGCGCTTCGGCCTCGAGATCCTCAGGATCGTGCCGGGCCGCGTCTCGACCGAGGTCGACGCGCGCCTGTCCTTCGACCGCGCGGCGACGCTCGCGCGCGCGCGCCGCATCATGGCCGACTACGAGCGCGCGGGCGTTGCGCGCGCGCGCGTGCTGATCAAGATCGCGTCGACCTGGGAGGGCATCCAGGCCGCCGCCGAGCTCGAGCGCGAGGGCATCCACTGCAACCTCACGCTGCTGTTCTCGTTCTGCCAGGCGGTCGCCTGCGGCGCCGCGAAGATCCAGCTGATCTCGCCCTTCGTCGGCCGCATCTACGACTGGTACAAGAAGAGCGCGGGCGCGGCCTGGGACGAGGCCGCGCAGGCCGGCGTAAACGACCCGGGCGTCAAGTCGGTCACGCAGATCTACAACTACTACAAGCAGCACGGCATCGCGACCGAGGTGATGGGCGCGAGCTTCCGCAACGTCGGCCAGATCCGCGCGCTCGCGGGCTGCGACCTGCTGACGATCAGCCCCGACCTGCTCGCCCAGCTGCAGGCGAGCAGCGAGCCGCTCGCGCGCGCGCTCGACGCGTCGACGGCGGCGCCGGTGCCGGCCGTCCACTACGACGAGGCGGGCTTCCGTTTCGCGCTGAACCAGGACGCGATGGCGACCGAGAAGCTCGCCGAAGGCATCCGCCTGTTCGCGGCCGACGCGGTCAAGCTCGACCAGATGATCGAGGGGCTCTGAGCATGGCTGCGCTGCGCTGCGACCAAAGCCCGGCCTGGGCCGCCCTGACCGCGCACTACGAGGCGAGCGGCCGCCGCTTCGACCTGCGCGACGCGTTCGCGCAGGACGCCGGCCGCTTCGCCGCCTGGTCGCTGCGCGCGCCCGAGGTCTTCGCCGACCTGTCGAAGAACCGCGTCGACGCGGACACGCTCGCGCTGCTGCTCGCGCTCGCGCGCGACTGCGGCCTCGAGGCGCAGCGCGACGCGATGTTCGCGGGCGCGCCGATCAACCTGACCGAGGGCCGCGCGGTCCTGCACACGGCGCTGCGCGCGCCGGCGGGGCAGGGGCCGTTCAGCGCCGAGGTCCACGCGGCGCTAGACGCGATGCTCGCGTTCGCCGACGCGGCCCGGGACCTCGAGCGCTCGGGCCTGCGCGACGTCGTCCATATCGGCATCGGCGGCTCGGACCTCGGCCCGGCGATGGTCGTCGGCGCGCTCGAGCCGTTCCGCCGCGCCGGGCTGAGCCTGCATTTCGTGTCCAACGTCGACGGCCACGACCTCGCGCCGGTGCTCGCGCGGATCGACCCCGCGACGACGCTGTTCGTGATCGCGTCCAAGACCTTCACGACCCAGGAGACGCTCGCGAACGCGCTCGCCGCGCGCGCGTGGTTCAAGGCCGCGGGCGGCACGGACGTCGCGCGCCACTTCGTCGCGACGACGAGCAATGTCGCCGCGGCGGCCGAGTTCGGCATCACGCGCACCTTCGGCTTCTGGGACTGGGTCGGCGGCCGCTATTCGCTGTGGTCGGTGATCGGCCTGCCGATCGCGATCGCGATCGGCAGCGCGAACTTCCGCGCGCTGCTCGCCGGCGCGCACGCGATGGACCGCCACTTCGCCGAGACGCCGCTTGAGCGCAACCTGCCCGCGCTGCTGGGCCTGCTCGACGTCTGGTACCGCAACTTCCACGGCTTCACGAGCCGCTCGGTCGCGCCCTACCACCAGGGCCTCAAGCGCCTGCCCGCCTATCTGCAGCAACTCGAGATGGAGAGCAACGGCAAGGGCGTCGACCGCGCCGGCGCGGCGCTGCCCTACGGCACGAGCCCGGTCGTCTGGGGCGAGGCCGGCACCAATGGCCAGCACGCGTATTTCCAGATGCTGCACCAGGGCACCGACGTGATCCCGGTCGAGTTCATCGCCGTCAGGACGCCGGTCTACGGCCCGCATGTCGGCGGCGCGCTCGAGCAGTGCCTGCGCGACCAGCACCGCAAGCTGCTCGCGAACTGCCTCGCGCAGTCGCAGGCGCTGATGCAGGGCAAGACCACGGCCGAGGCGCGCGGCGAAAAGGCGCCGACCGCCTCGCGCGAGCTCGACGCCGAGACCGTCGCGCGGCACCGCAGCTTCCCCGGCAACCGGCCGAGCACGACGCTCGTGCTCGAGCGCCTGACGCCGGCCGCGCTCGGCGCGCTGATCGCGCTCTACGAGCATCGCGTGTTCACGAGCGGCGCGCTGTGGGGCATCAACAGCTTCGACCAATGGGGCGTCGAGCTCGGCAAGGCGCTGTGCAGCCAGCTGCTGCCGCGCCTGGGCAGCGGCGACACGAGCGGGCTCGACGCGTCGACGGCCGGCCTGCTCGCCGAACTCATGCGCGCATGACGAAGAAAAGGATCGTCTTCGACTTCGGCGGCGTGCTGTTCCGTTGGGACCCGCCGAGCTTTCTCGCGCGGGTCTGGCCGCACCGCGTCGGCGACGCGGCCGAGGGCGCCGCGGTCGCGCGCGAGTTCTTTCAGCAGTACGGCGGCGACTGGGGCGCGTTCGACCAGGGCCTCGCGGGCCTCGACGAGACGGTGCGCCGCATCGCCGCGCGCACCGGCTGGCCCGAGGTCGAGGTGCGGTGCGTCGCCAACGCGGTCCCCGACGAGCTGCAGCTGCGCACCGACACGGTCGCACTGATCGAGGACCTCAAGGCCGCCGGCCATCGCCTGTTCTATCTGTCGAACATGCCCGAGCCCTACGCCGACCATCTCGAGCGCAGCTTCCCGCTGCACGACTGGTTCGAGGGCGGCGTGTTCTCGGGGCGCGTCAAGCAGTCCAAGCCGGGCAGGGCGGTCTTCGACCTGGCCGCCGCGCGCTTCGCGGCACGCCCCGAGGAGCTCGTGTTCCTCGACGACCATCCGGCGAATATCGAGACCGCGCGCGGGCTCGGCTGGGGCGCCGTGCTGTTTCGCGATGCTGCGCAGGCCAGCGAGGACCTCTGGCCCCTGCTGGCCTGAGGGCTTAGTGCTCGGGCGCTTCGTCGCCCTCGGTCGGCGGCGTCGCCGCGACCGCGTAGCCCTCGCTGGCCCAGGCGCCGAGGTCGACCTGGCCGCAGCGCTCGCTGCAGAACGGCCGCCAGCGGTTGCTCGGCGCGTAGACCGAGTCGCCGCCGCATTGGGGGCAGCGCACGATGCGGGGTTTGACTTCGCTATCCATCGCGTGGCTCAAGCGCACAGGGTCAGCTCGAAGGCCGTGTCCTGCTGGGCGGGTTTCAGGCGGCCCTCTTCGTCGGGGCGCATCAGGCGGATCGAGATCATCAGCCGGTGGCCCGAGATCTCGGGCACCAGGCCCAGGCTCGGGTCGAGGCGCATGCGCAGCAGCTGGTAGCTGCGGCCCGCGCCGAGGCTTTGCTGGAACTGGCCGTTGTTGGCCGCGACCTTGTGCGGCGCGCCCGAGTCGCGCAGCAGGCCCAGCAGCACCGACAGCGCCTCGGCCAGCGGCATCAGCGTCTGGGCCCAGACCATCAGGTCCTTGCGGCGCCGCGCGGGCAGGTACTGCTGCCAGGTGTAATAGGCGGGCAGGTCGAACTCGCAGGTGCCGCCGGGGATGCTGATGCGGCTGCGGATGCTCATCAGCCATTCGTTCGAGCTCAGCGCCGCGCCGGCCTTGCCCTGCAGGTTGTTGAGCCGCGTGTGCGCGTGGTCGACGCGCGCGATGACCTCGTCGAGCACGCTTTCGGCGATCGCCGGGTTGCCGCGGTAGCCCTGCAGCTGGCCCTTGTGGCGCTCGAGGTCCTTGAGCAGGTCGGCCTTGAGGTCGGCGCGCGACGCGACGTCCATGATCTCGAACATCGTGACCAGCGCGAAATGATGGTCGAGCGCGGACTCGCGCTCCATCAGCTGGCCGAGGCGGTCGAACAGGTGCTCGAGCCGCAGCATCGTGCGGATGCTCTCGTTGAACGGGTATTCGTAGAGAACGAGGTCGGGCATGTCGTCAATTCGCGTGGCTGTCGCGATTGTTCCACAGCGTTACAAGGCTTCGGACCTCTTCGCGCAGCTTTTCGAGGGAGATGCCCTCGTTGAGGATTACATGGTCGGCCGCCGCACGGCGCGCTTCGCGGCTCGCCTGGCGCGCGATCACGGCCTCGACCATCTCGCGCGACCAGCCCGAGCGCTGCATCACGCGCTCGACCTGGATCGCCTCGCTGCAGTCGACGACGAGGATGCGGTCGACGCGCTCGCGCCAGCCGCCGCCCGACTCGACGAGCAGCGGCACGTCGAACACGAGCAGGGGTGCGGCCGCGTTGAGGACCGCCTCGTGCTCGCAGGCCGCGCGGATCATCGGGTGCAGGATCGCCTCGAGGCGCTGCTTGGCCGCGGCGTCGCCGAACACGAGCGCGCGCATGCGCGCGCGGTCGAGCGCACCGTCGGGGCCGATCAGCGCGGCGCCAAACGCGGCCTCGATCGCGGGCAGCGCCGCGCCATGCGGCGCCGTCAGCGAATGGGCGATCGCGTCGGTGTCGACGATCGCGGCGCCGCATTCGGCGAGAAAGCGCGCGACGACGCTCTTGCCGCTGCCGATGCCGCCGGTCAGGCCGATCGAGAGCGCCATGTCGTTCGCCGTGCGGGGTCTTCGGGCCGGGCGCCGGGCCGCTCCCAAGCCGGCCCGCCATGGCGATGTGCTTGTCGCTCAAGGCGACAAGCATCGCCGTCCCCGCCGGGGACCGGCCAAGGTACTCCTTGGACGAGGGGCTTCACATTCACCAGCCGAGCCATCCCAGGACGGTGGCTTGCCCGGCGAACAGGACGACGAGGCCGCCGCCGGCGAGGAAGGGCCCGAACGGCACGTAGCGGCCCTCGCGCAGCTGGCCGCCGAACTTCATCGCGATGCCGACGACGGCGCCGATCGCCGACGCGCCGAGCACGATCGGCAGGATCATCTGCCAGCCGAGCCACGCGCCGAGCGCGGCGAGCAGCTTGAAGTCGCCGGCGCCCATGCCCTCCTTGCCGGTCGCGAGCTTGAACAGCCAGTACACCGACCACAGCGACAGATAGCCGGCCAGGGCGCCCTCGAGCGCGTCCGGCAGCGCGAGGCCGGTCCAGCCGAGCAGCGCGCCGATCAGCCCGGCCCACAACAGCGGCTGGTTGATCGCGTCGGGCAGCAGCGTCGTATCCCAGTCGATCAGGGACAGCGCGACCAGCGCCGCGACGAAGCCGCACCACGCGAGCGTCGTCGGCTGCGCGCCGAAGCGCCAGGACAGCGCCGCGAACGCGAGGCCGGTCGCGAGCTCGACGAGCGGGTAGCGCTTCGCGATCGGCGCCTTGCAGGCTGCGCATTTGCCGCCGAGGCGCAGCCAGCCGACGAGCGGCAGGTTCTCGTGCCAGCGCAGCTGGTGGCCGCAGTGCGGGCAGCGCGAGCGCGGCGTCGCGATGCCGAGGTGCGGCAGCGCGTCGACGTGCTCGGCGAGGCTTTGCGCGCCGCTGCTGAGCTTCGCGGCCTCGGCGGCCGGCGCGCCGCTCGTGCGCGCGAGCTCGGTCGCGTCGCCGAGCTGGTCGAGCGCCTCGCCCAGCCATTGGCGCTCGAGCATCAGCGGCAGGCGGTGGACGACGACGTTGAGAAAGCTGCCGACGCACAGGCCCAGCAGGCCCAGCGCCCAGGGCGAAAGCAAAAGACTTTGGTCGAAGAGCATCAGTTCAACGCATGAAAGAGAGGTATTCCGGGCCGAGCGCCGGGCCGCTCCCAAGCCGGCCCCCTGGGGCAGCCGGCGGCTCGATGCCGCGGGCTGCCTCGTCCCCTCGGGGGAGCGAGCCCGCGCCGATCGAGCGCCCGCGTGCTCGATCGCGGCTGGCGAGCGCCGAACGGCATGCTTGCCGGTCGGCCGACTGGGCTTGCCCGCGTCCAGCGCGGCAAGACCAGGCGAGGGGCCCCATGCTAGACGACCTGGCCGAGCTTGAAGATCGGCAGGTACATCGACACGACGATGCCACCGATCAGGGTGCCGAGGATCACGATGATGAAAGGCTCCATCAGGCTCGACAGCGCCTTGACGGCCTCGTCGACCTCTTCCTCGTAGAACTCTGCGGCCTTGCCGAGCATGTGGTCGAGCGAGCCCGATTCCTCGCCGATCGACGCCATCTGCAGCACCATGGTCGGGAAGACGCCGGTCTGCTGCATCGAGGTCGTCAGCGCCGAGCCGGTCGAGACGTCGCGCTGGATCTTCTCGGTCGCTTCGCTGAACACGGCGTTGCCGGAGGCGCCGCCGACCGAGTCGAGCGCCTCGACGAGCGGCACGCCGGCCGCGAACATCGTCGCGAGCGTGCGCGTCCAGCGCGCGACCGCCGACTTGTACATCAGGTCGCCGAACACCGGGATCTTGAGCAGCAGCCGGTCCATGCGCTTTTGCATCTTCTCGCTGCGCTTCCAGGTCTCGAGGAACATGTAGACCCCGCCAATGATGGCCGGGAAGATGATCCACCAGTACGAGACGAAGAACTTGCTCATGCCGATCACGAACAGCGTCGGCGCGGGCAGGTCGGCGCCGAAGGACGCGAACACGTCCTGGAAGGCGGGCACGACGAAGATCATGATCACGGCGATGACGACGAAGGCGACGACCATCACGGCGATCGGGTAGGTCAGCGCCGACTTGATCTTGCCCTTGATCGCGACCGTCTTCTCCTGGTAGATCGCGAGGCGGTCGAGCAGCGCCTCGAGGATGCCGCCGGCCTCGCCGGCCTCGACGAGGTTGCAGTACAGCGCGTCGAAGTAGATCGGGTGCTTGCGGAACGCCGACGACAGGCTCGTCCCGGTCTCGACGTCGCCGCGGATCTCGTTGAGCAGGCGCGTCAGGCGCGGATTCGTCGCGCCGCGCGCGACGATGTCGAAGGCCTGCAGCAGCGGCACGCCGGCGCGCATCATGGTCGCGAGCTGGCGCGTGAAGACCGCGATGTCCTTCTGCTTGATCGACTTGCCGCCGCTCGTGCGGCGCTTCTTGACCTTGCTGACGAGCACGCCCTGGCGGCGCAATTGGGCGTTGACCATGGCCTCGCCGCCGGCGCGGATCTCGCCGCGCACGACCTTGCCGTTGCGGTCCTTGCCCTCCCACTCGTAGACGAACTCCTTGTCGTTCTTTGCCAAAGCGGCTGTCGCCATGTCAGCTCCCGATGTTTGCGTAGGCCACGGGTGCCCGCAGCGTCTTATTCATTGGTGGCGGAGAGTACTTCTTCGAGGGTGGTTACGCCGGCGCGGACCTTCACGAGGCCCGACTGGCGCAGGTCGCGCACGCCTTCCGTGCGCGCCTGGACGGCGATGTCCATCGACGTACCTTCCGAGAGGATGATGCGTTGGATCGCCTCGGTGATGGGCATCACCTGGTAAAGGCCGACGCGTCCGCGATATCCGTTGTTGCAACTCGCGCAGCCGACCGCACGATAGGGCCGCCAGCTGCCGTCGAGTTCGGCCTCGGTGTAGCCGGCGCGCAGCAGCGCGTCGTGCGGGTAGTCGGCGTGGGTCTTGCAGTTCTCGCACAGGCGGCGCACGAGGCGCTGGGCCGTGATCAGGAGCACGCTGGACGCGATATTGAACGGCGCGACGCCCATGTTGAGCAGGCGCGTGAGCGTCTTCGGCGCGTCGTTGGTGTGCAGCGTGCTCATCACCATATGGCCGGTCTGGGCCGCCTTGATCGCGATGTCGGCGGTCTCGAGGTCGCGGATCTCGCCGACCATGATGATGTCCGGGTCCTGGCGCAGGAAGGACTTCAGCGCGGCCGAGAAGTTCAGGCCGGCCTTGTCGTTGACGTTGACCTGGTTGATGCCGGGCAGGTTGATTTCGGCCGGATCCTCGACGGTCGAGATGTTCACGCCCGGCTGGTTCAGCAGGTTCAGGCAGGTGTACAGCGACACCGTCTTGCCCGAGCCGGTCGGGCCCGTGACGAGCACCATGCCGTAGGGGCGGTGGATCGCCGCGAGCAGGCGCTCCTTCTCGGTCTTCTCGTAGCCGAGCGCCTCGATGCCGAGCTTGGCGGACGAGGGGTCGAGGATCCGGATCACGATCTTCTCGCCGAACAGCGTCGGCAGCGTGCTCACCCGGAAGTCGATCGCCTTGCTCCCGAACTTGAGCTTCATGCGCCCGTCCTGGGGCACGCGGCGCTCGGCGATGTCCAGGCGCGAGATGACCTTGATGCGCGAGGACAGCTTGTCCTTGATCGCGATCGGCGGCTGGGTGATCTCGCGCAGCTCGCCGTCGACGCGGAAGCGCACGCGGTAATGGTATTCGTAGGGCTCGAAGTGCAGGTCGGACGCGCGCAGGTTGATCGCGTCGACGAGCATCTTCTGCAGGAAGCGCACGACCGGCGCGTCCTCGACGTCGGTGGCGAGCTCGGTTTCCTGCGCCTGCTGCTGGGCGTCGTCTTCGGTGACGTCGAACTCGAAGTCGTCGCCGGCCAGCGACTCGAGCACCTCGTTCGCGCTCGCGCCCGCGCCCGCGAGCATCTTGGCGAGCTTGTCGTGCTCGACGATCACCCATTCGGGCTGGAGCTGGGTCGCGAACTTGATGCGCTCGACGACCTCCTGGTCGGTCGGGTCGGCGCCGCCGATGAACAGCTTGTTGCCGCGCCGGCCGAGCGCGATGACCTGGTACTGGTGCGAAAGCTTGCCGTCGAGCACGTCGCGCGGCAGGCGCTGTGGGTCGAGCGCGCCCAGGTCGACGAGCGGCAGCGCGAGCGCATGGGCGAGCGTGTGGGCGAGGTCGACCGAGCTCACGACGCCGGCGCCGATCACGGCGCTGACGAAGCTCTGCTTTTTCTCGCGCGCCTGGCGGACCAGGTCCTCGGCGGCCTTGGCCTGGAGCTTGCCCGCGTGCACGAGCATGCGCGCCACGCCGGACAGCGCGGATTGCGGGGGCTCGATCAGGGTGGAATCCACGGCGCAGGACCTGTATGGGCGTAAAGCGTCATTGTGCCTCCCGTGTCAATGGGAACACAGGGCGACTGCCCATGGTAATCCGCAGGTCCGGGCCGATCCCCGGCAAAGGCGTGGCTTTACACCGCTTCTGCGCCCCTGGCCGGGGTCAGGATGGGGCCTTGGCGCAACAGTCGCGGCGCCGGCCGGCCGGGCGGACCTGTCTTTCTACTTGAGGCCCGGCGGCATCATGCCGCCGAGGGCCTTGAGGCCGCCCATCTTCTTGAGCATCTTCATCATCCCGCTGCCGCGCATCTTCTTCATCATGCCGGCCATCTGGTCGTACTGATTGAGCAGGCGGTTGACGTCCTGGACCCGCACGCCCGCGCCGCTCGCGATGCGGCGCTTGCGGCTCGCCTTGCTCTTGTCGTCGAGCAGCAGGCGCGGCGTCGCGCGCTCCTTGGCCGTCATCGCGCTGAGGATGCCCTCCATGCGGCGCATGTCGCGCTCGGCGCGGTCGGCGTCGGCCGCGCCGACCTTGGCCGTCATCTGGGTCGGCAGCTTGTCCATCAGCGTCGACAGGCCGCCCATCTTCTTCATCTGCGAGATCTGGCCGAGAAAGTCGTTGAGGTCGAAGCCGTCGCCGGACTTGATCTTCTCGGCGAGCTTGGCCGCCGAGGCCATGTCCACGCCCTTGGTGACCTCTTCGACGAGGGCGACGATATCGCCCATGCCGAGCACGCGGCCCGCGTGGCGCTCGGCGTCGAAGACCTCGAGGCCGTCGATCTTCTCGGACACGCCGGCGAACTTGATCGGCGCGCCCGTGACCTGGCGCACCGACAGGGCGGCGCCGCCGCGCGAGTCGCCGTCGAGCTTGGTCAGGATCACGCCGCTCAGGGGCAGCGCCTCCTTGAAGGCCTTGGCCGTGTTGACGGCGTCCTGACCCTGCATCGCGTCGACGACGAACAGGGTCTCGATCGGGTTCAGCGCCGCGTGCAGGTCGCGGATCTCGGCCATCAGCGCCGCGTCGATCGCGAGGCGGCCGGCCGTGTCGACGAGCAGCACGTCGAAGTAGTGGCGCTTGGCATAGTCGAGCGCGGCCAGCGCGATCTCGCGCGGCTTTTGCTCGGGGCTCGACGCGAACCACTCGGCGCCGGCCTGGGCCGTGACGGTCTTGAGCTGCTCGATCGCGGCCGGGCGGTAGACGTCGGCGCTGACCGTCAGCACCTTTTTCTTGCGCTTCTCGATCAGGTGCTTGGCGAGCTTGGCCGTCGTCGTGGTCTTGCCCGCGCCCTGCAGACCGGCCATCAGGATCACGGCCGGCGGCTGGGCCGCGAGGTTGATGTCGGCGACGCCTTCGCCCATCGTCGCGGCGAGTTCCTTGTGGACCACGCTGACGAGGGTCTGGCCCGGCGTCAGCGAGCCGACGACTTCGGCGCCGAGCGCGCGCTCCTTGACGCGCGCGACGAAGTCGCGCACGACCGGCAGGGCCACGTCGGCCTCGAGCAGGGCCATGCGCACTTCGCGCAGCATGTCCTGGACGTTGCTCTCGGTGATGCGGGCCTGGCCGCGCATCGTCTTGACGAGGCGACTCAGGCGGTCGGTCAGGTTGGAGGCCATAGCAAATTAAACTGTGATCCATGATTTTATCGTCCTCGGCCTTCGCCGGCGCTTCGCTGCTCGCGCTCGTCGCCTACGCGCTCGTCGCCTGGGGCCGCGCGGCGCCGCGCCGGCTCCAGCAGGCGCTGCTCGTCGGCTGGGCCGCGCAGTTCGCGGCGCTCGTGATCGACATCGCCGGCCTCGACGCGGCGCCCGCGCGCGCGCACTTCGGCTTCGCGCCCGCGCTGTCGGCGACGCTGTGGATGGTCATCGCCGTCTACCTGATCGAGAGCCGCCTGCTGCCGCTCGCGAACGCGCGCCGCGCGCTCGCCCTGCTCGGTGCGCTCGGCGTGCTGCTCGGCTACCTGTTCCAGGGCGTGCCGATCCCGAGCGTCTCGCCGTGGGAGCCGCTGCACTGGCTGCTCGGCCTCGCGAGCTACGGCCTGTTCGGCGCCGCCGTGCTGCACGCGGTGCTGCTGAACCGCGCCGAGGCGCGGCTGCGCCTGAACAAGGGGCTGGCCGCGGCCGACGCGCCGCAGCTGCCGCTGCTGCGCCTCGAGCGCCTGACCTTCCAGTTCGTCGGCGCGGGCCAGGTCGTGCTGACGCTCGCGATCGCACTCGGCGCCTGGCTCACGCCGCAATGGCGCTGGGACCACAAGACCCTGCTCGCGCTGCTCGGCTGGGCCGTCGTCGCGGGCCTGCTCGTCGGGCGGCGCCGCTTCGGCCTGCGCGGTCCGCGCGCGACGCGCTGGATCTACGTCGGCGCGGCGCTGCTGCTGCTGTCCTATGCGGGCTCGCGCTTCGTGCTGGAGGTCGTCCTGCACCGCCCGTTTCCGAATACATGAAATACCTGCTCCTGCTGCTCGGGCTCGCCTGGCTGTTCAACAAGTTCGGCGCGCGCAAGCGCACGGTCACCCGCGACGCCCCGCCGCCGCAGGCCGTGGTCGCCTGCGCCCATTGCGGCCTGCACCTGCCCGCCGACGAGGCGCTGCCCGGGCGCGGCGGGCCGTTCTGCTGCGCGGCGCATCGCAACATCCACGAGGCCATGCATGGCTGACGCCAGGACTTCGTCCTGGTTCGGGCCCGAGCCGGCGCGCGACGCGATCTCGTTCGAGGCGGCGGCCGGCGACGCCGCCGGCGGCTTCGACGCGCTCGACGACGAGGCCGCGGCCGGCGCCGAACCCGGCTTGACCGGCTTCGTGCGCCTGTACCGCGCCTTCCTCGGCGCGCGCGCGGCGCTCGGCCTCGTGCTGCTGCTCGCGCAGTGGATCGCCGCGGCGCTCGGCTCACCGCCGCGCCACCTGGTCCTGTCCGCATGCATGTTCTACGCGGCCGAGACCGTCGTGCTGTGGCTGCTGCCGCGCCTGCAGCGCGGCGCGACGCCGGCGCGCCTCGGCCATGTCGGCCGCCACTGGCTCGCGAGCATCGGCTTCGACCTGCTCGTGTTCAGCGCGCTGCACGTGCTCGACGGCGGCGCCGGCGTCAGCTACAGCGCGCTGTTCGTGCTGCCGATGCTGATGGCCGGCGTGATGACGCCGCGCCTGCTCGCGCTCGCGACGGCGGCGCTCGCGACGCTCGTGATGCTCGGCGTCGCGCTCGCCGGCGTGCTCGGCGGCGCCGACGTCGGCTTGCGCCTGACCCAGGCCGGACTCGTCGGCAGCGGCTTTTTCGTCGTCACCCTGCTCGCCGGCGAGATGGCGTCGCGGCTCGCGCGCGAGGAGCGCGCCGCGCGCGGCAGCCTCGAGGTCGCGCGCCAGCAGGCCCAGCTCAATCGCCTCGTGATCGAGGAGATGCAGGAGGGCGTGCTCGTCGTCGACCGGCGCGGCCATGTGCGCGCCGCGAACCCGGCCGCGCGCGCGCTGCTCGCCGAGCGGCAGGTCCAGCTCGTGCGCGCGGCGCCGTTCCGGCTGCGCGGCGTCGCGGCCTGGACCGGCCTGGTGTCGGCGGTCGAGCGCGCGTTCGTCGACGGGCGCTGGCCCGAGGCCGGGCGCGACGTGCTCGTCAGCTTCGGCAACGGTATCCAGCGCAGCCTGCGCGTGCGCGTGCGCTTCACGCGCCGCCGCGAGGCCGAGGGCAGCGAGGACCTGTGCGTGCTGTTCCTCGAGGACAACCGCCTCGTGCTCGCGCGCAGCCGCCAGGAAAAGCTCGCCGCCATGGGCCGGATGTCAGCCGGCATCGCGCACGAGATCCGCAACCCGCTGAGCGCCATCGGCCAGGCCAACGCGCTGCTGGCCGAAGACGGTCTCGAAGCGGGCCAGCAGCGCCTCACGCAGATGATTGCGTCGAACGTGCAGCGCCTCAAGCGCATCGTCGACGACGTCATGGAAGTCGCGCCCGGCACGCCGCCGACGGCCGTGCCGCTGGATGCCGCGGCCATCGTCGCCGAGACCTGTGCCGACTGGCTGCGCACCAACGGCCGGCCGGAAAATTCCACCGGCCCGCTCGGATGCAGTGTGCCGGCCTACCCGCTCATCGTCGCCTTCGAGCCCGAGCACCTGCGCCGCGTGCTCGTCAACCTGCTCGACAACGCGTTGCGCCACGCCGACCCGGAACCGCAGTCGGTGCAGGTCGAGCTGGACGCGTCCGAGAACGATCCGGGCCACGCCTTCATGCGCGTGTTCAGCGTCGGCGCACCGATTCCGGCCGAGGTGGAGCAGCACCTCTTCGAGCCCTTCTTCTCGACCCGCAGCCGCGGCTCCGGGCTCGGCCTCTATATTTGTCGGGAACTTTGCGAGCGCTACGGCGCACGCATCCAGTACCGCCGCCGTAGCTGGCAGGGCCGTGACGGCAACGAGTTCTCGGTGCGCCTGCCGCGCGTCCCCACCCCATGAGCGCCCAGCGCCAAGGATCCATCAGTGAGCAACGCCAGCCAGACACGCCTGCTCGTCGTCGATGACGAGCCCGACCTGCGCGACCTCTACGAGCTGAGCCTGCTGCGCGACGGCTACGAGATCGATACGGCCGGCACCGTCGGCGAGGCGCTCGCGAGCCTGGAGCGGCAGACCTATCACCTTGTCATCACCGACATGCGCCTGCCCGATGGCAGCGGCCTGGACCTGCTGGCCTGGCTCGAGCAGGGCCGGCGCGCCGAGAAGGCCATCGTCATCACGGCCTTCGGCTCGCCCGAGAACGCCGTCGAGGCGCTCAAGGCCGGTGCCTACGACTACCTGACCAAGCCCGTGGACCTGCGCCAGTTCCGCCTGGTCGTCGCGTCGGCGCTGGGGCGTGGGGCGGCGGCGCCTTCGGCATCGACCGGGACAGCGCCGCGCAGCACGGCTCCGGCGGCGCCGGTTGCAGCAGCGCCGGCTCCGGCGCTGGCGCGCCTGGCGGGCCAGTCCAGCGCCATCCAGCAGGTTCGCGAGATGGTCGAGAAGGTTGCGCGCAGCATGGCGCCGGTGCTGCTGCAGGGCGAGTCGGGCACAGGCAAGGAACTGGTGGCGCGCGCTGTCCACGACATCAGCGCGCGGGCGCGGCAGCGTTTCGTCGCGGTCAACTGCGGTGCCATTCCCGAGCAGCTGCTCGAGGCCGAATTCTTCGGCTACCGCAAAGGCGCCTTCACGGGCGCCAACGAGGACCGCGAAGGTTTCTTCCAGGCCGCGGACGGCGGCACGCTCTTCCTCGATGAAATCGGCGACCTGCCCCTGGCGATGCAGAGCAAGCTGCTGCGCGCGATCCAGGAGCGCTCGGTGCGGCCCGTCGGCGCCGTGGCCGAGGCGCCCGTCAATGTGCGCATCCTCAGCGCGACCCACAAGGACCTGGGCGCCGAAGTGGCGGCGGGGCGCTTCCGCCAGGATTTGTTCTACCGGCTCAACGTCATCCAGGTGCGCGTGCCGCCGCTGCGCGAGCGCATCGAGGACGTGCCGCTGATCAGCGAGCGCGTGCTGGCGCGCATCGCCCAGGACGCGGGCGTCACGCCGACGCCCCAGCTGACGCCGGCCGCGCAGGCGCGGCTCGCGCGCTATGCCTTCCCCGGCAATGTGCGCGAACTCGAGAACCTTCTGCATCGCGCGCTGGCGCTCTCGGGCGGCGAGTTCATCGACGTCGATGACCTCGGGCTGCCGGAGGCGCTGCTCGATGCGGCGCTCGACGACAGCCAGTTCGGCGCGCTGGACATGCCGGACGCGCGGGCCCCGGCTGCGTCCGTCCAGGTCGCTGAGGACGAGCTGCCCGCCGACCTCGCGACCTACCTCGACGAGGTCGAGCGCCGCATCCTGATGCGGGCGCTCGAGCAGCATCGCTTCAACCGCACGGCGGCCGGCGCGAGCCTGGGCTTGTCGCTTCGGCAGATGCGCTATCGCATGGCGCGCCTGGGGATCACGGTCGGCGGCGATCCGAACGGCTGACGAAACGCCCTGGGACTTGTCCCAATGGTGAAAGAAAGTGTGACCTTCGGCGGCACCCATGTTGGCCGAGGTCGCGGCAACGTGGGCGAGCAGGCTCCGCGGAGCGAGCACGCATTGGCGCGGGTTGCCGCGCTGCTTCGGGGAGCTAACCCACTGTTCATGCGGGGTCGGCCGGCGCGTTGCCGATGCCATCGGGGCGCGCGGCCGATGGGTCTGGTCGGCATACCTTGCGAGACCGCCGGAGGGCAAAAAACGTCCGGGCTGTCAAGGCGATTTGCACGCTACCCGTAGCGCTTGAAGGGGCTGGATGCCACAGATATAGTGTCTCTCCATGCTATCCTGCGGACTCGGCACTGACACCTGTAGCGCCATTGCTGCCAAGCCTCGGCGCGCCTCTGGCTCGCATCGAATTGAGAGCAAGGCAGGCGTACGGATCAGTGCCCAGTCCCTGGGCCCGGCATGGGTCGAGGGCGCCATTCAAAGGCCCGCCGCGGCAGCAACTCGGTGCTGCCAGCCGGCTGAAGACGAAACCCACGGAATACCGCAACTCAGGCGCGTCAAGCGTTCGCGTCGAGAGCTGCGCATTCCCCGTTGAAACATCGTGCAGAGGAAACAGATGCAAACCCAAGTCGCCCAAGCCGGTCTGGCCGGATCCGAGAGCGCGCCCAACGTCGGCACGGCAGACGCGCCGGCGCCGAAGTCGGCCTATTACGCCTACCAGATCATTCGCCGCAATGGCGCGGTGGTGGCCTTCGAGCCGAGCAAGATCGCCGTGGCCCTGATGAAGGCCTTCCTGGCGGTGCACGGCACGAGCGGCGCGGCCTCGGCGAGCGTGCGCGAGACCGTCGACGGCCTGACCGAGAACGTCGTGCGCGCGCTGCTGCGCTCGCGCCCGGCCGGCGGCACCTTCCATATCGAAGACATCCAGGACCAGGTCGAGCTCGGCCTGATGCGCGGCGGCCACCATGAGGTCGCGCGTGCCTACGTGCTGTATCGCGAGCGCCGCGCCCAGGAGCGCGCCGCCAAGGGCGAGACCGCCGCGGCGCTGCCGGCGCTGATGGTCGTGGACAAGGGCCAGCGCGTGCCGCTCGACGTCGCCGCGCTGCAGGCGCTGATCGAGTCGAGCTGCGAAGGCCTCGGCGCCGACGTCAAGGCTGCGCCGATCCTCGCCGAGACCCAGCGCAACCTGTACGACGGCGTGCCGATCGACGAGGTCTACAAGGCCGCGATCCTCGCCGCCCGCACCCTGATCGAGAAGGACCCGGGCTACACCCACGCGACCTCGCGCCTGCTGCTGCACACGATCCGCCGCGAGATCCTCGGCGAGGAAGTCACTCAGGCGCAGATGACCGCGCGCTACCCCGAGTACTTCCCCCAGTTCATCAAGAAGGGCATCCAGGCCGAGCTGCTCGACGAGAAGCTCGCCCAGTTCGACCTCGCGCGCCTCGGCGCCGCGCTCAAGCCCGAGCGCGACCTGCAGTTCGACTACCTCGGTCTGCAGACCCTGTTCGACCGCTACTTCCTGCACGTGCGCGACACCCGCATCGAGATGCCGCAGGCCTTCTTCATGCGCGTCGCGATGGGCCTCGCGCTGAACGAGATCGACCGCGAAACGCGCGCGATCGAGTTCTACGAGGTGCTGTCGACGTTCGACTTCATGTCGAGCACGCCGACGCTGTTCAACTCGGGCACGCGCCGCTCGCAGCTGTCGAGCTGCTACCTGACGACGGTCTCCGACGACCTCGAGGGCATCTACGAGGCGCTCAAGGAGAACGCGCTGCTGAGCAAGTTCGCCGGCGGCCTGGGCAACGACTGGACCCCGGTTCGCGCGCTCGGCTCGCACATCAAGGGCACGAACGGCAAGAGCCAGGGCGTCGTGCCCTTCCTCAAGGTCGTCAACGACACGGCCGTCGCCGTGAACCAGGGCGGCAAGCGCAAGGGCGCCGTGTGCGCCTACCTCGAGACCTGGCACCTCGACATCGAGGAGTTCCTCGAGCTGCGCAAGAACACCGGCGACGACCGCCGCCGCACCCACGACATGAACACGGCCAACTGGGTGCCCGACCTGTTCATGAAGCGCGTCCACGAGGGCGGCGACTGGACCCTGTTCAGCCCGTCGAGCTGCCCCGACCTGCACGACCTGTTCGGCGCGAAGTTCGAGGCCGCCTACGTCGCCTACGAGGCGAGCGCCGACCGCGGCGAGATCAAGCCGTTCAAGCGCATGCCGGCGCGCGACCTGTGGCGCAAGATGCTGACCATGCTGTTCGAGACCGGCCACCCCTGGATCACGTTCAAGGACGCGTGCAACGTGCGCTCGCCGCAGCAGCATGTCGGCGTCGTGCACTCGTCGAACCTGTGCACCGAGATCACGCTGAACACCAACGACACCGAGATCGCCGTGTGCAACCTCGGCTCGGTCAACCTGGTCCAGCACTTGAAGGACGGCGCGATCGACCACGACAAGCTGCGCCGGACCGTCTCGACGGCGATGCGCATGCTCGACAACGTGATCGACATCAACTACTACGCCGTCAAGAAGGCGCGCGACTCGAACCTGCGCCACCGCCCGGTCGGCCTCGGCCTGATGGGCTTCCAGGACGCGCTCTACGCGCTGCGCACGCCCTACGCGTCGGCCGCCGCCGTCGAGTTCGCCGACCGCTCGATGGAGGCGATCTGCTACTACGCCTACCAGGCCTCGACCGAGCTGGCCCAGGAGCGCGGCCGCTACAGCAGCTACCGCGGCTCGCTGTGGGACCGCGGCATCCTGCCGATGGACTCGCTCGACCTGCTCGCCCGGGAACGCGGCGGCCATGTCGAGGTCGACCGCTCGAGCACGCTCGACTGGGACGGCCTGCGCGCGAAGATCGCGACGCACGGCATGCGCAACAGCAACTGCGTGGCGATCGCGCCGACCGCGACGATCTCCAACATCATCGGCGTCGACGCGTCGATCGAACCCTGCTTCGGCAACCTGTCGGTCAAGTCCAACCTCTCGGGCGAGTTCACCGTCATCAACGAATGGCTGGTGCGCGACCTCAAGAAGCTCGGCCTGTGGGACGACGTGATGGTCATGGACCTCAAGCACTTCGACGGATCGCTGCGCCGCATCGACCGCGTGCCCGAGGAGCTCAAGGCCCTGTACGCCACCGCGTTCGAGGTCGACACGCATTGGCTGATCGAGGCCGGCGCGCGCCGCCAGAAGTGGATCGACCAGGCGCAGAGCCTGAACCTCTACATGGCCGGCGCGTCGGGCAAGAAGCTCGACGAGACCTACAAGCTCGCGTGGCTGCGCGGCCTGAAGACGACCTACTACCTGCGCACGGTCGGCGCGACGCACGCCGAGAAGAGCACGGTCACGAAGTCGGGCCAGCTCAACGCGGTGTCGAGCGGCGCGGGCGAGTACAGCGCCGCGCCGGTCGCGGCCGCACCGGTCGCGATGCCCGAAGCCGAAGGCGCGGTGTGCATGATGCGCCCCGGCGACCCGGGCTTCGAAGAGTGCGAGGCCTGCCAGTAAGCGCGGCGATCGCGATGGCCACGCGCGCGATGTGTGTCGAAGCTGCAACTGCGGCGCGGCGCGCGCGCGCGGCCACGATGAACACGCGGCAAAACCGGCCATCGGCCGAAAGCCCCGTGTTCATCGGCCTTTCCGGCCGATCGATGATTTTTGCGGAGCGCGCGAAGACGCGCACGCAGGACCCGAGGACGCGCGACGAAGCGAGAAGCAACTCACGCATCTGTCAAGAAGTCCTTGGTGTTTGAACACAACACTCTGATAATTCGACGCATAGGAAGTCCAACATGCTGGATTGGGAAGAAGACCTGAACACTGCCCCTCGCGGTCCCGGCGCCTCCGGCGCCAACGCAGTGCTCACGCCGCAGATCGCCGCGGCGTCGGGCGGCAAGCCCGCCGCCAGCCAGCCCCCGAGCTTCAACGACTACATGCCGGCCGGCAACGCCGCATCCGTCGGCGCGCCCGCGATCGCCGCGGCCAAGGTCGACGCGACCGAGCGCCGCGTGAAGGCCGCCGACAAGCGCATCATCAACGGCGCGACCGACGTCAACCAGCTCGTCCCGTTCAAGTACAAGTGGGCCTGGGAGAAGTACCTCGCCACCTGCGCGAACCACTGGATGCCGCAGGAAGTGAACATGAGCCGCGACATCGCGCTCTGGAAGGACCCGAACGGGCTTTCGGAGGACGAGCGCCGCATCATCAAGCGCAACCTCGGCTTCTTCGTCACGGCCGACTCGCTCGCCGCGAACAACATCGTGCTGGGCACCTACCGCCACATCACGGCGCCCGAGTGCCGCCAGTTCCTGCTGCGCCAGGCCTTCGAAGAGGCGATCCACACCCACGCCTACCAGTACATCGTCGAGTCGCTGGGCCTGGACGAGTCGGAGATCTTCAATGCCTACAACGAGGTCAAGTCGATCCGCGACAAGGACGAGTTCCTGATCCCCTTCATCGGCGCGATCATGGACAAAGACTTCCACACCGGCACGCCGGCCGCCGACCAGACCCTGCTCAAGAGCCTGATCGTGTTCGCCTGCCTGATGGAAGGCCTGTTCTTCTACGTCGGCTTCACGCAGATCCTCGCGATGGGCCGGCAGAACAAGATGACCGGCGCGGCCGAGCAGTACCAGTACATCCTGCGCGACGAGTCGATGCACTGCAACTTCGGCATCGACCTGATCAACCAGATCAAGCTCGAGAACCCGCACCTGTGGACGCCGGAGTTCCGCGCCGAGATCAAGGCGCTGTTCCTGAAGGCCGTCGAGCTCGAGTACCGCTACGCCGAGGACACCATGCCGCGCGGCGTGCTGGGCCTCAACGCGTCGATGTTCAAGGGCTATCTGCGCTTCATCGCGAACCGTCGCGCGGTGCAGATCGGCCTCGAGGAACTCTTCCCGAACGAAGAGAACCCGTTCCCGTGGATGAGCGAAATGATCGACTTGAAGAAGGAGCGCAACTTCTTCGAGACGCGCGTCATCGAGTACCAGTCCGGAGGTGCGCTGAGCTGGGATTGACGCGGAGCCGGGCGGCGCTGGCCACTCGGTTCCATGTGAGCAGGTTTTGAGAACAAAGAGATTGGCGGCTGCGCCGGACCCGGGCCATAGAAGCCTGGGCGGCATGCGCAGCGGCTCAAGAATTCATCGCGAAGCGGCGTACCGCGGCTGCGATGAATGACCGCACCGCCGTTGGTTCGACTGGCGGCGGGCGGTGTTTCCTACCTTGATCAAGGAGAACTGAAATGGCAACTGCGAAGAAGGCTCCGGCCAAGAAGGCCGCTGTGAAGAAGGCCGCCCCGGCGAAGAAGGCGGCGGCGAAGAAGGCCGCCCCGGCGAAGAAGGCCGCGGCCCCGAAGAAGGCCGCCCCGGCCAAGAAGGCTGCGGTGAAGAAGGCCGCTCCGGCGAAGAAGGCTGCGGCGAAGAAGGCTGCACCGGCGAAGAAGGCTGCTGCCCCCAAGAAGGCCGCCGCCCCGAAGAAGGCCGCTGCGAAGAAGGCCGCGCCGGCGAAGAAGGCTGCTGCCCCGAAGAAGGCCGCGCCGGCGAAGAAGGCTGCCGCCCCCAAGAAGGCTGCCGCGCCGAAGAAGGCCGCAGCCCCCAAGAAGGCTGCTGCGCCGAAGAAGGCCGCCGCGAAGCCTGCCGCCAAGCCTGCTGCGAAGCCGGCCGCGAAGAAGGCTGCCCCGAAGGCTGCCGAACCCAAGCCGCCTGCGAAGAAGGCTGCTCCGAAGGCCGCCAAGCCTGCCGCTGCGCCCGCCGCAGCCCCGGCGGCTGCCGCTCCGGCAGCGAAGACGGCGCTGAGCCCGCAAGCCGCGTGGCCCTTCCCGACCGGCAACAAGCCCTGATGGCAGCGGGCCTCGCGCCCGACTGCAACCCAACCCGGCTCCGGCCGGGTTTTTTTTCTGCCCGCGGGGCGAGCGGTCTACGGGTTGAAGATCTCGACCGTGTAGCCGCTGACCTTCTGGTTGCCGGTGTTCAGCACGACCTGCAGCGACTGCTCGCTACCGGCCGCGAGGCTCGCGGGCTTGCCGTCGAGGCCGACGCGGAAGTCGGCTGGCGCGAGCGCGCGGCGCGCGACGAGCGCGCCGTTCGCGTCGGTCAGGCTCAGGTCGATCCAGGGCAGGGCGACGTCGTAGCCGGCCTTGTTGCGCAGCGCGACGCTGAGCTGGTATTGATTGGCGGCGCCGCCGGCCTGGGCGAGCGCGGTGTTCTCGACGCTGAGCACGTCGATGCGGCGCCAGGGCTCGACGCGGCAGGCGCCGACGCGGCACAGCGCCTCGAGCGCGCCACGCGCGGGCGGGTAGGCCGCCGCGATCGCGTCGCGCCAGTGGTGCGCCGCCTGCACGACGAGCAGCGCGCCGAGCAGGCCGGTCGCGACGCCGAGGCCGACGCGCACGCTCGGCCGGCGCAGGCGCTCGCGTTCCTGCGCATGGCGCATGAACGAGGGCACGTAGCCCTCGGCGCCCGCGTCGGGCCTGGCCCTGGGTTTTTTCCTGGCCGGGTTCGCGGGCTGCGGCGGCGCCGCGTCGGCCGCGTCCGCCGCGAGCATCGACGCGGGGCCGGCATCGGCCTCGGCATCGGCCGCCGCGAGGCGCGACGCGCGCGGCTCGGCGTGCAGGCTCGCCTCGAACGCCGTCGCGAAGCTGCCGGGCGTGGCGGGCGGCTCGCCGGCCTTGGCCGAAGCGGGCTCGTCCCATACCGGCTCGGCGCGCGCCGGCGGCGCCGCGTCGAAGCTCGGCTCGATGCGCGACGACGCGTGGCCTGGTGCGGCGTCGTAATGCGGTGCAGGGCTCGCGCCCGCATCGTCGGGCACGCTGTCGCGCGCGGCCGCGAGCTCCGCCGCGAGCTCCGCCGCGGGTGCCGGCACCGCAGCGGCCGGCGGCGTGGGCGCGTAGGCCGACGCCGGCGGCTCGGCGTGGCTCGGCGCGGGTGGCGGCGCGGCGGCGTAGTCCGGCGCGGGCTCGAAATGCGCGGCGGGTGCGGCCACCGGCTCGGGCGCATGGCTCGGCGCGGGCGCCGGCTCGGGCGCGAGCGGCATGCGCTGCGAGCCGGTCCAGGCCGGCGGCGCCTCGCGCTCCATGTCGAACAGCTGCTGGCGCGCGTCGAAGACCTCGGCGCAGCGGCCGCAGCGCACCCAGCCTTCGGACACGCGCAGCTGGTCCTGCACGACCCGGAAGATCGTGCCGCAAGCGGTACAGCGGGTCGCGAGGCTCATGGCCGCGATGATGCCACGCGCGCGCGGCTCAACGCGTGGCGGTCATCAGAATCCAGCCGTCTTCGCGGTCGCCGACCTCGAGTTGGACCCAGGGCGCGTAGGCCGCCTGCAACGCCTCGGCCTGGCGCTCGAGGATGCCCGCGAGCACGAGCGGCGCGCCGGGCGCGAGGTGCGCGCACAGCAGCGGCGCGAGCAGCTTGAGCGGCGAGGCGAGGATGTTCGCGAGCACGAGCGGGTAGGCGCCCTGCGCGAGCTCGGGCAGGCCCGCACGCAGCGTCACGCCGTTCGCCGCGGCGTTCGCGAGCGTCGACGTGACGGCGGCCGGGTCGATGTCGACCGCGTCGATGCCGCGCGCGCCGAACAGCGCCGCGCCGATCGCGAGGATGCCCGAGCCGCAGCCGTAGTCGAGCACGCGCTCCCACGGCCTGGCCGCGTCGGCGTGGCGCGCGATCCAGCGCAGGCACATGCGCGTCGTCGGGTGCGTGCCGGTGCCGAACGCGAGGCCCGGGTCGAGCCGCATGATGGTCGTCGCGGCGGCCGGTGCCTCGTGCCAAGAGGGCACGATCCAGAAGCTCGGCGTGATGTCGACGGGCGCGAACTGCGACTGCGTGAGGCGCACCCAGTCCTGCTCCTCGACGGGCTGGAGCGTCTGCACGTGGACGTCGGCGGCCCAGTCCTGGGCGAGCAGCAGCGTCACGGCCTCGGTCGCCGCGGCCTCGGTCTCGAACAGCGCCTTGACGGCCGAGCGCTGCCAGCCCGGCTTGGGCGCAGGCATGCCGGGCTCGCCGAACAGCGCGCGCTCGGCGGCGGTGTCGGCGTCGGCGTCCTCGACCGAGACGGCGAGCGCGTCGACCTCCATCAGCGCGTCGGACACGGTCTCGACCGCGTCCTCGGGGCAGATCAGCACGAGTTCATGCAGCGCAGCCATCAGGCCTCCCGCCTGGCCGTCGCGGCCGCGGTACTCCGGGTCGAGCGCCGGGACGCCCTAAGCCGGCCCGCCGGTGACGGCTTGCGGCTCGATGCCGCAGGCCGCCTCGACCAGCCCGATCGCGCGAGACGCGATCGGTCCTTCGTCGCGCGTCGGACAGCACGCAGGTGCTGTCCTCGGTCGCGACTCAGCCCCTCGGGGGAGCGAGCCCGCACCGATAGAGCGCCTGCGCGCTCTATCGCGGCTGGCGAGCGCCGAACGGCATGCTTGCCGTTCGGCCGACTGGGCTTGCCCGCGTTCAGCGGGGCAAGACCGGGCGAGGGGCTCCAGTTCATCGCTTGTGTTCCTGCATCCAGGCTTCGAGATAGTGGATGCTCGTGCCGCCTTCGATGAACTTCGCGTCGGCCATCAGCTCGCGGTGCAGCGGGATGTTGGTCTGGATGCCCTCGACGACGGTCTCGCTCAGCGCGATGCGCATGCGCGCGAGCGCCTGCTCGCGGGTGTCGCCATGGACGATGATCTTGCCGATCATCGAGTCGTAGTGCGGCGGCACGAAGTAGTTCGTGTAGGCATGCGAGTCGACGCGCACGCCGGGGCCGCCCGGCGGGTGCCACATCGTGATGCGGCCCGGCGAGGGCGTGAACTTGACCGGATCCTCGGCGTTGACGCGGCACTCGATGGCGTGGCCGCGCATCGTGATCTGGCGCTGCGTGAACGGCAGCTTCTCGCCGGCAGCCACACGGATCTGCATCTGCACGATGTCGATGCCCGTGACGAGCTCCGTCACCGGATGCTCGACCTGCACGCGCGTGTTCATCTCGATGAAGTAGAACTCGCCGTTCTCGTAGAGGAACTCGAAGGTGCCGGCGCCGCGGTAGCCCATCTTCTTGCAGGCCGCCGCGCAGCGCTCGCCGACCTTTTCGATGATGCGGCGCGGGATGCCCGGCGCCGGCGCTTCCTCGATGATCTTCTGGTGGCGGCGCTGCATGGAGCAGTCGCGCTCGCCGAGCCAGACGGCGTTCTTGTGGCCGTCGGCCAGCACCTGGATCTCCACGTGGCGCGGGTTCTCCAGGAACTTCTCCATGTAGACCTGCGGATTGCCGAAGGCGGCACCCGCTTCGGCCTTGGTGGTCTGCACGGCGTTGACGAGCGCCGCCTCGGTGTGGACGACGCGCATGCCGCGGCCACCGCCGCCGCCCGCCGCCTTGATGATGACCGGGTAGCCGACCTGACGCGCGATGCGGACGATCTCCTTCGGATCATCGGGCAGGGCGCCTTCGGAGCCGGGCACGCAGGGCACGCCGGCGCGGATCATGGCCTGCTTGGCCGAGACCTTGTCGCCCATCATGCGGATGTTCTCCGCCGTCGGGCCGATGAAGGTGAAGCCGCTGCGCTCGACGCGCTCGGCGAAGTCGGCGTTCTCGGACAGGAAGCCGTAGCCCGGGTGGATGGCCTCGGCGTCGGTCACCTCGGCCGTGGCGATGATGGCCGGCATCGAAAGATAGCTCTGGCTGGACGGCGCCGGCCCGATGCAGACGGCCTCGTCGGCCAGCTTGACGTACTTGGCGTCGCGGTCGGCTTCGGAGTAGACGACGACCGAGCGCACGCCGAGTTCGCGGCAGGCGCGCTGAATCCGAAGGGCGATCTCGCCGCGGTTGGCAATGAGAATCTTCTTGAACATCTCGTTCGCCAGTCTTTATTCGATGATGAACAGCGGCTGTCCAAACTCCACAGGCTGGCCGTTCTCGACGAGGATCTTGGTGATGGTGCCGCTCTTGTCGGCATCGATCTCGTTCATGATCTTCATCGCCTCGATGATGCAGATGGCCTCGCCTTCCTTGACGGCCTGGCCGACTTCGACAAACGCCTTGGCGCTCGGGCTGGACGAGCGGTAGAAGGTGCCGACCATCGGCGACTTGACGGTATGGCCGGTTTCGACGGGGGCCGGAGCGGCCGCGGCCGGGGCCGCCTGCGCGGCTGCTGCCTGCGGCTGGGCGGCCATCACCGGCGCGCTCATCATGGGCATGGCCATGGGCACCGCCACGCTGCCGTCGGACTTGACGATGCGGACCTTGCCGTCGGCTTCCGTGATCTCGAGTTCCGAGATGTTCGATTCCGAGACGAGGTCGATCAGGGTCTTGAGCTTGCGCAGATCCATGGGTTCTCCTTATTAGAGGTGTATCGGGCCGGGCCCGGACGAGCGTGCCGGGGTCAGGCGGCGCTGGCTTGCCGTTTCAGGCGCTGGGCGGCGAAGCGCAGCGCGAACTGGTAGCCCTGGGCGCCCAGCCCGCAGATCACGCCTTCGGCCAGGGCCGAGACGTAGCTGTGGTGCCGGAAATCCTCGCGCTTGTGGATGTTCGAGAGATGAACTTCCACGAAGGGCAGGGCCACGGCGGCCAGCGCATCGCGCAAGGCCACGCTCGTGTGCGTGTAGGCGGCCGGATTGATGATGATGAAGCGCGTGCCGTCGCGTCCGGCGGCCTGGATCCGGTCGATCAAGGCCCCTTCGTGATTGCTCTGGAAGGACTCGAGCGCTAAACCTTCTTCCGAGGCCATCTTGGTCAGATCAGCATCGATCTGTGCCAATGTCAGCGAACCATAGACCTCTGGCTCCCGGCTGCCCAGGAGATTGAGATTGGGTCCGTGGATGACGAGAATCTGCATCGAAAGTCGGCCGCGCAGGCAAGGCCTGGGCTACGGCGAGCGGGAAAGGGCGAACTTTACGCCTTTTGGCTGCAGTTCAACGCAGGCGCCCAAAAATTTACTTCTTGACGCTGGCAAGCTTTTGCTTCAAGCCGCCGAGGACTTTTTGGCATCCATTTGTGCCACCAGTGCATCCAGTTCGGCCTGGTTGGTCTCGCCAAGCCGGCGCCAGACGATCTCGCCACGCGCATCGAAGGCCACCGAAAACGGCAGCCCGCCTTGCGAGTTGCCGAGTGTGCGAGTCAGTTCGAGCCCGGTCAAGCCGGCCAGCCCGAGTTGCAGATCGAGCGGCGTCTTGGCCAGAAAGGCGAGCGCGGCCTCGCGCCGATCCACGGCCAGGCCGAGCACGCGCCAGCCCTTGGCTTGCTGCGCCTGCTGGAAACGGGCCAGCAGCGGCAGTTCGCGTACGCAGGGGCCGCACCAGCTTGCCCAAAAATTGAGCAGCAGCGGTTGGCCGCGCAGGTGGGCGGGCGCGAGCTCGGGCTGCGGGCCGGCGGCGCCGTGGCCGTCCAGGCCGTCGAAGTGGCTGCTCCAAAAAGCGGCAGCCTCGGCGGAGATGGCGGTGGCCTGGGCGGCGCGCCGCTGCTGCCAGGCGAGGCCGAGGCCGGCGCCCGCAGCGCCCAGGGCGACCAGCGAGCCGGCCAGCCAGCGACGTCGTGGGTTCATTCGGAAGCCTCCAGCAGCTTGCGCAGCGCGGCGGCGTCGCCGCGCTCGGTGCGACCGCGCGCGTCGGGCTTGAGCGCGCCGCGCAGGTCGTCGAAATCGAAGATGGCCAGGCAAAGCGGCACGTGCTGGCCGAGCTCCCGGCTCGGCAGGTCCAGCCAGAGCGCGTCCTGCGCGCCGGCCGGGGCCGGGCCGGATTCGTAGTTGATATTCCAGTTCAGCAGCGCGATCTCGGTGCTCTTGGGGTCGTCGCAGAAGAGCTGCAAGTGGATCGCCGAGAGCCGCGTCGCCGTGCCGCGCCACACCGCGCCGGCCAGGTGCGGCCGGAACTCGGCCAGCCGCTCCATCCAGGACAGCGCGAGCTGGCGCAGGGCCGCCAGCTCGCCGGGCTGCGTATCGGCGCAGAACAGCTCGATGTACTCGCGGACCTGGTCCTCGACCTCGTCATTGCCCGGCAGCCGGGTGCGGCCCGGCAGACCCAGGGCCTTGAGTGCCCGGTGCTTGGCCGGACCGTATTCGAGCCCTTCCTCCACGATCATGCGCGCGGCGGTGGCGGCGATCTCGGTCGTCTCCCGGTCCATATTCATTCAGGGCAGCTCCACCGCCGGCATGCGCGCCACGATCACGGCCGAGCGGCCCAGCACGTAAGGCGAGTTGGGGCGTTTCTCGAAGCGCTTGGGCGCCGGCAGCATGACGGCCAGGCGCGCCGACTCGAACGGGCCCAACTGGGCCGCGCTTTCGCGGAAGTAGTGGTGTGCTGCCGCCTCGGCGCCGAACACGCCCTCGCCCCATTCGACGTGATTGAGGTAGAGCGTGAGGATGCGGTCCTTGTCGAGCAGGGCCTCGAGCATCAGCGTAATCAGCAGCTCCTGGCCCTTGCGGATGAAGTGGCGCTCGCCGCTGAGGAAGAGGTTCTTGGCGAGCTGCTGCGAGATCGTCGAGCCGCCGACGATCTTGGCCGGCGGCGGCGCGGCGCGCGCCCTGGGGTTGCGCTCGGCGCGGGCTTCGGCGCGCGCCTCGGCCTTCTCGTTCTTGGCGTAGGCCTTCTCGACCGCGTCCCAGTCGACGCCGCCGTGGTCGACGAAGGTCGAGTCCTCGCTGGCGATCACGGCGCGCTTGAGCTGGCGCGAGAGCCGGTCACCGTCCACCCAGCGTTGCGCCCACAGGACCTGGTGTTGCTCGAGGGCGAGGCGCCAGATCTCGGAGCGCTCGAAGGTGGTCGACTCCGGCGCGATCCAGCGCATCATCAGGATTCGGCCGGCAAAGTAGACCTGCAGGGTGATGACGGCCAGCAGCAGGATGGCCAGCAGGCGCAGCGCGGCTTTCATGCCGGCCTCGGCGCTCCGGCGGCGGCCTCGATCTCGCTGCGCAGCTGCGCCAGCACGGCCGCGCTGTCGGGCGCGACGCCGCGCCAGAGCTCGAAGCTCTCGGCCGCCTGCTCGACCAGCATGCCCAGGCCGTCGCGCGCCACCGCGCCTTGCGCGCGCGCCCAGGCCAGGAAGGGCGCGGCCGCGGGGCCGTACATCATGTCCACCGCCAGCGCGCCGGGCGCCAGCACGCCGCCGGCCACCGGCACGCCGGCGCCTGAGAGGCTGGCGCTCGTGCCGTTGACGAGCAGTTCGAAGCCGGCGCCGCAATCGCCGAGTCCGCGCGCGGCAAGCTGCACGCCATGCTGCGCGGCCCAGTCGGCATGGCGCAGGATCAGGTCCAGCGCCTTGTCGTCCGAACGATTGGCGACGACGATCTCGCGCGGCCGCGCCGCAATCAGGCTGCCGAGCACGCCGCTGGAGGCGCCGCCCGCGCCGAGCAGCAGCACGCGGCGGCCGGCCAGCGCGAAGCCGGCGTTGTGCTCGATGTCGCGCACCAGGCCGGCGCCGTCGGTGTTGTCGCCGAGCCAGCCGCCATCGGACGGCGCGTCGAAGCGCAGCGCGTTCACGGCGCCCGCCAAGCGCGCGCGCTCGGTCAGCCGGTCGGCCAGCGCATGGGCCTCGAACTTGAAAGGCACGGTGACGTTGCAGCCCGACGCGCCGGCCGCCGCGAACTCGCGCAGCGTCGTGACGAAGCCGTCGAGCGGGCACAGCAGGCGCTCGTAGGTGAGCGACTGGCCGGTCTGCGCGGCAAAGAGCGCGTGGATGCGCGGCGAGCGGCTGTGCTCGACGGGGTTGCCGGCTACGGCATATCGCGAAGTTTCAGCGCTGGCCATCGTCTTGGGATTATTGGGACAGCGCGTTGCCGAGCTGTGTCTCCAGCCCGTCCTCGCGCGTGAAGCGGAAGCGCGACGTGATGACCAGCACCTCGGCGCCGCGTCGCATCGCCGGCGTGAACGGCGCGAAGGGCGCGCAGGCCTGGACGATGGCGATGGCGCGGCGGTCGAGCAGCGGGTTGCCCGAGCTCACGACGATCTCGGTCTCGACGACGCGGCCGCGGTAGTCGACCTGGATGTTCATCGTCAGCGCGCCGTAGAGCTTGCGGCCGTTCAGCTCGGGAAAGTCGCGCGTGCCGCGGTCTTCGATGCGGCGGCGCAGGCCGTCGTAGTAGCCGGCGTAGACGACCTCGCGCGTGGCCGGGCTCACGTAGCGCTTGCGCGGCCGCGCGTTCTCCTCGTTGACGCGCTTCTCGATCTCGGCGAGCAGCTGCACGAGCTGGCGGCGGTGCTCGGCCTCGTCCTGCGCCTGGGCGGTGTCCCGGCGCAGCGGGTCGGGGTCGGGCAGCTTGGCGAGCTCGCGGCGCACCAGCGTCAGCAGTTGCTGCTGCTCCTGCTGCAGCTGCGTGATCTGGGCGTGTGACTCCTCGGCCTGCTCGCCGATCTCGAGCAGCTTGCTCGGCGGCAGCGGCGAGGTGGCGCGGCCGCGGTCGACTTCGCCGCCGCCGGCCAGATTGGCCTGCGCCAGCGCCGTGGCCTTGGCCGGCGCCTCGTTGGAACGCGTGTTGACGAGGATGACCTCGAGCGGCTGATCCTCGAAGACGCGCTTGAAGGTGTCGGGAGCGGCAATGCGAATGGCCAGCACGCCAGCGTGCAGGCTGGCGGAGACGAGCAAGGCGATTTGCAGGCCGCTGAGTTTCATCCGTTGCGCGTCATGGGCTGGGAGTGGCTTCGCCTTCCTCGGCGTTCACGTCGATGGCCAGGGTGAGCGGGCCGGCCTGCGCCTCCTCGCCCTCGGCGTCATCGTCCTCTTCGGCCGGCGCGGCGGCGGCAGCGGCCGTGTCGAGGCGCTCGATGAGCTTGGCGTGCACGTCCAGCGTCATCTCGTCGATGCCGGTCAGGCGCACGCGCACCTGCGCGCCGCGCGGCAGGCCTTCGCAGCCCAGCGCCTTGAAGACCAGCGGCAGCGTGTCGGCGCGCACCAGGCCGTCCTTCATGATGGCGGCTTCGAGTTCCTGGACGCCGTTCTGCTGCAGCCAGCGCAGCGTCCAGAAGCGCTCGATGCCGTTCTGGAAGCCGTTGTAGGCCGAGTAGGCCGCGTCGAAGCCCGAGATGATCGAGAACAGGTTCGCGTCCTTGGGCTTGAAGTGCGCGGCCAGCGGCGCCATGCGGCCGTTGCGCACGCAGCAGATGATCTGCCACTGGTTGACGAGGTCGACATAGCGGCGCAGCGGCGAGGTCGCCCAGGTGTACTGCGCCACGCCCATGCCGGCGTGCGGCAGCGGCTTGGTGCCCATGCGCACCTTGATGCCCGGCGCGAGCGAGACCTGGCTGCGGTAGATGCCCGGCAGGCCCAGTTCGGCCAGCCAGCCGCCCCAGGTCGAGTTGGCCAGGATCATCGCCTCGGCCACGATCAGGTCCAGCGCCTGGCCGCGGGCGCGCACGCTGATCTGCACGGTCTCGCTGCCATCGGGCTCGCGGCCATCGTTGCCTTCGAGGCGGAAGTTGTAGTCCGGGCGGTTGAAGGTCTCGGGCTTGCCGCGCACCTGCTCGCGCTGCGCCTTGAGCGCCTTGGCGAGGCGGTGCGTGAACGCCAGCTCGGGCGCGAAGGCGTAGTCGGCCGGCGCGTCGCCGCTCAGGCTGGCCTCGGTGACGATGCCGTCGAGCTTGTCGTGGCGCAGGTTGGCGCGGATGGGCACGCGCTCGAGCGCGGTGCGGCTGGACTTGATCGCGAGCGTCGTCTCGTCGATCTCGAAGTAGACCGACACGGCCGGGCAGTCGCGCCCTTCGATCAGCGTGTACGCCTGCACGACCTCGTCGGGCAGCATGGTCAGCTTCCAGCCCGGCATGTAGACGGTCGAGAGGCGCGCGCGCGCCACCTGGTCGACCGGCGAGTCGGGCGGAAAAGCCAGCGCCGGCGCCGCGATGTGGATGCCGAAGCTCACCACGCCCGAACCGAGGCCGCGCACGGACAGCGCGTCGTCGATCTCGGTCGTGGAGGAATCGTCGATCGAGAAGGCGTCGACCTCGGCCAGCGGCAGTTCGTCGTCGATCGCAGGCGCCGTCAGCGCCGGGAAGCCCGTGCCCTTGGGGAAGTTCTCGAACAGGAAGCGCTTCCAGTGGAACTGGTAGGGGCTCGTGATCGCGCCGGCGTCCTTGAGCAGGTCCAGCGGCGCCTTGTGGGCGCGCCGCGTCGCCTCGACGACGGCCTTGTACTCGGGGCCGTTCTTGTCCGGCTTGAACAGCACCTTGTAGATCTGCTCCTGGATCGGCGCGGGGCAGCGGCCCGCGGCCAGCTCCTCGGCCCAGGATTCGATCTGGGCGGCCTGCTGCTTCTTGCGCTCGATGCCGAGCAGGGCCGCCTTGACGATCTCGGCCGGCGCCTTCTTGAACAGGCCCTTGCCCGAGCGGCGGAAATAGTGCGGCGCCTCATACAGGCGGAACAGCGCGGCGGCCTGGTGCGTCACGCCCGCCTTGGCGTCGAAATAGTCGCGGGCCAGCTCGGCAAAGCCGAACTCGGTCTCGGGCGCGAACTCCCAGGCCAGGTCGAGGTCGATCTCCTGCGACAGCGCCTGGGCGCTGCCGATCAATTCGCTGGGCGCCGGCTTCTCGAACTTCAGCAGCACATTGGCTGCCTTCACCTTCACGCGCTTGCCCGACTCGAGCTCGATCTGCATCGAGCTTTCGGCTTCGGACATCACGCGGCCGGCGAGGAACTTTCCGGCTTCATCGAACAGGGCAAACATGGCGGCATTGTCGCCGATGGATCGCAGGGTCCCGGCCGGGCTACCCGCCTGCTTCAGCGGAAGGCCAGGGTCACGACGCGCGGCGCGATGAGGCGCTGGTAGCCGAAGCGTTCGATGTGCATCGGCGCGCCCAGCGCCACGGTGAGGCGGGCACCCTTCAGGCTCGAAAGCGGCGTCGTGACCGGCGGGCGGTCGTCCTCGGATACCTCCGCGATGGCGCGGAACTCCCGGACGTACTCGTGCTGGGCCTCGCGCAGCTCGTGGAAGTCGGGGCGGTCGTTGGCATCTTCCAGGCGGGCCAGGTGCATGTGGCCGCCCCAGGCGCGGTCGGGCCGTGCGTCCTTGGGCGCTTCGGTCGCATACAGCATCAGGTCGAAGGAGTCCGGATCCGGCGGGACGGCCAGCGCCGTGCTCGCGCTGTCGTTGAATACGTTGTTGCGCTTCTCGACCTGGCGCACCTGCCGGGCCAGGTCCGGCGAGCGGGAGGCCACCAGCACCACCGACGCGTCGCTGCTCGGCAGCAGCGTCAGCACCAGCTTGAAGGGCGCGGCCCGCAGGTTCAGCGTCGCGCCGTCGGTGAGCGCAAAGCGCTTGCCGTCCTGCTCGATGCGGGCATCCCACTGGTAGCGCGGCGACTTCGCGGCGGCGTCCATCAAGAGCTGCTCGGCCCACGCCACCAGGGCCGGGTCCTTGGACTCCTGGGCGTTCATGGTGATGGTCGTGGTGGCGCCGATCGGGTCGCGGGCGCGATCGCGCCAGGGCAGCGGGCTGGCCCCGTGCGCCAGCAAGGCCTCGGCCTGCGCGCGCTGGCCGGTCGCCAGCGCCGCACCCAGGGGGATGAAGCGCGTGCCTGCCACGCCGTCGGGCGAGGCGCCGGCGGCGAGCAGCAGGCCGACGGCGCTGTCCCGATGCTTCCTGATCGCGTCGACCAGCGGCGTGCTGGCGGCGGCGTCGAAGGCGGGGTCGATCACGTCCGGCTTGGCGCCCGCGGCGAGCAGCAGCTTGATGGCTTCGTCGCCCTGCTGCGGGTCCTTGAGCCACAGCGCGGTTTGCAATGCGCAGCCCCAGAGCCCGCACAGCGCAGGGTCGGCGCCGCGCTGGAGCAGGGCCTTGGCGACGTCCAGGTGGCCGGCGAGGACGGCCTGCGTCAGCGGCGTCATGCCATTGCCGAAGCGCACATTGGGCGACAGGTCCGCCGGCACCCTCGCCAGCTGTTCAGGCGTCGGGGCGCGCCAGAACGCCGCGCGGGCGCGCTCGGCCGGGTCGCTGCGCAGCACGTCCGGCGGCGGCAGCTTGCCTTCGTCGATCCAGCGCGCGGCCTTGCGCTGGAATTCGTCGGCGGTTTTTGCCTGGACGACGGGCGTGCGGCGCGTCAGCTCAAGCACCGTCCAGCGCGTCTGCTCACCTTGGCCGACGGAGAAGACCGGGCTGCGCTGGCCATCGCCGAAGAGCTGCGACAGCGGCACGCGCCAGGCGGGCGGGAGGTCGACCAGGCTGTCGGCCTTGCGGAGCTCCAGCGGGTAGCGCGTCCCGGCGCCCCAGCGCTGGACACGCGCCAGGCGGGCGAGCTTGACGTCGGCGCTTTCGAACACGCGGAACTCGAAACCGCTCGGGCCGGCCGTGTGCAGCCAGGCGTCCCACAGCGCCTGGTAGTCCGCTGCCGCGAAGGGCGTCGCCGACGCCGACGGCGTTGCGGCGCTGGCCGCCGCGCTGCCGCCCGGCTGGGCTTGGGCCAGTGCCGCCAGAAGCGCGACGGCCACCACCAGGATCGAACCGAGTCGGGACGCGCGCATCGAAGCTCCTTGGATCAGACCGTCATGCCGCCCGAGACTTCCAGGACGGCGCCGTTCACGTAGCTGGCCTCGTCGCTGGCGAGGAAGGCGTAGACATTGGCGATCTCCTCCGGCTTGCCGAGGCGGCGCAGCGGCACATGCTGGCACATCTCGGCCAGGACCTTGTCGGGCACGGTGCCGAGGATGGGTGTCTCGACGAAGCCCGGCGCCACGGCATTGACGCGCACGCCCTTGGGGCCGAGCTCGCGGCTCCAGGTCTTGGTGAAGCCGATCACGCCGAACTTGGTGGCAGCGTAGTTGGTCTGGCCGAAGTTGCCGTAGATGCCGACGACGGACGAGGCGTTGAGGATCACGCCCGTGCCCTGCGCCACCATGGTGTCGGCCACGGCCTGGGCGCAGTGGAAGACGCCGCGCAGGTTGACGTCGATGACGGCGTCGAACTGCGTCAGCGTCATCTTCTGCAGGCGCGCATCCTTGGTGATGCCGGCGTTGTTGACGAGCACGTCGATGCGGCCGAACTCGGCCAGCACGGCGTTGACCATCAGGTCGACCGAGACGCGGTCGGTGACGTCGACGACGTGGCCGCGGTGCTCCTGCGGGCCCTGCGCGCGGCAGGCCGAGACGGCCGCCTCGACGCCTTCGGGCTTGAGGTCGCAGACGATGACATGGGCGCCTTCGCGCGCGAACTTGCAGGCCGTGGCCAGGCCGATGCCCTGGGCGGCGCCGGTGACGATGCAGATCTTGTTGGTGAGTCTCATGGGGTTTCGAGCAAAAAGCGGGTCAGCGCGGGGAGATGGTCTTCGAAATCGGTGATGCCGTGGTCGCTGCCTTCGAGCAGCACCATGTGCGCGCCCTGGTAGCGGGCGGACATCTCGCGCCAGTCGAGCAGCTCGTCGCCCTTGGCGATCAGCGCGAAATAGCGTTGTGGATCGCGCAGCGGGCCCGGCGTCATGCCCTGCAGCTCGTCCATGAACTCAGGAAGGACCTCGAAGGTCTGGCTGGCGTCGTGCCAATAACTTTGCGTGCCGATGTAGGCGTGCAGGTCGCGCGCCGGATCGACGGCCGGGTTGAGCACCGCGGCGCGGCAGCCCAGGCGCTCGGCCAGCACGGTGGCATAAAAGCCGCCGAGCGAGCTGCCGACGACGGCCATGCGCTCGATGGGCCAGCCGGCGACAAGGCGCTCGCACAGCGCGATGGCCTCGGCCGGCGAGGGCGGCAGCTGCGGGTTCTCGAAGCGCAGCAGCGGCTGCTCCTCGGCGACCCAGCGCGCCATGCGTCGCGCCTTGGTCGATTGCGGCGAGGAGCGGAAGCCGTGGAGGTAGAGCAGGTGGGTGAGGCTCACGGCGGCAGCGGCGCGAGGGACGGCGCTCAGGCCTTCGCGGCCAGGGCTTTCAGCAGCTTGTCGTGAATGCCGCCGAAACCGCCGTTGCTCATGCAAAGCAGGTGGTCGCCGGGCTTGGCGCGCTCGACGATGCGCGCGACGAGCGCGTCCACATCGGGTGCCACGACGGCCAGCTCGCCCAGCGGCGCGAGCGCCTCGGCGGCGTCCCAGTCGAGGCCGCCCTGCTGGCAGAAGGAAAGGTCGGCCTCTTCGAGCGCCCAGGGCAGCTGCGCCTTCATCGTGCCGAGCTTCATGGTGTTGGAGCGCGGCTCGAAGATGGCGAGGATGCGCTCGCTCGGCGCGATGCGCCGGCGCAGGCCGTCGATGGTGGTGCGCAGCGCCGTCGGGTGGTGGGCGAAGTCGTCGTAGACCTTGATGCCGTTCACCTCGCCGCGCAGCTCCATGCGGCGGCGCACGTTCTTGAACTCGGCCAGCGCGGCGGCGGCCTGCTCGGGCGTGACGCCGACGTGCTCGGCCGCGGCGATGGCGGCCAGGGCGTTGAGCTGGTTGTGCTCGCCGATCAGGCTCCACTCGACGCGCGCGACCTTGAGGCTGCCGCGCAGCACGTCGAAGGCCTGCGGCTCGCCGCGCGCGCGCAGGGCGCCGGGCTCTTCCTTGCGCGTGCCGAAGCGCTGGACCTCGCTCCAGCAGCCGCGCGCGAGCACGCGCTGCAGCGACTCCTCGCGCGCGTTGACGACGAGGCGGCCGCTGCCCGGCACCGTGCGCACGAGGTGGTGGAACTGGGTCTCGATGGCGCCGAGGTCGGGGAAGATGTCGGCGTGGTCGTACTCGAGGTTGTTCAGCACGGCCGTGCGCGGACGGTAGTGGACGAACTTGCTGCGCTTGTCGAAGAAGGCGGTGTCGTATTCGTCGGCCTCGATGACAAAACACTTGCCGCCGCCCAGGCGCGCACTAACGCCGAAGTTCTGCGGCACGCCGCCGACGAGAAAGCCCGGCTGCAGCCCGGCGTGCTCGAGGATCCAGGCCAGCATCGAGGTCGTCGTGGTCTTGCCGTGCGTGCCGGCCACGGCCAGCACATGGCGGCCCTGCAGCACGTGCTCGGCCAGCCACTGCGGGCCGCTGGCGTAGGGCAGGCCGGCGTCGAGGATGGCTTCCATCAGCGGGAACCTGGCGCCGCGCGTGACGACGTTGCCGACGACGAAGACATCGGGCTTGAGCTCGAGCTGCTCGGCGCCGAAGCCCGAGATCAGCTCGATGCCCAGGGCCTGGAGCTGGTCGCTCATCGGCGGGTAGACGTTGGCATCGCAGCCCGTCACCTTGTGGCCGGCTTCGCGCGCGAGCGCGGCGAGGCCGCCCATGAAGGTGCCGCAGATGCCGAGGATGTGGAGGTGCATGACGCGCGGGTTCAGCGCAGCGCCGCGCGGGCGGCCTGCAGGGTGTGCTCGATGTCGGCGCCGGTGTGGGCGCTGCTCACGAAGCCGGCCTCGTACAGCGCCGGCGCGAGGTAGACGCCGGCGTCCAGCATGGCGTGGAAGAAGCGGTTGAAGCGCTCCTTGTCGGTGCTCATCACGGTCGTGTAGTTCTGCGGCAGCTCGGGCATCAGGAAGAAGCCGAACATGCCGCCTTCGCAGTCGGCGCTGAAGGGCACACCGTTCTCGGCAGCGACGGTCTTGAGGCCGTCGACGAGCACGCGCGTGCGCTCACCCAGTGCTTCGAAGAAGCCGGGCTTGGCGATCTCGCGCAGCGTCGCCAGCCCGCAGGCCGTGGCGATCGGGTTGCCCGAGAGCGTGCCGGCCTGGTAGACGCCGCCCAGCGGGGCAAGGTGCGCCATGATCTCGCGCCGCGCGCCGAAGGCGGCCAGCGGCATGCCGCCGCCGATGACCTTGCCGAAGGTCGAGATGTCGGGCGTGAAGCCCGGGATCAGCTTGGCGTAGTGCCCTTGCGCGCTGGCGAGGCCGACGCGGAAACCCGTCATGACCTCGTCGAGGATCAGCAGCGCGCCGTGCTGGGTGCAGAGCTCGCGCAGCCTGGTCATGAAGGGCAGCGAAGCGCGCACGAAGTTCATGTTGCCGGCGATCGGCTCGACGATGACGCCGGCGATCTCGCGGCCGTGCGTCGCGAAGGCTTCCTCGATCTGCGCGACGTTGTTGTACTCGAGCACGATCGTGTCGGCCGCGGCGCCCGCGGGCACGCCGGCGCTGGTCGGGTGGCCGAAGGTCGCCAGGCCCGAACCGGCCTTGACGAGCAGGGCGTCGGCGTGGCCGTGGTAGCAGCCCTCGAACTTGACGAGCTTGGCTCGGCCGGTGGCGCCACGCGCGAGGCGGATGGCGCTCATCGTCGCTTCGGTGCCCGAGCTGACCAGGCGCAGCTGCTCCATGCTCGGCACCAGCGCCAGGATGGCCTCGGCCAGCTCGACCTCGCGTTCCGTCGGCGCGCCGAAGGAGAAGCCCTCGCCCAGCGCGCGCTGCACGGCCTCGACGACGGCCGGGTGACCGTGGCCGAGGATCATCGGGCCCCAGGAGCCGATGTAGTCGACATAACGCTTGCCTTCAGCGTCATATAGATAGGCGCCCTCGGCGCGCTGGATGAAGCGCGGCGTGCCGCCGACGGCGCGGAAGGCGCGCACCGGCGAGTTCACGCCGCCCGGGATCACGGCTTGCGCGCGTGCGAACAGTTCTGCGTTGCTGGACATGGGATTCGGATTCAGTGCATGCGGCGCGGCGGGCGTGCCGGCGGGGTGTTCTCGGATTCGGCGTCGGCGGCCTCTTCGGGCTCGAAGCTGGCTTCGCCGTCCTGACCGTCGAGTCCTTCTTCCTCGGGCAGGGCCCAGAAGAAGCGGTCGGGCACGACGCCGCCCATGCCGGGGCGGAAGCCGGCGTCGAGCGATTGGTCGAGGAAGGTCAGCGCCTCGCCCACCGCGGCGTGCGGCTCGACGCCGAAGGCCAGCAGCGAGGCCAGCGCCGCCGAGAGCGTATCGCCCGCACCGACGAAGCCGGCCTCGAAGCGCTCGAACTTCTCGCCCGTGACCGGGCCTTGCGAGGTGGCCAGGACGTTGTCGATGAACTGGTCGGGCAGTTTGATGCCGCTGACCAGCACCTGGCCGACGCCCATCTGCGCCGCCGCGACGGCGAGCTCGCGCGGCGAGGCCGGGCGCTCGTTGTCCCAGTCGGGCAGGAGGAAGTCGGTCAGCGTCTTGTGGCTGCCGCACAGCACGTGCGTCAGCGGCAGGACGAGCTCGCGCAGTGCGTCGAGGTAACTTTGTAGATCATCGTCGTCGAGCCAGGTCACGGCCGGCACGAAGGTGACCAGCGGGACGTCCGGGTAGTCGCTGATGACCTCGGCCACGGCGCTGACGACCTCGGCGCTGCCGAGGAAGCCGACTTTCCAGGCGCTGATCTGGACGTCTTCGAGGATGTGGCGGGCCTGCTCGGAGACGAGGTCGTCGTCCAGGGCGTGGCTCTCGAAGGCCTCGGCGGTGTCGCGCAGGACGATGGACGTGATCACCGGCAGCGCGTGGGCCCCCATGGCGGCGATCGTGGCGACGTCGCCGGCCATGCCGCCGGCGCCGCTCGGGTCACTGGCATTGAAGCAAAGCACGCAGGCCGGGGCGGCCGGTTCCTGCTCCTGCAGGGGCACGTCGGACGGGTGGGGTTCGTTGGGGTTCATGGCGATGGCTTTGCACGACGGGGCTCAGAGCGTGAACTATTGTCCAAATCGGGCCGGCCGCGGCATCTTTCTTGTTGTGTCTTTGCTTACGCCAGACGGGTTTGCGCCAAGGTGGCGTGGCTACAATCTTTCCATTGTAGATAGCTGGCGTTTCTCACCGTGACCGAACCAAGTACCTGGATGTGCCTCATTTGCGGCTGGATCTATGACGAGGCCACCGGCGATCCCGAACATGGCATCGCACCCGGCACGCGTTGGGCTGACGTCGACATGAACTGGACTTGCCCCGAGTGCGGTGCACGCAAGGAAGATTTCGAGATGGTCAAGATCTGACGATTCCGTCAGACAAAGAGCCACCGCGGTGCAGGACCGGCCGCCCAAGGCATGCGCAAGCAGCGCACAGGCCAGCCAACGCTACGGAGGTGACCAAGCTTGGACTTGCAGATTAGCGACGGAGCCGCCAGCGCCGCCAAGGTGCTGGTCATCGACGACAGCAACACCATTCGGCGCAGTGCCGAGATCTTCCTGAAGCAGGCCGGCCACGAGGTCGTGCTCGCCGAGGACGGCTTCGACGCGCTCGCCAAGCTGAGCGACTACACGCCAGACCTGGTGTTCTGCGACATCCTGATGCCGCGCCTGGACGGCTACCAGACCTGCGCCATCATCAAGCGCAACCCCCAATTCGCCGGCGTTCCCGTCGTCATGCTGTCTTCGAAGGACGGCCTGTTCGACAAGGCGCGTGGCCGCATGGTCGGATCGCAGGACTACCTGACCAAGCCGTTCACCAAGGAACAACTGCTCCAGGCCGTGCAACAGCATCGGCGTGGCGGCGCTCATTGATCGATCGCCAAAACGATCGACTTCAAGCCATGCCTATTCACAAGATCCTGCTCGTCGACGACTCCAAGACGGAGCTCCACTACCTCAGCGACATCCTGCTCAAGAAGGGCTTCGCCGTGCGCACCGCCGAGAACGGCGAGGAAGCCCTCAAGCAGCTGGCCGAGGAAAAGCCCGACCTGATCCTGATGGATGTCGTCATGCCCGGCCAGAACGGCTTCCAGCTGACCCGCACGATCACGCGCGACGCGCGCTGGTCGGACGTGCCGGTCATCATGTGCACCAGCAAGAACCAGGAGACCGACAAGGTCTGGGGCCTGCGCCAGGGCGCGCGGGACTACGTGGTCAAGCCGGTCAAGCCCGAGGAGCTGCTGGCCAAGATCAAGGCGCTGGGCTAATGAGGCCGCGCCTCGTGGCGAATATTGGTACTGGGCCGAGCGCTGGGCCGCTCCCGAGCCGGCCCGCTGGGCGATGTGCTTGCCGGTCACGCCGGCAAGCATCGCCGTCCCCTCGGGGGACCGACCAGCGTACGCGCTGGGCGAGGGGCCTCAATGTCTAAACAAGCACTGCGCGAGCTCCAGCAACGTCTGGCGGAGCGCATGCAGGCCGTGCGCGAGACCACGCAGGCCGCGACGTGGCTGGCAGTGGAGTGCGCGGGCGTCGGCCTGCTGTTCTCGCTCAAGCAGGCCTCCGAGATCTTCACGCCGGTGCCGCTCAAGACCGTGCCTTACGCCAAGCCCTGGCTGGCGGGCGTGGCGAACCTGCGCGGCGGGTTGGTCACGGTCGTCGACCTGGGCCTGTTCCTCGGCCTGCGCGAGCCGCATCAGCCACGCACCGAGCCGGGCGCGCAGCGCCTGATCGCGCTCGGCGCCGATCTCAATATCAACTGCGCGCTGCTGGTGGACCGGCTGGCAGGCCTGCGCGGGGCAGACCAGCTGCAGGCCGAGCCGCCTGCCGCCGGCCAGCGCCCCCGTTTTGCCGGCCCCTGCTGGCGCGACGCCGATGGGCGCATCTGGCAGCAACTCGATCTAGAGGCGCTATCGAGGCACGAGCAGTTCCTGCACATCGTGGCTTGATCGCGTCAGCATCGGCAACCCATACCGGCACTTTGTGAATCACGAGGGTGAGATGAGCTTCCTGGACAAGATCAAGAACCTGGGCAGGACCGACGGCGAGGGCGAGGACGCCGACCACGAGGCGACGACGCTGGCCGCTTCGCCGCACGACCACGGGCGCAGCAGTGGCGCTGAAGAGCGCGGCTCGTCCATCATTTCCGAAGTCGCGCCGACCGAGATCGCGCCGACGGGCTTCGACGAAACCCGCGCGAGCCGCTTCGCCGCCGCGGCGGGTGCCGTCGCGCTGTCGCGCTCCGACCTGCGCACGCGCCAGCGCGTGTTCACGACCCTGCTGGCGGTCGGCCTGCTCGGCACGGCGGGTTCGATCGCGCTGACGATCACGGGCAGCCGCCATGACGCCGCCCAGGTGCGCGCCACCGGCCAGGCCCTGATGCAGTCGCAGCGCATGGCCAAGTCGGTCTCGGCCGCGATGGTCGGCACGCCCGGCGCCTTCGACGAGCTGCGCGAATCCGTCAGCACGATGAGCCACGTCGTCGGCTCGCTGGCCACCGGCCAGGGCGAGCCGGGCCAGGCGCCCGCGTCCGCCCGCGAGAGCGTGAGCGCCGTGCTGCCGGTGGTGCAGCGCGCCGACAAGAACGGCCAGCTGGTGCTGGGGCAGCAGAAGACGCTGATCGAGGTCGGCCGCGCGCTCAAGGCGATCAACAAGCAATCGGGCGAGCTGCTCGAATCGGCGCAGGCGGCGGCCTCGCTGGCGCTGCAGAGCAATGCGTCGAGCAACGAGGTCTCGGCCGTCGGCCAGCTCGTCATGCTGACGCAGCGCATCGGCAAGAGCGCCAACGAGCTGCTGACGCAGAACGGCGTGAGTCCGGAAGCCGTGTTCCTGTTCGGCAAGGACGTCACCTCGTTCAAGGCCATCGCCGAAGGCGTGGCCGACGGCAGCCCCACGCTGCACCTGCCGGGCGCGCGCGACCCGCAGCTCAAGAAGGCCATGCAGGACCTGATCAAGGCCTACGGCCAGACCAGCGACCAGGCCTCCGTCATCCTCAACAACGTCGCCGGCCTCGTCGCCGCGCGCGATGCCGAGGTCGCGATCGTGGCCGACAGCGAACCGCTGCGCCAGGGCCTGGAGCGCGTGTCGTCCGACCTCGAATCGAGCGGCGGCGTCAACTTCGGCACGATGCTGATCATGCTGGGCTCGCTGGTGGCGCTGGTCGTCGGCGCCCTCGGCCTGCTGCGCAACTACGTGGCGGAGCAGTCGCTGCGTACCGAGATGGCCGAGGCGCAGCAGCGCGAAGCCGAGGCGCAGGAGCAGGAAGCCAAGCGCGTCAACGACGCCAACCAGGCTGCCATTCTTCGCCTGATGAACGAGCTGCAGGCCGTTGCCGAGGGCGACCTGACCCAGCAGGCCACCGTGACCGAGGACATCACCGGCGCCATCGCCGACTCGGTGAACTACACGGTGGAAGAGCTGCGCACGCTGGTCGGCCAGGTGCAGGGCACGGTCATGCGCGTGACCGACACCACGCACCAGGTCGACCAGACCTCGACCGACCTGCTCGCCGCCTCCAAGGAGCAGCTGCACGAGATCCGCGCCACCGGCGAGGCCGTGCTGCAGATGGCGTCGCGAATCAACGAGGTGTCCGGCCAGGCGCAGTCCACGGCCAGCGTCGCGCGCCAGTCGCGCGAAGCGGCCGAGCAGGGTCTTTCGGCCATGCAGAACAACATCGCCGGCATGAACGCGATCCGCGACCACATCCAGGAAACCTCCAAGCGCATCAAGCGCCTGGGCGAGTCCTCGCAGGAAATCGGCGAGATCACCGAGCTGATCTCGGACATCACTGAGCAGACCAACGTGCTGGCCTTGAACGCCGCCATCCAGGCGGCCTCGGCCGGCGAGGCGGGGCGCGGTTTCTCGGTCGTGGCCGAGGAAGTGCAGCGCCTGGCCGAACGTTCGGCCGACGCCACGCGCCGCATTGCCGCGCTGGTCAAGACCATCCAGACCGACACCCAGGATGCCGTGGCCGCCATGGAGCGCTCGACGGTCGGGGTGGTGCAGGGCACGCAGCTGTCCGATGCCGCCGGCCGTGCGCTCAACGAGATCGACGACGTGTCGCGGCGCCTGGACGAGTTGATCGCCCGCATCTCAACGCAGGCGCTCGACGAGGCGCGTTCCGCCAACGAGGTGGCGGCCAACATCCAGCACATCTTCGCGGTCACCGAGCAGACCGGCGAGGGCACGCGCTCGACCGCGCAGATGGTGCACGAGCTGTCGCGCTCGGCAGATGCGCTCAAGCAGTCGGTGGCCCGCTTCAAGGTGGCCTGAACACTTTTTGCATACAAGACCAACAAGGCAGAAACTGGCATGGACTTCACGCGCGAATCAGAGTTTCCACCGGACCTCAGTCCGCTGGCCTGGGTGCATGACGAAGTGCGTCGGACGCTGGAGTCCGTCAACAAGTCGCTCAAGCGCCTGCTGCGCCAGAGCGACGGCGCCACGGTCGCCGGCGCGCTGGAGGCGGTGGCGGGTCCGCAGTCGCTCAACAACGTCGTCGCGCAGGCCCATCAACTGGCCGGCGTGCTCGATGTCGTAGGGCTGAACGCCGGCAGCGTGCTGATGCGTGCCAGCGAGCAGGTGCTGCAGGCGCTGGCGGCACAGACGCAGCCGCTGGAGCCCTCGACCGTCGAGATGCTCGAGCGCGCCCACTTCGCGCTGCTGTCGCTGATCGACCGACTGCTGGCCGGCAAGCAGGTGTCGAGCATGGGCCTGTTCACCAGTTACCGTGCGCTGAGGGATTTCGTCCACGCCGATCGCATCCATCCTGCCGACGTCTGGCAGCATGCCTGGGGCTGGCAGGCCCTGCCGCCCGATGCCTCGGCGCAGGGTCTGCGCGTCGATGCCGTGCGGGCCGTCTTCGAGGCGGCGCTGCTCAAGCACATGCGCCAGCCGGCCGTGTCGCATGCGCGTCTGTTGAGTGACCTGTGCGCCGGTGTCGCGGCGGGCGCGACCGACCTTCACGGGCAGTGTCTGTGGCAATTGGCTGCGGCGCAGTTCCAGGCGCAGGCGCTGGGCCTGCTCGACATCGACATCTACGTCAAACGGCTGGGTTCGCGGATGTTGTCGCAGCT
>JAFAMW010000020.1 GCA_019232985.1 Roseateles sp. | reverse complement strand
GGAGCCCCTGGGCGGTCACCGCGCCAAGGTCACCCTGGAGCCGTTCGAACGCGGCTATGGCCACACCCTGGGCAACGCCCTGCGCCGTGTGCTGCTGTCCTCGATGGTGGGTTATGCGCCGACGGAAGTGACGATCGCCGGCGTGCTCCACGAGTACTCGGCCATCGACGGCGTGCAAGAGGACGTGGTTCACATCATGCTGAACCTCAAGGGCGTGGTCTTCCGTCTGCACAATCGCGACGAAGTCACCCTGGTCCTGCGCAAGGAGGGCGAAGGCCCGGTGACCGCCGCCGACATCCAGTGCCCGCACGATGTCGAGATCATCAACCCCGAGCACGTGATCGCCCACCTGAGCCAGGGCGGCAAGCTCGACATGCAGATCAAGGTCGAGAAGGGCCGCGGCTACGTGCCCGGCACGATGCGCCGCTACGCCGACGAGCCGACCAAGGCGATCGGCCGCATCGTCCTCGACGCGTCGTTCTCGCCGGTCAAGCGCGTGAGCTACGCGGTCGAGAACGCGCGCGTCGAGCAGCGTACCGACCTCGACAAGCTCGTCATGGAAATCGAGACCAACGGCGCGATCTCGCCCGAAGAAGCGATCCGCGCTTCGGCCAAGATCCTTGTCGAGCAGCTCGCCGTGTTCGCGCAGCTCCAGGGCACCGACATCGTCGACGCGTTCGACCAGCCGGCCCAGCGCTCGAGCAGCTTCGACCCGATCCTGCTGCGTCCCGTCGACGAGCTCGAGCTCACGGTCCGTTCGGCAAACTGCCTGAAGGCCGAGAACATCTATTACATCGGCGACCTGATCCAGCGTACCGAGACCGAGCTGCTCAAGACCCCGAACCTGGGTCGCAAGTCGCTCAACGAAATCAAGGAAGTCCTCGCTTCGCGCGGCCTGACCCTTGGTGCGCGTCTCGAGAACTGGCCGCCCCAGGGCCTCGACAAGCGTTGATTTTTTGAAAGTGGGCGGGGCAGGTGCCTCGCCCGGTGCGCCCGGCAGTACCTGATACGGCTGCTGGTATTAAATCGTAGGAAAGGATAAGCACCATGCGTCACGGTAACGGACTCCGCAAGCTCAACCGCACGAGCGAACACCGCAAGGCGATGTTCCGCAATATGTGCGTCTCGCTGCTCACCCACGAGGCGATCAAGACGACCCTGCCCAAGGCCAAGGAACTGCGCAAGATCGTCGAACCGCTGATCACGCTGGCCAAGGAGCCGACGCTGGCGAACCGCCGCCTCGCGTTCGACCGCCTGCGCGACCGCGCCGTCGTCACCAAGCTGTTCAACGAACTCGGCCCGCGCTTCAAGGCGCGTCCGGGCGGCTATACGCGCGTCCTGAAGATGGGCTTCCGCGTCGGCGACAATGCCCCGATGGCCTATGTCGAACTGGTCGACCGTGCCGAAGGCGCGACCACCGGCGAAGCCGCCGAATAAATCGAGCGCTCGACCCGAGCGTGAGATCCCGAGAAGGCCAGCCTCAGTGCTGGCCTTTTTCTTTTTTGCGACCGCTACCCGCATGCCGCTGCTCATGATCCGCCGCCTCCGATCCGTCCTGTTCGTGCTTGCCGCCGGTCTCGGCGTGTTTGGCGGTGCCGCCGCGCAGGCCTCCGACTTCCTCGACCCCGAGCAGGCCTTCAAGGTCGCCGTGCGTGTCGTCGACGCGCACAGCGTCGTGGCCGAATGGACGATCGCGCCCGGCTACTACATGTACCGCGAGCAGTTCAAGGCCGGCATCGACGGCGGCCTGCTGGGTGGCCCCGTGCTCGGCAAGCCGCAGAGCAAGTTCGACGAGACCTTCCAGAAGACCGTCGAGATCTACCACGACCGGCTCGAGGCGGTGCTGCCGGTCACGGCCAAGGGCCCGTTCACGCTGACGCTGACGGGCCAGGGCTGCGCGCTCAAGGGCCTGTGCTATCCGCCGATGACGACGCGCTGGCGCGTCGACCTCGGCGCCGGCGCGGTCCAGCGCCTGCCCGACGACGACGCGGCGCCCGCGCCCGCCCAGACGGTCACGGCGGCCGACCCGCCGGCCGCGACGGCGGCCGCGGCCAAGCCCGCGGCCAGCGCGGCGGAGCCGGTGGCAGCGACGCACGCGTCGGCGAGCACGCCCGGCGCGGCTGCGGCGCCCGCGTCGGCGGCGACTGACGCATCGGCGTCGACGCCTGCTGCGGTCGAGGCCGCTCCGGCGGCGGCCGTGGCGCCCGCGGCGTCCGTCGGCGCGAGCGGCGGCGACGACCAGCTCGCCGCCGCGCTCGAGCGCGGCCGTTTCTGGCCCCTCGTCTGGGCCTGCCTCGGCGTGGGCCTGGTGCTCGCGTTCACGCCCTGCGTGCTGCCGATGGTGCCGATCCTGTCGAGCATCATCGTCGGCAGCGGCGCGGCGACCAGCCGCACGCGCGGCTTTGTGCTCGCGTTCGGCTATTCGCTGGGCATGGCCGTGGTCTACACGCTGCTCGGCATCGCGGCGGCCCTGGCCGGCCGGGGCCTGGCCGCCGAGCTGCAGAACCCCTGGGTGCTCGGCACCTTCGGCATCGCGCTCGTGCTGTTCGCGCTGTCGATGCTGGGTGCGTACGAACTGCAGCTGCCGGCGGGCCTGTCCGGCCGGCTCACCGAAACCTCGCAGAAGCTCCCGGGCGGCAAGCTGCTCGGCGTCTTCGTCATGGGCGCGGTCTCCGCGCTGCTCGTGAGCCCCTGCGTGACGGGTCCGCTCGCGACCACGCTGGTCTACATCGGCAAGACCGGCGACGTCGTGCTCGGCGGCAGCGCGCTGTTCGCGCTGGCCTGGGGCATGAGCGTGCCGCTGCTGATCACGGGCGCCTCGGCGGGCGAGCTGCTGCCGCGCGCCGGCCCGTGGATGGAGACGATCAAGCATGTGTTCGGCCTGCTGATGCTCGCGGTGGCCCTGTACACCGTGCAGCCAATCCTGCCGCTGGCCGTGGCCCAGCTGCTGTGGGGCGGCCTGCTCGTCGGCACGGCGGCCATGCTGGGCCTGTTCGAAGCGGCGCCGGCGCTGCGCCCGCTCGCCTGGCTCAGGAAGAGCCTGGCCGTCATGGCGCTGGTCTGGGGCGGCGCGCAACTGATCGGCGCGGCCCAGGGCGGCACCGACGTGCTCAAGCCGCTCGGCGGCTTCGCGGCGGCCGGCGCGGTCGCCAAGGCCGAGGGCAGCGGCGAACTGCGCTTCGAGCCCGTGCACAGCGTCGCCGAGCTCGACGCGAAGCTCGCCGCGGCGGGCCGTCCGGTGATGCTCGACTTCTACGCCGACTGGTGCACCTCGTGCAAGGAGATGGACCGCGACACCTTCAGCGACGCCGGCGTGCGCGCGCGGCTGGCCAAGGCCCTGCTGCTGCGCGCCGACGTCACGGCCAACACGCCCGACGACAAGGCGCTGCTCAAGCGCTTCCAGCTGTTCGGCCCGCCCGGCACGATCTTCTTCGACGCGAAGGGCCGGGAGGGCTCGCGCGTGATCGGTTTCGAGGATGTCGCGACCTTCGGCGCTTCGCTTTCGCGGGCCGGAATTTGATTGGCGCCCTCAAAACGTGCTATAGTCCAATTCTTCAGTCGCGGGGTGGAGCAGTCTGGTAGCTCGTTGGGCTCATAACCCAAAGGTCGTAGGTTCAAATCCTGCCCCCGCAACCACTTCCAGAGACCCGCTGAGTAGCAAGAGCCGCTCAGCGGGTTTTTCAATTTCGGCCCACGTTTCGCCGGTCTCGGCGTCCCGGCCGATCAGCACCGGGCCGAGCATGTCGGCCAGCAGGCGCCGCGTGCGGTCGCGGTCCGTGTCCTCCTCAAGTACGCGTCGCAGTTCCTGCATCTGGCGCCGGTAGTGCCCCATCACGTCGGCAATGAGTCGGTCGGGCCCGGGTTGGGCCTGTTCGAGCACCCGCGCTAGGCGCTCGCGCTCGGTTTCCGCTGCGCGAAGCCGTTGCTGCAACGCGGGACTGATGCCCATCACTGCGATGGCGTCTACCAGCCGGTCAATCTCGGCATCCAGTGCCTTGGCCTGGCGCGGCACGGCCGCAGTATCGCCCGCGGTCTGGCGCTGCATGTCGGCCAGCAACGCGTCGACTTCGCGCTGCATCATCGCCATCGCTTCCGGGCTCAGCAACTCTTCTCGCACCTCGGCGAGCAAGCGTTCGTCGAGGGTGTCGCGCCGGACGGTTACAGCCGAACTGCAAACTGCTGGGCCGCGGTCCTTCCGCGCGCTGCACCCATAGCGTTCCGCGTTGATCGCCGTGAAGGCTGCGCCACAGGCGTGACAGCGCAAGACGCCCGTGAACAACGTACGCGGGATCGCACCCTTTCCGGTGCGCGTGCCGCGCGCCGGTCCGCTGCGGGCGCGTTTCTGTACGCGCTGCCATAGGTCTTCACTGACGATGCGCAGATCCGGGGCTTCGCGGGTCAGCCACTCGCTCACCGGTCGTTCGACGTAGCGGCGCCGGCCGGTCTCCGGATCCTTCAGCCACTGTCGTCTGTTCCAGATGACGCGGCCGACGTACAGCTCGTTGTTCAGCATACCCAGACCCTTGCCGCTGCTTCCTTGCAGTGCGCTCACGGCCCAGGTGCCCCCACGCGCGCTGGGCGAGCCCCGCTCGTTGAGTTGGTGAACGATGTTCCGCACGCTGTACCCCTCGGCGAACTGCTCGAACACCCATCGAACCAACGCGGCCTCACCCTCGGCAATCACCATGCGCCGGCTCTGGCCATCCTCCGCGGCGACGCTGGTGTAGCCATAGGTCCGGCCGCCCGCATTGAATCCGCGCTTGAACTGGCCCGCCAAGCCACGATGAGTCTTCTCGCGCAGGTCATCGAGGTACAGCTCGTTGACCAAGCCCCGCGCGACGCGCATGACTGAACCGCCCCGCATTTTGAGGAGGCTCCTTCGATTGAGAGAATGGAGCCAAGATGAGGAAGTCCCCGAAGTTTTCACCCGAGGT
>JAFAMW010000004.1 GCA_019232985.1 Roseateles sp. | reverse complement strand
CGGCGAGCTCGGGCAGCGGCGCCTCGACGAGCTTGAAATTGTCGAGCGTGGGCTCGCCCTGGGGGCGCGAGGCGAGGAGGATCTGACGGTTGCGCATGGTGTGGCTCCGGCGGTCTTTGGATCGCGCGATTGGAGCACGCGGACAATACCCGCGCCGTCATGCGCGCGACATCGCCACCGATGTTGTCTGTACTGCCACCAGCGCAGGATCGCGGGGAAGCCGTCTACTCCGTGTCCCCCGCCTCGCTGCGCGAGGCTCCTCCTTTACCTGCGTAGCCGGCTTCCCCGCACTCCTGCGCCCGAGCGCTGCCCCGCCGGTTTTTGTTCGCCGCGAAACGCTTGCGGTGGAGAGCCGGGATGCGGGGGGCCGCCATTGCGCAGGTAAAGGAGGAGCCTTGCGCAGCAAGGCGGGGGACACGGAGCAATGGCGGGCCCCCGTAGCCCGGCACGCTCGGTATATGCAGTAAGAAAACCTGGCCAGAAAAGGAAAAGGGACCAGGCGGTTAAGCCTGGTCCCTTCGGTCTTGGTGGGCCCTGTAGGATTCGAACCTACGACCAACGGATTAAGAGTCCGCTGCTCTACCAACTGAGCTAAGAGCCCGCTAACTGACGCGAGACTGGATTCGGTGGTGGGCCCTGTAGGATTCGAACCTACGACCAACGGATTAAGAGTCCGCTGCTCTACCAACTGAGCTAAGAGCCCCCGAAATTCCAGCCAGAAAAACCTGGTGGGTTGTGCAGGATTCGAACCTGCGACCAACGGATTAAAAGTCCGCTGCTCTACCGACTGAGCTAACAACCCGTTTCAGCAGAGCCTCACATTATAGGCCGGATTTTCCCTGCCTGACAAGCGTCCGGTCACATATCGTTCACGAACACAAAAACTGCTTCAAGAGCTCGGCCGCGGCCGTCATGCCGAAGCCCGCCGTGACCATCACGCTCGAGCCGTAACCCGCGCAGTTGAGCGTGCCGTCGACCGCGCAGGCCTCGCCCTCCTCGGCGGCGGGCCGCTGCACGGCCTCGCGCGAGAACACGCAGGCAAGGTCGACGCGGCCGCTGCGCGGCGCGCCGTGGAACTTGCGCAGGCGCTGGCGCAGGCTCGCGAGCAACGGGTCGTGCGTGACGGCGCCGAGGTCCTCGACCTCGACGGCCTGCGGGCGGCGCTTGCCGCCGGCCGCGCCGACGCAGACGAAAGGCGTGCTTGTTGCGCGCGCCCAGGCCGCGAGCTCGGCCTTCGCGCGGACCTGATCGCAGGCGTCGACGAGACCGTCGACGGGAGCGGTCAGCAAGCCCGGCCAGTTGCCGGGCGCGTCGCCGCGCGGCGGCTCGACGAAGGCCTCGACGAAGTCGACCGCGCAGCCCGGGTGGATGTCGGCGATGCGGCGCCTGAGCGCCTCGCCCTTCGCGAGGCCGACGGTCGAGCCGAGCGCCTGGATCTGGCGGTTGATGTTCGACTCGGCGACCTGGTCGAAGTCGATCAGCACGAGGCCCGCGACGCCCGAGCGCGCGAGCGCCTCGGCGACCCAGGAACCGACGCCGCCGAGGCCGACGACGGCGAAGCGCGCGGCGCGCAGGCGCGCGTAGTCGGCGTCGCCGTAGAGCCGGCGCAGGCCGCCGAAGCGGCGCTCGGCGTCGGCCTCGAGCTCGGCGGCAACGGCGGCAGGCATCAGCGCGACAGCCGCCAGACCTGCCAGCGCAGGCTCGCGACCGCGCCCGCGATGATCGCCGCGAGCGCGAGGAAGCTGCCGAGGCTCAGCGTCGAAACGCCCGAGATGCCCTGGCCGATCGTGCAGCCGAGCGCCGTGACGCCGCCGACGCCCATCAGCACCGCGCCGCCAAGGTGGCTGACCAGGTCGTCGACGGTGCGGAACGATTCCCAGCGGAAGCTGCGCGTCGCGAGCGCCATGACGCCCGAGCCCGCGACGACGCCGAAGCAGGCGACGATCGCGATCGTCAGCACCTTGCTCTGGTCGCTGAAGAACATCAGCCAGTCCAGCACATAGGCCATCGGCGCGACAAAGCTCAGGCCCTCCATATGCTGGGCCGAGGTTGCGCCGACAAAAGCCTCCTCGAGCGTGTTCGGGTCCTCGGCGACATGGCCGAACTTGCCGCTCAACCACCAGACCGCAGCGACGACGAGGCCGCTCAGGATGCCGCCGAGCAGCACCTCGGCACTGCGGCCCTCCTCGCGCGCGAGCACCCAGGCAATGAGCGCGAGCGCGAACACGCCGCCGATCGCGAGCGCCAGCACCGGCCGGGCGACGCCGACGCTCGCCGCGAGCAGCGAGGGCAGGTCCTGGCCCGTGCCCAGCGTCACCGCCACCTTGTCGACCGTCGCGACGCGCGCGACCGCGCTCACGCCCTTGAGCGTCGCGAACGCGGCGACGCCCATCACGACGAACACGATCAGCGACTTCAGGTTGCCCGCGCCGATGCGCACGAGCGTCTTGCTGCCGCAGCCCGACGCGAGCACCATGCCGAAGCCGAACATGAAGCCGCCGACCGCGTTGGACAGCCACAGCAGCTTCGGGGCCGCGTAGATCGACTTGGCCGCGTCGAGCCAGCCCGCGTAGACCATCGCGTTGAAGCCGAGCATCGCGACCGCGATCGCGAGCACCCACATGCGCATGCGCGCCCACGAGCCCATGTTGACGATGTCGGCGACGGCGCCCATCGTGCAGAAATGGGTGCGCTGGGCGACCGCCCCGAACGCGAAAGACAGGCCGAAGGCGGCCCACAGAACCTGGTGGCCGAGCGCGGCCATGTCGATGTCTTGCATGGGGCGGAATTCTATTCAGGCAATGAACAAGGCCCCGCGAGCGGGGCCTTGGGTCCGGAACGGCGCGGCTTACTTCAGCGAACTCAGCCGCTGCTTCGCGGCCTGCGCCGCGTCGCTGTTCGGGTAGGTCTTGATCAGGTCCTGCAGGCTGCGGCGGCCGAGCTTCACGTCCTTGAGCTCGATCTGGCAGTTCGCGAGCGCGAGCATCGCCTCGGGCGCGCGCGGGTGCTGCGCGTTCTCGGCGAGGAAGGTCTTGAAGCTCGCCGCAGCGTCCTTGTAAGCGCGGTTGCCGAACTGCGCGTTGCCGAGCCAGTAGCGCACCGAAGGCAGGTAGCCGCTCGCCGGGTAGGCGCGCAGGAAGCTGCCGAACGCGTCGGCCGCGGCCGCGAAGTCGCCGCGCCGCACCATGCCCATCGCGGCCTCGTACTGGGCGCGTTCTTCGGGAGCGACCTGGAAGTCGCTGCCGTCGACCGTGACCTTCTGGGGCTCGAGCGGGCGCAGGCGCGCGTCGACCGACTGGTTCTGGTCGGCGAGCTTGCGCTGGGTGTCGGCGAGCGCACGCGCGAGCTCTTCGTTGTCGCCGCGCAGCTTGGCGAGGTCGGCGCGCAGCGCCTCGATCTGGTTGTTCAGGTCGAGGACGCTGCGGCGCAGCGGGTCCAGCTGCTGCTGGACCAGCGCCTGGACTTGATCCGGCTGCTTGCGTTGCGCGTCTTCGAGCTTGTCGAGGCGGTCGCGCAGCTCGAGGATGGCGCGGCGCGCCTCGTCGTCCTCGAACAGGGCGGCGCGCGCCGGCAGGCTGAACAGGGCCGCGGCGGCCGCGCAGGCCACCAGCAGCAGACGGGAACGCAGCAGCAGCATGGATTACTTGTCCTTCAGTTCGACGCGACGGTTCTTGGCCCAGGCGGCCTCGTCGTGGCCTTCGGCGGCCGGACGCTCCTTGCCGTAGCTGACGGCTTCGAGCTGGCCTTCGGCGACGCCGACCAGTTCGAGCGACTTTGCCACAGCTTCGGCGCGCTTCTGGCCCAGGGCCAGGTTGTACTCGCGGCCACCGCGCTCGTCGGTATTGCCTTCGAGGCGCAGTGCGATCTTCTTGTCGTTGTTCAGGCGCTTCGCGTGCAGCTCGACCAGGTTCTGGTACTCGGGCTTGACGACGTAGCTGTCGAAGTCGAAGTAGACGACACGCTTGTCCGACACGGCGGCGGTCAGCTCCGCGCCGAGGTCGACGGTCTTGACCGGGGTTTCGGCGGCCGGCGCCGGAGCCGGCGTCGGGGCCGGCGCGGGGGCCGGGTGGTTTTCGACCGGAGCCGGCTGATTCAGGGGCACGGTCGAGCTGCAGCCGACGAGGGTGGCAGCGGCAAACAAAGCGGTGAGGTAGTAGGTCGTCTTCATGGAATCACTCCAGCAGGAATGGACTTGTTGTCAGCGAAAAAAGGCCTTCGACCAAACAGCAGCAAGGGCCTCCGGGAAAACCTTGGGATTGTCTAACATGTAAGCAAATCGCTTGCGGCCAGCTTGCGGAAAAATGTGCAAAGCTTCAGAAACATTTTTGCCGCCATGTTGCTGGCGTCAGCGCAGGAACGGCCCCCAAGTGGGCTCTCGAACATCGCCATCGGTGGACACGAGCTTGGCCTTGATCTTGCCGTCGAGCGTGGTCGTCGCGAGCACGCCGCGGCCGCCCTCGCGCGTCGCGTAGACGATCATGCGGCCGTTCGGCGCGAAGCTGGGCTTCTCGTCGGCCGTCGTGTCGGTGATGCGCTGGACCTGGCCACTCGCAAGGTCCATCACGCACAGGCGGAAACCGTTGGCGCCCTCGCGCGTGATGTAGGCCATGCTGCGGCCGTCGGCACTCAGCGTCGGGCTGATGTTGTAGCCGCCGTCGAAAGTGACGCGCTCGGCCGTGCCGCCGCCGACCGGCATGCGGTAGACCTGCGGGCCGCCGCCACGGTCGCTGACGAAATAGAGCTTGGCGCCGTCGGGCGCGAACACCGCCTCGGTGTCGATGGAGGTGTCGCGCGTGATGCGGCGCACGCCGCTGCCGTCGCGGTTGATCAGGAACAGCTGCGAGCCGCCGTCGCGCGACAGGGTGAGCGCGAGCTGGCTGCCGTCGGGCGAGAAGGTCGGCGCGCTGTTCGAGCCGCGGAAGTCGGCGAGCACGCGGCGCCGGCCGGTCAGCAGTTCCTGGACCCAGACCACCGCCTTGTGCGTCTCGAAGGACACGTAGGCGAGCGAGTTGCCGTCGGGCGACCAGGCCGGCGAGATGATCGGCGCGGGGCTGATCAGGGCGACCTGGCCGCCCTCGCCGTCGGCGTCGGTGATGCGCAGGCTGTAGCGCGAGCCGAGCTTGGTCACGTAGGCCATGCGCGTCGAGAACACGCCCTTCTGGCCGGTGAGCTTCTCGTAAATTGCGTCGGCGATCTTGTGCGCCGCGCGGCGCGCGTCCTCGGGCGCGACGGCCTGCTGCAGGCCGCCGAGTTCCTGGCCCTTGACGACGTCCCAGAGCTTGAAGCGGATGTCGACGCGGCCGTCGGCGAGCTTGGTCGCCGAGCCGCCCGCGAGCGCATCGGCGGCGCGGCCGCGCCAGGCGTTGAAGTCGGGGTAGGCCGTCTCGTCGAGCGCGACGCCGGCGGCCGGCACGATGCGGAACTCACCGCTGCGCTCGAGGTCGGCGCGGATGATGCTGCCGAGCGGCTGGCCCGCCAGGGTTTCGGTGCGGAAGTCGCCGATCGCGATCGGCAGCTGCGAGGCACCGACGCCCGAGATCTCGACGCGGAACTGCGCGAAGGCCGAGGTCGCGGGCAAGGCGGCCAGCGCGCCGCCGAGCAGGCGGCGGCGGTTCAGCGCAGGGAAACAGTTCTTGGCTTGCGCGGGGCTGTCTTTTGCAGGCATGCGTGGGATTTTGCATGAGCCTGCCCTGGCCGCATTAGGCGCAGCTGAAACAAGCGCTTCCTTGTCTAGCGATGAACGTCGTGCGCGACAAAGCCCGCATCCGAGTCGGGCGGCGCCAGGCCACCCTCGACCGCGAGCGTCGCGCGCAGGTCGGCGAGCCCGGCGCTCCAGTGGTCGCGCATGGTCTGCAGGCCGAACTGCACGTCCTTGTACTGATGCTCGTAGGCCTTCTGGCGGTAGATCAGGTGCTGGACGTTGTAGCGGCGGCTGCAGGCGAGCGCCGCGGCCGTGCGGCACCAGCCGTCGTTCGCGCGCGCGGCCTCGGGCACCTGGGCGAGCACGTGGCGCAACAGGCTGCGGAAGCGCTGCTCGCGCTGCAGCATGTCGGTCACGAAGCGCGTGCGGCTCGAGTACTGGATGTCCTTGGTGCGCTCGGCGACCGCGTCGAGCGAGTCGGGCAGCGGCCCGCGCGAGCTCCACAGGTCGACCTGGAAGGCCAGCGTGTCGCGGCGCGGCGAGGTCTGCAGCACCTCCATCAGCGGCGTGTTCGACACCAGGCCGCCGTCCCAGTAGAACCCGCCGTCGATCTCGACCGGCGGAAAGCCCGGCGGCAGCGCGCCCGAGGCCATGAAATGCTCGGGGCCCAGGCGCGTGCGCGTATTGTCGAAATAGGTGAAGTTGCCGGTGCCGACGTTGACGGCGCCGACCGACACGCGCATGCCACCGTCGTTGATGCGATCGAAGTCGCAGAGCTCGAGCAGCGTCGCGCGCAGCCCGGCCGTGTCGTAGTGGCTGACCTGGTCGGGCCGGGGCGCGGCGACGCCCGTCGACGCGGGCGGCCAGCGCGGCACGAAGAAGCCGCGCTGGCCCTGGACGAAGGCGCTGAGGGTCTGCAGCATCGTCAGGCCGACGCGCTGCAACTCGGAGCCGTCGAACAGCGCCTGCTCGAAGTCCGGCGGGAACAGCGGCCAGTAGGCGGGCTGGCAGATGCGCTGCCAGAACTCGTTGAGGCGCTCGACACGGCGCTCGGGCGGGTTGCCCGCGATCACGGCAGTATTGAGCGCGCCGATCGAGATGCCGGCGACCCAGTTCAGCGCGACGCCGGCCTCGGCGAGGCCCTCGAACACGCCGGCCTGGTAGCTGCCAAGCGCACCGCCGCCCTGCAGCACGAGCGCGACGGTCTCGTAGGCGCGCGCCTGCTCGGCCGGGCTCGTGGCGGCGCGCGGCGCGGCAGGCGCCGCGGCGGCCGCTGGCGCGCGCGCTGCAGCGGCCTTGCGCGCGGGCGCCGCGGCGGCCTTTCTGGCCGGGGCCCGGGCGGCGTTCTTGCGGGCGGGCGCCCGCTTCGGCGACGTTGCGGCCATCGGCTTACTTCGCGAGGTAGTCGTGGACGACCTCGCCGAGGCCCAGCGTGAGGTCGGCGATCAGGTGGCGCGCCTCGACGATCTCGAGCACCGGCAGCTCGGCGACGGGCGCGAGCGCGTGCGGCGACAGCTCGAGCGCGGCCGGGCCGCTCCAGGCGCCCTTGAGGCGGATGTCGTGCAGGTGGTAGCGCACGATCTCGCAGATGCGCGGCGTGCCGTCGACATGGGGAATGATCTTGAGCAGGAAGTTCGGCCCCGCGAGCCGGGCGGTCTCGTGCGCGAGGTCGAGCTCGCGGTGCTTGTAGCCCATCGTGCCGGTCGCGACGCGCACCGGGCCATAGTCGAGGGTGCCGACGAGCGTGTCGATGCGCGTCTCGAGCGTCGGCGCCGCGAGCTTCTTGGGGAAGCCCCAGAGCTCGCGCCCGCCCGCGATCGGCGGGTGGTCGTTCAGGTACATCGCGAGCGTGTAGCCGCCCTTCTGCCCTTGGTACGACACCGGGATCACCTGGCCGCTCTCGGTGTAGTCGCCGAAGCCGGTCGAGTTCGGCATGCGGATGAACTCGTAGTGCACGAGCGGCTCGCCGACCTCGAGCGGCTCCGGCACGGCCGCGCGCAGCCGCTCGGGGTCGGTGCGGTAGGTGATGATCAGGAACTCGCGGTCGACGAAGCGGTAGGGTCCCATCGGGAACGCCGGGCTCGTCAGGGGCATCGCGAACGCTTTGGACAGGACCTGGTCGGGGCTCATGGGACTCCTTGCGACGACGGGGTGCGGGCCAGGATAGCCGAAGGCGGTGCGCGAAATGTGACGCCTACGGGGCCAGGTGAATACGCTCTTTCACATGCTTGAGGTTGGTCACCAAGGTGAAGCTCAGCAGCGTGAGCATCGCCCACGACGACCATTTGCCGAGCGACACGGTGGCCCAGGCGCCGAACTGGTCCGGGTAGCGCCAGACGCCGAAGAAGGTGCCGAAGTTCTCCGCCAGCCAGATGAAGAAACCGGTCAGCACGAAGCCGCGCAGCAGCGGCATGCGGCGCTCGCGGTCGAGCGGCTTGAACACGACCTCGCAGCGCGCGTACCGGCCCAGGGCGACGGCGCCGAGGTACCAGCGCAGGTCGGGCAGGAGCAGCTTGTCCGTGCGGCGCTCAGAGCAGCACGATGTCGTAATGCTCGGTCTGGTTCGTCGGCTCGGCCGACAGCGAGATCGGCTTGCCGATGAAGTCGGAGAGGCCGGCCAGGTGCTGGCTTTCCTCGTCGAGCAGCATCTCGACGACGTTGGCCGCCGCGACGACGCGGAACTCCCGGGGCGCGAACTGGCGCGCCTCGCGCAGGATCTCGCGCATGATGTCGTAGCAGACCGAGCGTGCGGTCTTGACCTGGCCGCGGCCCTCGCAGGTCGGGCAGGGCTCGCAGAGCATGCGCGCGAGCGACTCGCGCGTGCGCTTGCGCGTCATCTCGACGAGCCCGAGCTGGGTGAAGCCGCCGAGCGTGACCTTGGTGCGGTCCTTGGCGAGCTGCTTGCGGAACTCGCCGAGCACGGCGCTCTTGTGCTCCTCGCGCGTCATGTCGATGAAGTCGACGATGATGATGCCGCCGAGGTTGCGCAGGCGCAGCTGGCGCGCGATCGCGCCGCAGGCCTCGAGGTTGGTCTTGAAGATCGTGTCGTCGAAGTTGCGGGCGCCGACGAAGCCGCCGGTGTTGACGTCGATCGTCGTCATCGCCTCGGTCTGGTCGACGATCAGGTAGCCGCCCGACTTGAGCTCGACGCGCCGCGACAGCGCGCGGTCGACCTCGGCGTCGACGTTGCACAGGTCGAAGATCGGCCGCTCGCCGCGGTAATGCTCGAGCTTGGCCGTCGCGGCCGGCATATAGGTCTCGCCGAACGCGTGGAGCAGCTCGTGCTGCATCTTCGAGTCGATGCGGATCGAGCCGGTGCGCTCGGTCGTGAGGTCGCGCAGCACGCGCTCGACGAGGCTCAGGTCCTGGTGCAGCAGGCTGCCCGCGGCCGAGCGATGGGCGCGCTCGCGGATCAGCGACCAGGTCTTGCGCAGGTAGGCGATGTCGGCGCCGAGCTCGGCGTCCGACGCGTCCTCGGCGTTGGTGCGCAGGATGAAGCCGCCGCCGCCGCCGTCCTCGGGCTTGCCGACGAGCGCTTGCATGCGCGCGCGCAGCGCCTCGCGGGTCTCGTGCGAGCCGATCTTCTGCGAGATGCCGATGTGCTCGTCCTGCGGCAGGAACACGAGCATGCGGCCCGCGATCGAGATCTGCGTGGACAGGCGCGCGCCCTTGCTGCCGATCGGGTCCTTGATGACCTGGACCGTCAGCGTCTGGCCCTCGAACAGCTGGCGTTCGATCGGCACCGGCTGCTGGCCCTCGGCGATATGGTTGCGCGGCGTGCTGCCGTTCGCGTGCAGGTCGGCGACGTGCAGGAAGGCCGCGCGCTCCAGACCGATGTCGATGAACGCCGACTGCATGCCGGGCAGCACGCGCGCGACGCGGCCGAGGTAGATATTGCCGACGAGGCCGCGCTCGAGCGTGCGCTCGATGTGCAGCTCCTGCACGGCACCGGCCTCGACGATGGCCACCCGGGTCTCCTGCGGGGACCAATTGATCAGAATGTCTTCCATCGTGTTCCCGATGAATGCTTGTGGCTGGCGCCGGGCCAGGCACAAGAACTCCAACCAGCGTCAGCCGTGCCGCACGCCGAACGCGTCGAGCAGCGCGGCCGTCTCGAACAGCGGCAGGCCCATGATGCCCGAATAACTGCCCGAGATATGCCGGACCCAGGCCGCCGCAGCGCTTTGTACCGCATAGCTGCCGGCCTTGCCCAAGGGTTCGCCTGAGGCCACGTAGCGGCGCAGGCGCGCGGCGTCGACCGGCGCGAACTCGACCTCCGAGACCTGGCAGGCCGCCTCGATGCGCGCGCCGAGGCCCACGGCGACGCCGGTGATGACCTCGTGGCGCCGGCCCGCGAGGCGTTGCAGCGTCGCGAAGGCGTCGGCCGCGTCGGCGGGCTTGCCGAGGATCGCGCCGTCGATCGCGACGGTCGTGTCCGAGCACAGCACCGGCGCGTCGGCGAGGCCGCGGCGCTCGCGCCGCGCGAGCGCAGCAAAGAGCTTGGCGCGCGTCACGCGCTCGACGTAGGCGCGCGGCGCCTCGCCGGGCAGCACGGCCTCGAGCGCCTCGGCGTCCTCCTCGGCCGCGTCTGCGAGCAGCAGCTCGTAGCGCACGCCGATCTGCTCGAGCAGCTGGCGGCGGCGCGGGCTTTGCGAGGCGAGGTAGACGAAGTCGAACATGCGGTGATCTATTCGCGGTGGTAAGGGTGGCCGGTCATGACGGTCCACGCGCGGTAAAGGCCCTCGGCGAGCAGCACGCGCGCGAACGCGTGCGGCAGCGTGAGGTCGGACAGGCGCAGCGTCTCGTCGGCCGTGGCCTTGAGCGCGGGCGCGAGGCCGTCGGGGCCGCCGATCACGAGCGCGGCGTCGCGGCCCTCGCCCATCCAGAGCTTGAGCCGCTCGGCGAGCTGCACGCTCGTGCGCCGCTCGCCGCGCTCGTCGAGGACGATGCGGCGCGCGCCCTTGGGCAGCGCGGCCTCGATGCGCTGGGCCTCCGCGGCCATCAGCTGCTCGGCCGTCTTGCCGCCGCTGCGCGGCTCGGCCTTGACGGCCTTGAGCTCGAGCCGGAGCTCGGGCGGGAAGCGCTTCGCGAAATCCTCGTAGGCCGCGTCGACCCAGCCGGGCTGACGCTGGCCCACGGCGACGAGCACGAGCCGCAAGATCAGGCCTTGGCGCGCGCGCTCTTCTTGGCCGGAGCCGCCTTCTTCGCGGCGGGCTTGGCGGCCGGCTTGGCCGCCGCGCGCGGCGCGGCCTTGGCGGCGGCCTTCTTCGCGGGCGCCGCGGCCTTTTTGGTCGGCGCTGCCGACTTCTTGGCGGCGGGCTTCGCGGCCGGCTTCGCGGCGCCGACCTTGACGGTCTTGACCGGCGCGGCCGCCGCGCCGCGCTTGGTGCCGACGGTCTTGCTCACGCCCTTCTTCGCGGGCGCAGCCTTCTTCGCGGGGGCCTTGGCCGCGGCCTTCTTGGCCGCAGGCGCCGCCTTCTTGCCCGCCTTCTCGGACTTCTCGGCCTTGTCGGCGGCCTTCGCGGCCTTCTTCGCGTCGGCCTTCTTCCGCGCGACCGGCTTGTCTTCTTCGTCCTCGTCTTCGGCGTCGGACGCCTTCACGAGGCCCTTGCGGCCGGTTTCGGCGGGCTTGAGCTTGACCGGCTTGCCGCCCCAGATTTCCTCGAGGTGGTAGTAGTCGCGGATCGCCGGCTGCATCACGTGGACGACGGCCGCGCCGCAGTCGACGATGATCCACTCGCCGTTGTCCTCGCCCTCGGTGCGCATGATCTGCATGCCGCGGCCCTTGACGGTCTCGCGCACGCTCGACGCGAGCGCCTTGGTCTGGCGGTTGCTCGTGCCCGACGCGATCACGACGCGCTCGAACAGCGGCGACAGATGCTCGGTGTTGAACACCTGGATGTTCTGGGCCTTGACGTCTTCGAGGCCATCGACGATGGCGCGTTGCAGTTTGCGAATGTCCATGCAGTGCTCGCTTGAATGCTTGAGGTAAAGGCGGTGCTGGGCAATATACCCGGCTACCGCGTCGCCCACCAAGGGGCGGAGGTCCTCGCCACGCGCGGCAAGCGCGCGGATCCGGGTCGATGAAATGTCGCTGGGCGGCAGCGCGATCGTGACGACGCGGTGCGGCACGGCGGCGAGCGCCGCGGCCGGCGCTACGGGCCTGCCCGCGCGCGCCGCGACCGCGAGCGTCGCGCCGCCGACGAGCTCGCGCCAGTCGTGCCAGGTGTCGATATGCGCGGCCTGGTCCTGGCCGATCACGACGAAGAACTCGGCCGCCGCGCCGCGCGCGGCGAACTCGGCGCGCAGCTCGCGCAGCGTGTCGATCGTGTAGCTCGGGCCCGCGCGCTCGAGCTCGCGCGCGTCGAGCGAGAAGCCGGGCTCGCCCGCGATCAGCAGTTCGACCATCGCGCGGCGGTGTTCGGCCGGCGCGATCCCGACGCCCTGCTTCTGCCAGGGCCGGCCGGCCGGCTGCCAGCGCAGCTCGTCGAGCGCGAGCGCGTCGCGCGCGCAGCGCGCGAGCGCGAGATGGGTCAGGTGCGGCGGGTCGAAGCTGCCGCCGAACAGACCGACGCGGATTGTCTTCACAGCCACAGATGCGTCGCGGTCTCGTGCGCCCAGTCGCGCGGACGCAGGAAGTCGCTGTACAGGCGCGCCTCGGGCGTGCCGGGCTCGGGCGACCAGGCATAGGCCCAGCGCGCCTGCGGCGGCATCGACATCAGGATCGATTCGGTGCGCCCGCCCGACTGCAGGCCGAACAGCGTGCCGCGGTCGAACACGAGGTTGAACTCGACGTAGCGGCCGCGCCGGTAGGCCTGGAAGTCGCGCTCGCGCTCGCCGTAGGCGTAGCCCTGGCGGCGCTCGACGATCGGCAGGTAGGCGGGCAGGAACGCGTCGCCGACCGAGCGCAGCGCCGCGAACGCGGCCGCGAAGCCGCCCTCCTCGTCGCTGCGGCTGAAGTCGTCGAAGAAGATGCCGCCGATGCCGCGCGGCTCGTCGCGGTGCTTGAGGTGGAAGTACTCGTCGCACCAGCGCTTGAAGCGCGGGTACAGGTCCGCACCGTGGGTGCTGAGGGCCTGCTCGCACGTGCGGTGGAAATGCTGGCAGTCGCGCTCGAAGCCGTAATACGGCGTGAGGTCCATGCCGCCGCCGAACCAGCTGACCGCAGGCCGGCCCTCGGGCAGCGCCGCGAACATGCGCACGTTCATGTGCACGGTCGGCACGAAGGGGTTGTGCGGGTGCAGGACCAGCGAGACGCCGAGCGCCTCGAACGGCGCGCCCGCGAGCTCGGGGCGGTGCTGGGTCGCCGAAGGCGGCAGCACGCGGCCGCGCACATGCGAGAAATTGACGCCGCCGCGCTCGATCAGGCCGCCGTTCTCGATCACGCGCGTCAGGCCGTCGCCCTCGAGGCGGCCGCCGGGCTCGCGCGTCCACGCGTCCTCGACGAAGGGCTGGCCGTCGATGCGGTGCAGCGCCGCGACGACGCGCTGCTGCAGCTCGAGCAGGTAGGCGCGAACCCCGACGAAGGGACTGGCCTCGCTCATGCCCGCAATCTCACCGGGCTCGCGTCGGCCGGGCGCTTGCCGCGGCAGTCGGCGAGCTCGCGCGCGAACAGCGCGAAGTCGGCGTCGGCGTCGCCGCTGATCGCGACGAAGCGCGTGAAGTCCACGCATTTGCGGCCGAAGTCGAGCGTCGCGAGGCCGACCGGCACGCGCGCCTGGCGCGCGACCTGGTAGGCGCCGCTGCGCCAGCCCTCGGTGCGCTTGCGCGTGCCCTCGGGCGCGACCGCGAGCCAGAAGAACTCGCCGCGCGCACGCGCGTCCTCGAGCGCCTGCGCGGTATCGGCGACGATGCCGTTGCGCGAGCCGCGGTCGACCGCGACGCCGCCGATCCAGCGCACCCAGGCGCCGAACAGCGGCGCGCGGAACAGGCTGTCCTTGGCCCAGAAGCGCACCGGGATGCCGAACGCCCATTTCGCGAGGATCGCGACGACGAAGTCCCAGTTCGAGGTATGCGGGTAGACCATCACGACGCCCTGCAGCGCCGGCAGGCCCGCGCCGGCGACGCGCCAGCCGAACAGGCCCAGCAGCGCACGCGCGACGCGGCTGCCGCGCAGCGGCACCGGGCGCGGCCCCGCGATCAGGGAGGGCGCGGCGGCCGGCGGGATCGCCGACGCCGCAGCTGCAGCGATGTCGCTCATCGTTTGACGGCGCGGTGGCCGATGTCGTGGCGGTACTGCTGGCCTTCGAAATGAATCGTCTTGATCGCCTCATAGGCGTGCTGCTGGGCGCTGCGCACCGACTCGCCGAGCGCGGTCACGCACAGCACGCGGCCGCCGCTCGTGACGACCTGGCCGCCCTGCTCGGCGGTGCCGGCGTGGAAGACCATCACGTCCTCGCCGATCGCGCCCTGCGCGGGCAGGCCCGTGATCGCGTCGCCCTTGCGGGGACTGAGCGGGTAACCGGCGCTCGCCATCACGACGCCGAGCGCGACGCGGCGGTCCCACTGCAGCTCGACCTGGTCGAGCGTGCCGTCGGTCGCATGCATGAGCACCTCGAACAGGTCGCTCTTCAGGCGCATCATGATCGGCTGGGTCTCGGGGTCGCCGAGGCGCGCGTTGAACTCGACCGTGCGCGGGTGGCCCTGCGCGTCGATCATCAGGCCCGCGTAGAGGAAGCCCGTGAAGACATGGCCGTCCCTGGCCATGCCCGCGATCGTCGGCAGGATGATCTCGTGCATCGCGCGCGCGTGCACGTTCGGCGTGACCACGGGCGCCGGCGAGTACGCGCCCATGCCGCCGGTGTTCGGGCCGACGTCGCCGTCGAGCAGGCGTTTGTGGTCCTGGCTGGTCGCGAGCGCGACGACGTTCTTGCCGTCGCACAGCACGATGAAGCTCGCCTCCTCGCCCTGCATGAACTCTTCGATCACGACGCAGGCGCCGCCCGCGTTGTGCGTGACGCCGAGCTTGTTGTCGGCGAGGATCCAGTCGATCGCCTCGTGCGCCTCGGCGAGCGTCTGCGCGACGACGACGCCCTTGCCCGCGGCGAGGCCATCGGCCTTGATCACGAGCGGCGCGCCGAGCCGGTCGACATAGGCGTGGGCCGACGGCGCGTCGCCGAAGACCTCGTAGGCCGCCGTCGGGATGCCGTGGCGCTTCATGAAGCTCTTCGCGTAGGCCTTGCTCGACTCGAGCTGGGCCGCCGCCCTGGTCGGGCCGAAGATGCGCAGGCCGCGCGCGCGGAACTCGTCGACGACGCCGGCCGCGAGCCAGGCTTCGGGGCCGACGACGGTCAGCGCGATCTTCTCCTTCTGGGCGAAGTCGGCGAAGGCCTTGACGTCGTTGATCGCGAGATTCTTGATCCGGTCGTCGCTCGCCGTGCCGCCGTTGCCGGGGGCGACGAAGACCTCGCTCACGCGCTGGCCCTGGGCCAGCTTCCAGGCCAGCGCATGCTCGCGCCCGCCGTTGCCGATGACGAGCACCTTCATGCGAATTCGATCTCGGCGTTGTGGAAGACCTCCTGGACGTCGTCGAGGTCCTCGATCACGTCCAGCAGCTTTTGCATGCGCTGCGCGTCGTCGCCGCTCAGCGCGATGGTGTTCTCGGCGCGCATCGTGACCTCGGCGAGCTCGGGCTTGAGGCCCGCGGCTTCGAGCGCCTTTTGCACGGCCTCGAAGTCGGCCGGCGCGCAGATCACCTCGACCGCGCCGTCGGCGTCCGTGACGACGTCCTCGGCGCCGGCCTCGAGCGCGACCTCCATCACGCGGTCCTCGCTCGCGCCGGGCGCGAACACGAACTGGCCGCAATGCTTGAACTGGAACGCGACCGAGCCGTCGGTGCCGAGGTTGCCGCCCCACTTGCTGAACGCATGGCGGACTTCGGCGACCGTGCGCACGCGGTTGTCGGTCATGGTGTCGACGATGATCGCCGCGCCGCCGATGCCGTAGCCCTCGTAGCGGATTTCCTCGTAGGTCACGCCCTCGAGGTTGCCGGTCGCCTTGTCGACGTTGCGCTTGATGTTGTCGGCCGGCATGTTCGCGGCCTTGGCCTTGTCGATCGCGAGGCGCAGGCGCGGGTTCATGTTGATGTCGCCGCCGCCCTGGCGCGCCGCGACGATGATTTCACGCGTCAGCCGGGTCCAGACCTTGCCGCGCTTTTCGTCCTGACGGCCCTTGCGGTGCTGGATATTGGCCCACTTGGAATGCCCTGCCATGGCTTGACTCTGCTTCTTTATGTGTTTGGGGGTGAGGCGCGATTTTAGCCGGGCGGCCCGCGCCTGCCCCGGGGACCCGCCCCGCGGCCCCGGGGCAGCGCTTGACGCGCCAGCAATATTCGCCGCAGCCGATTCGCGACAAGCTGCGCAGAAGCTGGTTTTCCTCCCCCTTTCGGGGGTGCTATTTCGTTAGCATCCGGCGAGCGGACGCCCCGCGGCCTGGAGAAGACCAGATGAATGCATTGAAGTCCATCAAGATCGGCCCGCGCCTGGGCATCGGCTTCGGCCTCGTGCTAGTGATGCTGGCGATCGTCGCCTACGCCGGCATCCACGGCATCGGCATCGTCGCCGAGAGCCTGCGCACCGTCTACGAGGACCGCAGCCTGCCCCTCGGCCAGCTCGCCGCCGTCGAGGCGGCGCTCAGCGAGGCGCATGTGGTCGTGCTGCGCGCGGGCGCCGCCCCCGACCCGGCCCAGGCCGATGCGCGCAAGGCCGCGATCGACAAGTCGCTGCAGACCGCGGCCGAACAGTTCAAGGCCTATGCCGAGACCTACCTGACCGAAGAGGAGAAGGGCCTCGTCGCCGACTACGTGCGCGACCGCGACGAGTTCCTCGGCAAGAGCGTGCCGGCCGCCGAGGCCGCGCTGAGTTCGTCGACCGGCGACGAGGGCAAGGCCAACTACACCCAGTCCTTCGGCCCCAAGATCGGCGCGATGCAGGCGACGCTGAAGAAGCTGATCCAGCTGCAGATCGACGTCGCGGCGCAGGAATACAAGCATTCGATCGAGGTCAAGAGCACCGTCAACTGGATCGCCGTGCTGATGGCCGTCGGCGCGATCGTCGTGGGCGCCGTGCTCGCGTGGATGATCACGCGCTCGATCGTCGCCCCGCTCAACGAGGCCGTCGGCCTTGCCGAAGGCGTCGCCGGCGGCGACCTCACGCGCCGCGTCAATGTCGACGGCCGCGACGAGGTCGCCCAGCTGATGCGCGCGCTCGGCGAGATGAACGACGGCCTCGTGCGCATCGTCGGCCAGGTGCGCTCGAGTGCCGAGTCGATCGCGACCGGCAGCGCCGAGATCGCGACCGGCAACGCCGACCTGTCGCAGCGCACCGAGGAGCAGGCCTCGAGCCTCGAGGAGACGGCCGCGTCGATGGAACAGATGACGGCCACCGTCAAGCACAACGCCGACACGGCCCAGACCGCGACCCAGCTCGCGACCTCGGCGAGCGGCGTCGCGGCCAAGGGCGGCGAGGTCGTCGGCCGCGTGATCTCGACGATGGAGGAGATCACGACGAGCTCGCGCCGGATCAACGACATCATCGGCACGATCGACGGCATCGCGTTCCAGACCAACATCCTCGCGCTGAACGCGGCGGTCGAGGCGGCGCGTGCGGGCGAGCAGGGCCGCGGCTTCGCGGTCGTCGCCGGCGAGGTGCGCACGCTGGCCCAGCGCAGCGCCCAGGCAGCCAAGGAGATCAAGACCCTGATCTCGCAGAGCGTCGAGCGCGTGAACGCGGGCGCGGCGCTCGTCGACGAGGCCGGCACGACGATGGGCGAGATCGTCGCCCAGGTCCAGCGCGTGTCGGACCTGATCGGCGAGATCGGCGCGGCGACGCTCGAGCAGACCCAGGGCATCGGCCAGGTCAGCGAGGCGGTGAGCCAGCTCGACAAGGTCACCCAGCAGAACGCAGCGCTCGTCGAGGAGTCGGCCGCCGCGGCCGAGAGCCTCAAGCAGCAGGCCGCGCGCATGAACGAGGTCGTCGGCGTGTTCAAGCTCGACGCGCGCGCGCCGGCGGCCGCCCCGGCCGGCTACGGCGGCGGCGCGCCGGCGGCCGCGGCCCACCATCACGCGGCCACGCCGACCCCGCGTCCGGCCGCGAGCAAGCACGCACCGGCGCGCAAGCCCGGCAAGCCCGGCGTGAAGCCGACCGCCGCCCGCCCGGCCGCAGCCACGCCGCACGCGGCACCAGCCGCCGCGCCGGCGCCGCGCGCCGCCGCCCCTGCGGCCCCCAAGCCGGCCGCGCCACGCCCGGCGACACCGGCCGAGGCCGAGGGCGACTGGGAAACCTTCTAAGCGCAATCCCCGCGCTACCATTCGCGCCCGCCGCCGGCCGTTCGCGCCCGGCGGCGGCGCTTCGTCGCAATGCGATCGCCGGCCGGAGCCGGTGGCGCCGAACATGGCGGCACCTCGAACCCGACAGGAGCCCGCCATGTCCGCACTCACGCAAATCCTCGCCGCCACCCCGCTGTGGGTCTGGGCGATCCTCGGCTACATCGTCTACATGGGCGGCGCCCAGCTGCGAGAGCGCGCGTTCGCGCGCCGCCGCCTGATCCTGCTGCCCGGCGTGTGGATGGTCTTCGGCGCCTGGGGCATCGAGCGCAGCTTCGCCCTGGGCGCCGCGCCCCTCGTCGTCTGGGGCGTCGGCCTGGCGCTGAGCTTCGCACTGATGCGCACGAGCCGCTGGCCGGCCGGCGCGCGCTTCGACGCAAGCCTGGGCCAGTACCTCGTGCCCGGCAGCGCGCTGCCGCTCGCGCTGATGCTCGTGATCTTCGTCGCCAAGTACGCGCTCGGCGTCGGCCTCGCGTTGCACCCCGAGCTCGGCGAGGCCCTGCCCGCCGCGCTCGGCTTCAGCCTGCTGTTCGGCCTGATCGGCGGCGCCCTCGCCGGCCGCTCGGCGAACATCCTCGCGAAGGCCTGAGCCCGCCCCGATGAAGCCCTGGATGTCGATGCTGCTGCGCCAACTGGGCATCGTGCTCGGCGTCGCGATCCCGCTCGCCGCGCTCGTCGCGTTCACCTTCCACCAGAGCTACGCGTCGACGCTGTACTACTCGCTGTGCATCGCGGTGTGCTGCTCGGCGCTCGTCCAGGGCCTGCACGAGCTGCTCGTGCGGCTGCGCGGCCGCCGCGGCGAGCGCTGGCTCGGCTGGCCGCTGACGTTCGGGTTGATCGTCGTCGGCGTGCTGCTCGGCAACCCGATCGGCTCGGCCATCGCGAACTGGTTCGCCGGCGTGCCGAACACGACGCTGCTGCCCGGCTACGCGAACTTCGAGACCGTCGCGTTCCTGCTCGCGATCTCGATCACGCCGGGCGTCGCGATCGCCTATTTCTTCAACAGCCGCGAGCGCCTCGCCGCGGCCCAGGCCCAGGCCGCCGAGCACCGACTGCGCCTGCTCGAGGCCCAGCTCGAGCCGCACATGCTGTTCAACACGCTCGCGAACCTGCGCGCGCTGATCGAGTCCGACCCGGCGCGCGCGCAGGCCATGCTCGACCACCTGATCGCCTTCCTGCGCGCGCTGCTGCAGGGCTCGCGGCTCGGCGGCCACGGCCTCGCGGCCGAGTTCGCGCGCCTGCAGGACTACCTCGCGCTGATGCAGGTGCGCATGGGGCCGCGGCTGCGCTCGCGCTTCGAGCTGCCGGCCGAGCTCGCCGAGGTCGAGATCCCGCCGCTGCTGCTCCAGCCCATCGTCGAGAACGCGATCCAGCATGGCCTCGAACCCGCGCTCGACGGCGGCGAGATCGTGATCGCCGCGCGCCGCGAAGGCGAGTCCGTCCTCGTCGAGGTCCGCGACAGCGGCGTGGGCCTCGGCGGCGCCGTCTCGCCGACCGCCGCCGCCGCGGCCGCCCATACCGGCTTCGGCCTCGCCCAGGTGCGCGAGCGCCTCGCGACGCGCTTCGGCGCGACGGCCGACGCCTCTTTCGAAATCCGCTCGCCCGCCGAGGGCGGCACCCTTGCCATCGTGAGACTGCCATGCCGCGCGCCCTGATCGCCGAAGACGAAGCCCTGCTCGCCGAGGCGCTGCGCCGCGAGCTGCTCAAGCAATGGCCCGAGCTCGAGATCGTCGCCGTCGCGCCGCACGGCCACGCGGCGCTCGAGCAGGCGCTCGCGCTCAAGCCCGACATCCTGTTCCTCGACATCCGCATGCCGGGCCTGTCGGGGCTCGAGGTCGCGACGGCGCTCGCCGAGGACTGGCCCGACGCGGCGCCGTTCCCGCTGCTCGTGTTCGTGACGGCCTTCGACCAGTACGCGCTGCAGGCCTTCGAGCAGGCCGCGGCCGACTACGTGCTCAAGCCGGTGCGGCCCGAGCGGCTCGCCCAGACCGTCGCGCGCCTGCGCGAGCGCCTCGCCGCGCCGGCCGGCGACGCGGCGCTCGACGGCGCGCTCGCGCAGCTGCGCAGCCTGCTCGGGGGCGCGCCCGCCGCGGCGCCGGCCACGGCCCTGCGCCTGCTCCAGGTCGGCGTCGGCAACACCATCCATATGGTGCCGGTCGAAGAGGTGCTGTACTTCGAGGCCGCCGACAAGTACGTGCGCGCCGTGACGCCGGCCAAGGAGCACCTGCTGCGCGTGTCGCTGCGCGAGCTGCTGCCCCAGCTCGACGCCGGCCGCTTCTGGCAGATCCACCGCAGCGTGATCGTGCGCAGCGACGCGATCGAGCGCGCCGTGCGCGACGAATCGGGCAAGCTCACCGTGCACTTGGTCGGCCACGCTGACCGGCTCGGCGTGAGCCGCGTCCACGCCCATTTGTTCAAGGGTTTGTGAACACTGGGCGGTGCAGCCGCGGGGCTTGGCGATAATTCCGCGAGAAAACCATCGCTTCGTTTCCATGTCCGACTCCGCCGACGCCGTCAAACCCAGCAACTTCCTGCGCGCCATCATCGAGCGCGACCTCGAGGGCGACGCGCTCGCGGGCCGCCATTTCGCCGGCGCGCCCGGCGACGCGGCCGCCCACGCGGCCGGGCCGCTCGACCCCGCGCGCGTGCGCCTGCGCTTCCCGCCCGAGCCCAACGGCTACCTGCACGTCGGCCACGCGAAGAGCATCTGCCTGAACTTCGGCCTCGCGCGCGACTACGGCGGCGTCTGCCACCTGCGCATGGACGACACCAACCCCGAGAAGGAAGAGCAGGAGTACGTCGACGCGATCCGCGAGATGGTCGCCTGGCTCGGCTGGAGCTGGGACGCGAACGGCGCCTCGCACCTGTTCTTCGCGAGCGACTACTTCGACTTCATGTACCGCGCCGCCGAGTACCTCGTGACGGCCGGCCACGCCTATGTCGACGAGCAGACGCCCGAGCAGATGCGCGCCCACCGCGGCGACTTCGCGACGCCCGGCGTCGACAGCCCGTTCCGCGCGCGCTCGCCCGCAGAGAACCTCGCGCGCCTGCGCGAGATGCGCGACGGCCGTCACCCCGACGGCGCGATGGTGCTGCGCGCGAAGATCGACATGGCGAGCCCGAACATCAATCTGCGCGACCCGACCCTGTACCGGATCCGCCGGGCGACCCACCACAACACCGGCGACAAATGGTGCATCTACCCGATGTACACCTTCGCCCACCCGATCGAGGACGCGCTCGAGCGCATCACGCACAGCGTGTGCACGCTCGAGTTCGAGGACCAGCGCCCGTTCTACGACTGGCTGCTCGACAAGCTCGCCGACGGCGGCCTGCTCGCGCGCCCGCTGCCGCACCAGTACGAATTCGGCCGCCTGAACCTCAGCTACGTCGTGACGAGCAAGCGCAAGCTCAAGCAGCTCGTCGACGAAGGCCATGTGCAGGGCTGGGACGACCCGCGCATGCCGACGCTCGTGGGCATGCGCCGGCGCGGCTACACGCCCGAGAGCATCCGCACCATGGTCGAGTCGACCGGCGTGACCAAGAGCAACGCCTGGCTCGACTACAGCGTGCTCGACGGCTGCCTGCGCGCCGACCTCGAGGGCCGTGCCGCGCGCGCGTCGGCCGTGCTCGACCCGCTCAGGCTCAAGCTCGAGAACTGGGCCGAGCTGTTCGGCAGCGCCGCGCACCGCGAGGCCTGCAGCGCCCCCGCCCACCCCCATGTGCCCGAGCTCGGCACGCGCACGTTCAGCCTCGGCGCCGAGGCCTGGATCGAACGCGATGACTTCCTCGAAGTGCCGACCAAGGGCTACCACCGCCTCTACCCGGGCAACAGGGTGCGCCTCAAATACGGCTACGTGATCGAGTGCACGGGCTGCGAGAAGGACGCGGCGGGCGCGGTCACGGCCGTGCTCGCGCGCGTCGTACCCGACACCAAGAGCGGCACGCCGGGGGCCGACGCGGTCAAGGTCAAGGGCGTGATCACCTGGGTCGGCGCGCACGAGGCCGTCGCCGCCGAGCTGCGCCTGTACGACCGCCTGTTCGCGGTCGAGCAGCCGGGCGCCGGCGATGCCGACTTCCTCACCGAGCTGAACCCGGCGAGCCTGCGCGTGGTCCAGGGTTTCGTCGAGCCGGCGATCGCGAACGTCGCGCCCGGCACGCACCTGCAGTTCGAGCGGCACGGCTATTTCGTCGCCGACCGCGTCGACCATCGCGCCGACCGCCTCGTCTTCAACAAGACCACGGGCCTGCGCGACGGCTGGAAGTAACTCGGCAGTCGCTCAGTCGCAGGACTGGACGACCGGCGTCGCGTACTCGTGGCCGACGACGGCGCGCGCGAACAGATAGTTCTCCTTCGCGCGCGGGCTCAGCTCGTCGAGCGGCACATGGCCGGTCGCGTCGCACGGAAACATCAGCGCGCGGCCGGCGTGGAACAGCGACTGGAAACGCAGCAGGAATCTCGGGGCGGGTTGAGGGCGGTCCATACGACTTCTCCAAGGACGGGCTCTGGATGCAACAGTAGGCCGTAGACGCCTCGATGATGCGTGCAAACGTCGCGCCAAACACCCCCTGATCCGGCGACCCCCGACATGCGGGGCCGGCGGTGCGCAAATGTCACGCCGCGCGCGCGGCCCGGCTTGTCGGCGCGTCAAGCGACGCCGGCGCGATCGCCCGCCCGGTGATCCGGGTCATACTGGCCGGCCCTATTCGCACCCGCCAGGCCATGAGTGATTTGACGATCCGCCGCGCCACCCCCGCCGACGCCCCGGGTTTCGTCGCGATGATGAGCGACGAGGCCGTGTTCGGCGGCCTGCTCCAGCTGCCCTACCCGAGCGAGGCCGCCTGGCGCCAGCGCCTCGACGAGCAGCAGGCCGCCGGCAAGACCGACCTGCACCTCGTCGCCGTGCGCGGCGACGGCGCGCTGATCGGCAGCGCGGGCCTGCACCCGGCCAGCGCGTCGCTGCGGCGGCGCCACGCGATGTCGCTCGGCATTTCGGTGGTCGCCGCGGCACAGGGCCAGGGCGTCGGCAGCGCCTTGATCGAGGCCCTGCTCGACTACGCCGACCGCTGGGCCCAGGTGCTGCGCGTCGAGCTCACGGTCTACGCCGACAACGAACGCGCGATCCGGCTCTACGAGCGCTTCGGCTTCCAGACCGACGGGCGCATGCGCGCGTACTCGATGCGCGGCGGACGCTATGTGGACGTGCTCGCGATGGCGCGGTTGCACCCAGCGCCGCCGGCGCTGGTCGGCTGAATGCGGGCGCCGCCGGCGCTGGTCGGCCAAATGCGGGCGCCGCCGGCACCGGTCGGCTGAATCGGGGCCGCGCGCCCGCTCAGGACGTCTTGCTCGAGAAGCTGTTGTGGTGCGACGCGCCAGTCGCGTCGCCCGCGTCGCTGCCGCCCGCGCCGTTGCCCGCGCCGGCCGAGAGGTCGTGCGGGGGCGTCGCTGGTGCGGCACTCGCATGGGACTCGTCGGCCGCGGATTCGCGCGCCTCGTGGATTTCGCCGCGCGCCTCGGGTGCCGCCGTGCGCTTGCCCGTCAGCACCAGGCGCGCGAGCTTGACGACCTCGCTGGCCTGGGCCGGTACGGCGCCGATCGACAGGACGACGAAGGCGGCCGCGGCGGCGAGGCTCGTGACGGCGGCAAGGCGCTTTGACATGGGTGAAGACCTTCTGGGGGCTTTCGATCGCGGCAGTATCGCGAGCCGCCCGGGGTCGGGCCAGCGCGATGCGACGAACTGCGTCCAGCGCCGACGAACTGCGCCTGGGGACGTTGAATTCGCCCGCCGGCGGCGCCGGACGCCGCCCGGGATGGCCCCGGTGCCGGTCAGGACAGCGGCCGCTCGCCCGTTGCCTGCTGCCAGAACAGGCGCAGGTCCTGGACGCTGAACAGCGCGTCGTCGACGAGCACCTCCTGGTCGACCGCGTCCTCGGGGTCGTAGGCGGCCTCGATATAGCGCTCGCGCCGCGTCCCGGCGGGCAGCGTCACGGCCGTCACGGCGAGCAGCATCGCGTCGAGCTCGGCCGCCGCCTCGCTGCCGGCCGCGAAGCTGTGCCAGTCGGCGTCGTGGTCGCGCACCGCGCGCAGAAAGCCCTCGCACCAGAGCAGGCCGCTGGGCGGCAGCGCGTCGGCCTGGTCGGGCGTCATCACGCCCGCCGCGACGAGGCCGGCCTGGGTTTCGGCGTCGAATTCGGTCAGCAGCGGCATCAGCCGCATGGCCTCGGGCGCGGCGCGCAGCGGCCCGGGCTCGAGCGCCGCGCCGATCTCCAGCCAGCGCCGGTGCAGCGCGTCCATGAAGGCCTCGGTCGCGTCCTCGGCGTCGAGCGCGGCCGGCCAGTCGTCGCCGAACAGCGCGTCCATCGCCTGCAGCGGCTCGGCGTGGATCGGGCCGCAGCGCAGCCCGGTCAGGTAGCCGTCGAGCTGGTCGACGAGGATGGGCTCGTCGCCCTCGGGCGCCGCGCGCGCGAGCACGGCGAGCCAGGCGACGAGCGCCTCGGCATTGGCCTGATCGAAAGCCTGGGTCAAGCGCGTCTTTCGCTTACTGCAGGCGCTCGCCGACCCAGCCCGGCACGCTCGCGAGGGCGGCGGGCAGCGCGGCCGCGTCGGTGCCGCCGGCCATCGCGAGGTCGGGCTTGCCGCCGCCCTTGCCGCCGACCTGCTGGGCAACGAAATTCACCAGCTCGCCGGCCTTGACGCGGCCGAGGCTGTCGGCCGTCACGCCGGCCGCGAGCTGGACCTTGTCGCCGTCGACGGCGGCGAGCACGATCGCCGCGGTCTTGAGCTTGTCCTTGAGCTTGTCGAGCGTTTCGCGCAGGGTCTTCGCGTCGGCGCCCGCAAGCGTCGCGGCGAGGACCCAAATATTTCCATTCGTGCCCTTGACGTCGACGGCCTGCGAGACGAGCTCGTCGCCCCGGGCCGACGCGAGCTTGCTCTTCGCGCTCGCGAGTTCCTTCTCGAGCGCGCGGACCTGGTCGAGCACCGCGTGCACGCGCGTCTCGAGCTCGGTCGGCGCGGCCTTGAGCGTGCCCGCGACGGCCTGCACCGTCGCCTCGAGCGACTGCAGGTAAGCGAGCGCGTTCGCGCCGGTCACGGCCTCGACGCGGCGGATGCCGGCCGCGACGCCGCTCTCGGCGACGATCTTGAACAGGCCGATGTCGCCGGTCGCGCGGACATGGGTGCCGCCGCACAGTTCCTTGGAACTGCCGATCGTCAGCACGCGCACGGTGTCGCCGTACTTCTCGCCGAACAGCATCATCGCGCCGCTCTTGTGCGCGTCGTCGAGCGCCATGACCTGGGCCGAGGCCGCCGCGTTCGCGAGGATCTCGGCGTTGACGATCGCCTCGACCGCGCGGACCTGCTCGGTCGTCAGCGGCGCGTTGTGGGCGAAGTCGAAGCGCGTGCGCTCGGCGTTGACGAGCGAGCCCTTCTGCTGGACATGGGCGCCGAGCACCTCGCGCAGCGCCTTGTGCATCAGGTGGGTCGCGCTGTGGTTGCGCACGGTCCTGGCGCGGCGCTCGGCGTCGACGCGCGCGGCGAACACGTCGCCGACCTTGACCGCGCCCTCGAGCACGCGGCCATGGTGGCCGAACACGTCGGCCTGGATCTTCACGGTGTCCTCGACGCCGACGCGCGTCGTCGCGTTGCGCAGCTCGCCGGCGTCGCCGACCTGGCCGCCGCTCTCGGCGTAGAACGGCGTGTTGTCGAGCACGATCACGGCGTCGTCGCCGGCCTGGGCGGCCGCGACCGGCGCGCCGTCGACGTAGACGGCCGTCACGCGCGCGCCCTCGACGCCGAGCTGCTCGTAGCCGTGGAAGGTCGTCGGCGTGCCGCTATAGGCGAGGCCTTGCGCCATCTTGAACTTGCCGGCCGCGCGCGCGCGGTTCTTCTGCTCCTCGAGCAGCTCGTTGAAGCGGGCCTCGTCGACGCCGACGCCGCGCTCGCGGCAGACGTCGGCCGTCAGGTCGACGGGGAAGCCGTAGGTGTCGTGGAGCTTGAACGCGACGTCGCCGTCGAGCTTGGCGCCGTCCTTCAGGTTGGCGAGCGCGGCCTCGAGGATTTCCATGCCCGTCGCGATGGTCTGGAAGAAGCGCTCTTCTTCCTGCTTGAGCACCTCGGTCACGCGGGCCTCGTCGCGGCGCAGTTCGGGGTAGGCGTCGCCCATTTCCTTGGCCAGCGCGGCGACCAGCGAGTGGAAGAAGGGCTTGCGCGCGCCGAGCTTGTAGCCGTGGCGGATGGCGCGGCGCGCGATGCGGCGCAGCACGTAGCCGCGGCCCGCGTTGCCGGGGATCACGCCGTCGACGACGGTGAACGAGCAGGCGCGGATATGGTCGGCGATGACCTTCAGCGACGGCGACGCGCGGTCGCAGCCGCCTGCGCCCGCGGCGTCCACGGCCTGCTTCGCCGCGTCGATCAGCGCGACGAAGGTGTCGATCTCGTAGTTCGAGTGCACATGCTGGAGCACCGCGGCGAGGCGCTCGAGGCCCATGCCGGTGTCGACGCTGGGCTTGGGCAGCGGGTGCATCACGCCGTCTTCGGTGCGGTTGAACTGCATGAAGACGTTGTTCCAGATCTCGATATAGCGGTCGCCGTCCTCGCCCGGGCTGCCCGGGGGGCCGCCGGCGATCTCGGGACCGTGGTCGTAGAAGATCTCGGTGCAGGGGCCGCAGGGACCGGTGTCGCCCATCATCCAGAAGTTGTCGGACATATAGCGCGCGCCCTTGTTGTCGCCGATGCGCACGATGCGCTCGGCGGGCACGCCGATCTGCCGGTTCCAGATCTCGTAGGCCTCGTCGTCCTCGGCGTAGACGGTGACCCAGAGCTTGTCGGCCGGCAGCTTGAAATGCGCGGTCAGCAGTTCCCAGGCGAAGCCGATCGCGTCCTTCTTGAAGTAGTCGCCGAAGCTGAAGTTGCCCAGCATCTCGAAGAAGGTGTGGTGGCGCGCGGTATAGCCGACGTTGTCGAGGTCGTTGTGCTTGCCGCCCGCGCGAATGCATTTCTGCGAGGTCGCGGCGCGCGTGTACGAGCGCTTGTCGAAGCCGAGGAACACGTCCTTGAACTGGTTCATGCCCGCGTTCGTGAACAGCAGCGTCGGGTCGTCGCCGGGAACGACCGGGCTCGACGCCACGATCTGGTGTCCCTTGGATTCGAAGAACTTCAGGAAGGTCTGACGGATGTCTGCTGCTTTCATGCCGCTGGAGCCGGATCGCGCCGGTTTAAGTGCTTGATTTTTGGGAGCTTTCGATTATAGGGGTGGCGTCCCCCGCGGCCCTGTAGAGTGTGGCCCCGACACCCAGTCTGGAGACCCCCGATGGATTCGACCCCCAACCCGCTCGCCCAGCTCGACGACCCCGGCCTGCTCAAGAGCCATGCGCTGATCAATGGCGAATGGGTGGCCGGCAAGGAACAGTTCGGCGTCGCCGACCCGGCGACGGGCCGCGCCCTCGCCCAGGTCGCGAACCTCGGCGCGGCCGAGGCCGAGGCCGCGATCGCCGCGGCCGACAAGGCCTGGCCGGCCTGGCGCGCGAAGACCGCCAAGGAGCGCGCCGCGATCATGCTGCGCTGGAACGCGCTGATCCTCAAGGCCGCCGACGACCTCGCGCGCATCATGACGGCCGAACAGGGCAAGCCGCTCGCCGAGGCGCGCGCCGAGGTCGGCTACGCGGCGAGCTTCATCGACTGGTTCGCCGAGGAAGGCCGGCGCCTGTACGGCGAGACCATCCCGACGACCGACGCGAACAAGCGCTACCTCGTGCTCAAGCAGCCGGTCGGCGTGTGCGCGGCGATCACGCCGTGGAACTTCCCGCTCGGCATGATCACGCGCAAGGTCGCGCCGGCGCTCGCCGCGGGCTGCCCGGTCGTGATCAAGCCGGCCGAGGCGACGCCGCTGTCGGCGCTCGCGCTCGCCGAGCTCGCGCAGCGCGCCGGCATGCCGGCCGGCGTGCTGGGCGTGCTGACGGCCGACGCGGCGAACTCGATCGAGGTCGGCAAAGCGTTGTGCGCCAGCCCCGTCGTGCGCCACCTCTCGTTCACGGGCTCGACCGAGGTCGGCCGCCTGCTCGCCGCGCAATGCGCGCCGACGGTCAAGAAGGTCACGCTCGAGCTCGGCGGCAACGCCCCGTTCATCGTGTTCGACGACGCCGACCTCGACGCGGCCGTCGACGGCGCGATCGCGAGCAAGTACCGCAACGCGGGCCAGACCTGCGTGTGCGCGAACCGCTTCTACGTCCAGGCCGGCGTCTACGACGCCTTTGTCGAAAGGTTCGCCGCGCGCGTCGCCGAGCTCAAGGTCGGCAACGGCTTCGGCGCCGGCGTGCAGGTCGGCCCGCTGATCGACGCCGCGGCGCTCGACAAGGTCCAGGCCCATGTCGACGACGCCGTCGCGCTCGGCGCGCGCGTCGTCGTCGGCGGCAAGCGCGTCGAGGGCGCGGGCGGGCATTTCTTCGAGCCGACCCTGCTCGCCGACGCGAGCCCGCGCATGCTGTGCACGCGCGAGGAGACCTTCGGCCCGATCGCGCCGGTGCTGCGCTTCCAGACCGAGGCCGAGGCCGTCGCGGCGGCCAACGCAACCGAGTTCGGCCTCGCGAGCTATTTCTACAGCCGCGACATCGGCCGCGTGTTCCGCGTCGGCGAGGCGCTCGAATACGGCATGGTCGGCGTGAACACCGGGCTGATCTCGACGGCCGAAGTGCCGTTCGGCGGCGTCAAGCAGTCGGGCATCGGCCGCGAGGGCGCGCGCCAGGGCATCGAGGACTACGTCGAGCTCAAGTACCTGTGCCTCGGCGATGTCCTGAAGTGACCCCCGCGCCCGCGGCGCATCATGTCATTGGCGTGAAATATTTGGCGACGATGCTGCGGGCCTTGCTACGCTAAGAGCAAACGTTTGCAGCCTCACAAACGGCGTTTGGACCGCGCTTGCGGGTCAAGCACAAATGTGATTTCCCTACAATACCGTTTGCTCAGATGTTGCTAATTGCACATGAAAACGTTTGCGTCACAGCAAATCGATACATTCGTGCCCATTGATTCCCGACCGGGTTTTCCCCTGCCCGATCGCTTGTTTTTGAAGTTTTTTTGAAACGTTTGCGCGCTTCGGCGCGCTCAACCGGAGTGATTGAGATGACTGAACAGAAATTCGCCCGCTTCGCGCGGACGGCGCTCAGCCTGGCGGTCGCGGCGATGGCGGCCTCGGTCGCGCACGCGCAGGCTCCCGGGGCTGCCGCGGCCCCCGCTGCCGCCGCGAGCGACGCGGCCCAGGACACCAAGACCGAGCGCGCCAACGCGTCCAGCACTTCGAACACGACCACCGCCAACTCGTCGCGCAGCACGATCGAGCAGCTCCAGAAGATCGAAGTGACCGGCGCGAGCCACTCGCTCGGCGGCGGCCTGATGACGGTGCAGATCGCACCGAAGGCCGTGTCGACGATCACGCGCGAAGCGATCGAGCAGTCGCTGCCGGGCGCGAACTACGCGCAGATGATCGGTACGATCCCGGGCGTCGTCGCGATCACCGACGACACGTCGGGCCTGTTCGACTCGAACTACCAGATCCGCGGCTTCACGAACGACCAGATCGGCGTGACGGTCAACGGCGCCCCGGTCAACGACAGCGGCAACTACCGCGTCTACCCGACCGAGTACGGTGATACCGAGAACATGAACGACATCACCGTTCTGCAAGGCTATCCGGACGTCGACCAGGCGGTCGCCGGTGCCGCGGGCGGCACGATCGCATGGTCGACGATCGACCCCTCGCACACCCCGAGCATCGACGCCAGCCTGACCGGCGGCAACTACGGCTACCGCCGCGAGTTCTTCCGCGTACAGACCGGCGACCTCGGCCCCGTGCGCTCGTGGATCTCCTACTCGCACAACTCGACCGACGTGTGGCGCGGCGCCGGCAACGCCAAGGTCAACAAGGTCGACGGCAAGTCGGTCTGGACCATCGACGACGGCAACTCGATCTCGGCCTCGCTGCAGTACAACCACGAAATCCGCACCGGCGGCTACCAGATGCTGACCAAGGCCCAGGTCAACGCCAACTACTTCGCCAACTACGACACGACGCTCGCGACCCCGACCGACACCTATTTCTACGGTGACCGCGTCAACCCGTTCAAGAACTACCTGCTGAGCCTCGACGGCGAGTTCACGCTGACCGACTCGCTGCACCTGTCGGTCGTGCCCTACTTCCAGTACGGCTCGGGCGGCGGCGGTTCCGGCTACGCCTTCACCGAAAGCACGTCGGCGGCCAACATCGGCCGCTTCGGCTACATCGGCTACAACCCGAACGGCGGCGCGGTGGTCAACAACACCAAGGTGCTGGCATACCAGTACGCAGGCTCGAACACCTGGCGTCCGGGCGTGATCGCCAAGCTGGTCCAGGACTTCGGCCCGACCGATACGCTGACCTACGGCGTCTGGGCCGACGTGCCGCGCCAGGAGCAGTTCCAGTCCTATAGCAAGGTCGACGCGAACGGCTTCCCGCTCGACATCTGGGGCCAGAGCAACCTGATCACGTTCACGTCCGGCGGCGCGACGCCCGAATACAACTACCTCGACTACACCAAGACCAAGCTGGGCCGCGCCTTCGTCACCAACGACTGGACGCCCGACAACAAGTGGACGGTCACGGTCGGTGGCGCCTACACCTATATCCAGCGCGAAGGTTACGGCTATCAGCACCCGGGCGCGACGGCCGGCCCCCTGTACTCGCAGCAGTTCGGCGGCTACTCGAAGGAAGACTGGAGCAAGTTCACGCCGACGGCCGGCGTCAAGTACCAGCTCGACGCCGCGAACCAGCTCTACGCCGGTTTCGGCCGCAGCTTCCGCGCCCCGGTCAACGGCGTGATTACGCAGAGCAACGCCGTGCTCGCGTTCTACCAGCAGAACCCGAGCGCGATCGGCAGCGGCAGCAACCTGACCGCGCTGCAGCTCGCCCAGGTCGGCAACAACAAGCCCGAAACCGCCGACACGCTCGACATGGGCTGGCGCTACTACCGCGGCGCGCTGTCGGCCAGCGTCGACGCCTACGCCTCGAACCTGAAGAACAAGCAGGTCTCGGGCTACGACAACGACACCGGCCAGACCATCTACCTGACCGTGCCCTCGCTGCACCAGCGCGGCGTCAACGCGGAAGCGAGCTACAAGCTCAACGCCAACCTGAGCGTCTACGCGTCGTATGCGTTCACCCAGTCGAAGATCATGAACAACACGGCGACCTTCGGCGACGGCACCTACCCGACCGCAGGCAAGTCCTTCGTCGACGTGCCGAAGAACTCGGTCAACTTCGGCTCGAGCTACAAGAACGGTCCGTTCTGGGCCAGCGTAAACGCGAACTACCGCAGCAGCTTCTGGGCCGACTGGAGCAACACCGAGAAGGCCGGCGGCTACTCGACGGTCAACTTCGCGACGGGCTGGAACTTCGAGGACGTCACCTCGTGGCTGACCAAGCCGCAGCTCAAGCTGAACATCAACAACGTGTTCAGCCGCCGCGCGCTGACCTTCGCGAACGCGACCAACTTCCTCGCCACCAAGGGCGGCGCGCTCGACGCGGTCACGAACGCGAACACGCTGTACCAGAGCAATGCGACGTACAACACGCTGCAGCCGCGCACCGCGATGCTGACGCTGAGCGCTTCGTTCAAGTAAGCTCTCGCGACCACCGCAAGACCGAAACGGCCTGGGCATCCCAGGCCGTTTTTTCTTCGGGAGAAGCCCATGACACCCAGCCTTTCTTTGTGCCCGGGACTGGCCCTCGCGCTGGGCGCCGCGTCGCTCTGGCTCGCCGGCTGCGCGAGCGCGCCGGCGCCCGCCGATGCGGCGCCGCGCACGCTGACGATCCTGTCGGTCAACGACTTCCACGGCAACCTGCAGTCGCACGGCCCGACGCCGGCGCTGCTGCGCCTGCCCGACGGCCAGGGCGGCACCCTGCCGGCCGAGCCCGCCGGCGGCATCCCCTACCTCGCGAGCGCGCTCGCGCAGCTGCGCGCCGCGCACCCGGACGCCGTCGTCGTCGCCGCAGGCGACCTGATCGGCGCGTCGCCGCAGACCTCGGCCCTGCTCGGCGACGAGCCGAGCCTCGCGGCCTTCGACCGGCTCGGCATCGTCGCGTCGGCGCTCGGCAACCACGAGCTCGACCAGGGCCTCGCGGTGCTGCAGGACAAGCTCGCGGGCCGCTGCCCGGCCGAGGGCTGCCCGCTGCCCGGCTACGCGGGCGTGCACTTCCCCTACCTCGCCGCGAACCTGGTCGACGCGGCGACCGGCAGGACGATCCTGCCGAGCTACGCGATCCGCGAGGTCGACGGCCTCGAGGTCGCGTTCGTCGGCGTCGTCACCAAGGACACGCCGGCCGTTTCGCTCGCGCGCAATATGGTCGGCCTGCGCTTCCTCGACGAAGCCGACACGCTCAACGCACTGGTACCCGAGCTGCGTCGCGCGGGCGCGCAGGTGCTCGTCGCCGTCATGCACGAGGGCGCCGAGTGGCACGGCGCGGCCAACGACCCGAGCTACGCCTGCACGGGACTCGCCGGCCGCGGCGTCGACATCGCGCACCGCCTCGCCAAGGACTACGCGCTGATCGTCAGCGGCCACAGCCATATGGCCTATACCTGCAAGGTCGACGGGCGCCTGCTGACCCAGGCCGGCAGCTTCGGCGCCTGGATCACGCAGACGACGCTGAAGGTCGACGCGCAGGGTCAGGTGCTCGCGGCCGACGCCGTCAATGTGCCGGTGCTGCAGTCGCGCTACCCGCCCGACCCGGCCTTCGCCGCGCTCGAGGCCCAGGCCGAGAAACTGACCGAGCCGGTGCGCCTGCGCCCGATCGCGACGCTCGCCCATGGCCTGCACCGCCAGCCCAAGGACCCCGACGGCGACGCCGGGCTCGGCAACCTGATCGCCGACTCGCAGGCCGCCTACGCGCGCGCCCACGACGCGGTCCAGGCCGGCCCGGTCATCGCGTTCATGAACCCGGGCGGCATCCGTACCGACCTCGAGGCCAGTCCCGCGCGCCCGGTCAACCTCAGCGAGCTCACGGCGATCCAGCCCTTCCATAACGACCTGGTCGCGCTGACCCTGAGCGGCGCCCAGCTGCGCGAGCTGCTCGCCCACCAACTGCCGCACGGCGCGGGCGCGACGCCGCGCCTGCTCCAGCCCTCGGCGAGCCTGCGCTACACCTGGACGCGCGACGGCGACGCCGCCCGCCTCGTCGACGTGCGCGTCGACGGCCAGCCGCTCGACGACGCGCGCAGCTACCGCATCGTCGTGAACGGCTTCATGGCCGACGGCGGCGAGGGCCTGAGCGTGTTGCGCCAAGGCCGCGACCGCGTCCAGCTCGGCGTCGACCTCGACGCGATGCTCGACTACCTGGCCGCCCATCCCGAGGCGGTCGACCAGGTCGAGCCCGGCCGCATCCGGCGTATCGAGTAAGCGCGCACCCACTGTCGAACCGGCGGGGCCGCGCGAGCCGTCGCCCCCCGATTCGAGCTAGGCGTTTAGCCCAGGCCCCGCCGCACGGCCGGACGCTAGACTTGTCCGGATCAAAAGAACAAGCTGGCGAAAAGTACCGACGGGTGGGAGCGGTGGATGGCCGAGCATCGGGCTGAGGGGGGCGGAGCGGGTTTGGTGCGCGCAGCGCCTGCCACGCGCGCTCCTGCCCTGCCCGACGCCGAAGCAGCCGAGCTCGCGTGCCGGCTTGCCGGCATCGGCGTCTGGCGGCTCGACGCCGACGGCGCGACCCTGCATTTCGATGCGACCGCCGCCCGCCTGCTCGACCTCGCGCCCGCCGACAGCTGCCCGGTCGCCGTCTTCGTCCACGCCTGCGCGCCGGCCGAGCGCGAGCGCGCCGGCGCGCTGCTGCGCGCCGAGCGCGGCCGCGCCGAGTTCGCCTACACGAGCGTGCGCGGCCGCGCGCTGCGCCTGCGCCTCGCCGCCGAGCTGCGCGACGGCCGCCTGCTCGGCAGCCTCCAGGACGTCAGCGCCGAGCACGCGCTGTTGCGCGACCGCGCCCGGTTCGACGCGGTCATGCACACCGTCGTCGACCGCCTGCCCTGCGCCCTCGGCGTGTTCGACGCCGAGCTGCGCCTCGTCGTCGCGAACGCCCAGTACCGCGCGCTGACCGGCCTGCCGGCCGCAGCCTTCGCGGCCGGCGGCCAGCCGCATTACGACGAAATCGTCGCGGGCCAGCTCGGCCTGGCCCGGCCCGCGCCGGACCCGGCCGCCGCTGCCGAGCCGTCCGGCGCGCCGCAGCTGCGCGAGCGCGCCGACGGCACGACGCTCGAATGGCACGCGGGCCCGCTGCCCGGCGGCGGCTTCTTTCAGTGCGCGCTCGACCTGACCGAGCGCGTGCGCTTCGAGGCCGAGCTCAAGCGCAAGGAAGAGCTGCTGCGCGGCGCGGTCGAGTCGATCGACGAGGCCTTCGCGCTGTTCGACCCCGAGGACCGCGTCGTCCTGTGCAACGAGAAGACGCGCGAGGTCTACGCGCCCGTCGCCGACCTGCTCCAGCCGGGCACGCCCTACGAGGCGATCCTGCGCGCGGCCGTCGCGCGCAACCCCGACCACCCGGCCCACGCCGACCTCGAGTCCTGGGTCGCATCGCGGCTCGCCGAACATCGCAAGAGCACGAACAAGGTTACGCGCTCGTTCAACAGCAACGGCCAGACGCGCTGGATGCGCGTGATCGAGCGCCTGCTGCCCGACGGCCACCTCGCGAGCTTCCACGTCGAGATCACCGACCTCGTGCGCGCGAGCCAGGCCGCCGAAAAGGCCTCGCAGGCGAAGAGCCAGTTCCTCGCGAACATGAGCCACGAGATCCGCACGCCGATGAACGCCGTGCTCGGCATGCTGCGCCTGCTGCAGAAGACCGCGCTGACGCCGCGCCAGCGGGACTACGCGGCCAAGACCGAGAGCGCCGCGCGCTCGCTGCTGGGCCTGCTCAACGACATCCTCGACTTCTCCAAGGTCGAGGCCGGCAAGATGACGCTCGACCCGCACCCGATGCGCATCGACCAGCTGCTGCGCGACCTGTCGGTGATCCTCGCGGCCAACGTCGGGCGGCGCAGCGTCGAGGTGCTGTTCGACATCGACCCGGCGCTGCCGCGCCGCGTCGTCGCCGACGCGATGCGCCTGCAGCAGGTGCTGATCAACCTCGCCGGCAACGCGATCAAGTTCACGCCGGCCGGCGAGGTCGTGCTGCGCATCCGCGTCGAGGCGCGCGACGCCGACGCGGTGACCCTGCTCGTCAGCGTCGCCGACACCGGCATCGGCATCGCGCCCGAGCACCAGGAGCGCATCTTCACGGGCTTCTCCCAGGCCGAGGCCTCGACTTCGCGGCGCTTCGGCGGTACCGGCCTGGGCCTCGCGATCAGCCGCCGCCTCGTCGAGCTGATGGGCTCGCGCCTCGAGCTCGAGAGCCGGCTCGGCGCGGGCAGCCGCTTCTTCTTCCGGCTGCGCCTGGCCGTGCCGCCCGACGGCACGCCCGACGAGGCCCCGGCGCCCGCGCGCGGTCGCGCGGGGCCGCTGCGCGCGCTGTTCGTCGACGACAACGCCTGCGCGCGCGAGATGCTCGCGACCATGGGCGACGGGCTGGGCTGGCGCGTCGAGACGGCCGACTCGGGGACCGCCGCGCTGGCCCGCGTGCGCGACGCCGCGCTCGCGGGCCGGCCCTTCGACGTCGTGCTCGTCGACTGGGTGATGCCGGGCATGGACGGCTGGCAGACGAGCCGCGAGCTGCGCGCGATGACCCAGGGCAGCACGCCGGTCGTCGTGATGGTCACCGCGCATGGCCGCGAGATGCTTGCACAGCGCAGCGAGCACGAGCAGGGTCTGCTCGACGGCTTTCTCGTCAAGCCGGTCACCGCGTCGATGCTGCACGACGCCGTCGTCGACGCGCGCAGCGGCATGGACGCCGACAACGCGCCGCCGCGCGCCGCGAGCGCGGTGTCGCGGCGCCTCTCGGGACTGCGCCTGCTCGTCGTCGAGGACAACCCGAACAACCAGCAGGTCGCGCGCGAGCTGCTCGAGGACGAGGGCGCGGCCGTGCTGCTCGCGAACGACGGCCAGCAGGCGCTGTCGCTGCTCGCGCAGTCCAAGGTCGGCCCGCCGCGTATCGACGCGGTGCTGATGGACGTGCAGATGCCCGTCATGGACGGCTACACGGCGACGCGGCTGATCCGCCGCCAGCTCGGCCTCACGCTGCCGATCATCGCGATGACGGCGAACGCGCTGCCGGCCGACCGCCAGGCCTGCCTCGACGCGGGCATGAGCGAGCATGTCGGCAAGCCCTTCGACCTCGACGCGCTCGTCGCCGTGCTGCTGCGCCACTGCGGCGTGCGCGAGCTGCGCGCCGAGCCGCGCGCGTCGCGCGTCGAGCTGCCGCCCGCGCTGCTCGAACAGGCGGCCGGCCACGGCATCGAGCTCGCCGAGGCGATGGGCCGGATGTCGGGCAAGGTCGACCTGTTCTCGCGCAGCGTCAAGGCGCTGCGCGAGCAGGCCGCGGCGCTGCCGCCACCCGAGCACGCCGACTTCGGCGCCGCGCTGCACAGCCTGCGCGGCCTCGCCGCGAGCCTCGGCGCGCGCCGCCTCGCCGAGCTCGCGCAAAGCGGCGAGCAGGCGCTGCAGACCGACGGCGGCCTGCCCGAGGACTGGCCCGCGGGCTGGAGCGACACCGAGCGCGGCCAGCTCGACGCGCTCGGCTCGCTCGCCGACGCGCTGCAGGCCGAGGTCGAGGTGCCCGCGCGCGCCGAACCGCTGCTCGAGGACGCACGGCTCACGCCGCTGCTCGCCGAGCTGATCGAGCTGCTCGAAAGCTCGGACATGGCCGCGCTCGAGCAGCACGAGCGCCTGCGCCCGACGCTGCGCCGGCATTGGCCGGGCACGGCCGAGACGCTCGAGAGCGCGCTCGAGGGGCTCGACTTCGTCAGCGCCGCCGGCCACTGCCGCGCGCTGCTGCGCCCGGAGAACGCGTGAGCGGCGCGGCGCCGGGCCGTCCCAAGCGAGCCGCTGCCGTGGGGGCACCATGAGCAGCGGAAATGGCGGCCATGTCTGGAGCGCGACGCCGCAGGGGCTGCTCCAGCTGCTCGGGCGGCGTCCGCGCCTGCTCGTCGTCGACGACCAGCCCGTCAATATCCAGGCCCTGCACCAGCTGTTCGCGGCCGACTGCCAGGTGCTGATGGCCAGGCACGGCGCGCAGGCGCTCGCGCTGTGCCGCGACAAGCTGCCCGACCTCGTGCTGCTCGACGTGCAGATGCCCGGCATGGACGGCTACGAGCTGTGCGCGCAGATCAAGGCCGACCCGCTGCTGAGTCGTATCGCCGTGATCTTCGTGACCGCGCGCGACGCGGCCGAGGACGAGACCCGCGCGCTCGAGACCGGCGCGGCCGATTTCATCACCAAGCCTTTCAACCCGGCCGTCGTGCGCGCACGCGTGCGCGCCCAGCTCACGATCAAGCTGCAGGCCGACCTGCTGCGCGAGATGGCCTTCATCGACGGCCTCACGGGCATGCACAACCGGCGCCATTTCGACGAGCGCCTCGACGTCGAGCTGCAGCGCGCGCTGCGCACGCGCACGCCGCTCGCGCTCGTGATGGCCGATGTCGACTTCTTCAAGCGCTACAACGACGCCTACGGCCACCTCGCCGGCGACGACTGCCTGCGCCGCGTCGCGCGCGCGCTCAAGGCGAGCCTGCACCGGCCCGGCGACGTGCTCGCGCGCTACGGCGGCGAGGAGTTCGCGTGCATCCTGCCCGAGACCGACCTGCCCGGCGCGCTCGGCGTCGCGCACAAGCTCGAGGGCGCCGTGCGCGCGCTGCAGATGCCGCACCAGCGCTCCGACGTCGGGCCGATCGTGACGATCAGCCTCGGCGTCGCCGTGCTGCCGCCGGGCCTGCCCTGCGAAGCCGCGACGCTGACCGGCCTCGCCGACGAGCAGCTCTACCGCGCCAAGGCGCAGGGGCGCGGCCAGGCGCAGGGGCAGGAGCTGCCGGGCTAGGGCCCGGCGCTGCGGCACCGCCGCTCAGGCGTCGACCTTGAAGTAGGCGACCGCCGACGCGAGCCGGTCGGTCTGCTGGCGCATGCTCTCGGCGGCCGCCGCGGTCTGCTCGACGAGCGCGGCGTTCTGCTGGGTCGCCTGGTCGAGCTGGCTCACGGCGACGTTGATCTGGGTTACGCCGTCGGCCTGCTCGCGGCTCGACACGGTGATCGCGGCGATCAGCTCGGTGACGCGGCCGACCTCGCCGACCATCTGCTCGATCGTGCCCTGGGCCTTGTGGACCAGGCCCGTGCCGGTCTCGACCTGCGCGACCGAGTTGCCGATCAGCTCCTTGACCTCCTTGGCCGCCTGGGCGCTGCGCTGCGCGAGCGAGCGCACCTCGCCGGCGACGACCGCGAAGCCGCGGCCCTGCTCGCCCGCGCGCGCGGCTTCCACCGCCGCGTTCAGCGCGAGGATGTTGGTCTGGAACGCGATGCCGTCGATCACGCCGATGATGTCGGCGATACGGCCGCTCGCCTTGGCGATCTCGTCCATCGTGCGCACCACGGCGCTGACCGCCTCGCCGCTCGCGAGCGCGGTCCGCGCGGCATGGCTCGCGAGCTCGTCGGCCGCCCGCGCGTTGTCGGCCGCGCCCTTGATCTGCGCGGTCATCTGCTCGACCGACGCGGCCGTCTGCTCGAGGCTCGAGGCCTGCGCCTCGGTGCGCCCCGAGAGATCGCTGTTGCCGGCGGCGATCTCGGCCGCCGCGTCGTTGATCTGGCCGCTGCCCGCGCGCACGCCCGAGACGATGCGCGCGAGGTTGGTCGTCATCTCGCCGAGGTGGCCGAGCAGCTGGCCGAGCTCGTCGCGGTAGCTGCTGGAGACGCGCACGGTCAGGTTGCCGTCGGCGACCGCACGCACGACGTCCGAGGCCTGGGCGACCGGCCGCGTGATCGAGCGCGTGATCGCGACGGCCGCGAACAGGCCGATCAGCAGCGCGCCGGTGCCGACGACGGCAAAGATGCGCAGCACGCGCGCGTAGGCTTCCTTGGACGCCGCCGTCGCGTCGGCCGCGAGCTTCTCGTTGTAGCCCCACCATTTCTCGACCTTGTCGCGCATCGGCTCGTAGATCGACTTGGCATCGTTGAGGCTTAGGTTGCGCGCCTCCTTGAGCTTGTCGGCGTCGCCGCCCTGGCCGGCCTTCGCGGCCGCCAGCACGCGGTCCTGGACCGCCTGGAAGGCCGCGTTCTGGTCGCTCACGTCGTGCAGGAAGCCGCGGTCGGTGTCGTCGGCGACAAGCGGTTCGTAGGCCTTGAACTGGTCCGTGATGATGCGGCGCTGCTCGCCGATGCGGTCGACGAGCGCCTGGGCGCGGCCCGCGTCGTCGCTCGCGACGACCTCGCCGCCGAGGCGCCGCGACTCCGACATCGCCATGTCGAGCTGATGGATGACCTTCAGCGACGGCAGCACGTTGGTCGGATAGAAGTCGGCGTACTCGTTGATCGAGCTCGTCTCGACGGCGCCGATCACGGCCATGATCAGCAGCAGGACCAGCACGAGGCCGAAGGCCAGGTACAGGCGCACGCCGATGCGCAGGTTGTAGAACGCGGTCATGATGCCCTTTCGCTCCAGGTTTGCGGCCGATTGGCGGATTCGGCGGATCGGCGGATTTGGCCGGCCCGACGTTGCTGGCTCGTTTCCAAGCAAGCACTCTGACAGAGCAGGCTTGCCGGCCACTTGCAGCTGTGGCAAAGGGCTGACGACGACCATGACCGGCCGTCAATGCGCACGAACGCGCGTGCTTCAGGCGCCCGGCGCGGCCTCGGGATGGCGCGCCTGCCAGGCGCGCAGCGCCCGGCGGTATTCGTCCTTGGCGAGGTCGTAGAGGTCGAAGATGCAGGGGTCGCAGCCCTTGCCGCAGCAGGCGTCGAGGTCGGGCTCGGGCGGCGGCTCGGGCTTGGGGTCGGCGTCGGCGTCCATGACGGGATTGTGCCGGTGACGATCAAGCTCGTCGGCGCAGGGACAGTAGCAGACCCATGCCTGCCAGCGACGCGCAGTAGACCAGACCGGGAACGCTGAACAGGCAAAGCATCGCGCCGACGACCGCGACGGCGAGCAGGCCAAGGACGAGGCCGAATGGAGCGCGGCGGCGCAAGCCCAGATAGCCGATGGCGCAAAGAAAATAGAGCACGAAGAAGTTCTGCCCGGCGAGCTGCAAAAGCCCCTCGACGCCGAGGCCGCCGAGCCGAGTCGCGACGATGACCCCGGAAAAAATCGCCCAGCATGCCGTCATCGCGAACAGGGGCTGCCCACGCCGATCGACCGCCCCGGCAACATCCGGCAGCAGGCCATCCCGACCGGCGGCATAGACGGCCCGGGATGCCGAGAAGAACGCGCCGATCACGTTGGCGAGTACCAGCAGCGCGGCGATCACGCCAACCGCCTGCGCACCAAGCTCGCCGAGCCATGGTCGCGCGAGCTGGACGAAGGGCGCGGACCGCCAGCCGGCGTCGTCCCCCGCGAACGAAGCGACGATCCAGGCGATGAAGACGTACATGATCGCGACAACGCCGAAGCTGGTCCAGATCGACACCGGCATGTCGCGCCGCGGGTCCCGCATGTCCTCGGCCAGGAACGCCGTCATCTCCCAGCCGGTGTAGGCGAACAAGATGACCGGCAGCGCCGCGAGCACGCCGCGCCAGCCGGCCGGGTCGACGGGCATGGGCGCCAGCGCGACCGGTGCGTGCGCCGACGTCAGCAGGAAACCGACACCGATCGTCGTCAGGCCCAGCACGATCAGCGCCGCAATGCCGGTCTGGATGGCCCCCGAGATCTTCAAGCCGACGACGCCGGCAAGGTAGGCGATCGCGACGACCCCAAGCGCCGATTCGGTCGGCGTCGGCCCGGGCACCACCTGCGTCAGATAGCCGGAGCCGATCAGCGCGATGGCCGGAATCCCGAGCGAGAAGGTCCCCAGCACGATCGCCTCGGCCATCGCGGCGACGCGGTATCCGAGCGCTGCCCGGATATAGCCGACCACCCCGCCCGCGCTCGGATACGCGGACGCGAAGAACGCGAAGATGGCCAGCAAGGGCAGCATCAGCACGGCGACGAGCACCCACGGCACGTAGCCGAGCCGGCCGGCCAGCCCGTAGCTGAGCCCGGGTAGCGCGAGCAGGCCGGCACCGACGACGATCGTGATGGACATGGCCGTCGCGACGACCACGCCGATTTTTCCGTCGTCGCGCACCTGCGATTCCCCGTGACTCGATCAACGCCTAGGATTGCCGCAAGGCCGCCCGAGGACTTTGATTCGGGTCAAGAATTCAGCCGCTGCCCTCCCCGTCCACCTCGACCCGGTTGCGCCCGGCCTGCTTGGCGCGGTACATCGCCCGGTCGGCGCGCGCGACGAGCTCGGCGACGCCCTCGCCGGGCGTCCACACCGCAAGCCCCACCGACACCGTGAGCCGCGCCTGCGTGGCCGCGTCGAAGGGCTGGGCGGCGAGCGCCTCGCGCAGGCGGTTCGCGCAGGCGCGCGCCTGTTCGGCGTTGGCGTTGGGCAGCAGGATCAGGAACTCCTCGCCGCCCCAGCGGCCGAGCTCGTCGCCGCCGCGCAGGCTCGTGCCGATCGCGCGGCTCGCGTACTGCAGCGCGGCGTCGCCGGCGGCGTGGCCGAAGCGGTCGTTGACGCTCTTGAAATGGTCGAGGTCGGCGAGCGCGACGGCGAGCGGCGCGCCCGAGCGCGCGGCGCGCTGGATCTCCTTGAGCAGCAGCGCGTCGATATGGCGCCGGCTCCACAGGCCCGTCAGGCCGTCGCGCGCGGCGATCTCGCCGAGCCGCGCGACGGTCTCCTTGAGGCGCGAGCGCAGCCGGTAGATGTAGCTCGCGGCGCCGGCGAACCAGATCGCCGACGCGACGACGAGCACGGCCGTGACGGTCTCGTCGCCGAGGTCGAGCACGCCCGCGTAGCAGTGCAGGCGCAGCGCGACGGCGAGCGCGTAGGTCGCGAGCATATAGGCCGTGGTCCAGACCAGCTGGCGGCTCGACAGCTTGAGCATCGCGAACACGAACAGCACGCTGTAGAACGGCACGGCGACGAGGTCGAGGCGCGGCCCCGCGAGCAGGATCGGCACCATCATGCTGCACGCGACGATTACCTGGCCCTGCGTCAGCGAGGGGTCGGCGAACGCGAGGTTGGCGCGGCGCAGGAACACGAGCAGGAACGCGAGGTTGATCGCCGCGAACGCCGCCGCGATCAGGCCCCAGCGCGCCCAGCTGAGCATGCCGAGCGCCGCGCACAGCGCGAGGATGCTGATGCCGATCGCGTAGGTCGCGCTCGCGGCCGCGAAGCGCAGCACGCGCAGGCGCTGCTGCTCGGCCGGGGTGCGCTGGGTCGCGCCGGCGTGCTCGTCAGGCGGCGTCGGCCGCGCGCCGGGCTGCTTCGACATCCGTGTCTCCTCCCCGCGGGTGTCGCGTGCCGGCATGTTGCCACCGCCGGGGCCGCGCGCTCGCGGTAGACTGCAGCTCCTGCCGCGGGTGTCGTATAACGGCCATTACCCTTGCTTCCCAAGCAAGAGACGAGGGTTCGACTCCCTTCACCCGCTCCAGCGCAGCGTCAATGCACGTCGAAGCCCACGAGCTCCCCGACGCTGCGCTCGGTGCGCTCGCCGTTGGCGGCGTAGTACTCGTCGACCGACTTGACCCAGCGCCTGACCGCGGGGACGTACCACACGGCACGGTAGATCCGCCCTTCGGCCAGGTGGGCCGGCGTCGTCTTGACGGACGAGCCGGCCACCGCGTTGCCCGAGGCGCCGACCGCGCCCGCCGCGGCCTGGCTCGAGGCCGCGACTTCGGCGACCCACTTGCCCTCGGCCTCGACCTTGATCGCGTCGAACTGGCCCGCGCCGACCTTCACGGTTTCGGGACCGACGACGACGAAGGTCGTCGTCACGTCTTCCCAGCTGTGTTGGGGATTCGGATGCTCCTCGCGATAGTGCACCGTCCAGGTCTTGCCCTTCGTGAGCGGAAAACTCAGCGGCTGGTTGACGACCGTCTCGACACCGTTGACCGAGCGCATGCGCCCCCAGTCGGCGCTGAGCACGAGGCTGCGCGGCGGCTGCGTCGAGCCGTCCTGGTGGACGTCGACGTAGAGCGCTGTCGCGGTCGCGCGCGTGAGCGTCACGGCGTCGCGCTCCTCCTTGAATCCGGCCTTGGTCTCGGTGGTCTGCCGGTAGGTCCAGCTATCGCCGGCCTGGAGCGGCGGGCGGTCGACCTTGTCGCCGTCCGCATAGGCTGGCGCCCCGATTGCGCCGCCCAGCGCCAGGCCGATACACACCGCGTGCTTGATGCTCATTCGAGTCCCTCTCCCTAAGGCCACGGACCTTAGCATGCGGCCCGCGCCACGCCCTTCCGCCGGCTTAGCGCTCCGGGTACTTCATCCCCAATTGGTCGAACAGGAACGCGTACATGTCCGCGAGCTGGTTGACCTTGATCGACAGCGAGCTGCCGATGCCGTGGCCCGCGTGGGCGTTGATGCTCAGGTAAATCGGCCGGCCCGAGCCCGTCGCGGCCTGCAGGCGCGCGACCATCTTGCGCGAGTGCATCGGGTTCACGCGGCCGTCGGTCGCGCCGGTGGCCATGAAGATCGCCGGGTACGGCGCGCCGTCCTGCACGTGGTGGTAGGGCGAATAGGCGTACAGCGCCTTCAGCTGGGCGGGGTCCTTGACGCTGCCGAACTCGCTGACGTTGAACGCGCCGTTCGGGTCGAGCTCGACGCGCAGCATGTCGTAGAGCCCGACCATCGACACGACGGCGCGGAACTGCTCGGGGTGCTGGGTCAGCACCGCGCCCATCAGCAGGCCGCCGTTGCTGCCGCCGAGCGCGGCCATGCGCGCGGCGCTCGTGTAGCGCTGCGCGATCAGGTACTGCGCCGCCGCCGTGAAGTCGTCGAACACGTTCTGCTTGTGCGTGAGCGCGCCCGCGGCGTGCCAGGCCTCGCCGAACTCGCCGCCGCCGCGCAGGTTGGCCGTCACGTAGACGCCGCCCGCGTCGAGCCACAGCCGCGTCGCCGCGCCGAGGAAATGCGGCACCTCGTTGACGCCGAAGCCGCCGTAGCCGTAGAGCAGCAGCGGGTGGCTGCCGTCGAGCTTGACGCCCTTCTTGCGCACGATGTTGAGCGGGACCTTGGTGCCGTCCTTGGACGTCGCGAACTCGCGCACGACCTCGACGTCGTCGAACGCGACCGGGCTGGTCTGGCGCAGCTTGCTGGGGCCGGCCTGGCCGCTCGCCTCGTCGTAGCGCACGAAGTACGGCGGCTGGAGATAGGTCCGGACCGCGACGAGCAGGCTGCCGTCGCCGACCGCCTCGAGTTCGTCGACGTCGGCGACCTCGGGCAGCGGCAGCGCGCCGCGCGGCTTGCCGTCGTGGTCGAACGCCGCGACGCGCGACGGGCCGCCGACGACCTCGCGCAGGTAGATCGCCGTGGGCGTGACGACCAGGGGGCTGCTGCCGCCCTCGCCCGCCGACTGCATGACGGCGTCGGATTCGGCCACGACGATCTTCGCGTGCGCGAGCAGCGGGTCGTCGAGCCCGAGCTTGAGCAGCTTGCCCTTGGGCGCGCCCTGGCGCGAGACCAGGTACAGCGCGTCGGGGCCCTGCACGACCGCGACGACCTTGTCCTCGAAGCGGCTCAGCTGGCGCACGCTGCCGTCGCCCGTGCCGAGCAGGTAATGCGCGAACTCGCCGCCGTCGCCGTTCGCGACGCTCGCCACGAGCAGCTTGCCGCCGGGCCGCGTGCTCAGCGCGATCTCGGCGACCTTGGGAAAGTCGCGGCCGAGCACATAGGCGTCCTTGGCCGGGTCGTCGCCGATGCGGTGGTAGTAGACCTGCTGATAGAAATGCTGGCGCTCGGCCGGCTCGCTCGGGCCCGGGTAGCGCGTGTACCAGAAGCCCGAGCCGTCGTCGCGCCAGGCCAGGCTGCCGCCGCCGGTCGGGAACTGCACGCGCGGGATCACATGGTCGACCTCGCGGCCGGTCTTCACGTCGAAGATGTGCAGCGAGCCGTCCTCGCTGCCGTTGTCCGACAGCGACACGGCGACGAGCTTGCCGGTCGGCGCCGGCACGAACCAGTCGACCGCCGTCGTGCCCTTGAGGTTCAGCGCGTTCGGGTCGAGCACGACATGCGCGTGCGCGGGGTCGGCGTCGCGCCCGAGCACCGCGATCATCGGCTGCTGCTTGGGCGGCTGGTTGTACATCGCGAAGACCTGGCCGCCGGCGGCCTGCAGGCCGTAGTACGCGCTCGAGCTCGCCGCGATCTGCTTCATCAGGCGCGCGAGCATCGGCTTGCGCAGCGCCAGCTTGTCGAAGTAGGCGCGCGTGCGCTTGTCCTCGGCCGCGCTCCACTGCTGGACCGCGGGGTCCTGGCCGTTCTCGAGCCAGCGATAGGGGTCGGTCACGCCGAGCGTGCCGTAGGTGTCGGTGACCGGCTTGACGGCGGCCGGCGGCGCGCCGGGGTCGGCGGCCTGGGCCGGCAGCAGGCTGGCAGCCGCGAATGCGGCGACGCCGCACAGGCGCACCAGCGCCGCGATCGAAGAGGGACTTGGTTTCACGTTCGTTCCCTTGCGTTGAAGCGCCGCAGCGTACGCGCTTGGCGGCGTCGCGCAAGCTCGTATCAACGCGAAACCCGCGATGCTTACACCGCTATCGCGCCGCCGCGACGCGGAACTCGAGATCCTCGCCGCTGACGAAGTTGCCGTCGGGCTCGATGTCGAGGCTGCGGTCAAGCGCGCCCGCGAGCTTCAGGCGCTTGGCCTGCTCGGGCGCGATGCGGATGTGATAGCGGCCCGGCATGACCTGGTGCAGCAGGTAGTAGCCGTCGCTCGCGCTCGTGCAGCGCGCGACGACCTCGCCCTGCAGGTTGACGAGCTCGACGTCGGCCGCGCCGATGCCGCGGCGCCGGCCCTTGGCCTCGACGATCCAGACCGTGCCCTCGACCTCCGAGGTCGGCACGACCGGAAACTCGACGAGCTCGACGCGCCCGGGCCGCGGCAGCACGCGCACGCCCGGCGTCAACGGCTTCCACTGCGGGTCCTCGAGCGTGTCGGGGTCGAGCGCGAGGTCGGCGTAGCGGTCGGGCGCGAGCCGCGACAGCAGCGCCGTGCCGTTCGCGTCGGTCAGCACCGGGTGGCGCCCGCCGCCGTTGACGATGAAGCCGGCGTTCTCCACGTATTCCTCGCCGGGGTCGTGGATGCCGTTCATGTTCTTGTCGACGAAGGCGCGCGCCGACACCGCGCCGGTGCCCGCGAGCGGCAGGCCGTCGAGCGACCATTTGCCGGTGCGCGGGTCGCGGCCGAGCGCGACGAACAGCTGCATGCCGACGGCCGCGTCGTGCTGGCTCGAGTAGCTCGCGTTGACGGCGAGGCCGAAGCTGCCGAAATTGCGGCTCACGCCCCCCGAGAACAGCGTGAGCCCCGAGTCGAGCGTACGCAGCACGCCGCCCGAGAGCTGGTAGCCGCCGGCGAGGCCGTGGTCGGCGGTCAGCGCGATCGACTGCAGGCTGTGCAGCGGCTGGACCTCGTAGCCGAGCTGCGCGTTCAGGCCGACGTCGGCGACGCGCCGGCTGATCTGGAACACGCCGTCGGTCGTGCCGACATCGCCGCTGCGCTGCCAGCGCAGCGAGTTCGACAGCGCGGTGCCGCGCACGACGGTCGAGGTGCGCAGGCCGATCTGGACGTTGCTCGGCCCCTGGTCGAAGCCGTTGCGCACCGCGTCGACCGCGACGTTCACGACGGGCAGGCCCGGCGCGTGGAGCAGGCCGTTGAGGCTCAGCTCGTCGCGCAGGCGCACGTTGCCGGCGACGTCCGAGTACTGGTCGTTGTCGAAGTTGCCGCCGCGCTGGGTATGCAGCAGGTCGACGCTGAAGCCGGCCACGCGCGTCTTCAGGCCCAGCTCGCCGAGCGCGCCGCCGCCGCCCATGGCGTCGAGCTGCGAGCTCAGGATCATGTCGTTCATGTACGCGAGCAGGCCGATCTGGCCGAAGGTCAGCGGCTCGAGCGTGCCGGTGCGCGGCCGGCGCACGAGGCCGACCTCGCCGGTCAGCGTCCTGGTCAGGCCGATGTCGGCCTGGGCGACGCTGCGCGGCGTGCCGTGCGGGTCGTACTGCTGCGCGACCGAGTAATAGACCTGGCCCGGCTTGACGCTCGCCTGGTCGAGCAGAAAGCTCTGCTTCTCGACGCGCAGCTGGCCGAGCGGGCCGTGGAACACGAGCCGGAAGTCGTTGCGCCCGAACGAGAGCGGCATGTCGTCGAAGTTGTACTGGCCGTCGGCCCGCGAGGACTGGAAGCCGACGAGCGCCTCGTTGTAGTACAGCGTGACGTCCCAGCCCGGCGGCAGGTCGCCGCGAAAGCTGTGCCGGTCGAAGCTGTTCGGCTGGTCGAGCGGCCGGTTGCTCACGGCGACGCCGTTGCCCATCGGGCTGCCCTGCATGACGTTGCGCACGCTCGGCAGCACGACGTTGCCGACCGCGACGGCGCTCGCGTGCAGCGGCCCGAGCAGCGCGGCGTCGGGGTCGTGGCGCGACAGCGTCATGCGCAGGTCGGGCGTGGCCTGCTCGTTCGCGCGCGTCGCGTAGGCGGCGCCCTCCATCCACAGCAGGTCGCCGGTCAGGTAGGCCGTGTACGCGCCCTGGTACCGGCGCTGGCCCTGGCCCGCACGCTCGCTGGCGCCGTAGGTCTGGTCAACGAAGGGCAGGCCGATCGGGCCCGGCGTCGACGCCTGGTACGGATAGACGGGCCGCTCCGCCGCGCGGTGCGCGTTGATGCCGGCCGCGAGGCGCTCGCGCTCGAGGCGTTCCTGCAGCGGCAGCTTCTCGCGCGGCTCGACCTTGAGCTGCAGCGTCGCGAGGTCGAGCTTGAGGTTCAGCGGCAGCCAATGCTGGAGCAGCTGGCTCGACACGTAGATGTCGTCGCCGATCACGCTCGCGAGGCGCGGCTCGAAGCCCGACTCGCGGCCGGCGAGGCTGACGAGGTCCTGGCCCAGGTTCAGCGCGAAGCCGCGCTCGGGCGTGACCAGGTAGCCGTTCGCGCTGCCGAGCTCGGGGTGGACCTCGATCGCGAGCGTGAGCAGGCGCGCGAGCTCGCCGAGCGGCAGCAGCAGCTGTTTGCCGTCCTGGTAGGCGGCGAAGCTGTCGGACAGCACCTGGCCGTCCAGCTGGACCTCGAGCACGAGCAGGTTCGCGTCGACGTCGGCCGCGCGGCGTGCGGGCGGCAGCGGCAGCGGCCCGACGGGAGACGTCGCGGTGGGTCCCGGCGGCGGCGGGGCCAGCGGCACGAGCGGCACGGCCGCGACCGGCGCGGCCTCGCGCGGCTGCACGCGCAGCTGCCAGGTCGGCAGGTCGACGGCGAGCTCGACCGGCAGCCAGCGCGCGATCAGCTGCGTCGACAGGTAGATCTCGTCGCCGATGACCATCGCGAGGCGCGGCTCGAAGCCCTGCTCGCGCCCGCCGACCGTCGCGAGCGACTGGCCGAGGTCGAGCGCGAAGCGCTGGTCCGCGCCGCGCACCGTGCCGCTCGCGAGGCCATGCGGCGCGTCGACGCGGATGTCGTAGCCGAGCAGACGCGACAGCTCGCCGAGCGGCAGCAGCACCTGGTACCCGTTCTGGTAGGCGTCGATGCGCTCGGGCAGCGTGCGGCCCTTGAATTGCACGAGCAGCGCGCGCAGCTCGACCTGGGTCACGCCTGCGAACAGCCGCGCGGGCTGGGCCGCGGCGCTGCCGATCGGCGGCGCGCCGGCCTCGAATGCCGCATGGGCGGGCAGCGCGGCCACGGCCAGGCCCGCCGCGACGGCAAAGGCCGTGCGGCGAATGAGCGTGGCGTGGCGCGGGCGCATGCGGGTCGGGCGACGGGGAGCGCGGCGCCGCTCAGGGCAGCGCGAGGCTCGCCTCGGCGAGCAGCCTGCCGCCCGCGTCGGGGCGGTCGCGGTAGGCGACCTTGACGACGCCGCCCGGCGGCAGGCCCAGGGCGCCGTCGGGCAGCTGCAGCGGCAGCACCGCGCGGCGCGACGCGTTCGGCACGTAGACGGCGACGCCGCCCGCGCGCCCGACCTCGAGCGTCACGCCGCCCGGCGTCGTCACCGTCGCGACGAGGTCGCCGTAGACCGAGCGGTTGCCCTCGCGGTCGAGCTGCAGCGCGATCGCGCCCTGCGGGTTGCCGGGGCCCGCGGGCAGGACCTGGAGGTCGCTGAGCGCGACCTTGGCCTGGGTGTCGCCCTGGCGCACGATGACCGGGATCGACGCGCCGATCAGCGCCTGGATCACGACGCCGACGCTGCTGCCGTCGCTGTGCGCGACGTCCTCGATGCTGCTCGCGCCGCTCGCGTCGGCGACGCGGTCGAACTGCAGGTGCGAGCGGTACTCGCCCTCGGCGAGCCCGACCGGGCGGCGCAGGGCGATGCGCACGATCTGGGTGCCGCCGGGCGGGATCGTGACCTGGTGCGGCGAGAATTGCAGCATCGCATCGGCGAACCGCTCGCCGGGCCCCGGCGTCTCGACCGCGACGAACTCGCCGTTCGGGCCCATGCGCCGGTTGACGAGGCGGATCCGGTAGGTCTCGGGGGTCTGGCCCTGGTTCATCAGCTCGACCTGCGCGGCGCGCTGGCGGTCGAACACGATGCGGGTCGGGAACAGCATCAGGTCGGCCATCGCCGCCTGCGCGAGCAGCGCCAGCGCGAGGCCGGCCAGCCATCGGTAGGTGCGCGTCGTGAACATCTGGATTTCCTTTTGGAGGCTCGCGCCTGCGCGGCGCTAGTTGTAGTTGACGGTGACGCTGAAGTTGCCGCTGTAGTTGCCGGCCGCCTGCGAGGCGCCGACGCTCAGCGTCGCGCCGACGCTGAAGCTCCCGGTTCCGCTCATCGACAGCATCCCGTTGCCGTTGACCAGCGTACTCGTGAAGCCGCTCAGCGTCATCGTCTGGCTGCCGTTGCTGAGCTGGACGGTGCCGTCGGCCGGCAACGAGATCGAGACCGCCTCGCTCGACGAGCCGCCGCTGAGCATGAACTGCGCGGCCGCCCCCGCGCCCTGGTTGACGAGCAGCACGCCGCCCGTCGACGAGCGCGCGCCGGTGCTGCCGACCGTCAGCGTGCCGCCGGCGCCGGCCGTGAACGCGCCGAACGACAGGCCGACCGTGTTCGTCACGGCTTGCTGCGCCGCGGCCGGCAGCGCCGCGAGCGCGCCGAGCAGCAGCGCCGCGGCGCGAGGCCGCGTCCGCTCAGTTGAACGCGACGGTGATCGACAGCTGCGCGGCATGGCCTTCGCCCGGTTCGTACGTGATCGCCGAGACCGCGGCGACGAGGCCGTGCTGGAGCACGGCGTCGACGGGCGCGCCGGCCACGGCTGCGACGCTGCCGAGCGTGCGCGCGAACGCGGCGTCGTAGGCCGGCGTCGCGCCGGCCGCGTCGTCGGGCAGCAGCAGCGCAGGCAGGCGCAGCGCCGGCAGGCCGCTGTTCGTGCCCGGCGCAGCGCGCCAGGCCACGATCAGGTCGGCCGCCGTGACGGGCACGCCGATCAGGCCGTTCACGTGGATCGCCTCGATCACGGTCGCGCGCGCCTGCGCCTTCGCGCCGGCCGCGTCCGCGGTCTCGGCCGCGCCGAAGATGCCGGCCACGAGTCCGATCAGCAGGCCGCCGGCGCCGCGCCGGAGCCGTGTCGATGCCGTCGCGGACTCGGGGCGGGCCGCCATGCCTTGCATGAGTGGGTCCCCTTGATCTGGTGGGGGCGTCGCGCCGCGCGGCCGGCCTCAGTTGTAGTCGACCGAGACCTGGAAGGTGCCCGTGTAGGTGGCCGCGGCCTGCGTCGCGCCGACCGTGACGGCCGCGCCGACGAATATGTAGGCGGCGCCCGAGCTCAGCGTGCCCGTCGCCGGCGTGCCGCTCGTCTGGTTGGTGCCTGCGGCCGTCGACGTGACCTCCCAGAACCAGGCCACCGGCATCGTGTCCGTGCCCGAGTCGGCGAGCGTCGTCGAGCTGCCGGTCGTGCTGATCGAAAAGGTGTTGTTGGCCGAGCCCGCGATCGTGAAATAGGCAGGCGCCGGCGTCACGCCGTTCGGCAAGGGAGTGCTGCCGCTGGCCGAGCGCACGCCGGTCGTCGACATCGTCACCGTGCCGTTGCCGGCGACGAGGTTGCCGAAGGTCATGTCGGCGGTCTTGCTGATCGTCATCGGCTGCAGCACCACGGCCGTGGCCGTCGCGCTCGCCGTCGCGGCATGCGCCCCCGAGGCGCAGGCCAGGGCCAGCAAGACGCCGGCGCCGGTGCGACACTGCTCGCGGATAGCCCGTTCCAGGATGGACTTCATGGCGATGCTCCTATTCGTTGTCTCGAGCCGCGGCCGGCCCGTTGCCCTCGCCCGCCGCGGCCGCGGCGCATCCTGAACACTGAGGATACGTTCGGTTACCACGAGTGGATGGTGCCATACCCCCACTGGCGTCATATCGACCGAATAACCCGGGGCTTGACGCGCATTTGCCTTGACGCAACGACAAACGCGCCAGCCCACGGCGGAGCGCAAGGCTTTTGCAAGCTGACGACACGACTCAGAGGCAATCGGGGTTCTGGACCGCGACGAGCACGGTCTCGACGCCGCCGTCGCGCTCGCGCGAGCGCAGCCACCAGACCGCGCCCTTGCGCACCGCCCAGGGCTGGTCCTGGCCGCACAACACGCGCGCGGCGAGCAGGCCCAGCGTCGGCTGGTGGCCGACGAGCAGCACCGGCTCCCGCGAGCGCGGGCCCAGCGGCCACTGGGCCGCGAGCAGCAGGTCGTCGACGCTCGCGTCGGGCGCGATCGTCGGCGTGATGCGCACGTCGCGGCCGAGCGCGACGGCCGTCAGCCGCGTGCGCAGGGCGGGGCTCACGAGCACGCGCGTCGTCGCGGCGAGGCGCTGGTTGAGCCAGCGGCCCATGCGTTCGGCCTGGCGCTCGCCCTTGGTCGTCAGCGCCCGTTCGAGGTCGCTGCCGCCTTCCTTGAGCGGCTCGGCTTCGGCATGGCGCCAGAGGATGAGGTCCACGGCGCGCCCCCCGCTCAGTCGAAGCGCTTCATCAGCGCTTGCTGAGCGCTGACACCGCGCCCGCCCTTCTCGACCAGGCGCACCGAGCGCCCGTCGGGGCCGAGTTGCCAGGCGTCGAGGCTGTCGTGCAGATAGGGCTGCAGCGCCTCGTCGATCACGCGCTGGCGCAGCTTGGGGTCGTTCACGGGCCAGGCGACCTCGATGCGGCGGAACATGTTGCGGCTCATCCAGTCGGCGCTCGACAGGTAGAGCGCCTCGTCGGCCTCGCCCGGGCCCCAGCGGAAATAGCACACGCGCGAATGCTCGAGGAAGCGGCCGATCACGGAGCGCACGACGATCGAATCGCTGACGCCGGGCAGGCCCGGCGGCAGCATGCAGGCGCCGCGCACGATCAGGTCGATCTTCGCGCCGGCCTGGCCGGCGCGCAGCAGCGCGGCGATCAGCGCGGTGTCGGTCAGCGAGTTGATCTTGACGACGACGCGCGCGGGCTGCCCCGCGCGCGCGGCGGCCTCGACCTGGGCGAGGTGCGCGACCATCTGCTGGTGCAGGTTGAACGGCGCGAGCAGCATGCGGCGCGGCGCCTTGGCCTTGCCCAGGGCGGCGAGCTGGCGGAACACGAGGTCGGCGTCGGCCGTGAGGTCGGCGTCGGCCGTCAGGTAGCCGAGGTCGGTGTAGAAGCGCGCCGTCTTGGGGTTGTAGTTGCCGGTCGAGAAATGCGCGTAGCGGCGCAGCAGGCTGCGGCCCTTGTGCTCTTCGCGGCGCGTCACGAGCAACAGCTTGGCGTGGGTCTTGAAGCCGACGATGCCGTAGACGACCTGGGCGCCGACCGCCTCGAGGCGCTCGGCCCAGTTGATGTTGGCCTCTTCGTCGAAGCGCGCCTTGAGCTCGACGACGACGAGCACTTCCTTGCCGCGCCGCGCGGCCTCGATCAGCAGGTCCATCAACACCGACTTGCTGCCGGTGCGGTAGATCGTCTGCTTGATCGCGAGCACGTCGGGGTCCTCGACCGCCTCGCGCAGGAACTCGACGACCGGCTCGAAGCTCTCGAACGGGTGGTGCAGCATCACGTCGCCGCGCTGCAGCCGCTCCATGATGGACTTGCCGCGCGGCAGGCGCTTCTCGGGCCAGACGGGCTCGTGCGGCGCGAAGCGCAGCGCGGGCGCGTCGGTCTGGTCGATCAGCTCGTTCAAGCGCACCAGGTTGACCGGGCCGTTGACGCGGTACAGCGCGGCCTGCGGCAGCGCGAACTGCTCGAGCAGGAAGGCCGAGAGCTCGGGCGGGCAGGTGTTGACGACCTCGAGCCGCACGGCGCGGCCGAAATGGCGCGTCGTCAGGCCCGAGCGCAGCGCGTGGCGCAGGTTCGCGATTTCCTCCTCGTCGACCTCGAGGTCGGAGTCGCGCGTGACGCGGAACTGCGAGAACGCGTCGACCTTGCGGCCCGGGAACAGCTCCTCGAGGTGGGCGCGGATCACGCTCGTGAGCAGCACGAAGCTCTGCTTGCCGCCGGTCAGGTTGTCGGGCAGGCGGATCACGCGCGGCAGCACGCGCGGCACCTTGACGATCGCGATGCGCGTGTCGCGGCCGAACGCGTCCTTGCCCGAGAGCCTGGCGATGAAGTGCAGCGACTTGTTCGCGACCTGCGGGAACGGGTGCGCGGGGTCGAGGCCCACGGGCACGAGCAGCGGCCGGACCTCGCGCTCGAAGAAGCGCGCGACCCACTGGCGCTGCGCCTCGGTGCGCTCGGCGTGGTTGACGATGCCGATGCCTTCCTTGGCGAGCGCCGGCATCACGGCCTCGTTGAAGATCGCGTACTGCTCGTCGATCAGCGCGTGGGCGGCGCGGCCGACGCGCTCGACGTCGGCGTGGCTCACGCTGCGCTCGGGGCCGCGCGCGGCGTCGAGCATGTCGGCGAAGCGGACCTCGAAGAACTCGTCGAGGTTGCTCGAGACGATGCAGATATAGCGCAGGCGCTCGGCGAGCGGCACGTCGGCGCGCTGCGCCTGGGCGAGCACGCGGCGGTTGAACTCGAGGATCGCCTGTTCGCGGTTGATCAGGGTCACGGGCGGCGCGGACGGCACCGCGACGACGGGTGCGGGCGCAATGGGGGCGGCGTCGGTCATGCCGCGATTCTATGGACGGCTTCGGGTTCCGGTGCGGCGATTTCCGGGGCCTCGTCGGCCGCGGCCGGACGGGCCATCAGCGCGCTCCAGTCGAGGATCTCGAGGCGGCCATCGGCGTGTTCGACGAGCGCCGTCAGGCTCTCGACCCAGTCGCCGTCGTTGCAGTAGAGGATGCCGTCGATCGGACGGATCTCGGCGTGGTGGATATGGCCGCAGATCACGCCGTCGACGCCGCGCTTCTTGGCCTCGCGGGCGAGCGCCTCCTCGAAGGCCGAGATGAAGCTGACGGCGCGCTTGACCTTGAGCTTCAGGTACTTCGACAGGCTCCAGTACGGCAGGCCGAACTTTGCGCGCAAGTGGTTCAGGTAGCGGTTGAGCTTGAGCGTGAACTCGTAGGCCTGGTCGCCGAGGTAGGCGAGCCAGCGCGCGTACTGGACGACGCCGTCGTAGAGGTCGCCGTGGGTGACCCAGAACTTGCGGCCGTCGGCGGTCTCGTGGATCCACTCGTCGGCGACCTCGACGCCGCCGAAATTGTGCTGCAGGTACTTGCGCGCGAACTCGTCGTGGTTGCCCGGGATGAAGATCACGCGCACGCCCTTGCGCGCCTTGCGCAGCAGCTTCTGCACGACGTCGTTGTGCGCCTGCGGCCAGTACCAGCTGCGGCGCAGCTGCCAGCCGTCGATGATGTCGCCGACGAGGAACAGCTGGTCGCATTCGACTTCGCGCAGGAAGTCGAGCAGCGCCTTGGCCTGACAGCCCGGGGTGCCGAGGTGGATGTCGGAGATCCAGACGCTGCGGTAGCGGTGCCGGCCGGGCTCGAGCGGAAGATCGTCGGAGTGCATGGTCCTTCAGCTTGCCGGGCGCGCGTGACATGGATGTGAAGGCGTTGGCACGGCGCCGCGGCCCGGCGGCCGGGCCGACGACAATCGGCCCCCATGCATCTGCTGATCCCCCACGCCGCTGCGCTCGGCGACGCCTGCCCCGCCGCGCTCGCACAGACGCCGCTGCCCCGCCTTGCCGAGCTGCTTGCGCGGCTGCGCCCGACCGCCCGCGCCGGCGACGACGAGTTCAGCCCGGCGATGCCGCACGAAGCCCGGCTCGCGCAGCTGCGCGGCGAGCCGGCCGGCGCCGTGCCGACGGCCGCCTGGCTCGCCGGCGCCAACGGCCTCGATCCGCGCGAACCCTGGGCCCTGCTCACGCCGCTGCATTTCGCGGTCGGTACGGACGGCGTGCGCGCGCTCGCGCCCGAGGACTTCGGCGCGGCCGAGGCGCGCGCCTACTTCGACCTGCTCGCCCCGTTGTTCCCGGCCGTCGAGGGCTGGCGCTGCCACTTCGCCGGGCCGCGCCAATGGCTGGTCGGCCACGCGTCGCTGGCCGACCTGGCCCGGGAGGCACCGGTGGCGAGCGTCGAGCGCGTGCTCGCGCGCAGCGTCGAGCCGTGGATGCCCGCGGCGCGCCGCCTGCGCACGCTGCAGAACGAGGCGCAGATGCTGCTCCACGAGCACCCGCTGAACCAGGCGCGCGAGGCGCGCGGCCGCGCCGCCGTCAACAGCATCTGGATCAGCGGCTGCGGCGCGTCGACCGGTACGGCGCCGCCGGCCCGCCTCGCGATCGACGCGCGCCTGTCGGCCGCGCTGCTCGCCGGCGACTGGCCGGCCTGGATGGCCGGCTGGCGCGAACTCGACGCGGGCCCGGTCCAGGCCCTGCTCGACGCCGCGCGCGCGGGCACCGCCGTGACGCTCACGCTCGCCGGCGAGCGCCATGCGCAGACCTTCGAGCCCGCGCCCGCGAACGGCCTGCGCGGGCTCTGGCAGCGCTTCAGGCCGCCGCGCGCCGACGTCGCCGCCGTGCTGGAGGCGCTATGAAGCTCGTGCAGCGGGACGTGCCGCCGCGCGCGGCCTGGGCGCTCGAGCAGGCCGGCGTCGCGCCGCTGCTCGCGCAGCTGTTCGCGGCGCGCGGCGTGCAGAGCGCCGACGAGCTCGACGACGGCCTCGCGCGCCTGCTGCCCCCCGGCGACATGCGCGACATGGACCGCGCCGCGCGCCTGCTCGCCGACACGCTCGACGCGGGCGAGCGCGTCTGCATCGTCGCCGACTACGACTGCGACGGCGCGACCGCCTGCGCCGTCGCGCTGCGCGGCCTCGCGCTGCTCGGCGCCGCGCCGGGCCAGCTCTGCTACGTCGTGCCCGACCGCGCCGTGCACGGCTACGGCCTCACGCCGCCGATCGTCGACCTCGCGCTCGAGCGCGCGCCGCAGCTGCTGATGACCGTCGACAACGGCATCGCGAGCGTCGAGGGCGTCGCCCACGCGAAGGCGCGCGGCCTCAAGGTGCTCGTGACCGACCACCACCTGCCGGCCAGCGGCGGACTGCCCGACGCCGACGCGCTGATCAACCCGAACCAGCCCGGCTGCAGCTTCGCGAGCAAGCACCTCGCGGGCGTCGGCGTCGCGTTCTACCTGCTGCTCGCGCTGCGCGCCGAGCTGCGCGCGCGGGGGCGCTACGCGGGCGGCGAGCAGCCGCGCCTCGACGGCCTGCTCGACCTCGTCGCGCTCGGCACCGTCGCCGACGTCGTGCGCCTCGACGCGAACAACCGCCGCCTCGTCGCCCAGGGCGTCAAGCGCATGCGCGGCGGCCGCATGCAGCCCGGCGTCGCCGCGCTGTTCGCGGCCGCGAAGCGCGACGCGAGCCGCGCTTCGACGACCGACCTCGGCTTCACGCTGGGGCCCCGCATCAACGCCGCCGGCCGGCTCGCCGACATGACGCTGGGCATCGAATGCCTGTTGACCGAGGACGCGGGCCGCGCGGCCGAACTCGCCGCCGAGCTCGACCGCATCAACCGCGAGCGCCGCGAGATCGAGACCGGCATGCGCGAACTCGCCGAGGACAAGCTCGACGCGCTGATGCCGCACGGCGCCCCGCCGGCCGCGCTCGCGCTGTTCGACGCCGACTTCCACGAGGGCGTCGTCGGCATCGTCGCGTCGCGCATCAAGGAGCGCCTGCACCGCCCGACCTTCGTGTTCGCGCGCGGCCAGGACGGCGCGCTCAAGGGCTCGGGCCGCTCGATCCCGGGCTTCCACCTGCGCGACGCGCTCGACCTCGTCGCCAAGCGCGAGCCCGGCGTGCTGCGCAAGTTCGGCGGCCACGCGATGGCGGCCGGCTGCACGCTCGAGGTCGACGCCGCCGCGGACGACGGCGCCGCCGCGCTCGCGCGCTTCGACGCGGCGCTGCGCCGCGTCGCCGAGGAATGGCTGGTCGAGGACCAGCTCACGAACACCCTCCACACCGACGGCCCGCTGCCGCCCGAGGCCTACAAGCCCGACACCGTGCGCGCGCTCGACGCGAGCGTCTGGGGCCAGGCCTTCGAGGCCCCGGTGTTCTGCGACGAGTTCGAGGTGATCGCGCAGCGCCTCGTCGGCGAGAAGCACCTGAAGCTGCGCCTGCGCCACGCCGGCCTGCTGCGCGACGCGATCTGGTTCCACCACGACGCGCCGCTGCCCGAGCACGCGCGCCTGGCCTACCGGCTCGACCTCAACGAATGGAACGGCCAGACCCGCGTGCAGATGATCGTCGTGGCCCAGCAGGCGTGAAGGATTGCGCAAAGAGCGGCGATTGACAGCCCTGGCAACATATTTGTCAAAACAGTGACATGCGGGTTTCCCAGACTCAGTATTCCTCCGTCATCTCGACCGCCATGTCCGTCGCTCCCCAAAATCAACTGAGCCTGCGCACGCGCCTGACCATCGTCGCCGTGATCGCGCTGGTGCTCTCGATCGTCCCTGGCGTGATGCTCATCGCCAAGCTCAACGCCGACCTCCAGCTCGCGCGCGGCGAACGCGCCGCGCTGCCGCTGAACCAGGCCTGGCAGGGCGTGCTCGGCGCGCTGCGCCAGCAGCGCCGCCTCGGCGCCGAGGCGCTGAGCACGCGGCCGGCCGCGCGCGACGAACTGCCGGCCGCGCGCCAGGCCGTCCAGGCCAGCCTCGCGAAGCTCGAGGCCGCGCTCGGCGCGGCCGACTTCGACGCGCGCCACCGCGCCGCGGCGAAGGCGCTCGGCGAATCCGCCGCCGCGCTGAACGCCGACTTCGACGCGTCCAAGCTCGACCTCGCCAACCTGCTCGGCCGCCAGCAGGCGCTCGCCGCCCAGGCCTTCGCCGCGATGAGCGACCTCGACGAGGACTCGGGCCTGAACCTCGAGCCCGGGTCGGGCCTGCACCCGTCGATCGCGGCGGGGCTCGAGAGCGCGCCGCGCGTCGAGGACGCGCTGTCCGAGCTCGGCGCGATCGCCGCGGCTGCGGCCGTCGACGACATCGGCCTCGTCAACCGCGCGCTCACCCGCTACCGCGAGCACAGCGCGGCGATGCTCGCCCAGCTGCGCATGGCGCGCGCCGCCGACGCCGAACTCGGCGCCTCGCTTGCGCCGCTGATCGACAAGGCCGACGCGCAGCGCCGCCTCGTCGACGACACCCTCGCCGCCGCGGCCAAGGACGTCAACTACCCGCTCGACAAGCTCGCCGCGACCTTCCGGGACGCGGCCGCGCTCCAGGCCGAGGTCTCGGGCCAGGTCCAGCACACACTCGCCGACGCGATCGGCGCGCGCGAGCGCACGGTCGCTCTCCGGCGCAACCTGATCGGCGGGCTGCTGCCGCTCGCGCTGGTCTGGCTCGTCGTGCTGATGCGCCGCGCGCTCAAGCGCCTGCTCGTGCCGGTCGAACAGATGATCGCGGCGACCGAGCGCATCGCCGCCGGCGACCTCTCGCAGCCGGTGCCGGCCGGCGGTGCCGACGAGCTCGGCCGCGTGCTGCGCGCGCTCGGCGGCATGCAGGAGCGCCTGCGCGGGCTGATCGAGCAGATCCATGGCGGCGCGACGAACATCCGCAGCGCCGCCCGCGAAATCGCCGCGGGCAACGAGGACCTCGCCGGCCGCACCGAGCAGGCCGCTGCCGAACTCCAGCGCACGACAGCCAACGTCGAGCTGCTCGACGGGGTGGTCCAGCAGACCAGCCGCGCGGCCGGCGAGGCGAGCACGCTCGCCCAGCGCATGTCGGGCTACGCCAAGGAAGGCGGCAGCGTCGTCGGCGAGGTCGTCGGCACGATGGAAGAGATCAGCGCGAGCTCGCGCCGCATCGCCGACATCACGGGCCTGATCGACGGCATCGCGTTCCAGACCAATATCCTGGCCTTGAACGCCGCGGTCGAGGCCGCGCGCGCCGGCGAGCAGGGCCGCGGCTTCGCGGTCGTCGCTGCTGAGGTGCGTAGCCTCGCGCAACGCTCGGCCGAGGCCGCCAAGGAAATCAAGGTGCTGATTCAGCAGTCGGTCGAGCGCGTCGAGAACGGCTCGCAGCTCGCGGGCCGCGCGGGCGCGGCGATGCAGGGCATCGTCGAGCAGGTCGAGAAGGTCGCGCAAATGATCGGCGAGATGGAAGGCAGCTCACGCGAGCAGGCCGGCCAGACCGCCGAGGTCGGCCGCGCCGTGCGCTCGGTCGACGCGATGACGCAGAGCAACGCGGCGCTCGTCGAGCAGTCGGCCGCGGCTGCCGCGAGCCTGCGCGGCCAGGCCGAGGCCATGGACGAAACCGTGCAGGCGTTCCGCCTCTGAGGCCGGGGCCCCCCGATTCGCTGGGGGGCAGCTTGCGCGCGTGTCAGCGCTGCCCGCGCGCGACCGGCTACAGTCGCGCCTTTCCTTTCCGTGGTTCTGCGCCTTATCGGGCGCGCCGTGTTTCGAGCGAGACTGACAATGATTCGCGTGAGTTCCCTGCGCCGGGCCGCCGCCGGCGCGCTGAGCCTGGCGGCGGCGAGCGCCGCCCTGGCCGCCCTTCCCACCCCCTTCTCCGCCAGCAACCCTTTCGCCCAGCCGAGCCGCCTGCCGTTCGCGGCGCCGCCGTTCGACCGCATCAGGGACGCCGACTACGCGCCCGCGTTCGTCGAGGGCATGAAGCGCCAGCGCGCCGAGATCGCGCGCATCGCCGCGAACAAGGCCCGGCCGACCTTCGCGAACACCATCGTCGCGATGGAGCGCACGGGCGCGCTGCTCGAGCGCGTGAACCGCGCGTTCGCGGCCGTCGCCCAGGCCAACACCAACGACGCGCTCGAGAAGACGCGCGCCGAGGTCGCGCCGCTGCTCGCCGCCCACCACGACGCGATCTACCTCGACGCCAAGCTGTTCGCGCGCGTCGAGGCCGTCTACGCGCAGCGCGAGCGGCTCGGCCTCGACGCCGAGTCGCGCCGCCTGCTCGAGGTCTGCCACGACGAATTCGTGAGCGCGGGCGCGAACCTGTCCGCGGCCGACCAGGACGCGCTGCGCGCGATCAACCAGCAGGTCGCGACGCTCGAGACGGTGTTCCAGCAAAAGCTGCTCGCGGGCGCGAACGCCGGCGCCTTCGTCACGGCCGACGTCGCCGACCTCGACGGCCTGAGCCCGGCGGAGATCGCCGCCGCGGCGAAGAACGCCGAGGAGCGCGGCCTGCCCGCAGGCCAGTACGCGCTCGTGCTGCAGAACACGACCCAGCAGCCCGAGCTCGCCGAACTCAAGCGGCGCGAGGTGCGCGAGAAGATCTTCGCGAACTCCTGGACGCGCAACGAAAAGGGCGACGCAAACGACACGCGCGACACCGTCGCCTCGATCGCCGCGCTCGACGCGCGCAAGGCGCAGCTGCTCGGCTACCCGAATTTCGCGGCCTACGTGCTGCACGACCAGATGGCGCGCACGCCCGAGGCGGTCGAGCGCTTCATCGGCGCGCTCGTGCCGGCCACGGCCGCGAAGGCCGCCGACGAGGCGCGCCAGATCCAGCAGATGATCGACGCGTCGGGCCCGCACTTCGAGCTCAAGCCCTGGGACTGGGACCATTACGCCGAGAAGGTCCGCAAGGCCCGCTACGACCTCGACCAGAACGAGCTCAAACCCTATTTCGAGCTCGACCGCGTGCTCGAGGACGGCGTGTTCTACGCCGCCAACCAGCTCTACGGCCTGAGCTTCAGGGAGCGCCACGACCTGCCCGTCTACCAGGCCGACGTGCGCGTGTTCAGCGTGTTCGACGCCGACGGCAAGCCGCTCGGCGTAATCTATTTCGACTACTTCAAGCGCGACAACAAGGCCGGCGGCGCGTGGATGGACAGCTTCGTCGCGGGCTCGGGCCTGCTCGGCGAGAAGCCGGTCGTCTACAACGTCGCGAACTTCACGAAGCCGGCGCCGGGCCAGCCCGCGCTGCTGAGCCTCGACGACGTCACGACGATGTTCCACGAATTCGGCCACGCGCTGCACGGCCTGTTCGCGAACACCAGGTACCCGACGCTCGCAGGCACCAACACGGCGCGCGACTGGGTCGAGTTCCCGTCGCAGTTCAACGAGCATTGGGCGCTCGACCCCGCGGTGCTGCGCCATTACGCGGTCGACTACCGGACCGGCGCGCCGATGCCGCAGGCGCTCGTCGACAAGATCCGCGTGTCGGGCAGCTGGAACCAGGGCTACGGCCTCGCCGAGCTGCTCGCGGCGTCCGACCTCGACATGCAGTGGCACGGCCTCGCGGCCGACGCGCCCAAGCAGGACGTCGACGCGTTCGAGCGCCAGGCGCTCGCCGCCACGCACACCGACTTCGCCGGCGTGCCGACGCGCTACCGCTCGAGCTACTTCCTGCACATCTGGGCGAACGGCTACGCGGCCGGCTACTACGCCTACCAGTGGACCGAGATGCTCGACGACGCCGCTTACGCGTGGTTCATGCAGCACGGCGGCCTGACGCGCGCGAACGGCCAGCGCTTCCGCGAGATGATCCTGTCGCGCGGCCAGACCGAGGACTACGGCGCGATGTTCCGCGCGTTCGCCGGCCAGGACCCGGACACCGGCCCGATGCTCGAACAGCGCGGCCTCAAGCCGGCGACACCCGCGCAGCAACAACCCTGAGCGGCGCGCCGCGTGCAGGCGTGGCGCACAATGGGCGGCGTGAACGAGACACAGATCCTCAACGCCGACCTGCACTGCCATTCCAAGGTCTCGGACGGCACGCTCGAGCCCGAGGCGCTCGCCGCGCGCGCGCACGCGAACGGCGTCGAACTCTGGGCCCTGACCGACCACGACGAGATCGGCGGCCAGCAGCGCGCGCTCGACGCGGCGCGCGCTTTGGGGCTGCCCTACCTGACCGGCACCGAGATCTCGGTCAGCTTCGCGGGCAAGGTCGTGCACATCGTCGGCCTCGGCTTCGATCATCATGACGCGGCGCTCGCCGCAGGCCTGCGCGCGACGCGCGGCGGCCGCGAGCAGCGCGCGCGCGAGATGGCCGCGGGGCTCGCCCAGGTCGGCATCAAGGGCGCGTTCGAAGGCGCGCTCCGGTACGTCGGCAACCCGGAGCTGATCTCGCGCACCCATTTCGCGCGCTTCCTCGTCGACGCCGGCCATTGCGCCGACGTGCCCGAGGTCTTCCGCCGCTACCTGACGCCGGGCAAGCCCGGCTACGTCGAGCACCGCTGGGCGACGCTCAAGGACGCGGTCGGCTGGGTCACGGCGGCCGGCGGCCTCGCCGTGATCGCGCACCCGGCGCGCTACGGCTTCACGCCGAACGAGGAATGGGCGCTGCTGACCGAGTTCATCGGCCATGGCGGCCGCGGCATCGAGGTCGTCACGGGCAGCCACACGGCCGCCGACGCGGTGCGCTACGCGGCGGTCGCCGAGGAGTTCGCGCTGCTCGCGTCGCGCGGCTCCGACTTCCACTCGCCCGACGAGAGCCATACCGACCTCGGCCGGCTCGACCTGCTGCCGGGCCGGCTCACGCCGGTGTGGACGCAGCTCGGCGCGCGCATCCACGGCTTGCAGTAGCGACCGACATGGCCCAGTACTTCGAGGTCCACCCCGACAACCCGCAGCCGCGCTTCCTGCGCCAGGCCGCGCAGATCCTGCAGGCGGGCGGCATCGGCGCGATCCCGACCGACTCGAGCTACGCGCTCGTGTGCCGGCTCGACGACAAGGCCGCGGCGGAGAACCTGCGGCGCATCCGGGGTGTCGACGACAAGCACCACCTGACCCTGCTGTGCCGCGACCTCAGCGAGCTCGCCGCGTACGCGCGCGTCGACAACCGCCAGTACCGCCTGCTCAAGCTCGGCACGCCGGGCGCGTTCACCTTCATCCTCGAGGCGACCAAGGAAGTGCCGCGGCGCGTCTCGCACCCGGCGCGCCGCACGATCGGCCTGCGCGTGCCCGAGCTGCGCGTCACGCAGGAGCTGCTCGCGCTCGTCGACCAGCCGCTGCTCGCGACGACGCTGATCCCGCCCGGCGAGACCGAGCCGCTCAATGACCCGGCCGAGATCTCGGCGCGCTACGACAAGCTGATCCAGGTCATCGTCGACGCGGGCCCCTGCCGGCGCGAGGCGACGACCGTCGTCGACATGACGGGCGACGAGCCCGTCGTGCTGCGCCAGGGCCACGGCGACCCGGCGCGGCTCGGGGTCTGAGACGCGGCGCCGGCCGACGCGCTCAAACCGCGGCCGTAACGACGATCTCGAGCCGCCAGCCCGGCCGCGCGAGGTTCGCCTGCACGGTCGCGCGCGGCGGCGTCTGGCCGGGCACGACCCAGGACTCCCAGACCTTGTTGAGGCCCGGGAAGTCGGCGAGGTCGACGATGAAGATCTGCGCCATCAGGATGCGGCTCTTGTCGGTGCCGGCGCGCGCCAGCAGCGCGTCGATCGCGCCGAGCACCTGGGCCGTCTGGGTCTCGATGTCGCTGGTCTGGTCGCTCGGCACCTGGCCGGCCAGGTAGGCGACGCCGTTGTACACGGCCATCTCCGACAGGCGCGCGCCGACGTCGAATCGCTCGAGTGGCTTGTGGTCGCTGCTCATCACTTCTTTCCTTTGGTCTTGGGGGTCTTGTGCGCGGCCGGCGCGGCCGGCGCGGCCGCCTTGCCGCCGATGCGGCTCTCGGTGCCGGCCAGCAGCTTGCGGATATTGCCCTCGTGGCGCCAGATCAGCAGCAGCGCCATCACGACGAGCGCGCCGGCGATCCAGCTCGGGTCCCAGATCAGCAGCTGGTAGAACGGCGCGAACGCCGCGGCGACGATCGCCGCGAGCGAGGAGTAGCGCGTGAAGTAGGCGATGATCAGCCAGGTCGCGAGCGTCGCGAGGCCGAGCATCCAGTTCAGCGCGAGGATCGCGCCGGCCGCCGTCGCGACGCCCTTGCCGCCCTCGAACTTAAAGAACACCGGCCACAAGTGGCCGACGAACGCGCCGAGCGCGACGAGCGCGAGCGTGCCGTCCTCGAGGCCGAGGCGGTCGCCCCACAGGCGCACGGCGAGCACCGGCACGGCGCCCTTGAGCGCGTCGAACAGCAGGGTCAGCGCGGCGGCCTTCTTGTTGCCCGAGCGCAGCACGTTGGTCGCGCCCGGGTTGCCCGAGCCGTAGGAGCGCGGGTCCGACAGGCCCATCAGGCGGCTGACGATCACGGCGAAGGACAGCGAGCCGACGAGGTAGGCGGCGAGTCCGGCCAGCAGGGGGTAGACGATCTCTTGCATGGGCGCGGATTATGCGTTCGCGCAGTGCACGGGCCGCGCCTCGAGCAACTCGGTAAGGACCCGGGGGGCGATGCCGACCAGGTAGCCGCGCCGGCCGCCGTTGATCGCGATCCGGGGCAACTCGAGGATGCTCGCCTCGACGAACACCGGCATGGCCTTGCGCGTGCCGAACGGCGAGGTGCCGCCGACCTGGTAGCCGCTGTGGCGCTCCGCGACCTCGGGCTTGCAGGGCTCGACCTTCTTGCACGGGATCTGGCGCGCGAGCTCCTTGAGGCTGACCTGGCGGTCGCCGTGCATCAGCACGATCAGCGGCGCCGCGTGCTCGTCCTGCATCACGAGCGTCTTCACCACCGCGTGTTCCTCGAGGCCCAGCTGGCGCGAGGACTCGCCGGTGCCGCCATGCTCGACGTAGTCGTAGACATGCTCGTCGAAGGCGACGCCGTGGCGGCGCAGCAGCGCCGTCGCCGGAGTCTCGCTCACATGTGAACTCTTCTTCTTGCTCATGGGTCGCCATTGTGCGGTCTCGGTCAAGCCATACTGCGCCCATGTCCGAGCCTGCCCTCGCCCCCCGGTCCCGCCGCGCGCCGCTGCTCGCGCTCGTGCTGCTCGGCCACCTGGGCCTGCTCGCGTGGCTCGACGCGAGCTGGCACCGCACGCGGCCCGCCGCACCGCCCGAGGCCGAGATCGAGCTGCGCCTGATCGCGCCGCCGCGCCCGCCGCAGCCCGTGCAGGAAGCGGCGCGCGTGGCCCACGCGCCGCCGCTCGCGCCGGTGGCCGTGGCGCTGCCGACGGCGCCCGCCGCGCTGCCCGCGGCGCCGGCCGTCGCGACGCTGAGCCTCCCGGCGGCGCCCGCGCCAGCGGCCTCGGCCGCGCCCCGCCTGAACCTTCAGCTGTCGACGCGCAGCACCGACGCGGCGACGCGCATGCTCGAGCAGGTCCACAACGACCCGCGCAGCCACAGCGCGCCGCTCGGCGTCGAGTACCGCATCGCCGACGCCGCGGGCACGCTGCCGACCGAGATCGTCGACAGCACCGACGGCTCGGGCGGGAAGCTCGTGCGCCAGGGCAGCAAGTGCACGCGCGTGACGCCCGCGCGCATCGGCACGCTCAACCCGATGGACGCGCGCGCGACCTCGCTGCCCTCGGTCTCGGGCGACTGCCACCATTGAGCGTGGCGTGCAGGCGGGTCAATGCGTGAGCCGCCCGGCGCCCTGGCCGCTCTGGCGCCAGAACACGCCGGCCTCGTCCTGCAGCGCGCGTGCGCCGCTGCGCCACCAGTCGCCGTGCACGCGCGCGGCGCCGCCGGCCGCCGGCAGGAAGAAGATCGGGTCGAGGTCGCCGTGCACGTCGCGCCGGTGCAGCGCGAGTTCGCCGACCACGCCCGGCGGGCAGGGCTGGCCGGCCGCGTCGATGACGGCGACGCGGTGGCCCGGGTAGGCGCGGCCGAGGCTGCCCGGCTGGGTGTCCCAGAAGCGCGTGCAGTGGCCGACGAAGGCGCCGATGCCCGAGCGCGCGAACAGGGTGTTGACGGGCACGCCGAAGGCCTCGCGCGCGGCGTCGAGGGTCGCGCCGCCGAGTTCGCCGACGTCCGCGGCGAGGCCCTGCAGGCGCACGCCGCCGCGCGCGGCGGCCGAGGTCGCGACGAGCGCGTCGAGCACGGTCGCCGACAGCAGCGCGTGGCTCACGCGGTGGCGGCGCATCAGCTCGAGCACGCGCGTCGCGTCGAAGCGGCCCTGCCACGCGAGCACCGGGCGGCCGAAGTACAGCGCCGGCAGCACGCCGTCGAGCAGCGCGGCGCTGCCGGCCCAGTCGGACGCGGTCCAGAACACCGCCTGCGACGGCGCGGCGGGCGCGTCGGGGTCGAAGCCGAACCAGTTCTGGCTCGCGATGAAGCCGCTCAGGTGACCGATCAGCGCGCGCTGCGGCAGCAGCGCGCCGCTGCCGGGCTCGGCCTTCGCGTCGAGCAGCAGCGCGGGCGCCTCGGCCTGCAGCGCGACAGGCTCGCAGCGCGCGTCCTCGGCCTGCACGGCCTGCATCCACGGCAGCTCGTCGCATTCGGGCGGGCATTCGCCGACGACGATCAGGCGGCGCAGCTCCGGGCAGTCGCCGCGCGCGCGGCGCAGCCCGGCGAGCGCCGTGCAGTCGACGATCGCGAGCGCGGCCGCGCCCGCGCGCAGCCGCGCGGCCTGGGCCGGGCCCGACAGCTGCAGCGACACCGGCAGCGCGACCGCGCCGATGCGCATGATCGCGATATGCGCGACGATCGCCTCGAAGCGCTGCGGCAGCACGATGCCGACGCGCGCGCCGGCCTGGATGCCCAGGCGCGTCAGCGCGTTCGCGAGGCGGTTTGCGGCGCGCTGGAGCTGGCCGAAGCTGTACTGGGCGCGACAGCCGGTCGGGCCCTCGAAAATCACCGCGGGGGCGTCGGGGGTCTCGCGCGCCCAACGCGCGCAGCAGGCGTCGGCGATGCTGAACTCGCCCGGGCATTGCCAACGGAATTGCGCGTACAGCTGCGCATAGGGATCTCTCTCGGCCATCGTTGCTCGCTGCTCCGATCCGGACAAGTCCGCAAGATTAGGGAGCGCCGCAACAATTTGTTACCGGGAATCCCCGGGGGTTCGCCCGGGCCAAACCCTCAGGCCGCCCCGTACTGCGCCAGCGCCGCGCCGCTCAGGCGGCAGATCCGCCAGTCGGGCATGACGGTCGCGCCGAGTTTCTCGTAGAACGCGATCGCGCTGGCGTTCCAGTCGAGCACGCTCCATTCGAAACGGCCGTAGCCGCGCGCGTTGGCCTCCGCGGCGAGGCGCACGAGCAGCGCGCGGCCGAGCCCCGCGCCGCGCTGCGCCGGGCGCACGTAAAGATCCTCGAGGTAGAGGCCGGGCTTGGTCAGGAAGCTGCTGTAGTTGGTGAAGTACAGCGCGTAGGCGACGAGCTCGCCGCCGACCTCGGCGACCAGGCCCTCGACGACCGGGCGCGGCCCGAACAGGTGCTCGGCGAGTTTTTTGGGCGTCGCCTCGAGCAGGTGGCTCAGATGCTCGAACTCTGCGAGCTCGCGGATCAGGCCGACGATGGCCGGGACGTCGGCGCGCGCGGCCGGGCGGATCAGGGCGGTGGGGCTACTCATCCGGTCATTGTCGCCAGGTCGACAGACAGCCATCGGGCCGCCGCGTACATTGGCCGCCATGCAAGCAGACCCAGCGATCTACCAGCCGCGGCGCGTCCCGGCCAGCCGTTTCCTCACGCTGCGCGGCCTGCGCCACCGCGTGCTCGAGTGGGGTCAGGCGAGCGCCGCGCAGCCGCCGCTCGTGCTGCTGCACGGCTGGATGGACGTCGCCGCGTCGTTCCAGTTCGTCGTCGACGCGCTCGCCGCGGACCGCCACGTGATCGCGATGGACTGGCGTGGCTTCGGCCTCAGCGACCCGAGCGGCGCCGACGCCTACTGGTTCCCCGACTACCTCGGCGACCTCGACGCGCTGCTCGACGCGGTCGCGCCCGGCGCGGCCGTCGACCTGGTTGGCCACAGCATGGGCGGCAATATCGTGATGAGCTACGCGGGCGTGCGCCCCGAGCGCATCCGCCGGCTCGTCAACCTCGAGGGCTTCGGCCTGCCCGACGCCGACGCCGAGCGCGCGCCCGCGCGCCTGGCCGAATGGCTCGACGCCTTGAAGGCGCCAGCCGAGCTGCGCCCCTACCCCGAGCTCGCCGGCGTCGCCGCGCGTCTGGTCAAGACCAACCCGCGCCTGCCCGCCGACAAGGCGCGCTGGCTCGCCGCGCACTGGGCGCGCGAGGACACGCCCGGGCGCTGGATCATCCTCGGCGACCCCGCGCACAAGCGCCCGAACGCCGTGCCCTACCGCGCCGCCGAGGTGCTCGCGTGCTGGCGCCGCATCACGGCGCCGCTGCTGTGGGTCGAGGGCGCCGAGACGCGCATCACCGAGCTCTGGGCCGACCGCTTCCCGCGCAGCGAGTTCGACGAGCGGCTCGCCCAGGTGCGCTCGGTCGAGCGCCGCGTCGTCGCCGACGCCGGCCACATGCTGCACCACGACCAGCCGCAGGCCGTCGCCGCCTTGCTCGAAGCCTTCACCACCTGAGGCTTCCCTTGAAACCGGGACGCGCCAACGCGCCGGGGTCTGGCAGGATGGCGCCCCCCGTCCAACCGTATTGCCAATGCGATTCATGCTGCCGTCGCCCCTCCTTGCGCTGTGCTGCGCGCTCGCCCTGTCCTGCGCGACGGTCCGCGCCGACGCGCCGCCGCCGGCCGCCGCGTTCTTCGCGAAGTCGCAGCTCGGCCAGGCCAAGCTCTCGCCCTCGGGCAAGCGACTCGCGTTCGAATCGGCCAACGCGAGCGGCCGCGTCGGCCTCGTGATCCTCGACCTCGAGGACCGCGGCAAGCTCTACCCGGCCGGCCTCGGCGACGCCGACGTGATCGGTTTCGACTGGGTCGGCGACGACCGGCTCGTGTTCAGCGCGGTCGACCTGCACAAGGTCGGCAGCGACCGCTCGGCGCCCGGGCTGTTCTCGGTCATGTACAACGGCGAGCGCTTCCGCGAGCTCGTGCACACGACCGGCAGCTTCGTCCAGACCGCGGACGACAGCGCCTTGCGCTGGAACCACCTTCTGCTCGACGTGCCACGATCAGGCACCTTGCCGGACGAGGTCATCGTCGGCCGCCTGCTGTTCGCCGACCGGCATCTCGACGCGGTCGAGCCGGTCTGGCTCAATGTGCGCACCGGCGCGAGCCGCGACCTCGAGGTCGGCAGGCTGCCGCCCGGCGTCAAGCACTGGTGGTTCGACAGCGCCGGGCACCCGCGCGCGCTCTACGCGTCGCGCGACGGCCAGGGCAGCTATTGGTGGCGCGGCCCGGACGACGAGGCCTGGCGGCGCATCGCGAGCGGGCCGGTGCTCGACCTGCCGTTCAGCGTCGCCGGCGTCGACGACGCCGGCCATCTGTACGTGCGGGTCTCGCGCGGCGCGGGCGGCACGGCCGAACTCGCGCGCTTCGATTTCGCCAAGATGGCGCCGGCCGACAAGTCGCTCGTCGCCGTGCCCGGCTTCGACCTCGACGGCTCGCTGCTGCACGGCGAGCCGGGCGCCGCGCTGCTCGGCGTGCGCCTCGACGTCGACGCCGAGACGACCGCCTGGTTCGACCCGGCGATGCGCGCGTTCCAGGCCGAGGTCGACGCGCGCCTGCCGGGCCACGTGAACCGCATCGCCTGCCGCCGCTGCGGCGCGCCCGACATGGTCGCGATCGTGCGCAGCTATTCCGACCAGGACCCCGGCACGCTCTACGCCTACACGGCCGCCGACAGGCATTGGACGCGCGTGATCGCCGCGCAGAAGGACATCGACCCGCGCCGCATGGCCACCGTCGCGCTCGAGCGCATCAAGGCGCGCGACGGCCGCGACCTGCCGGTCTGGCTCACGCTGCCGCCGGGCGCGAAGCCCGGCGAGCCGCGCCCGGCCGTCGTGATGGTCCACGGCGGCCCGTGGGTGCGCGAAGGCCATTGGCGCTGGGACGCGACGAATCAGTTCCTCGCGTCGCGCGGCTACCTCGTGATCGCGCCCGACTTCCGCGGCAGCACCGGCTACGGCGACGCGCATTACCGCGCCGGCTTCAAGCAATGGGGCCAGGCGATGGAGGCCGACCTCGCCGACGCGCTGCGCTGGGCCGAGGCCAAGGGCCTCGCGCAAAAGGGCCGCGCCTGCATCATGGGCGCGAGCTACGGCGGCTACGCGGCGCTGATGGGCCCGGTGCGCGACCCCGCGCTCTACCGCTGCGCGATCGCCTACGCGGCCGTGACCGACTTCGACCTGTTCCTCAAGGGCAACTGGTGGGTCGGCGACGACCTCTCGGACGAAGGCCGCCGGTACGGCCTGAGCACCGCCGTCGGCGACACCCAGGCCGACGCGGCGATGCTCGCCGCGAACTCGCCGCTGCTGCAGGCCCGGCAGATGCACGCGCCGGTGCTGCTCGGCTGGGGCGAGCGCGACCTGCGCGTGCCGATCGAGCATGGCGAGCGCCTGCGCGCGGCGCTGACGGCGGCCGGCAACCCGCCGGTCTGGGTCAGCTACCCCGACGAGGGCCACAGCCTCGCGGACACCGCCGTGCAGATCGACTACGCCGAGCGCGTCGAGGCCTTTCTCGAGAAGAACCTGCACTGACGGGGCCCGGGCGCCGCCCCGGGGTGGGCCATTTAGAATCCTTGGTTAACCCGGAAGCCCCCGGCATCGACCAGACACGCCCATGGATATCGAACGCATCAACCAGATCGGCTCGACCCTCACCGATCTTGCAGCGCGCACCGACGCGCTAAGGGGGTATCTTTGACTACGATCGCAAAGCCCTGCGATTGAACGAAGTCAACGCCGCGCTCGAGAACCCCAACATCTGGAACGAGCCCAAGCGGGCCCAGGAACTCGGCAAGGAAAAGCGCACGCTCGAGACCGTCGTCGAGACGATCCAGCACCTGACGACGAACCTCGCCGACAACGCCGAGCTGTTCGAGATGAGCAAGGCCGAAGAAGACTTCGACGGCCTCGAGGCGATCGAGGCCGACGCGGCCAAGCTCGCCGCCAAGGTCGAGGAGCTCGAGTTCCGCCGCATGTTCAACAACCCGGCCGACCCGAGCAACTGCTTCATCGACATCCAGGCCGGCGCCGGCGGCACCGAGGCCTGCGACTGGGCCGGCATGCTGCTGCGCCAGTACCTGAAGTACTGCGAGCGCAAGGGCTTCAAGACGACGATGGAAGACGAGACGGCGGGCGACGTCGCGGGCATCAAGAGCGCGACGATCAAGGTCGAGGGCGAGTACGCGTTCGGCCTGCTACGCACCGAGACCGGCGTGCACCGCCTCGTGCGCAAGAGCCCGTTCGACTCCTCGGGCGGCCGCCACACGAGCTTCGCGTCGCTGTTCGTCTACCCCGAGGTCGACGACTCGATCGAGATCGACATCAACCCGGCCGACGTGCGCACCGACACCTTCCGCGCGAGCGGCGCGGGCGGCCAGCACATCAACAAGACCGACTCGGCCGTGCGCCTCACGCACATCCCGACCGGCATCGTCGTGCAATGCCAGGACGGCCGCAGCCAGCACAGCAACCGCGACGTCGCGTGGCGCCGCCTGCGCTCGCGCCTGTACGACTTCGAGATGAAGAAGCGCCTCGCCGAGCAGCAAAAGCTCGAGGACAGCAAGACCGACGTGGGCTGGGGCCACCAGATCCGCTCCTACGTGCTGGACCAGAGCCGCATCAAGGACCTGCGCACCAACTACGAGACCTCGGCCACCCAGAAGGTGCTCGACGGCGACCTCGACGCCTTCATCCAGGAAAGCCTGAAGCAAGGCGTCTGACCCGACAAGAAAGCAAAGGAACACAAGATGCGTGAAGGCAATGCCCCGCTGATCCGCCGCGAGGACTACCTGGCGCCGGCCTACTGGATCCGCGCGGTCGACCTGACGTTCGACCTCGACCCGGCCAAGACCCTCGTCACGAGCCGCCTGAAGATCGAGCGCAACGCCGCCGTCGCCCACGGCCCGCTCGTGCTGCACGGCGAGGCGCTGAACCTGCTGCGCGTGCTGATCGACGGTCAGAGCGTGTCCTTCCGCGTCGAGGGCCACCTGCTCGTGATCGACGGCGCCCCCGACGCCGACTTCACGCTCGAGATCCGCAACACCTGCGCGCCCGACAAGAACACGACGCTGTCGGGCCTGTACACCTCGGGCGGCAGCTTCTTCACGCAGTGCGAGGCCGAGGGCTTCCGCCGCATCACCTACTTCCTCGACCGCCCCGACGTGATGGCCGTCTACACGGTCACGCTGCGCGCCGACAAGGCCAAGTACCCGGTGCTGCTGTCGAACGGCAACCTGCTCGAAAGCGGCGCGCTCGACGCGGGCCGCCATTTCGCGAAGTGGCACGACCCCTTCCCCAAGCCCAGCTACCTGTTCGCGCTCGTCGCCGGCGACCTCGTCGCGCGCGAGCAGCAGATCCGCACGCGCGCGGGCCGCGACCACCTGCTGCAGATCTTCGTGCGCCGCGGCGACCTCGAGAAGACCGAGCACGCGATGAACTCGCTGATCGCCTCGATCGTGTGGGACGAGCAGCGCTTCGGCCTGCCGCTCGACCTCGAGCGCTTCATGGTCGTCGGCGTGTCCGACTTCAATATGGGCGCGATGGAGAACAAGGGCCTCAACATCTTCAACACGAGCGCCCTGCTCGCGAGCGCGCAGACCGCGACCGACGCCGACTTCGCGCGCATCGAGTCGATCGTCGCGCACGAGTATTTTCACAACTGGACCGGCAACCGCGTGACCTGCCGCGACTGGTTCCAGCTCTCGCTGAAAGAAGGCCTGACGGTCTTCCGCGACCAGGAATTCAGCATGGACATGGCCGGCAGCGCGTCGGCCCGCGCGGTCTGCCGCATCCAGGACGTGCGCGCGCTGCGCGCGCGCCAGTTCCCCGAGGACGCCGGCACGATGGCGCACCCGGTGCGCCCCGACAGCTACGTCGAGATCAACAACTTCTACACGGCCACCGTCTACGAAAAGGGCGCGGAGGTCGTGCGCATGTACCAGACCCTGGTCGGGCGCGCGGGCTTCGAGGCCGGCATGAAGCTGTACTTCGAGCGCCACGATGGCCAGGCCGTGACCTGCGACGACTTCGCGCAGGCGATCGCCGACGCGAACCCGGGCTCGGCCCTGGCGACCCGCCTCGACGCGTTCAAGCGCTGGTACTCGCAGAGCGGCACGCCGCGCGTGAGCGCGCGCGGCGTCTACGACGCGGCCGCGCAGACCTACACGCTGACGCTGACCCAGGCCAACCGCGGCCAGGCGCCGCAGGTGATCCCGGTCGCGACGGGCCTGCTCGCGCGCGACGGCGCGCTGCTCGCCGAACAGCTGCTCGTGCTCGACCAGGCCGAGCAGACCTTCACGTTCAGCGGCATCGCCAGCGCGCCCGTGCCGTCGCTGCTGCGCGGCTTCTCGGCGCCGGTCGCGCTCGACGACGGCCTCGGCGACGCCGACCTGCTGGTGCTCCTCCAGCATGACGGCGACGCGTTCAACCGTTGGGAGGCCGGCCAGCGCCTCGCGCTGAACCGCATCGTCGCGGCCATCAAGGCCGGCACGCCGCTCAAGCTCGACGCGGCCTATGTCGACGCGATGCGCGGCGTGCTCACCCACGCGACGCTCGACGCCGCGTTCAAGGAGCTCGCGCTCACGCTGCCTGGCGAGGCCTATATCGCCGAGCAGCTCGAGGTCGTCGACCCGCAGGCGATCCACGCCGCGGTCGAGGCCGCGAAGGTCCAGCTCGCCGCCGCGCTGCGCGAGGACTGGATCGAGGCCTTCGACGCGAACCAGGTCGCGGGCGGCTACACGCCCGACGCCGTCAGCGCCGGCCGGCGCGCGCTCGCGAACCTCGCGCTCGGCATGCTCGTGCTCGACGCGAAGGCGCACAACCGCGCCGACGCGGGCGTCTGGCTCGGCCGCGCCTACCAGCGCTTCAAGGACGCGAGCAATATGACCGATCGCCTCGGCGCGCTCGCGGCGCTCGTGAACGGCCACGCCGAGCTCGCCGAGCCGGCGCTCGCGCGCTTCCACGCCCAGTTCAAGGACGAGGCGCTCGTCGTCGACAAGTGGTTCGCGCTGCAGGCGCTCGCGCCCGAACAGGGCGGCCGCACGTTCGCGCGGGTGCGCCAGCTGCTCCAGCACCCCGACTTCACGCTGAAGAACCCGAACCGCGCGCGCGCGCTGTTGTTCTCGCTGTGCATGCTCAACCCGGCCGCCTTCCACCGCAGTGATGCTGCCGGCTACGTGCTGTGGGCCGACCAGCTGCTGCTGCTCGACGCGATCAACCCGCAGGTCGCCGCGCGCCTCGCGCGCACGATGGACCGCTGGGCCCAGCTCGCCGAGCCCTACCGCAGCGCCGCGCTCGAGGCGATCCGCCGCGTCGCGGCCCGGCCCGAGCTGTCGAGCGACGTGCGCGAGACCATCGAGCGCGCGCTCGCCTCGGCCTGAAACCCACACTGTCCTGTCCCCCGGAGAAGGCCATGCGGCTCAACGTCACCAACTTTGCGCAGATTGCCAACGTCGACCTCGACTTCGGTGGCAAGGGGGATCTGACGATTCTGATTGGCCAGCAAGCCACCGGAAAAAGTCTTGCCCTGCAATGGCTAAAGCTACTTACCGACACCGACTCCATTCGCAGTGACTGGGACCGATTCGGTACCAACTGGAAAGGGCAGGATGCCCGTCGGCCTTTGGACTTGTTCTTCGGTGAGGGGCTCGCCATGGGCTGGCGTGACGGCAAGTCTCAAGTCGCACTAGACGGGAGGGTGCGGGAATTCAAACGGCTGTTTTATCGCAACGGCGGCCGTCAAGGCCCCGCTCAGTCTGCGGTTGAGAAGACCTATTTCATTCCGGCACACCGAGCTCTACTAATGTCGGATGGATGGCCTCGGTTCTTTCAACAGCATGCCCCGGGAACACCATATGTCGCTCGCTCCTACAGCGAGCGCTTAGCTCGCTGGCTTGGGGATTCCGGAGCATCTGTCTTCCCGGTGGCCAATAGGCTACAGGGCGATTTGCGGCGCAAGCTGGATGAGACGATTTTTCACCGCGCCACTCTGAATATCGACAAATCCTCTACACAGAGCCGATTGATACTCAGCGCAGGAAAATCCCATATCCCCTACATGGCCTGGACGGCCGGCCAGCGCGAGTTTGTACCGCTACTGGTTGCACTCTACGAACTTCTTCCAGCAGGCAAAGTCTCCACTCTAGACAAGATTGAGACCGTCATAGTCGAAGAGCCCGAATTGGGCCTACATCCGCGTGGCCTCTATGTGATGGGGTTGGCAATTCTCGCCCTGCTCCAACGCGGCTATCGCGTAGTAGTCTCTACTCATTCACCTCTACTTGCGGACTTTGCTTGGGCTATCAACCGGCTACGCGTCGCCGCACAGGAAGGCAAAGCAAAGGACTCGACCGTACTCAAGGCTTTCGGTCTCGGCGCCAGTGTCGCCAACAAAAAAATCGCCGAAGCCGTGCTTGATTGCAGAGCCAGAACCTTCCACCTCGGCTACGGGTCGGACGGTTTGGTACGTTCGAAAGACATTTCCATGCTCAGCTCGATATCCGATGACGAGACGGAATCGTCTTTCGGAGGGCTTCTGAAGCATTCTATTGACCTTGCAGAAGCCGTGTCAGCTCTCGACTTCGATGAAGCCATTTTGACTAAGGATTTGCAGCCTTGAGCGCACTGCAGAAGAGCGTCCTGCTAACGCCCCACTGCAAAGCAGGCAAACAAGCCATCAAGGCTGAACATCGCGACCTGATTATAGAAAAGCGCGGTGCTCAAGTTACGCAGAGCGTGGACTTCGAAAAAGCCGTTGAAGGCGTTATGCAAAACCATAAGCGCTGGGATTATTTTATCGAAGCGTCATGCGCGCCTGAAAGCATTCACGCCGTTGAAGTTCATCAGTACAAGGTGAGTGAGTTGAAAGAAAAGCAGCAGGGTACTGTCGCGATTCTCGATGCCCACTCTCCGGGCACTAGTGCCACTATCAAGTCGTGGCACGTACTGGTTAAAGGCTCACTTCCACCGCGGGATCAAATGGCGCGATTGAAAGCCGACTCCCGTATCCAACTGCATCGTTCGCTCGAAATCGCGAGCCTCAAATCAACATGACCCGACGCATCAGCCTCACCCAGTACCTGATCGAGCAGCAGCGCCAGCACGGCCATATCCCGCAGGAGCTGCGCCTGCTGATCGAGGTCGTCGCGCGCGCGTGCAAGCGCATCGCGATCAGCGTGAACAAGGGCGCCCTCGGCGACGTGCTCGGCACGGCCGGCAGCGAGAACGTCCAGGGCGAGGTCCAGAAGAAGCTCGACATCATCGCCAACGAGGTGCTGATCGAGGCGAACGAATGGGGCGGCCACCTCGCCGCGATGGCGAGCGAGGAGATGGAAGACATCTACGCCGTGCCGAACCGCTTCCCGCAGGGCGAGTACCTGCTGCTGTTCGACCCGCTCGACGGCTCGTCGAACATCGACGTCAACGTCTCGATCGGCACGATCTTCTCGGTGCTGCGCAAGGTCACGAACAACCGCGGCGTGACGGCCGACGACTTCCTCCAGCCGGGCCGCCAGCAGGCCGCCGCCGGCTACTGCGTGTACGGCCCGCAGACCACGCTCGTGCTGACCGTCGGCGACGGCGTCGCGATGTTCACGCTAGACCGCGAGCAGGGCAGCTTCGTGCTGACCAGCGACGGCGTGAAGATTCCCGAGGACACCAGGGAGTTCGCGATCAATATGTCGAACCAACGCCACTGGGCCCCGCCGATGCAGTGCTATATCGACGAATGCCTGGCGGGCAGCCAAGGCCCGCGCGCGAAGGACTTCAATATGCGCTGGATCGCGTCGATGGTCGCCGACGTGCACCGCATCCTCACGCGCGGCGGCGTGTTCATGTACCCCTGGGACAAGCGCGAGCCCGAGAAGGCCGGCAAGCTGCGCCTGATGTACGAGGCCAACCCGATGGCCTTCCTCGTCGAGCAGGCCGGCGGCGCCGCGACGAACGCGCGCGAACGCATCATGGACCTGCAGCCGGGCAAGCTGCACGAGCGCGTGGCCGTCGTGCTCGGCTCGAAGAACGAGGTCGAGCGGGTCACGGCCTATCACCGCGAAGCCGAATGATCACGCTGCGAACGCGGCGTCCGGTGCAACTCAAATAGCGCGATATGTCATCTGACACTCTCACCTCGGCCATGCCGGGGACGGCGACCACGGCCAAGTCCGACCGCGCGTTCCTCGGCCACCCCGCCGGCCTCGGCTGGCTCGCCTTCTGCGAGCTCTGGGAGCGCTTCTCCTACTACGGCATGCAAGGCCTGCTGGTGCTGTACGCCACGCAGTACCTGTTCATGCCCGAGCACATCGGCAACGTGTCCGGCATGGACAGCCTGCGCGCGGCCATCGAGTTCTTCCAGGGCCCGCGCTCGGCCCAGCAGCTGGGCTCGATGATCTTCGGCATCTACGCCGCCTGCGTCTACCTGACGCCGATCTTCGGCGGCATGCTCGCCGACCGCCTGCTCGGCCGCACCAAGACCGTGACCATCGGCGCGCTGCTGATGGCGCTGGGCCATTTCCTGATGGCCTTCGAGGTCTATTTTCTCTGGGCGCTGGCCTGCCTGATCATCGGCGTGGGCTGCTTCAAGGGCAATATCGCCGCGCAGGTCGGCGACCTCTACGGCCCCGAGGACAAGCGCCGCTCGCGCGCGTTCCAGATCTTCATGCTGTCCGTGCAAATCGCCGTCATCGCCGCGCCGCTGGTCTGCGGCACGTTGGGCGAGAAGGTCGGCTGGCACTGGGGCTTCGGCTCGGCCGGCGTGGGCATGCTGATCGGCCTCGTCGTCTACCTGTTCGCGCGACCCTGGCTGCCGCGCGAGGTGCCGCGCGACAAGCGGGTCCGCGAAGTCCGCGCACCGCTGACGCGCGACGAATGGAAGCGCATGGCCCTGCTGGTCGCGCTGCTGCCTGTGCTGATGCTCTCGGTCGTCGGCAACCAGCAGTTCCAGAACGCGTTCCCGCAGTGGTCCGACAGGTACATGGACCTCGTGCTCTTCGGCTGGCAGGTGCCCGTGACCTGGCTGCAGGCCGTGGACGCCTTGATCAGCACGGGCACCATGCTCGCCATCATCGCCTTCTGGCGCTGGTGGGCCACGCATCGCCGCGAGCCCAGCGACCTCGTCAAGATGGCGCTCGGCAGCTTCGTCGCCGCGCTGGCGCCGTCGGCGATGATCATCGCGGCGCAGATGATCGCCAGCACCGGCCACAAGGTCGGCTTCATCTGGACCGTCATCTACTCGCTGATCAACGACATCGGCTTCGGCAACATCCTGCCCATCGGTCTGGCGCTCTACTCGCGCGCCGCGCCGCGCAATATGGCCGGGGCAATCGTGGGCGTCTATTACCTGCACCTGTTCATCGGCAACTTCTTCGTCGGCTGGCTCGCCGGTCTGCTCGACAAGCTCCCCGGCACGGTCTTCTGGGGCCTGCACGCGGTGCTCGTCGCGGCAGCCGGCGTGCTGCTGCTGCTGGCGCACGGGTTCTTCGGCAAGCTGCTCGCCGAAGACGACGAACTCCCGCCCGAGGCCGCGACCGAACGGGTCTGACGGCTGCCCTGCAAGCAACGCGCTACTTCAACGTCACCGGCTCGACGTCCGCCGTGCGCCAGGCCCGGCGGAACCGATCCGCGACCGCGGCCGCCTCGGCCTTGCGGCCCTGCGCCGCGAGCGCGGCCTGCAGGCCGTGCAAACTGCGCCCGCTGCCGACGAGCTGCTTGAGCCCGGCGCGGTAGGCGGCCTCGGCGCCGGCCGCGTCGCCGCTCGCGAGCAAGGCCGCGCCGAGCTCGTCGTGCGCGCTCAGGTACCAGTTCGGCGGCTCGTCGTAGGCGAGCCTGTCTTCGGCCGCGGCGGCCTCGCGGAACGCCGCGACAGCCGCCGGCAGGTCGCCGCGCATCCGCGCGAGCCGGCCGTCGAGCAAGGGCCGCGCGACACCGAGCACGTCGAGCGCGCGGTTGTTGCCCCAGTCGACGCTCCGGCCCGTCGCGTCGGCCATGCGCGCGAACGCCGCGCGCTCGGCCTCGGCCGGCTCTGCCTGCCCCTTCGCGGCAAACGCCTGGGCGCGCGCGAAGTGCCACATCATGCCGCTCAGCGGCGCCTCGAACGGCGGCTCGGGCAGCGCGAGCAGCGCGTCCCAGCGGGCGAACGCGACGAGCACCTGGGCCGGCGTCGCCGCGAACGCGTCGAGATAGTCCTGCTCCTTGAGCTGCGGCGCGACCATGTCAGCGAGCTTGTGCGCGGCCGCGATCGCCGCGGCCGAATTCCCCGCGAGCGTCTCGGCGACGGCGAGGAAATGCAGGTTGTGGCCGTAGTAGCCGACCGTGTAGAGCGAATGCACGCCCGCGCGCATCAGCGCCTCGTCGGCCTGCGCGGCCGCGATATTGGCGCGCGCGGCCGCCGCGTAGTCGCCGGTGCGGATGTAGACATGCGAGGGCATGTGCACGAGGTGGCCGGCCGACAGCCGCATCGCCTCGAGACGGTGCGCGCAGGGCAGCGCACGTTCGGGCGTCGGCGCCATCTCCCACGCGTGGATGCAGTAGTGGTTGGCGCCGACATGGTCGGGCACGAGCGCGAGCGCCGCGTCGAGCGCCGCGATGACCTGCGCCGTGCCCTGCTCCATCGTGCCGTCGGGGTGCCATAGCCGCCACGGGTGCAGCAGCATCAGGCTCTCGGCGTAGAGCGTCAGCGCGTCGGCGTCGCGCGGATGGCGCTCGCTCAGGGCCTGCATCGCCGCGGCGTAGGCGCGGTTCAGCGGCTCGAGCTCGGCCTTGGGGTCGCTCGCATAGCGCGTCGCGAGCGCCGCGATGTACTCGCGCTCGAGCGGCGTCGTCGCGCTGCCCGGTGCGGCCGCGAGCGCCTCGGCGCGGCCGAGCGCCGCGTAGGCCGCCGCATGCTGCCCGGGGCCCATCGCGACGTTGTAGTTGCTCCCGAGCGCCCAGGCCTGCCCCCACCAGGCCATCGCGAGCTGCGGGTCGAGCTCGGCCGCATGCTTGAACGCGGCGATCGCGCCCTCGTGGTTGAAGCCGTACGCGAGCTTCATGCCCTGGTCGAAGAAGGCCTGCGCCGCGGCGTTCGTCGTGCTGACCGGGTGATGCAGCGGTCCGAGGTGCGGATCGAGCTCGCGGCCCGGGTCGACGCCCGTCGCGGCCGGCATCTGCATATGCGCGGCGTGCGGGCTCGGCGTCTGCGCGGACGCGCCGAGCGCGCCGAGGCACAGCAGCGCGGCGGCGGCAAAGTAGCGTGGCGAGGGCATGGCGGTCTCCGGTTCCGGTGCGCAGACCCGCAGGGTAGCCTCAGATCTCGGCCGCCTCGTAGAGCTGCTCGACCGCGAGCTTGACGAGGATGGACTCGGGCGTCAGCGTCGTGACGACCGCGCAGTCGGCGCGCGCCGTGTCGCGGCGCAGCGGCGGCGCGACCGGCTGGCCGTGGCGATTCACGAACACCGCGGCGACCGGGTGGTTGACCTGGGCGCCGCGGCGCACGACGACGGCGGTCTCGCCGTTGCTGAGCTTGACGATGCAGCCGGGCGGATACATGCCGAACTCCTTGATCAGCATCGCCGCGACCGGATGCTGGCCGCTCTGCACGAACAGCTGCTGCGCGGCGACGCGCGCGGGCAGCGCGGGCCGGTCGGCGCGCGCCGCGTACTTGGCCGTGAAGATGTCGACGAGGCGCAGCAGCTCGGCGAGCTCGCAGGGCTCGACGAGCGCCTGCGGGTAGCCGCCGCCGCCGGGCGTTTCGTGGTGCTCCTCGACGAGACGCAGCCAGAGCGCGTCGTCGATGCCGGCGCGGCGCAGGCGGTCGGCGCCCTCGAGCGGGTGGGCGTCGATGACCTGGCGCTGGCCAGCGCTCGGCCGCCCGCCCTTGGCTGCGAGCTGACCCTGCAGCTCGACGATCGCGATATTCATCGTCAGCGCCGCGCACAGCAGGCTGCGCCGCTGCGCGGCGTCGCAGGCCATGCGCCGCGTCAGCAGCGCGCAGACCGCGGCCGCGTGCAGCGAATGGGCGACGCCGTAGGCCGCGAAGCGCTCGTGGTCGTACTGGACGACCGCGAAGATCAGCTGGTCCGGGTGCTCGTCGGCGAGCTCGGTCACGTCCCCGGCGAGCGCGGCGATCCTCGTGCCGAGTTCCGCGCAGGGCGCGCGCAGGCTCGCCGCGAGGCGCCGCTCCATCGCGGCCCAGCGTTCGAACACGTTGCGGTACAGCGGCGCGACGTCGCCGCCCGAGGGCAGGCGCAGCTCGGCCGCGTCGACGAACATGCCGCGCGCGAGCAGCGCGGCGATTTCGTCCTCGGTCGCCAGCACCTGACCGCGCGCGAGCAGCAGATGGCCGGATTCGGTCCGGACATTCCAGGGCAGCGGCACGCCTTTGCGCATTTGCGACGCAACCGTCGCGAGGGCCAACAGTTCCATGGTGTTCAGGGGGCAAGAGTCCAACACAAGACCAAGGCCCGTCCTGGCGCCCGGTGCCGCTACTGCGGAATCCGGCGTCGTCGGCACTGGCCGTCCAGCCCGCCGCGACGCTTCCCCCTGAAACTGTTGTTGTGCGTTTGTCGCTGGATCGACTCTAGGTTATGAGCCCATCAGAACGGTATTGGGGCCGAGCGCAATTCGCCCCGCTTGCGCGACGCGCATAGGCCGCGCGGGCAATTCGTCACAAGCGGCGGGCCGCTTGTTCCCAAAGGGTGTTGCAGGCTTGCGTCATTTCGAAACGAACATGCGCAGGGCGTACGATGCAACTCAAGCCAGCTTGAAAAAACGCGCCGACCATGTCGATGCTCGAGCGACTCAAGCGCCTGCGGGGCGCGCACGCCGACCCGGCGCCGGGCCTGCGGCTGCGCCGCCTGACGCAGCTCGCGCTGCTGATCAGCGGCGCGTTCTTCGTCTCGCTGCTGAGCTTTTTCGGCGGCGCACCGCCGACCATGCGGATCCTGCTGTGCGTGGGGGTCGCGATGCCGCTCGCGAGCATCGCGCTCGCGCGCCTGTACCGGCCCGAGACCGGCGGCGAGCTGCTGCTGTTCGGCTGCGCGGGCATCGTCGGCGGGCTGATCTGGACCAGCAACGGCCTGCACGACGAGGCCATGCTCGTGTTCCCGGTGCTGCTGCTGATGGCCGAGCTGCTGATCACGACCGCGCAGTTCCTGATGCTGACCGGCGCGATGCTGGTCTACGTGCTCGTCCTCGCGCTCGCGACGCAGCACGGCTGGCGCTTCGACCAGCCGCTGACGAGCACCTGGGACGCCTGGGAGACGATCACGATCGCGCTGCTCGCGGCGGCGGCCGCGTCGTGGCTCGTCCTCAACGACCTGCGCAACGCGCTCGCGCGGCTCGAGGCGCAGATCGCGATCACGCGCTCGTCCGAGCAGCAGGCACGCCATCTGTCGGCGCACGACGCGCTGACGGGCCTGCCGAACCGCGCGCACGGGCGCCTGCAGATCGAGCAGCTGATCGCGCAGGCGCGGCGCGAGGGCCTCAGCGTCGCCGTTGCGTTCGTCGACCTCGACAACTTCAAGCTGATCAACGACAACCTCGGCCACGGCGCGGGCGACGAGTTCATCCGCCAGACCGGCGCGCGGCTCAAGACCGCCGTGCGCGGCGGCGACGTCGTCGCGCGCTTCGGCGGCGACGAATTCATCCTCGGCATCGCCGCACTCGCGAACGCCGACGCGGCCGCGCAGGTCGCCGAGAACGTGCTGAGCCAGCTCAACGGCACGATCCACGCGCACGGCCACGCGCTGACCGTGACCTGCTCGATCGGCGTCGCGATGTACCCGAGCGACGCCGAGGACTACGAGACGCTCGTGCGCAAGGCCGACGTCGCGATGTACGACGCGAAGTCGGCCGGCCGCAACGCGATCCGCTTCTTCGACGCGTCGATGAACGAGTCGGCGCGCGAAAGCCTGTGGCTCATCCACGAGCTGCGCGGCGCGCTCGCGCGCCAGGAGCTGTCGCTGCACTACCAGCCGATCGTCGACCTCGCGAGCGGCGCCGTCGTGCGCGCCGAGGCGCTGCTGCGCTGGCAGCACCCGGTGCGCGGCGCGATCTCGCCGGCCGAGTTCATCCCGCTCGCCGAGTCCTCGGGCCTGATCGTCGAGATCGGCGAATGGGTGATCCAGGCCGCCTGCGCGGACGCCGCGGCGTGGCTGCGGCAAGGCGGCGCGGGCATCGGCGTCGCCGTCAACCTGTCGCCGGTGCAGTTCCGCAGCGCGCGCCTCGTCGACGTCGTCGAGCAGGCGCTCGCGCGCAGCGGGCTCGACGCGCGCCTGCTCGAGTTCGAGATCACCGAATCGCTGCTCGTTCGCAGCAACGCGCAGTTCCAGCGCACGATCGGCGCGCTCAAGGCGCGCGGCACGCGCGTCGCGGTCGACGACTTCGGCACCGGCTATTCGAACCTCGCCTACCTGCAGGACTTCCAGGTCGACGTGCTGAAGATCGACCAGTCCTTCGTGCGCCGGCTCGGCGCCGAGCCGCGCAAGCAGACCATCGTCCGCGCGATCATCCAGATGGCGCACAGCCTCGGCCTCGCGACCGTCGCCGAGGGCATCGAGGCCGCGGAGGCGATGGCGCTGCTCAAGGAGCTCGGCTGCAATTACGGCCAGGGCTATTTCATCGCGCGGCCGGCGCCGGTCGAGGTGTTTGTCGCGCGGCTCGCGGCGGCGGCGAAGCCGATGGCCGTGGACGCCAGCACGACCCAATAAGTGCCGGCGACAAGGCTCTCGAGCGTCTCGTACAGATGCATGCCGACGAAGGCGCCGACCGACTCGCCGACTGCGGTGGAAACCGAGAGCAACGCAAAGCCCCCCGCGCGCGGAGCCGTGCCGAGCAGACCCACGAAGGCCGAGTCGATCGCGGGCACGAGCAGCATCTCGGCCGCCGAAACAAGCCCGACGAACACCAGCAGCGCCGCGAGGCCGGACCAGCATGCCAACGGCAGGAAACCGAGCCCGAACAAGAGGCACGCCGCGGCGATCTGCTTGAACTCGTCGCCGAGCCGGGCCGCGCCGCGCGTCACGCGCAGCTGCAGCAGCGCGACGATGACCGTATTGACGGTCAGCAGCGGGCCCATCAGCACGCCTGCCCCGGGATGCAGACTCAACGCGAGCGGCACGACGCTGAACAGCTGGTAATAGAGGAACCAGCAGCAGGCGTTGATCGCAAGAAAGGCGCGCATGCCGGGGCGTCTTGCGATCTCGCGCAGCGTCGTCGAGGCGGCCGAGCTTGACTCGGCGCGCGCCGCCAGCACAGGCCCCCGCCACGCGGTCAAGCCGGCCGCGCTCGCGCAAGCGCATCCAATCAGCGCGGCCCAATAGATCGGGCCTGCACGGATAAGCAACCAGGCCGCGCAAGGCGCGGACACGGCGGCGGCGAGGTTGCCCGCCGACGCGATGCGTCCGAACAGGAGCAGCCGATGCTCGCCGGCGTCAGCCAGACCGGCCGCCATCTGCTTCACGGCGAGTGCATTGGTCGAAGTGCCGAGCGCGCAGATCAGCAAGACCGCTGCGAGTGCGACGGGATGCGCGAGCAGCGCCAGGCCAAGAACACCCAGGCCGGCGACGGCGCAGCCCCCTGCCATCGCCCATCTGGGCGCGACTCGATCGAGCCAGGGTGCGAGCGGCAGCTTGGCCAGGCGGTTACCGGCTTGCAATCGCACCAAATCCGGGCGCGATATGCGGGCCTGGGGCCCCTCCGCCATTGCGTAAGATTCCCCCGATGAAGAAAGCCGCGCCCGCCAGCCGCCCCGGCGAAGACGAAGAAGAAGCCAACGCTCCGCCCGGCAGCGAGCCGCTCGCCGCCGGTGCGCTGACGATGGAAGCGATCGCCGAGCGCGCCGGCGTCAGCAAGATCACGGTGTCGCGCGCGCTGCGCAACAGCCCGCTCGTGACGCCCGAGACCTCGGCGCGCATCAAGGCGATCGCCGACCAGCTGGGCTACCGCTTCAACCACAGTGCGCGCAACCTGCGCCTGCGCCGCACCCACATCATCGCCGTCGTGCTCGAGATGCAGCCCGACGTCGACCGCCCGATCGGCGACCCGTTCCCGCTGCAGTTGCTCGGCGGCGTGATGCAGGAGCTCACGGTGCGCGGCTACAGCATGCTGCTGACGACGATGGAGTCGCTGAACAAGGGCCAGGGCATCGCGGCCGACGGCATGATCCTGCTCGGCCAGGGCGAGGACGGCCAGGCCCAGCGCGTGCTCGAGGCGCTGAACCTGCCCGTCGCCGTGTGGGGCGCCGGCGCGGCCGACGCGGCCGGCGAGACCATGGTCGTCGGCTCCGACAACCTGCACGGCGGCGCCTGCGTCGCCGAGCGCTTCCTGCAGCTACAGCGCCAGCGCGTCTGGTTCCTCGGCGACCCCCACCACGCCGAGGTCGCCGAGCGCCACAAGGGCCTCGAGCAGCGCCTGCGCCGCGCCAAGGTGCCGGTGCTCACGTTGAGCCCGGCCGCGTTCACCTTCGGCGCGGGCTTCACGGCCGTCCAGGCCCAGCTCGCGCGCGACGCGGGCCGGCCCGACGCGCTGCTCGCCGCGAGCGACCTGCTCGCGATGGGCGCCGTGCGCGCGCTCAGCGACGCGGGCCTGTCCGTGCCCGAAGACGTAACCGTCGTCGGCTACGACGACTCGCCGGCCGGCCAGACCTTCGTGCCCGCGCTCTCGAGCGTGCGCCAGGACTGGCGCCAGGGCGGCGTGCTGCTCGCGCGCAAGGTGCTCGACCGCCTCGCGGGCCGCGCCACGCACAGCGAAATCCTGCCGACCTCGCTGGTCCTGCGCGACACCTGAGCGCGCGCCGCGCGCGCCGCGAATAGCCCCGTCTTTGCTGGTCATGCGCTAGGGTTTGTCCCAAATGTTATCGATGTCATTTGGATCAAAACTGCGTCCGACGCGCTCGAACGCGGTCACGAACACGACAAGACCGGAGACATTCCATGCACTCGCACGCTTCTTCCTCCCCTGCTTCACCCTGGCCGCGCCTGCTGCCGCTCGCGGTCGCGCTCGCGGCCGCCTGGTCGGCCAGCGCGGCGCGCGCCGACGAGGCCGCGGCCGCGCCGGGCGCGGCCGCCTCGGCACCGGCGGCGGCCGACCAACCCGAGTCCGAGACCCTGCAGCGCGTCGTCGTGACCGGCACGGCGAGCATGGCCGGCAAGAAGCTGATCGACACGAGCTTCTCGATCACGACGGCCGACGCCGACCAGATCAAGGAGGCCGCGCCCTCGAGCACGGCCGACCTGCTCAAGATCGTCCCGGGCATCTACGTCGAAAGCTCGGGCGGCGAGACCGGCCCGAACATCGAGGTGCGCGGCTTCCCGACCGACGGCGACGCCCCCTACGTGACGATGCAGCTCGACGGCTCGCCGCTCTACCCGGCGCCGACGCTCTCGTTCATGGACAACTCCTCGCTGCTGCGCATCGACGAGACGATCGAGCGCGTCGAGGTGCTGCGCGGCGGCCCGAGCCCGATCTGGTCGAACGGCCAGGCCGGCGCGACCGCCAACTTCATCCTCAAGAAGGGCAGCGACGAACAGGGCGGCCTGCTGCGCTACACGACGGGCACCGGCGACCTGCAGCGCGTCGACCTGTTCTACGGCGGCAAGCTCAGCGAGGACTGGGCGATCGCGCTCGGCGGCTTCTACCGGACCTCGGACGGCGTGCGCGACACCGGCTACCCGTCCGACGACGGCGGCCAGTTCACCGTCAACCTCACGCACAAGCTCGACGGCGGCGAACTCTCGCTGTGGGGCCGCGTGCTGCGCGACAAGAACACCTTCTTCACCGGCATCCCGCTCGTCTCGACCGCCGGCGGCAACTCGGTGCAGAGCTACCCGGGCCTGAGCGCGCAGACCGGCGCCCTGCAGGGCCCGGCGATGCGCCTCGTGCAGATCGAGACGACGCCGGGTTCGCCGCCGGGCACCATGAACCTCGACCTCGCGAACGGCCGCGGCGCGCAGACGCAGATGGTCGGCATGGACTTCAGCAAGCGCGTCGGCGCGGTGACCTTCAGCGACAAGGCCGCGTTCATGAGCGGCGACGTGCCGACGACCGCGCTGTTCACGAACGGCCCGCCGCAGAGCCTCGCCGACTACATCGCGGGCAAGATCGCGACGGCGAACGCGACGCCGGCCGTCGTCGCGGCGGCCGGCGGCCTCGCGACGGCGGGCAGCGCGTCCTTCGTCGGCGGCGGCGCGATCACGGACCTGAGCCAGCAGGTCATGTCCGCGGGCATCTGGTACGTCGACAAGAACGTCCATGCGTTCACGAACGACGCGCGCGTCAACGTCGACGCGGGCGGCGGCCACACGCTGTCGCTGGGCCTGTACCTCGCGAGCGACGCGTCGCACGACCTCTGGTACCTCGGCAACAGCATGGTGATCACGCCGTCCAACCACGCCCAGCTCGTCAACGTCGCGCTGAACAACGGCGTCAAGGTCACGCGCAACGGCTTCGACGGCGCGGCCACCTACGCCCTCGACGCGAGCTACAACGGCACGAACACCGCGCTGACGCTCGCCGACGAGTGGAAGATCAGCCCGCAGGTCGACGCCGACGCCGGCCTGCGCTGGGAGCACGCGAAGGTCTCGGGCTCGGTCGGCCAGCCGTCGACGGGCGACCTCGACGGCAACCCGCTGACCCTCTACGACAACAGCGCGTCCTACCTGAGCGGGACCTACGCGCCGATCGACTTCTCGAAGAGCAAGCTGACCTACACGCTCGGCGGCTCCTACCTCGTCAGCGACACGATGAACCTGTTCGCACGCCTGAACTCGGGCGCGCGCTTCCCGGCCTTCGACGACCTGCGCAGCGGCGACACGGCGGTCGAGACCTCGCGCCAGTACGAGGTCGGCCTGAAGACCGGCGGGCGCAACTACTCGCTGTTCCTGACCGCGTTCTACAACCAGTTCCGCGGCCAGCCGTTCAGCCAGATCCTCGCCGACGGCACGACGCGCGCGTTCGTGCTCGCGTCGAACGCGCGCGGCCTCGAGTTCGAAGGCGCGCTGCGGCCGCTGCGCGGCTTCACGCTGACGCTCGACGGCGACCTGATGCGCGCGCATTACGAGAACAGCGGCACGCTCAGCGGCAACGAGGTGCAGCGCCAGCCGCAGCTGATCCTGCGCTTCACGCCGAGCTACCGCTTCAACACCGGCTGGGGCGACGCCAAGCTGTTCGCGACGGTCGCGCATGTCGGCAAGCGCTTCTCGGACGTGGACAATGAGCAGCCGCTGCCCGCGTACACGACGCTGGACGCCGGCCTGATCGTCAACCGCGGCGACCTGGAGTTCCGCCTGATGGGCACGAACCTGAGCAACACGCTGGGCATCACCGAGGGCAATGTGCGCGTCGTCGGCTCGGGCACGAACAGCAACGGCGCGTTCATCGGCCGGCCGCTCTTCGGCCGCGCGCTGCAGGCCTCGGTCGCCTACCACTTCTGAGTCCATGCGAACCACCGGCCTTGTGCCCGACGCCCCGCTCGCCTGGCGCGAGCGGGCGATGTTCGCGGCGCTGTTCCTCGTCTACCTGCTGTTCGGCGGCGTGCTCAACAGCGTCGGCTCGGTCAACCTGCTCGCCGTGCAGGGCCTCGGCGTCGCGCGCGCCGAGGTCGCGCTGCTCGACGCGTACAAGGACCTGCCGATCGCGCTCGTCTCGTTCCTGCTCGCGTCGGCGCTGCCGCGCCTGGGCCTCAAGCGCGCGATGCTGATCGCGCTCGCGCTCGTCGCGGCCGCGAGCGCCGCGGTGCCGGCACTCTCGAGCTTCTGGGCGATCAAGCTGTTCTACGTGACGGCCGGCGTCGCGTTCGCGCTCGCCAAGGTCTCGGTCTACGCCTCGATCGGCCTCGTCACGCGCAACGCCTCGGGCCACGCCGGCCTGACCAGCCTCGTCGAAGGCATGTTCATGCTCGGCGTGCTCGGCGGCTACGCGCTGTTCAGCCGCTTCTCGGCCGGCGCGGCCGACGCGCTCGCGTGGCTCGGCGTGTTCAAGGTCTTCGCGGCCGTCGCGCTCGCCGCGTTCGGGCTGCTGCTCGTCGTGCGCATGGACGAGACGCCCGCGCACGCCGACGCCGGGCCCGCGGCCGCGGCGGCCACCCTGCTCGACGACTTCGCGGCCATGCTCGCGCTGCTGCGCCGCGTGATGATGGCCGTGTTCATCGGCGCGACCTTTCTGTACGTGCTGATCGAGCAAGGCGTCGGCACCTGGCTGCCGAGCTTCAACCGCGAGGTCCTGCACCTGCCGACCTCGATGAGCGTCGGCCTCGCCGTGATCATGCCCGCGAGCACGGCGCTCGGCCGCCTGATCGGCGCCGCGCTGATGGCGCGCTGGGGCTGGGCGCGCGTCGTGCGCGCCTGCCTCGTCGCGATCGGCGCGCTGATCCTCGCGACCGTGCCGCTGAGCCGCGGCGTCGCGCCGCCCGCGCCCGACGCGAGCTGGTGGCACGCGCCGACGGTCGCCTACCTGCTGCCGCTGATCGGCCTGTTCCTCGCGCCGATCTACCCGGGCATCATCTCGGCGCTGCTGACCGTGCTGCCGCGCGACCGCCACGCCGCCGCGACCGGCCTGATCGTGATCTTCTCGGCCCTCGGCGGCTCGTTCGGCTCGCTCGTGATCGGACGCCTGTTCGTGCTGTTCGACGGCGTCACGGCCTTCCTGATGCTGATCGTGCCGCTCGCGCTGCTCGGCCTGTGCCTGCGCCTGTTCTGCGCGCAGCTGCGCAACACCCTCACCTCCGCCCCGTCCGCGCATGTCCGAGCCTGATTTCCCGCGCCTGGCGCGCCCAGCCAGCCCGCAGGCTCTCTACGGCCCGCTGTTCGAAGCCGTCCAGCTCGGCGGCCTGTTCGCCGACAGCAAGACCTTCGTCGACGCGACGCCGCGCGCGAGCGCGGCCGCGATCCTGCACGCCTACGCGGGCGATTCGCGGCGCGCGGGCTTCGACCTCGGCCGCTTCGTCGCGCAGTGGTTCGAGCTGCCGCCGCCGCCCGCCGACGCCGGCCCCGAGCCGGGCCTGAGCGTCGCCGCCCATGTCGCCGCGCTATGGCCGCACCTGCAGCGCAGCGCGTCGGCGGCCACGCCGGACGAACGCGCCGAAGCGCCCGCCGGCTCGCTGCTGCCCTTGCCGCATCCCTACGTCGTTCCGGGCGGGCGCTTCCGCGAGGTCTACTACTGGGACTCGTTCTTCACGATGCAGGCGCTCGCGCTGCAGGGGCTGCGGCCGCTCGCCCAGGGCATGCTCGACAACTTCGCGGCGCTCGTGCGCGGCTTCGGCCATGTGCCGAACAGCAACCGCAGCTATATGCTGAGCCGCTCGCAGCCGCCGCTGCTGTACCGCATGGTCGAGCTGCTCGCGCCGGCCGACCCGGCGCCCTACCTCGACGTGCTGTGCGCCGAGCACCGCTTCTGGATGGCCGGCGCGGACGCGCTCGCGCCGGGCGACGCGCACCGGCGCGTCGTGCGACTCGCCGACGGCACGCTGCTGAACCGCTACTGGGACGACAGCGACCGGCCGCGCGACGAGTCCTACCGCGAGGACATCGAGACCGCGGCCGCCGCGCCGCGGCGTCCCGCGGCCGAGGTCTGGCGCGAGCTGCGCGCGGGCGCCGAAAGCGGCTGGGACTTCAGCAGCCGCTGGTGCGCCGAACCCGACCGCCTCGAGACGATCGAGACGAGCGCGATCCTGCCGATCGACCTCAACGCGCTGCTGTGGGGCCTCGAGACCGCGATCGCGCGGGCCGCGTACCAGCAGGGCGACGCCACGCTCGCCGCGCGCTTCGACTTCGCGGCCGGGGCGCGCGCCGCGGGCATCCGCCGCCATCTTTGGAACTCGGCCGAGGCCTGCTTCGTCGACTTGCAATGGCGCCGCGGCGTGCGGCGCTCGCTCAGCGCCGCGACGGTCGTGCCGCTGTACACGGGCTTCGCGCGCGCCGACGAGGCGAGCGCGCTCGCCGCGACGCTCGAGGCGCGCCTGCTCGGCCCGAACGGCCTGCGCACGACGCTCGTGCGCAGCGGCCAGCAATGGGACCAACCGAACGGCTGGGCGCCGCTGCAGCTCATGGCCGTCGAAGGGCTGCTGCGTTACGGGCACGACGCGCTCGCGCTCGAGCTCGCGCGGCGCTGGCTCGGCTGCCTCGAGCGCGTGCACGCGGCGAGCGGCAAGCTCGTCGAGAAGTACGACACCGAGGTCGACCGTCCGGGGGGCGGCGGCGAGTACCCGGCGCAGGACGGCTTCGGCTGGAGCAACGCGAGCTACGTCGTGCTGCAGGCGCTCGTCGCGGGCCGGCGCTAGCGCTCGAAGAACGAGGCGACCGTGTCGATCCACTCGCCCCATTCGCTTTCGGTGACCTCGACGCCGCGCAGGAATTCCTGCTCGCGCTTGCGGTCGGCCGCGTCATGACCGATCGTCACGCGCTTGTCGGCGTTCTTGCCGGGCAGGGGCCGCAGCGGGCGCTCGACCAGACGAAGCTTGCTGATTGTGCCCACCGTGGCTGACTCCTCCATGGATAGCGCCAGTCTCGACGCCCGCGGCCGCCGCGTGAATCGCCCTTCAGGGGGTGATCGTTCTCGTTGTGCCCGCAGTGTGCGGCAAGGCCCCCTGCGCCCTGTTGAGCAATGTGTCATGTCGAACTCGGCGCGGCGCTGCGCGATCGCCTCGTCGAGCGCGGGACCTTAGGAATAGCCCTTGACGATGCCGACGCGCGGCCCGGCCAGCGCGGCCACGCCCGTGTACTTCCAGGCCTGGCCGGGGCCGACGTCGAAGCAGTACTGGTTGCGCGAGATCGGCGCCTGCGGAAATACGAAGTCCGGCGCCTCTTCCTTGAAGGTCGACGGCGTCGCGCCGTAGCGCCCTTCGCGCCGGCCGACAAGCCCGGCGCCCTATGCCGCAGGCGCGACGACGATGCGCTTGACGCCGGCTTCGGACAGCTTGTTCATCTCGCTCTTGCCGATCGCCGCGTCGGTCACGAGGACGTCGACCTCCGACGCCGCGCAGATCTGCACGCGGCTGCGCCGACCGAGCTTGCTGCTGTCGGCGAGCAGGATGCGCGTGCTCGCGTGCTCGAACATCGCGCGCGCGACGACGGCCTCGTGCCACAGATAGTCCATTGCGCCATCCTCGGCGTCCAGGCCCACGCAGGACACGATCGCGACGTCGAGCCGGTAGCGATTGATCTCGGCGACGGTCTGGTCGCCGTAGGTCGCCGGCATCTCCTTGGCCATGCGCCCGCCGAGCAGCAAGGCGTCGATGCCGGGGTTGCTCGCGAGCTCCTGCGCGAGCACGGCCGAGTTCGTCACGACGCGCAGCCCCGAGCGCTGCAGCAATCCCGGCGCGAGCATATGCGTCGTCGAGCCCGCGTCGACGAAGCAGGACATGCCGGTCTCGAGCAGCGGCAGCACGGCGCGCGCGATGTCGTGCTTCTCTTTCTTGTGCAGCTTCGCGCGCTCGCCGTAGCTCGCCTCGACCGGCGCCGTCGACGGGATCGCGCCGCCGTGCACGCGACTCAGCTTGCCGGACAGCTCGAGCTCGATCAGGTCGCGCCGGATCGTCTCCTTCGACACGCCGAGCTCGGCCGCGAACATCTCGGTGCTCAGGCGCTGCCGCTCGTTGAGCAGCGCGACGATGCGCTGGTGTCTCTCATGGGCCCACATTGTTGTTCTTCGTCTCCGTCTTCTTCTGAGGTCGCGCAAACCGCCATGTCCTTCGGTTCGGTGCGCGACCGCGAACGATGCCGGCCGAGTATGACAGCCATGCGTGGATTTGTGCGGCGCGGTGTTTATGTGTGGTTTTAGTTGGATTTAGTTGTATTGTCACATTGCATGCCGATAGTGGCCGCCATCGCCGCCCTGCGCGGCGCCTTCTTCAACCCACTATCAGAGACGTACGACCATGGCCCGCATCCCCACCCAACGCCTCACCGCCCTGACCTCGGCGCTCGCGCTCGCCTTCGCGGCCGGCGCCCAGGCCCAGACCGCCGACGCGCCCGCCGCCGCGAATGCCGACGCCGGCGCCGTCCAGCAGCTCGACGCCGTCACGATCACGCAGGGCCGCGGCCAGGTGCGCTCGGTCCAGGGCCTCGACGGCAAGGACTTCGCCGAGGCGCCGGCCGGCCAAAGCCCGCTGGTGACGATCTCGCGCCTGCCCGGCGTGAACTTCCAGTCGGCCGACCCGCTCGGCAACTACGAGTGGTCGGCACGCATCACGCTGCGCTCGTTCGCGCAGAACCAGCTCGGCTTCACGCTCGACAACGTGCCGCTCGGCGACATGTCCTACGGCAACTTCAACGGCCTGCACATCAGCCGCGCGATCTCGGCCGAGAACGTCGGCCGCGCGCTCGTCTCGCAAGGCTCGGGCTCGCTCGACACCGCGTCTTCGAGCAACCTCGGCGGCACCGTGCAGTTCTACTCGCGCGACCCGGCCAGGACCTTCGGCGTCGACTTGCGCCAGACCCTCGGCAGCGACGACGAGACGCGCACCTTCGCGCGCGTCGACCTCGGCGAGACCGGCGTCGGCCGCTTCGCGCTCAGCGTCATGTCGCAGGACGCGAGCAAGTGGAAGGGCGAGGGCAAGCAGCGCCAGTCGCAGGTCAACCTCAAGTACGTGGACGACCTCAGCGCCGATACCCGCGTGAGCGCCTTCGTCAACACCTCGCAGCGCCGCGAGATCGACTACCAGGACATGTCGCTCGCGATGATCCAGCGCCTCGGCTACGACTGGGACAACTACTACCCGAACTTCGGCGCCGCGCTGACCGCCGCGAAGACCCTGTGCGGCAACAACGGCACGACCTACGTCGCGCAGTGCGACGACGCCTACTACGCTGGCGCCGGCCTGCGCAACGACGTGCTCGCGGGCGCCACGCTCGACACGCGCATCACCGAGCAGCTGCACGCGAACCTGACCGTCTACGGCCACACCGACAAGGGCGACGGCCTGTGGTTCACGCCGTACACGACCTCGCCCGACGGCACGCCGATCGCGCTGCGCACGACCGAGTACCGGATCCACCGCAGCGGCGAGATCGGCAACTTCGACCTCGAGCTCGGCGAGCACACGATCAAGTTCGGCCTCTGGCACGAGACCAACCACTTCGACCAGGCGCGCCGCTTCTACGCGGTCTCGCCGACGGCGGTGCCCTCGCCGTACGACTTCCCGAGCAACCCGTTCGCCACGCAGTGGCAGTACCGGTTCCGGACGAACACGAACCAGTTCTGGCTCGGCGACACCTGGACCGCGACGCGCCAGCTGACGCTCACGGCCGGCTTCAAGAGCCTCGCCGTCTCGACCGACGGCGAAGCGCAGGTCAGCAGCGGCAACCCCTCGGGCACGGTCGAGTCGAAGAAGAACTTCCTGCCCCAGGCCGGCCTGAACTACCAGCTCACCGCCAGCGACGAGCTGTTCGCCGAGTACGCGCGCAATATGCGCGCGTTCCAGGCCGCCGCGACGGGCACGACGCCGTGGGCGACGACCCAGGCCGGCTTCGACGCGATCAAGGGCACGCTCAAGCCCGAGACCTCGGACACCTTCGAAGGCGGCTGGCGCACCCAGGGCAAGCTCTACCAGGGCAGCCTGACCGCCTACCTCGTGAACTTCCACGACCGCCTGCTCGCGGTCCAGCCGGGCTCGGGCATCCAGGGCAACCCGGTCGTGCTGTCGAACGTCGGCGGCGTGCGCTCCTACGGCCTCGAGGCGGCGCTGTCGCTGCGCCTGATGCCCAACGTGAACTGGTTCAACAGCCTCAGCGAAAGCAGCTCGAAGTACAACAGCGACATCGTCAGCGGCGGCACGACCTACGCGACGGCCGGCAAGCGCGTCGTCGACGCGCCGAGCACGATGCTGCGCTCGATCCTGGGCTACGACGACGGCCGCCTGTTCGGCGACTTCGGCGTCGACTACATGTCGCGCCGCTACTACAGCTACACCAACGACGCCTCGGTGCCGGGCCGCACGCTGCTGAACCTCAGCGCCGGATACCGCTTCCCGGCCATGGCCTACCTGAAGGCCTCGAGCGTGCAGCTGAACGTGACCAACCTCGGCGACGTCCGCTACATTTCGACGCTCGGCAGCAACGGCTTCGTGAACACCGACCCGAACGGCACCGCGCAGACCCTGCTGCCGGGCGCGCCGCGCGAGTTCACCGTGACCTTCGCCGGCAAGTTCTGACGCCTCACCCGAGTAGCAGTAGCAGCAAAGAAGGCCATGCCATGAACCCAACCGAGACGCCGCGCCGCCTGGTGCTGGTCCTCGTCGACGGTTTGCGCGACGACACCGCGCGTCGCTGCATGGGCTTCCTGCTCGCGCTGCTGGAGGCCGGCCGCGCGCGCTGGGACACGCTGCGCTGCGAGCTGCCGAGCCTGTCGCGGCCGCTCTACGCGACCGTGCTGGCCGGGCGCCGCCCGGTCGAGCTCGGCGTCGTGTCCAACGCGCAGGCCGGCCTGCGCTGCGACGACACGCTGTTCGACGAACTCCACGCGCAGGGCCGGCGCAGCGCGGTCGCGGCCTACCACTGGTTCTACGAACTGCTCGCCGGCGAGGTCTTCGAGCCCGCGCGGCACCGCAGCGCGGCCTGCGCGGCGCGCGGCGTCGCGGCCGGCCGCTGGTACTACGAGGACGACTACCCGGACTCGCACCTGCTCGTCGACGCCGAGGACCTGCGCCGCCGCCACGCCCCCGACCTGCTGTTCGTCCACCCGATGGGCCTCGACAACGCCGGTCACCTGCACGGCGGCGAGTCCTCGGCCTACGAGCACGCCGCGCGCCGGCTCGACCAGCAGCTCGCGCTGCGCGTGCCCGAATGGCTCGCGGACGGCTACGACGTGGTCCTCACGAGCGACCACGGCATGAGCGTCGACCGCACGCATGGCGGCGACACGGCCGCCGAGCGCGAGGTCCCGTTCGTCTGGCTACCGCACGACGGCGACGCGCGGCGCGAACCCGCCGACTGGCCGCGCTCGCAGCTCGGCATCCGGCGCTTCGCGCTCGCGCGGCTCGCCGGCGCCTAAGACAAGCGCCGACCACGGCGCGCCCCACAGGATCTTCCGACATGCAATCCCCGAGCCGCCGCCGCCTGCTTCGTTTCGCCGCGGCGAGCGCTGCCGCAAGCGCGCACCAGGCCTGGCCCGCGGCGATCCGCAAGGCGCTCGCGCTCGCGCCGCGCGAAGGCGCGGGCAGCCTCGCCGACGTCGAGCATGTGATCGTGCTGATGCAGGAGAACCGCTCGTTCGACCATTACTTCGGCACGCTGCGCGGCGTGCGCGGCTTCGGCGACCCGCGCCCCGACCGCCTGCCCGACGGCCGGCCGGTCTGGGAGCAGCCGGCCGACGGCGGCGCGCAGCTGCCGTTCCGGCCCGACCTGCCCGGCCTCGGCCTGCGCTTTCTCGAGGGCACGCCGCACGACTGGGCGACGACGCAGCGCGCCGCGAACGGCGGCCGCCACGACGGCTGGATCGCGGCCAAGGGCCGCGCGACGATGGCGCACCTGAAGCGCCGCGACATCCCGTTCCACCACGCGCTCGCCGACGCGTTCACGATCTGCGACGCCTACCACTGCGCGCTGCTCGGCCCGACCGACCCGAACCGCTACCACCTGTGGACCGGCTGGACCGGCAACGACGGCACGGGCGGCGGCCCGGTCGTCACGAACGCCGAGGCCGGCTACGCCTGGACCACGTTTCCCGAGCGGCTCGAGCGCGCGGGCATCAGCTGGCGGGTCTACCAGGACGAAGGCCTCGGCCTCGACGCCGCGGGCGCCTGGGGCTGCACGCAGGACGCGACGATCGGCAACTACGGCGACAACTCGCTGCTGTACTTCAAGGCCTACCGCGACGCGCGCCCCGGCGAACCGCTGTACGAGCGCGCGCGCCGCGGCACGCGCGTCGCGAGCCGGCCCGGCGAGCGCCTGCTCGACGACCTGCGCGCCGACATCGGCGCGGGCCGCCTGCCGCAGGTGGCGTGGATCGTCGCGCCCGAGGCCTATAGCGAGCACCCGAACTGGCCGCCGAACTACGGCGCCTGGTATATCGCGCAGGTGCTGGACGCGCTGACCGCGAACCCCGCCGTCTGGGCGCGCACCGCGCTGTTCATCACCTACGACGAGAACGACGGCTTCTTCGACCACGTGATCCCGCCGACGCCCGACGCGGCGCGCGGGCGCTCGACCGTCGACACCGCGCTCGAGCGCTATGCGGGCGACGCAGCGAACCCGGCCGGGCCCTTTGGCCTCGGCATGCGCGTGCCGATGCTCGTCGTCTCGCCGTGGACGCGCGGCGGCTGGGTCTGCTCGGAGGTGTTCGACCACACCTCGATCCTGCGCTTCGTCGAGCGCCGCTTCGGCGGCCCGGGCACGCCCGTGTTCGAGCCCAACATCACGCCGTGGCGCCGCGCGGTCTGCGGCGACCTCACGTCGGCGTTCGACTTCGGCGCGAGCGCGCCCGACGCGGCTGCCGACATCAATTCCGCGCTGCCCCCGACCGTCGCCTATACGCCGGCCGACCGCGCGCGCCACCCGGACTTCGCGCTCGCGCCGTTCGCGGCGAGCGCCGGCGCGCTGCCGCGCCAGGAGCCCGGCACGCGCCCTGCGCGGCCGCTGCCCTACGACCTCGAGGTGCGCGGCGAGGCGGCCGGCGCGGGCTGGCAGTTCAGTTTCGCGAACCGCGGCCGCGCGGGCGCGCATTTCCGCGTGAGCGCATCCATGGGCGACGCGCCGCGCGGCTACACGGTCGAGGCCGGCAAGGCGCTGCAGGACCTGCTGCCCGCCGCGGCCGGCGGCCGCTACGACTGGGTCGTGACCGGGCCGGGATCGTTCCACCGCGAGTTCGCGGGCCGCCTCGGCGGCGCCGAGCCGCGCGTCCACGGCGTCGCCCCGGGCGGCGCGACGCCGCGCTTGCGGCTGGCGCTGCACAACCCGGGCGAAGCGCCCGTCGAGCTGCGACTCGCCGCACCGCTGTACCGCGAAATCAAGGACCGCTCGATCCGCCTGCGCCCGCACGAGACCCGCACGGTCGAGCTGCCGCTACAGGCCACGCAGGGCTGGTACGACCTGCTCGTGACCCAGCCGGCCGACGCCGCGTACCGACGTCGCCTCGCCGGGCTGGTCCAGACCGGGCGGCCGTCGATCAGCGACCCGGCGTTCGGCGCCCCGGGCTGAGGCGCCGGCCGTCAGCTCGCCGGCGGCGTGGGGGTGCTCGGCGTCGGCGTGGTGTCGGGGTACATGCGCGTGATCTGATCGCCCTGGCTCATGATCGGCGACGCCGTGTCGACGGTCGTGGCCGGGTCGTTGAAGATCGTGCTCTGCTGCGCGGCCGATTGCCCCAGGGTCTGCGTGAGGGCGCCGATCAGGTCGAAGACGGCCTGCGCCGCCGGCGCGGTTTCGCGCACGATTTTCGGATCCTGGGGCCCCGGCGTGAACGGCCGCGCCGGGTCGTGCGGCGGCACGGTCACGGTCTCGGCCGGCGTCGTGGGGAGATAGCCGGCGACGTGGCCTTGCGCGGCGACGCCGGATTGGGAGGCGCCCTGCGCCGTCTGGAAAATATTGTCGAAGACCATGATGAAGTCCTCCTGGTTCGTGACGACCGCTTAGAGGTAGTGCGGCCGATCCTGGTTGAGGTCGCCCGCCACGGGATAAACCATCTCCGTCGCGAAAACGGTGTGCTCGACCGCGAGCGTCGAGACGGTTTCCGCGATGCCCTTCGACAAATAGGATTGCCCCGCCGGCAGCAGGTTGTTGAGCATGGCGATGTTGCGCGCGATCACGTTGACTTCGGTGGACGACGCGGCCTGCGGCGGGGAGTCGCCGACGGGCACCGGCTGGGCGTAGTGCAAGGCGACATACCCGGCCACGTCGATCGGCAGGGTGTAGATGAATTGCCTGATCTGGCGCCGCTGCGTGGCCATGGTTTCGACACGGCCGTTCGCCACGATGCCGCCCGACAGCGACGAGCGCGACGTCCACGAGGTCGTCAGCGATCCGCCGACCGAGCCGGTGATGCCGAGCATCAGCTGCGCGAATTCCTCCGCCGTGCCGGTCGCGGAGCCGGTGCCGGTGTCGGTCGTCGTGGTGGTCGTGGTGGTCGCCGTCATGGACTGGTCTTCCGTGCCATCGCCGTTCGGATGGTTGTGCTCGATATGCGTCGTCGACGTCGTGCGCGCAAGACTGCTTTCCAGGCTCTTTTGCAGTTCCACCGTCAGCGCGGCGCTGGCGCGGCCGCCGAAGGTGAGCTGGGCCGTCGCCTGCAAGGTCCAGCTGATCGTGTTGGAGATCGTGAAGTCGATCGACTCGTCGAACGCCCTCGACTCGCCCGAACGATTCACGTAGACGCGCGAGGACAGCACGTCGGCGGGGGGCTGGACGATGTCCGCGCGCACTTCGATCAGCGGCTCGCCGACATTCATATAGGCCATCCAGCCCAGCGCCGCGGCGGTCGGGCCCGAATAGTCGCCGAAGGTCGATTCGTTGATCGATATGCCGTCCGGCGACTGGCCGTTGATCTGCAGATAGGGCGACGCCAGGAAGGTCTGCAGCGAGTCCCAGGTGACGCCGAGTTCGGCGAGGTTTTGCGTCGTCAACAGATGGCGTACGCCATTGTCGATTTCGTAGGTGGGGGCCGTAGCGGTGACTGTGCTCATCTCGGTAACCTCCCGAATGAATATCGCCCTTCCCAACACACGCGCGGGGCCGCGCGGGCCGGGGCGATGTGCGCACTTTATGGAGGCGTGATTCCGCGCGCATGCAATGAAATTGCTTTCCGGGACAGCCGCCTACCGCCGGACAGGCCCGCCTTCGCGCCGCTGACGCGCCGGATTTGTCGCGCTTTTTGCGCGACGGGCAATGATTGCCGTCGACAATCAGGTCCATGTCCCCGACGCCGCGCGCCGTGCTCACCGCCCTGCTCTGGCTCGCGACGGCGCCGCTCGCGAGCGCAGCGGCCGCCGCGTCCGCCCCGCCCCCGGCGCGCGCCGTCTGCGACCGCGTGATCGTCACCGCCGACCCCGCCTACCCGCCGCTGCACTGGTACGACGGCCACGCGCTGCGCGGCGCGAGCATCGACCTGACCGTCGAGGTCCTGCGCCGGCTCGGCCTGCGCTACGAGGTCCGCTACGAGGGCCCGTGGAAGCGCGTGCTTGCGCTCGCCGAAGCGGGCGAGGTCGACATGGTCGTCACGCTCAAGGACACGCCCGAGCGGCGCGCCTACCTGCGCTACGTGCCGACGCCGGCGTTCAGCAACCCGATCGCCGCGTTCGCGCTCAAGCGCCGGCACCTGCCCTACGCCGGCGTCGGCGACCTCGTCGGCCTGCGCGGCGGCGTGTCGGCCGGCAACGAACTCGGCGGCGCCGAAGGCCGCGCGCTCGCCGCGCGCCTGCGGCTCGAGCCCGGCGTCGACGCCGCGCACAACTTCGACAAGCTCAAGCTCGGTCGCATCGACTACTTCGCGACCGGCTACTACACGGGCTTGGCCGTGCTCGCGCGGCGCGCCGACGCGGCCGAGTTCACGGCGCTCGAGCCCTTTCTGCTCACGACGCAGAACTACATGGTCCGCCCTGAACAACTCGTTTTCAGCCGCGCACCAGCGTCGGCCGGTATGAGTTGGCGGCGCGGAGTCGCAACATGGCCGAGGCCGCTTGCAGCCCCCACGTGATCGCCATGGCGACCAAGCCCAACAAGGCGCAATAAAGCACCCGCAGGTGCCGCAGGATCATCCTCAGGTTGTGCCCGGCCCCGCACAGCAGGGCGT
>JAFAMW010000069.1 GCA_019232985.1 Roseateles sp. | reverse complement strand
TCACGCCCTGGACGACGCGGTTGACCGTGCCGTCGGGAAACGGGCTGTCGGGCGTCAGGCCCAGCGCGGCCGACTTGTGCAGCGCGAACAGCTGGGCCGCGATCAACCACAGCGGCGCGAGCCAGGAGTCGGGCAGCAGGTCCGCGTCCGACGGCAGTTCGGCCGCGAGCTCGGCGCCGCTCGCGCGCGGCCCGACGCTCAGGCAGCGCGCGGCGACGCCGTCGCGCCGCAGCTCGTCGAGCAGATCCTGCTCGTAGCGCTGCGCGAGCGGCTGCGCGCTGCGCAGCAGCAGCACGAGGCTGCTGCGGTCGAGCACCGATTTCGGGCCGTGGCGGAAGCCCAGCGCGGTGTCGGCGATCGCGAGCGCGCGGCCGCTGCTGAGCTCGAGCACCTTGAGCGCGGCTTCGCGCGCGAGCGCCTCGAGCGGGCCGCTCGCGAGGTAGACGACGCGCGCGAGCGGCAGCGCCGCGAGCGCGGCGAGCGGTGCGCTCCAGTCCTGCAGCGCGGTCCGGGCGAGGCCGGCGAGGGCGTCGATGCGGGGCCGCGCGGCGGCCCGCTCGGCCGCGTCGCCGAGCAGCGCGAGCGCGGCGAGCAGCATGCAGCTGAAGCTGCTCGTCATCGCGAAGCCGCGGTCGCAGCTGCCGGCCGGCATCAGCACGTTGAGGCTGTCGACGTGGCCGTCGGCCGTGTGCGCGAGCGCGCCGTCGGCGTTGCACGTGATGTTGAGAAAGCGCGCGCCGGGCAGCGTGCGGCGCAGCAGCTCGACCGCGCCGACGCTCTCGGGACTGTTGCCGCTGCGCGCGAAGGACACGAGCAGGGTCGGGCGCCGCGCCTCGAGGTATTGCCCGGGGTGGGTCAGCAGGCTCGTCGTCGCGATCGCGCGGACCTCGGCCGCGACACGGGGGCCGAGCGCGTCGGCCGCGAGCTGGCCGACAAAGGCCGAGCTGCCGGCGCCGGTCAGGATCACGCGGTGGCCGGGCTGTGCGAGCCAGTCGCCGAGAAACGCGGCGACGCGCGCCTGCTCGGCTGCGAGGTTCGCGGCGAGCACCTGCCAGAGCATCGGTTGGTGGGCGATCTCCTCGGCGGTATCGAGTCCGCCGAGCTCTCGCCAGGCCGCGCTGTCGCGGTCAAGAATGCTGTTCATCGGGGGTCGGAGAGTTTGCGGCAACCATAGCCGGTGGCTTTCGCAGTGTCAATAAAAAGAAAGAAAACGAAAGATGCTTGATTCATTTTGACGCCGAAACACGCCCGATATGGCCGGCGGCGCGCGACTTGTCCGCGGCTTGTGTCGCTAATTCGCAATTAAACGAAAGTTTGTTTTGGCCTACCAACCCGCATCGAAAGCTTTTTTTATGTCGATCGATAGTGGTTTTCACTGAATTCAGCTAATTGGCGTGGGAATCGACTTTCCTTTTATTGACGCGGCGCGGGTGGCTTCCTAGAGTTTGTTTCGAAATCGCAAAGAACAGCCCCCCTGTCTGGAAGCCTCATGACCCCGAAGAAGACCCCTCTCTGCTGCGCCCTGTCGGGCCTCCTGCTGCTCGCCACTGCCCAGGCCCGGGCCGACGCGACGCTGCCCGAGCCCTGGCTGCCGCTCGCGCCCGGCGCCGCGCATTGCGAGGCCCAGGGCGAGCGTGCGACGCTGGCCGACGCGGCGCTGCGTTTCGAGCTCGACGCGCGCGCCGGCCAGGTCCGCCCCGCGCGTCTCGTCAACGGCTTCACGCAGCGCGAGCAGGCGCTCGCGGGCGAGCTGTTCAGCCTGACGCTGCGCGGCAAGCCCGGCGGCGGCGCGGCCAAGGCGCTCGCGGCCTCGCAGTTCAAGCTCGACGGCGCGCTCGCGTGCACGACCGTGGCCGCGCAGCCCGGCGCGGCGCGCGCGGCCGAGCGCCGTGCGGGCGTCGCGCTGAGCGCGCGCTTCGTCGACGCCGAGCATGGCCTGACGGTCGGCTGGCGCGCGGTGCTGCGCGACGGCACGAACTACGTGCACGAGGAGCTCACGCTGCTCGCGCAGGGGGCGCTCGACGTCGCGTCGATCAAGCTCGTCGACCTCGAGCTTGACCACCCGTGGGTCGCCGGCACGACCGACGGCTCGCCGCTCGTGTCGCGCGACGAGTTCTTCGGCTTCGAGCACCCGATGGCGCAGGCCCAGGCGATCGACGGCCGCGCGACGGCCTGGCTCAAGCGCGTGCTGCCGCTGCGCGCGGGCGTCGCGGCGCAGTACTCGGCCGTGCTCGGCGCCGCGCCGGCGGGTCAGCTGCGCCGCGGCTTCCAGGCCTACCTCGAGAACGAGCGCGCGACGCCGTTCCGCACCTTCCTGCACTACAACTCCTGGTACGACATCGGCTACTTCACGCCGTATACCGAGTCCGAGGCGGTCGGCGTGATCAAGGCCTACGGCGACAAGCTCGTCAAGGCGCGCGGCGTCAGGATGGACTCCTTCCTGTTCGACGACGGCTGGGACGACCACGCCCACCTGTGGCAGTTCAGCAAGGACTTTCCGAACGGCTTCACGCCGGTGCGCGCGGCGGCCGAGGCGATCGGCGCCGAGCCCGGCGTCTGGCTGTCGCCCTGGGGCGGCTACGGCGACCCGCGCGAGGAGCGCCTCGCGGCCGGCCGCGCGGGCGGCTACGAGGTCGACGACCAGGGCCTTGCGCTGTCGGGCCCGAAGTACTTCCCGCTGTTCCACGACGCGGCGCTGGGCCTGCTGCAGAAATACGGCATCAACCAGTTCAAGCTCGACGGCACGGGCAGCCCCGACAAGGTGACGCCGGGCAGCGAGTTCGACAGCGACTTCGCGGCCGCGATCGCGCTGATCGGCGACCTGCGCGCGGTCAAGCCCGACCTGTTCATCAACCTGACGACGGGCACCTGGCCGTCGCCGTTCTGGCTGCGCACCGCCGACTCGATCTGGCGCGGCGGCGAGGACCACAGCTTCGCCGGCGTCGGCACGAACCGCCAGCGCTGGATCACCTACCGCGACAGCGACACCTACGGCGGCATCGTGCGCCAGGGCCCGCTGTTCCCGCTGAACTCGCTGATGCTGCACGGCATGATCTACGCGCGCAAGGCGCGCGGCCTGAACACCGACCCGCAGGGCGACTTCGCCGACGAGGTGCACTCGTACTTCGCGACCGGCACGGGCCTGCAGGAGATGTATGTCTCGCCCGACCTGCTCGGCGAGAAGGACTGGGACACCCTGGCCGGCGCCGCGAAATGGGCGCGCGCGAACGCGGCGACGCTGCGCGACAGCCACTGGATCGGCGGGGACCCCGCGCGCGGCGAGGTCTACGGCTGGGCCTCGTGGAGTCCGGGCCACGCGATCGTCACGCTGCGCAACCCCGGCGCCGCGCCGCAGCGTTTCGCGCTCGACCTCGCACAGGCGCTCGAGCTGCCCGCGAGCGAGCCGCGCGCGTGGGTCGCGAAGCCGGCCTTCGGTGCCGGCGCCGCGCTCGCGCTGCGTGCGGGCGCCGTCGCGGCGGTCGAACTCAAACCCTTCGAAGTGCAGGTGCTCGAGCTGAGCCCGGCCGCGCGCTGAATCATGGCCACGCCGCACCCGACCGTGCCGCCGTGAGCGGCTAGCCCAAGCCGCCCGCGGCGCCGCTGCGCGCTGCGCGTCACCCCCGGAACCCGATGCATGAGCCGGTGCTCAGGGATTGCTGTTGCCCGAAACCAGGCCCCGAGAGGACTTCACCGATGAACCGCAACTGTTCTTCCCCGCGTCTGCGCGCGACCGCGCGGGCCGCCTCGCTGGCCGTGGCGCTGATCGCGCTGGCCCCGGTCGCGTTCGCGCAGTCGAACGCGACGACCCTGATCTTCGGCGACGTGCCGGCCGAGGCCGGCTCGAGCGTGCTGCTCGAGAACCTCGACACCGGCGTGCAGCGCAGTGTGACGCCCGACGCGCAAGGCCACTACCAGGCGAGCTCGCTGCCGCCCGGGCGCTACCGCGTCCACCTGATGCACGGCGGCGCAGAGTCCGCGCATATCGACGTCGAGGCCAAGGTCGGCAGCGGCGCCGAGGCGAACTTCGCGAGCCTCGCGGCCGCGGCTGCCGCAACGACGGCCGCGCCGGGCGCCGAGGCGCTCGACAAGGTCGAGGTCGTCGGCACGGCCAAGCGCATCGACGTCTCGAGCACGAACAACGGCGTCGTGTTCACGGCCAGGGAGCTCGCCCAGTTGCCGGTCGCGAACGACATGATGTCGGTCGTCCAGCTTACGCCCGGCGTCACGCACAACACCAACAGCCAGTACGGCAGCGCCCCGCAGATCGGCGGCTCGGGCGTGTCCGAAAACGCATACTACGTGAACGGCTTCCCGGTCACGAACATCCTGACCCAGGTCGGCGCGGCCGAGCTGCCGTTCGGCGCGATCGGCAATATGCAGGTGCTCACGGGCGGCTACGGCGCCGAGTTCGGCCGCTCGACCGGCGGGGTGATCAACATCACGACCAAGAGCGGCACGAACACCTGGGAGGTCGGCGGCAAGGTTTCGTACACGCCGAACTCGCTGCGCGGCACGTCGGCCAACACCTATTACCCGAACACCGGCGTCAACCCGCAGACCGACGGCAAGCTGTACTACTGGAACCAGGACAACAGCAGCTCGAGCAAGACCTACGGCGTCTACGTCGGCGGGCCGCTGATCCGCAACAAGCTGTTCGTGTTCCTCGCGGCCGAGCAGACCCATACCGATGCGGCCGGTGTAAACGCCTCGAGCGACACAACGACGTCGCCGACCGGCTGGGCCGTGTCGAACACCGCGGTCGACCATTACCTGCTCAAGCTCGACTACAACCTCAGCGACGACCACCACCTCGAGCTCACGAAGATGTTCGACCGCACGACGAAGCGGTCGCAGGACTTCGGCTTCGACTACGGCACGCTGCATCAGACCGGCGTGCCCGGCAACAGCGGCGAGACCGACGTCAACAGCTGCCCGAACAACAGCTATTGCGTGCCCGGCGACAACCTGACGATCCTCAAATACACGGGCTACCTGACCGACAAGCTCACGCTGACCGCGCTGTACGGCGACTCGCGCACGATCCACGTGCGCACGCCCTACGGCTACGACCCGACGCTCGCGCAGACCGTGTCGACGCTGACCTCGCGCGTGCCGGGCGTGACCTACAACAACCCGCAGACCGTCACGGGCCTGCTCACGGCGCCGGGCTCGGGCGACGACCAGAAGGGCGGCCGCGTCGACCTCGAGTACCAGTGGGGCGCGCACGACATCCGCGGCGGCATCGACCGCATGAACATCAGCTCGGTCGTCGGCACCCAGTACGCGGGCGGCTCGACCTGGACCTACCAGCACTACAACAACCCGAACCAGCTGCCCTTCGACGCGTTCGAGTCGCCGGCCCAGGGCGGCGGCTACGGCGCGCAGGGCTATTTCGTGAGCCAGGACTTCAACAGCAAGCTCGCCCACCCGACGAGCGTGCAGTCGGCCCAGTACCTGCAGGACCGCTGGCAGGTCACGCGCACGGTGATGCTCGACCTCGGCCTGCGCAACGAGCAGTTCACGAACAACGACAGCCAGCGCCGCGAGCTGATCTCCGAGCGCAATATGCTCGCGCCGCGCCTCGCCGCGAGCTGGGACCTGAACGGCGACGGCGCGACCAAGTTCTACGCGAACGCGGGCCGCTACTTCCTGCCCGTGCCGTCGAGCCTGTCGAGCAATATCGCGACGGGCCTGCTGTCGACGAGCACCTACTACACCTATACCGGCGTCGACCCGACGACCGGCGCGCCGACCGGCCTCGTGCCGATCAGCAAGGCGACCTCGGTCAACAACTACTTCGGCCAGACGCCCGACCCGCGCACGCTCGTCGCGCTCAATCTGCGGCCGTTCTCGCAGGACGAGATCGCGATCGGCTTCGAGCACGCGTTCTCCAAGCAGCTCGTCTACGGGGCGAGCCTGCAGTACCGCAAGCTCAACGACACGCTCGACGACACCTGCGACCAGCGCCCGATCGACGCCTGGGCCCAGCGCAACGGCGTCGACGAGAGCAATTACGCGGGCTTCCAGTGCGCGGTCATGAACCCGGGCCGCGACAACAGCCTGCTCGTCGACTTCGGCGACGGCGCGGGCCTGCGCCGCGTCGACATCACGGCCGCGCAATGGGGCAACCCGCGCCCGAACCGCACGTACAAGGCGCTGAACCTGTTCGCCGAACATCCGTTCAGCGACGGCTGGTACGGCAAGCTGACCTACACGCTGTCGTACAGCAAGGGCAACCAGGAGGGCGAGACCGACAACATCGGCGGCGGCGACGTCGGCCTCACGGTCAGCGACGACTACAAGGAGCTGATGGTCAACTCCTACGGCTACCTGAGCAACGACCACCGCCACGCGCTCAAGGCCTACGGCTACGCGCAGGTCCACCCCGAGATCCTCGTCGGCGCGAACCTGCAGCTCGTCTCGGGGGCGCCGCGCAGCTGCCGCGGCAACTACCCGGACGCCGCGGTCGCCGCGCAGATCGGCTACGGCGCCTCGTACTTCTACTGCAACGGCGTGGCCGCGCCGCGCGGCAGCGGCGGCCGCCTGCCCTGGCTGACCCAGCTCGACCTGAGCCTCGCCTATCAGCCCGCGATCGTGCGCGGCCTGACGTTCAAGGCCGACTGGTTCGACGCGTTCAACAGCCAGGTCACGACGCGCATGAACGACACGCGCGACACGCCCGACAACACCGTGAGCCCCTACTACGGGCAGATCACGGGCCGCCAGTCGCCGAGCTCGGTGATGTTCACGGTCGAGTACGCGCATTCGTTCTGAACGGAGGTCTCCATGCACTCACTGCTCCAGCGTATCGGCGGGCTGCTGCTCGCGTCCGGTTTCTTCTTTGCCGCAGCGGCCCAGGCCGCGCCCGTCAGCGTGCCGCTCGGCGGCAACGCGTTCCTGACCGCGGCGCCGGCCGACGCGTCGATCGACGACACCGGCCTGCACAACTGGACCTCGCCGCGCACGACCATCAGCACCTACGTCGACGTCAGGCAGGTGGGCAATCTGCAGGTCGCGCTCGTCGGCGGCGTGTTCGGCTCGAACTACAGCCTCGTCAAGGTCTCGGTCGACGGCCGCCAGGCGCTCACGGTGCCGCTCGCGCCGGCCGGCGTCGCGGGCGCGGTGTTCCCGGTCGGGACCTTCTACATCGAGCGGCCCGGCTACGTGAAGATCGAGCTGCAGGGCGTGAAGAAGGACGGCGGCTACTTCGGCGATATCTCGGCGCTGCAGATCGACGGCGCGGCCGCCCAGGGCGCGCTGTTCGCGAACGACCCGAGCAACTTCTACTGGTCGCGCCGCGGCTCCTCGGTCCACCTCGGCTTCAACGTGCCGGCGAACACCGAGTACTTCTACAGCGAGGTCACGGTGCCGCCGGGCCAGGACCCGATCGGCTCCTATTTCATGGCGAACGGCTTCAACGTCGGCTACTTCGGCATGCAGGTGAATTCGCCGACCGAGCGCTGGATCCTGTTCTCGGTGTGGAACCCGCCGGTCGGCACGACCAAGCTCGTCGCGAGCGGCAAGAACGTGATCGTCGACAGCTTCGGCGGCGAGGGCACGGGCGGCCAGAGCCACCTGGTCTTGCGCTGGCACGCGGGCGCGACCTACCGCTTCATCACGCGCGCCCAGCCCGACGGCCAGGGCAACACGCTGTTCTCGGCCTGGTTCGGCGTGCCCGACGACGACGCACAGGGCCGGCAGGGCGGCGCCGAGCCCTGCGTGAAGTGGCTGTACATCGCGACCTGGCAGTACCAGGGCACGGCGATGTACCACCAGGGCGTGTACTCCTTCCTCGAGAACTTCAACCCCGACTATGGCTGGCGCGACCGCTACGCGCAGTACGGCAACCAATGGGCGGTCGGCGCGAACGGCGCGTGGACCGAAGTCAGCTCGGCCTATTACGACGTCGACCCGACCGGTCTGAACCAGCAGCGCGCCGACTTCGCCGGCGGCGTCGCCGACCGCGAGTCGCGCTTCTACCTGCGCAACGACGGCTTCTTCACGCCGCCGGTCGCGTCGGGCCAGACCCTCCGCCGCGCCGCGGGCAACGCGCCGCCGAACGTCGACCTGAGCCGGCTGCCGACGCATTGAGCGGCGCCGCGCCTACCCAAAACAACCCAAAGGCCTCGAAAGGACCTCGACGATGAACCGGATTCACTCCCCGCAGCTGCGCGCGACCGCGCGCGCCGCCTCCCTGGCCCTGGCCATGCTCGCGCTCGCCGCCGCGGCAAGCGCGGCGACCGACCCGGGCGACGACGGCAACGCCAAGGACGACGCGGACGCGGTCAAGCTCAACCGCGTCGAGGTGACCGGTTCGAGCATCAAGCGCATCAGCCGCGAGACGGCCTCGCCGCTGCAGGTGATCTCGCGCCAGCAGATCCAGGACGAGGGCGCGAACACGCTGCAGGAAGTGCTGCAGAACCTGCCGCAGTCGGCGCCCGCGCTGGTCGACTCGCAGAGCATGTTCACCGGCACCGACGGCGCGTCGCAGGCGAACCTGCGCGGCCTCGGGCCGCAGGCGACGCTCGTGCTGCTGAACGGCCGCCGCCTGTCGTCCTACGGCGCGCCCTCGGGCTTCCAGTACCAGTTCGTCAATGTCGACACGATCCCGGCCGACGCGATCGAGCGCATCGAGGTGCTGACCGACGGCGCCTCGGCGATCTACGGCTCCGACGCGATCGCCGGCGTGATCAACGTGATCACGAAGAAGAGCTACAAGGGCCTCGAGGTGCGCGGCAGCACCCAGCAGTCGCTGCGCACGCGCACGAACGGCGAGCACCAGGCGGCCGTGTCCTTCGGCACCGGCGACCTCGACACCCAGCACTTCAACATCTTCGGCACGCTGAGCTACTACAAGCGCGACGCGGTCTACCTGCCCGACGTCATCAACGACTTCCCCGCGCAGTTCTACCAGGTCAATCCGAACTTCTACAAGAACTACAACATCTACGACGGCAGCCAGCCCGGCACGATCAACCCGGGCACGCTGTTCGTCTACGACGCCAACGGCGCGCGCCACGGCATGGCCGCGCCCGGCTGCCCGAGCACGCGCTACAGCGCGACGAACAGCAGCTGCCCGCTCGACACGCTGCCGCTCGGCCAGTTCACCGTGCCCTCGTCGGAGCGCAGCAACCTGTTCGTGAGCGCGCATTACCAGTTCAACGACGACTGGGAGGGCTTCACCGAGCTCAGCGCCACGCATATCGACATGTACTCGGCGACCCAGCCGTCGAACTACTCGAGCGGCTACCAGACGACCTGGTACGCGCGCAACAAGGGCTTCGGGCTCAACAGCTTCACGATGCCCTACCTGTCGGCGACGAACCCGTACAACAAGCTCACGCCGACGCTCGCGGGCATGATGAACGGCATCGCGGGCCTGCAGTACACCTTCCTCGACGACAACAGCATCTTCCACAACGAGAACACCGACGACGAGTACCGGCTGATGTCGGGCGTCCGCGGCACGATCAAGGACTGGGACGTCGAGACCGCGCTGAGCCTGGCCGGCACCCACTCGGTGCTGTACCAGGACACCAATGTGAGCCTGAGCGGCTTCGCCAAGGCCTTCGGTCCGTTCACGACCGACCCGACGACCGGCCTCACGCTGATGAGCGACCACCCGGCCTACCAGTTCGGCACGACCAACGCGAGCAACGCCGCGCTGCTGGCGCAGATCTTCCCGAACAACGCTTACCCGTCGTGGGACAAGCTCGCGACGTGGGACGGCAAGGCCTCGGGCAAGATCGGCACGCTGCCGGGCGGCGACCTGCAGCTCGCCGCGGGCTTCAACATCGCCTACGAGAAGTTCTACAGCCCGGGCAACCCGGCCGCCGCGAACGGCGACATCGTCTGGCAGGGCGGCAGCTGGTTCTCGGGCCACCGCACGACCGAGGCCGCCTACACCGAGCTGCTCGCGCCGCTGACCAGGACGCTCGAGGCCAACGCGGCGCTGCGCGTCGACAAGTACCCGACCTTCGCGGCCCATGTCGTGCCCAAGTTCGGCCTGAAGTTCGAGGCGACGCCCGAGCTCGCGCTGCGCGCGACCTACTCGCAGGGCTTCCGCGCGCCGAGCCTCGCCGAGTCGGGCACCGGCGGCGTCTACGCCCAGACCGTCGTCAACGACCCGGTGCGCTGCAACCAGACCAACGCGATCGCGGCGCTGCTGCAGAAGTCGACGGTCGGCTCGGACGTGACGCTGGGCCAGCAGCTGCAGAACGCCGACTGCCAGACCGTCGCCGGCGGCATCACGTCGCCGAACGCGGGCCTCAAGCCCGAGACCGCGCAGGTCCTGACGACGGGCTTCGTGTTCCAGCCGAACAAGACCTGGGACCTGTCGGCCGACTACTTCTTCATCTACCGCAAGAACGAGATCGTCTCGGTCAGCTCGAACCAGGTGCTCGCCGAGCAGATCGCCCAGTACGGCCCGGCGCTGAAGGGTTCGTCGGTGGCTTCGCGCCTGCCGGTCAGCGCGGCCGACCGCGCGAACCTCGCGGCGCTCGCGCAGATGTGCGCGAACCCGGCCAACGCGGGCATCTGCCCGGCCACGCTGCCCGGCTACAGCGTCGGCGACGTCGCCGGCATCATCACCGGCTACATGAACCGCACGCGCACCCTCGTCGACGGCTTCGACGTCGACGCGAACGCGCACCTGGGGCTCGGCGGCTGGGGCCGCCTCGACCTCGGCGCGCAGGCGACGCTCAAGCACCGCTACCGCACCCAGGACGTCAACGGCAGCTGGCAGGCCGACATGGTCGGGCTCTACGGCACGCCGCAGGTCACGGCGACGCTGCGCGCCGACTGGCATGTGCAGAACTACGTCGTGAGCCTGCTCGCGAACTACGTCGGCGGCCAGAGCCTGTGGGGCGGGTCGACCGACTCGACCTGGGACTACCCCGACTGCGTCGCGAACGCGGCGCTCACGCCGTCGATCTGCGCGCGCGGCGTGCCGGCCAACACCTACCTGAACGCAAACTTCGTCTGGGACGTGACGAAGAACCTCAAGCTCGACATCAATATGCAGAACATCCTCAACAAGCAGCCGACCTACGACCCGGTCGCCGACAGCTGGTACGGCACGCATGGCGTGAACCAGCTGCAGAACTACCAGGGCCGCATTGTCAACATCAGCGGCAGCTACAAGTTCTGGTAATCCGAAGGGACGGCTGCGGCATTTGCGCCGCGGCCGTCCGGGCCGACCCGAATCTGGTGCCGGCTTGCCCGAGCCGGTGGCGCCGGCCGGCGCAGCTGGCGCGGCATCGCGCTTGCCGGCGGCGGTCGGATCGGCGTGCTGCCGATCGACCGCGCGGGCCCGGGACCGCGCGCGTGAGCATGTGCACCATGGCCGAGGGACTCGCCTGATGCGAGGCGCGGCACCCGGCCCTCGCGACTCGAGCTGCGGCCACCGGCGCAGGCGGCGGCTCCGGCCGTCAGCCGGCGGCGAGCGCCGCAGCCGGATGCGCGGCGTCCACCTCGGGCTCGCGTAGCACGCGCTGCAGGATGCGCGCCTCGATCCCGGCCGCCCGCAGGTCGCCGCGGCGGCGCGGGCGCGGCAGCGGCACCGGCTCGTCGAGCGCGACGCGGCCGTCCTCGATCAGCAGCACGCGGTCGGCGAGCGCGACGGCCTCGGCGACGTCGTGGGTCACGAGCAGCGCGGTGAAGCGCTCGCGTCGCCACAGGTCCTCGATCAGCCCCTGCATCTCGAGCCTTGTCAGCGCGTCGAGCGCGCCGAGCGGCTCGTCGAGCAGCAGCAGGCGCGGCGCGTGTACGAGCGCGCGCGCGAGCGCGACGCGCTGGCGCTGGCCGCCAGACAGCTGCGCGGGCCAGTCGCGCGCCCGGTCGGCGAGGCCGACCTGGGCCAGCGCCGCGCGCGCGCGGTCGCGCGCGTCGGCACCCGGCAGGCCGAGCCCGACGTTGTCGAGCACGCGCTTCCACGGCAGCAGGCGCGCGTCCTGGTACATGATGCGCACCGCGTCGCGCTGCGCGTCGAGCGACGCTGCGCCGCTGCCGAGCGTGCCGCGGCTCGGCGCCTCGAGGCCCGCGAGCAGGCGCAGCAGGGTGCTCTTGCCGCAGCCGCTGCGGCCGACCACGGCGACGAACTCGCCGGGCCGGATCTGCAGGGCGACGTCGGCGAGCACCTCGCGCGCGCCGTAGGACTTCGCGACGCCCGCGAGCGCGACGCCGAGGCCCGCCGCCGGGTTCCCCTGGCGCGTCGTGCCGGGCGCTTCGGCGCGGCGCTCGCGCGCGGCGTCCCAGAAGCGCCAGCCGCTCGCCTCGCCGACGCCGCCGATGCCCAGGGCGCCCGACGGGGACCAGCTCCGCGCGTCGATATCGTTGAACAGCGACATGGCTTGGGCTCCTTGGGTCAGACGGCGGCCCGGTAGCCCGGGTGCCATGGCAGCAGCGCGCGCTCGAGGCCGCGCGCGATCACGTCGGCGAGCTTGCCGAGCAGGGCGTAGAGCAGGATGCCGACGACGACGACGTCGGTCTGCAGGAACTCGCGCGCGTTCATCGTCAGGAAGCCGATGCCTGACTGCGCCGAGATCGTCTCGGCGACGATCAGCAGCACCCACATCAGGCCCAGCGCGAAGCGCAGGCCGACGAGTATGGCCGGCAGCGCGCCGGGCAGGATCACCTCGCGGTACAGCGCCCAGCCCTTGAGGCCGTAGCTGCGCGCCATCTCGATCAGGCCGGCGTCGACCGAACGGATGCCGTGTTGGGTGTTCAGGTAGATCGGGAAGAACACGCCGGTCGCAACCAGGAACAGCTTCGCGCTCTCGTCGATGCCGAACCACAGGATCACGAGCGGGATCAGCGCGAGCGCCGGGATGTTGCGCAGCATCTGCAGGCTGGTGTCGAGCAGCAGCTCGGCGCTGCGCAGGCTGCCGGTCAGCAGGCCCAGGAGCAGGCCGAGCCCGCCGCCGACCGCGAGCCCCGCGAGCGCGCGGCCGGTGCTGACGGCGACGTCCTGCCACAGCTCGCCCGAGCGCAGCAGGCGCACGAAGGCCTCGAACACGGCGAGCGGCTCGGGCAGCACGCGCGTCGACAGCCATGCGCGGCGCGACGCGAGCTCCCAGGCCGCGAGCACGAGCAGCGGCAGCAGCCAGCCGAGCAGGGCCTCGGCGCCGCGCTTCCTCTTGGGTGCGGTGGCAGCGGTCATGGTGGTCCCCTTCAGCTCGCGGCCGCGGCGCGCGGGACATAGGTGTTCGCGACGACCTCGCCGAAGGGCCCGGTCAGGTGGCGGCCCGCGAGCTTCTCGCGCAGCGCGAGCGGCAGCAGCGGGAACACGAGCTCGGCGAAGCGGTGCGCCTCCTCGAGGTGCGGGTAGCCCGACAGCACGAAGTACTCGAGCCCGAGCGCCGCGTAGGCCTTGATGCGCTCGGCGACCTGCTGCGGGTCGCCGACCAGGGCGGTGCCCGCGCCGCCGCGCACGAGGCCGACGCCGGCCCACAGGTTTGGCGCGATCTCGAGGCCTTCGCGCACGTTCGCGCGGTTGAAGGTGCCGCGATGGAGCTCGGCCATGCGGCGCTGGCCGACCGAGTCCATCTGCGCGAACTTGCGCTGCGCGGCCGCGATCGTCGCGTCGTCGAGCTCCGACAGCAGCTCGGCCGCGGCGGCCCAGGCCTGCTCCTCGGTCTCGCGCACGATCACGTGCAGGCGGATGCCGAAGCTCAGGGTCCGGCCGTGGCGCGCCGCGCGCGCGCGGATGTCGGCGACCTTGGCCGCGACGGCCTCGGGGGGTTCGCCCCAGGTCAGGTAGGTGTCGACCTGCTCGGCGGCGAGCTCGTGGGCGGGCTCGGACGAGCCGCCGAAGAAGACCTGCGGGTAGGGGCGCGAGACCGGCGGGTAGAGCAGCTTCGCGCCCTTGACCTGCAGGTGCTCGCCGTCGTAGTCGAAGGCCTCGGCAGACGATCCAGTCTCGTGCGAGCGCCCGAGCACCTCGCGCCAGATGCGCAGGAACTCGGCCGACTGCGCGTAGCGCTCGGTGTGGGGCAGGAACTGGCCGTCGCCGGCGAGCTCGTCGGCGTCGCCGCCGGTCACGAGATTGACGATCAGGCGGCCGCCCGAGAGCCGGTCGAGCGTCGCCGCCATGCGCGCCGACTGGGAGGGCTGGACCAGGCCGGGCCGCAGCGCGACGAGGAACTTGAGCTGGCGCGTCGCGTCGATCAGGCTCGCCGCGACGATCCAGGAGTCCTCGCAGGAGCGCCCGGTCGGCAGCAGCACGCCCTCGTAGCCCAGGCTGTCGGCCGCGACCGCGACCTGCTTGAAGTAGTCGAAGCTCGCGGCGCGCGCGCCCTTGCTCGTGCCGAGGTAGCGCGAGTCGCCGTGGGTGGGGATGAACCAGAGGATCTTCATGCGGGGACCTGGACGGAAGTGGGTGGGAGTTCGGCGCGCTGCGGGCTGGCCGCCAGACCGCCTCGGCGACCTGCGGCGGGCGGGCTCAGGGCGCCGCCAGCGCCGGCAAGGCCTCGACGACGCGGATCGGCTTGGGGATCAGGCCGAGGCCGTAGAACGCATCGGCGATCTGCTGCTGATCGCCGGCGACCTGGGGCGAGAGCGGCTTGACGCCGAACTGCGAGCGCTCGAGCGTGCGCGTGACGACCTCGGGCGCGAGCCCCTGCAGCGGCGCGATCACGGCCGCGGCCTGCGCCATATGGCGCTTCAGCCATTGCGCCTGGGCGAGCGTGTCGTCGAACAGCGCGGCGATCACGCGCGGGTTGTGCGCCGCGTAGTCGCGCGCGGCCAGGTAGTAGGCGTAGTTGTGGACGAGCTCGCGGCCGTCGACGAGCGCGCGCGCCTGGCTCTGCGTCTCGACGGCGGCGAGGAAGGGGTCCCAGATCGCCCAGGCGTCGACCGCGCCGCGCTCGAAGGCCGCGCGCGCGTCGGCCGGCGGCAGGAACACGGGCTGGATGTCGCCGTACTTGAGGCCCGCGCGCTCGAGCGCGCGCACGAGCAGGTAGTGGACGTTGCTGCCCTTGTTCAGCGCGACCTTCTTGCCCTTGAGCGCCGCGACGCTCTTGATCGGCGAGTCCTTGGGCACGACGATCGCTTCGGCCTCGGGCGCGGCCGGGTCGTTGCCAATGTAGACGAAGCGCGCGCCCGCGGCCTGGGCGAAGATCGGCGGCGCCTCGCCGACGAAGCCGACGTCGACGGCGCCGACGTTGAGGCCTTCGAGCAGCTGCGGGCCGGCCGGGAACTCGATCCACTTGACCGTCACGCCGAGCGGCGCGAGGCGCTGCTCGAGCGTGCCCTGCGACTTCTGCAGCGTCAGCAGGCTCGCGGACTTCTGGAAGCCGATGCGCAGCTGGGTGTCGGCCGCGTAGGCCGGGCTCGCGAGCAGCGCGGCCGGCAGCAGCGCGGCGGCGAGCCCGCGCGCGATCGCGCGGCGGGAGAACAGGGCGGGACGGGATGGATGGGTCATGGCGAGGCGGCGGTCCGGGCAAAAAAAGTCCCCGGCGACATCCGGGCGCGCAGGCGCGACGCAGTCGGCCGGGGACGAATCACTCCGAGATGGAGCGAGGAGACAAACGGGGTTCGGCGGGCGGCGTTTCAGCGCGCCAGCGCAGCGGCCGCGGCGGGCCGACAGCGCGGCGCGGGCGTCTCGACCGGCCGGCCTTCGAGCGCGCGGTCGATGCGCTCGACGAGCGCGGGCTCGGGCAGGTAGCCGGTCTCGTGGGAGAGCAGCTGCGCGTCGGTCGCGAACACGCCGTCGAGGATGTGGCGCGCGCCGAGCGCCGCGAGCACGGGCCTGAGCGCGTAGTCGAGCGCGAGCAGGTGCGCGGCGCTGCCGCCGGTCGCGAGCGGCAGCACGGTCTTGCCGCGCAGGCCGTCCTGCGGCAGCAGGTCTAGGAAGGTCTTGAGCAGGCCGCTGTACGCGGCCTTGTAGATCGGCGTCGCGACGACGACGAGGTCGGCGGCCTGCACGGCGGCGAGCGCTGCGACGATGTCGGCGTCCTCGCGGTCGGCGCCGAGCAGGCTCGCGGCCGGCAGTTCGCGGGCGTGGATCACATGCTGCCAGCCCGGGTCGCCGTCGTGCTGCTCGAGCCGCGCGAGCGCGAGCTGGAGCAGGGCGGTCGAGCGCGAGCGCGCTTGCGGGCTTCCGGAAATCGCGACGATGTGTTGGGGCATGGCGGAGGGCTTCGGCGTCGGTATGGACATCACGATAGCCAGCCGCTCCCAGGCCCGGAAGCGACGATTTCGAAGATCGATATAAGAAAAGCGGCCGCGGCCCGCCCGGACCGCGGCCGCCGCTCGAGCGTCCAGAGGCGCTTAGCGATGTTCCTTGAGCCAGTCGGCGTGGGCCGCTTCGGCGCTCTTCAGCGCGTGGTCGATGTGCTCGAGTGCGCGGTGGCGCAGGCCGCGGGCCTCGGGGTTGTCTTCCTCGCCCGAGATGTCGGCGCGCGCCTGCCTGAGCGTCTCGATCGCCTTGAGCAGGCGGCTGCCATGCTCTTTCGTGTCGACGCGCGGGTGGTCGCCGAGGTCCTTGCCGTCGTCGATCGACGCGTGCTTGAGCTCGCCGATCGCCTTGTCGATCTCGTCGATGCCGGCGTCTTCGTGCACGAACACCCCGGCGTCGCCGGGCTGGTGGTAGAGGAACCAGCGCGCGGTGCGCAGGTCGGTCAGCGCGTGCAGATAGCCGGGGTGGGCGCCGGGCAGCGGCTGGGCCAGGGCCGAGCCGGCCGACAGGGCGAGGGCGAGCGAGGCGAACAGAAAGGTCTTGCGCATGATGTCGATGCTCCTTGTGCTTGTTGACATGCCGCTAGAGGCTCTTGCATAACTGTCCGCGCCGACGGATCGCCGACAGCGCGGCGCGCGCAATCGCAAGGCTTTGTAAGCGGTGCGGCGGCGGACTCTAGCGGAGCGCTGCCGCGCCGATGCGCGGCTTTACGCAGCCGCAAGCCTGGGCGACACCCCGCTGCAAGCCTCGGGCGCCGCGCGCGCGGATCAAGCCGGGCGCGCGGCCCAGGCCGCGACGATGCGCTGCAGCGCCGCGAGCCCGTCGGTCAGCGCGGCCGGGCCCGGCTGCAGGATCAGCGGCGACCTGATCTCGTGGAGCTCGCCGTCGCGCACCGCCGGGATCGCGTCCCAGCCGGGCCGCGCGGCGAGCTGCTCGGCGCGGAACTTCTTGCCGCACCAGGAGCCGACGATGATGTCGGGCGCGGCCGCGATGACTTCCTGCGGGTCGGCGACGATGCGGTCGCGGCCCAGCGACGCGCGGGCGCGCTGCGGGAAGACGTCGTCGCCGCCGGCGATGCCGACGAGCTCGCTGACCCAGCGGATCGCCGAGATCATCGGCGCGTCCCATTCCTCGAAGTACACGCGGGGCCGGCGCGGCAGCGCGGCCGCCTGCGCGGCGACCGCGTCGACGCGCGCCTGCAGCGCGTCGGCGTAGGCGGCCGCGCGCTCGTGGGCACCGACCATCGCGCCGAGGCGGCGCACATAGCCGAGGATCTGCGCGACCGAGCGGTGGTTGCTGATCCAGACCTCGACGCCCGCGCGGATCAGCGCCTGGGCGATATCGGCCTGCATGTCGGAGAAGCCGATCGCGAGGTCGGGCTCGAGCTCGAGAATGGCGTCAAGCTTCGCGCTCGTGAACGCCGACACGCGCGGCTTCTCCTGGCGCGCGCGCGGCGGCCGCACGGTGAAGCCCGAGATGCCGACGATGCGGTGCTCTTCGCCGAGCGCGTAGAGCACCTCGGTCGGCTCCTCGGTCAGGCAGACGATGCGTTCGGGCAGTCCGCTCATACGCGCCCCTCGTCCGACGCAAGCGTCGGCCGATCCCCCGAGGGGATCGCCGCTTGCTTGGGGCGGCCCGGCGCGGCTCATGCGCGTGGTGCCGCGAAGGTCCAGCATTCGCCGCAGCGCGGGCCGCGCGGCCAGGCCGCGGGGTCCTCGGGCAGCGCGTCGCCATGGGCGTCGAGCCAGCGCCGCGCGAGCATCCAGCCGCCATGCGCGACGACGAGCGCCGGCGCCGGCAGCGCGAGCGCGGCGACGCGCGCGAGCAGCGCCTCGAGCGACTCGCCGCCGCCCGGCGCGTGGCGCGCGAAGTCGGCGCACCAGGCCTGCATCTCGGCCGGACCGACGGCGCTCCACGGCCGGCCTTCCCAGCGGCCGAAGTCGATCTCGCGCAGGTCGGCGTGCAGCCGGTGCGTCCAACCCCAACGGCGCAGCCAGCGGCCGACGTCGGCGCAGCGCCGCAGCGGCGAGGTCCAGACCACATGGGGCAGGCGCTCGCGCCGCGCGCGCGCCTGGACGCGTCGCGCGAGCCGCTTGGCGCGGCGCCAGTGCACGGGCAGGTCGCTGCGGCTGCCGACGCAATGGCCGGCGCGGCCTTCTGGGCGCGGGTGCCGCCAGACGTGGATCGCGGCGCTCATGACGCCGTGCGCTGCAGCGCGAGCGCGCCGAGCAGCGCGGCGATCTCGCCGAGCTGCTGGACCGCGCCGAGCGTGTCGCCGGTCTGGCCGCCGAGGCGGCGGCGCAGCCAGGCCTGGACGACGAGCGTCGTCGCCGCCGTCGCCGCGGCGCCCGCGAGCAGCGGCGCGAGGCCGCACCAGGCCTGCAGCAGCGCAGCCGCGCCGATCAGGCTCAGCCCGCCCGGCAGCACGATCGCGACGGCCGCGCCGCCGCCGCCCATGTCCGGCACCTTCGCGCGGCCGAGGTCGCCCGCGTAGGGCAGGCGCAGCATCGTCGCGACCGCGGCGAAGCGCGACACGCCATGGGCCCAGACCGAGACTGCGAACAGCGCCGGCAGCCCGGTCGCCGCGAGGCCCCATAGCGCGGCGAGCTTGAGGTTCAGGGCGACGACGAGGCCCAGCACGCCGTAGCTGCCGAGCCGCGAGTCTTTCATGATCGTCAGCGCCTGCTCGCGCGTCGCGCCGCCGCCGAGGCCGTCGCAGGTGTCGGCCCAGCCGTCCTCGTGCAGCGCGCCGGTGAACAGCAGCGTCGCGGCGAGGCCCAGCACGAGCGCGACCGGCAGCGGCCACAGGCCATGCGCGAGCGCGGTCACGGCCGCGCCCCAGGCGCCGACGAGCAGGCCGACGAACGGGAAGTAGCGCGCGCACGCGCGCTGGCGCGCCGCGTCGAACGCGGTCCAGGCCGCGAGCGGCGCCGGCAGCGGTACGCGCGTGAGGAATTGCAGCGCGAGCAGCAGCAGGCCGAGCTCGGCGCGCACGCGCGCGGCGAGGCCGGGCGCCGGCGTCGCGGCCTCGGTCACGGCGTGGCTCCGCCGGCGTCGGTCTGCTCGCTGACGCCCGCCGCCGCGAAGCTTGCCATCTCCTCGAGCAGGCGGCAGGCCGCGTCGAGCAGCGGCCAGGCGAGCGCGGCGCCCGAGCCCTCGCCGAGGCGCAGGCCGAGGTCGAGCAGCGGCTCGGCCTGCAGCGCCGCGAGCATGCGGCGGTGGCCCGACTCGTCGGAGCGGTGCGCGAACACGCAGCGCTCGAGCACGGCCGGCTGCAGGCGCGCGGCGACGAGCACGGCGCTGCTCGCGATAAAGCCGTCGACGACGACGACGCGGCGCTCGGCCGCGGCCTGCAGCACGGCGCCGACGAGCATCGCGATCTCGAAGCCGCCGAACGCGGCGAGCGCCTCGAGCGGCGTGCGCGCGTCGGGGTGGCGCGCGAGCACGCGGCCGAGCAGCTCGGTCTTGCGCGCGAGCTTCGCGTCGTCGAGGCCGGTGCCGCGGCCGACGCAATCGGCGATCGGCGTCCCGCTCAGGCGCGCGAGCAGCAGCGCCGCGGCCGAGGTATTGCCTATGCCCATCTCGCCGAGCAGCAGTACGTTGCCGGGGCGCTCGGCGAGCAGGCGCCGGCCGGTCGCGACGGCGTCGCGGCATTGCGCGGCGCTCATCGCGGGACCGGCGAGCGGATCGGCCGTGCCCGGCGCGATCTTCGCGAGCACGAGGCCCTCGCGCGGCGCGAACTCGTGGCGCACGCCCGCGTCGACGACGGTCAGTGCGAGCCCGTGCTGGCGCGCGAGCACGCTGACCGCGGCGGCGCCGGCGAGGAAGTTCTCGACCATCTGCCAGGTCACGTCGGACGGGTAGGCCGACACGCCGTGCGCGGCGAGGCCATGGTCGCCCGCGAACACCATCAGCTGCGGCGCGTGCAGGCGCGGCGTCTCGCTGCCGAGGATCTGGCCGAGCCTGAGCATCAGCGCCTCGAGGCGGCCGAGCGCGCCGAGCGGCTTGGTCTTGGCGTCGATGCGGCGCTGCAGGCGGGCCGTGAGCTCGGCGTCGAACAACGAGGGGATCGCGGGGACGAGGTCGTTCATGGTGTCGTCCAGGCCGACGGGCGGCTCTGGCATCAGCATCTCGGCGAGCGGCCGGCGCGCACGCCAGCCGACCTGCTCGAGCATCGGTTTGTCGTAGAAGGCCGGCACGGGGCCGAGGCACAGCAGGCCGAACGGCGTCGCGCCGCTCGGCAGCTGGAGCAGGCGCGCGAGCTCGGCCGGGTCGAACATCGAGACCCAGCCGAGGCCGAGGTTCTCGGCGCGCGCGGCGAGCCAGAGGTTCTGCACCGCGCAGGCGGCCGAGGCCCAGGCCATCTCGCGCGGCAGCGTGCGCCGGCCGAAGACCGTGCCGTCGTCGGGCGGCAGCACGACGGCGAGCAGCTCGGCGCTTTCGCGCAGGCCCTCGACCTTGAGGCGCAGGAACTCGGCCGCGCGCGCGCCGAGCCGCCGCGCGGTGGCCTCGCGCTCGGCGTCGACGAGCGGCGCGAGCCGCGCGCGCCAGGCCGGGTCGCTCAGGCGCATGAAGCGCCAGGGCTGCATCAGGCCGACCGACGGGGCCTGGTGGGCGGCCTGGAGCAGGCGCTCGAGCTGCGCGTCGGGCAAAGGCGGGGCCGGCGTGAAGTGGCGGCAGTCGCGGCGCAGTGCGATCACGCGGTACAGCGCCGCGCGGGCGGCGGCGTCGACGAAGGGGTCGTCGACACCGCCGCCGGTGCGGTCGTCGGTGATCGGGGGCGGCGGCTGATGCGACATCGGACTCCTCGGCGGATCGCGCCGGCCTCGGGGGTTTTTCAGGCCCCCAGGCTGTAGCGCAGGCTGACCGTGACCGTGCGGCCGGGCTGGGCGTAGCCGGCCGCGGTCTGGTACACGTGGTTCAGCGCATTGTCCACGTTGAACTGCAGGCGCAGGCCGGGCACGAGCGCGTTCAGCGAGGTCGCCGCGTTCAAGCCGACCAGCGTATAGCCGCCGAGGCGCGCTGTGTTGGCCGCGTTGTTCCAGCGCTCGCCCGAGGCGAGCACGGTCGTGCCGAGCGTCCAGCCCGCGGCCTCGGTCTGCACGCCGACGCTGCCGTACTCGCGCGCGCGCCGCGGGAGCACGAGGCCCGTGCCCTGGTCCTTCGGCGACTGCCAGTTCAGCGTGGCGTTCACGCGCGTCGTCGCGCTGCCGGTGCTGCCGCTCAGCGTCACGCCCTGCAACACGGCGCTCGCGACGTTCGCGTAGCAGCCGTAGCTGTTCGACGCGCAGGCCAGGCTCGCGCCGAAGTTGATCAGGTTGTCCACACGGTTGTGGAACACCGTCGCCGCCGCCTCGCTCGTGCCGTCGTCGTAGCGCAGGCCGAGTTCGCGGTTGTGGCCGGACTCGGCCTTCAGCGAGGGCGCGCCGACGCTCAGCGGGCCGTAGATGCTGGTGTTCTGGTAGACCGTCGGCGCGCGGAACGCGTTCGCGACCGAGCCGACGATCTGCCAGTCCTGGGCGAGGCGCCAGCCGAAGCCGAGGCTGCCGGTGTTCGCGTGGCCGAACTCGCTGTCCTGGTCGTGGCGCGCGTGGGCCTGCAGGTCGAGCGCGCCGAGGTGCCACAGCCAGCCGGCCGCGACGCCGTTCTCGGTGCGGTCCGCGGCGCCGGGACCGGCGATGGTCAGCGAGGAATCGACGAGGTGGTCCTCGCGGCGCTCGGCGAGCAGCAGCAGGCGCTGGTCGCGGGTCGGGCGGTAGTCGCTCTCGAGCGAGTAGCTGCGGATCTCGGTCGTCGAGCTGTACGAGCCGTCGCTGAGCGCGTAGTGCGAGCGCGACTCGCTCGCGGCGGCCTGGGTCGACCAGTCGGCGTTCCAGTCGCGGTGCCAGCCGAGGCGGGTGACCGTGGTCTGCTCGATGTCGGTGCCGAGCGCGGGCGCGTAGTTGTTGAACTCGGCGCCCAGGTGGCTGTCGATCACGGCGAGCTCGACGCGGTCGGCGGCGTCGGGCGCGAGGCCCAGGCGCGCGATCGCGTCGTGCTTCTGGTAGCCCGCGCGCTCGGGGTTGTAGTTGGCGTTGCCCGGGTCCGTGATCAGCTGGATGCCGGCGCTGTGCTCGACGCGCGCGCCTAGCGCGTAGTCGACGATGCCGCTGCTGCCGAGCACGCTCGCGTCGGCGCTGCCGGTGCGCAGGCTGCCGGCCGACACGCCGACCGCGACGCGCGGCGCGCCCTGGCCCTGGCGCGTGATGATCTGGACCACGCCGCCGATCGCGTCGGAGCCGTAGATCGCGCTGGCCGGGCCCTTGACGATCTCGATGCGCTCGATCATGTCGACGGGTAGCGACTCCCATTGCGCGCCGCCGGTGCTCTGGGTGTCGACGCGCACGCCGTCGATCAGCACCATCGTGTGGGCGCTGTCGGCGCCGCGCAGGAACAGCGAGCTGGTCTGGCCCGGACCGCCGTTGCGCGCGAGCTCGAACGCGCCGGTCGAGCGCAGCAGGTCGCTCAGGTCGCCGTAGCCGAGGCGCTCGATGTCGGCGCGGTTCAGCACGAGCGCCTCGGACAGCACTTGCGAGAAGGGCACGGGCGTGCGCGTCGCGGTCACGAACACGCGCTCGAGCGCGGCCGGGGCGGCCGCGTCGGCCTGGGCCTGGGCGAGAGCGGGGGCGAGCAGGGTCGCGACCGCAAGAAAGACGGGGGACAGGGGGGCGCGGGCCTCACGGCGCCGCAGGCGGGAAAATGCGGACATGGTTTTTCGCAGATGAACGCGAGGGCCTCTGCCTCCCCGCAGAGTCCCTCCGGCTGGGCCCGGCGCAAGCCGGGACCCACTCGTTGGCCGGTATCCGGGCTGGTGGCGCGCCGCCCGACTCCTTCCCAGGACGAACCCAGTGGATCTGTGTCGGGTGAGGATCCGCGCGCGCGGATCCGGCCACTTACCGTTGCGGGGACAGCTCAGGTTCAGGCGCGCCCGTGGGGCGACGCCCGGTCTGATTCCCGTTTAACTGCGCCGGCGAGAACGCCGGGCGCGAGCACCAACGGCGCGCATTCTAAATGCGGGCGCGGGGCTCATTCGGGTTTCTAGGTCGCGGCCGGCGCGGCCGGCTGTGGCGCCGAGGGCGCGCGCTTCGCGACGACGACGCGGTCCCGGTCCGGCGGCGCCGCGCTCGCGTCGGCCAGCGCGATGCCGATCGCCGCGGCGGCAGCGACGGCGGCGACGGCGACGACGAAGGACTGGGCGGCGTTGATCATGGCGGGCTCCCGAAGCGGTGGGCTGGGTCGATGGCGGCAGTCTCGGCGCGCGGCCGGGGCCGCGCCAGCGGCAGGCGACGGGATGGTGGGGCTTGCAGATGAAGTGCAGCTGAAGCCGACGAACGGCGCCGCCGCCGCCCCGCGCGGCCGCGGCGCAGCCGGGGCGGCCGACGCGTCAGGCCGCGAACGGCGCGGGCATCGCAGCGCCGGCCGGCGCTGTTCGGCGAGCCGACCTTCTACCCGGACAGCGGCTACGAGCCGATCGTGCCGGCCTTGTTCGACCGCGAACTCGGCGCGCTGCTCGGCTGAGCCGCGCGCCTTCGCCGCTCAGGCCAGCAGCGCGGCGATCTCGGCCGCCGTGCCGGTCTCGCCGAGGCGCGGGAAGATCCGCGCGACGCTGTTCGCGTGGGCGTCGGCGTCGAGGTCGGTCATCGCGTCGACGGCCAGCGTGACGTTGTAGCCGAGCTCATGGGCCTGGCGCGCGGTCGACTCGACGCCGATGCTCGTCGCGACGCCGCACAGCACGATCTGCGTGACGCCCCGGCCCTGCAGCCAGGCGTGCAGGTCGGTGCCGCTGAACGCGCCCCAGGTGCGCTTGGTCACGCAGTGGTCGCCCGGCGCCTGGCCGAGCGCGGGGATCAGCGTCGCCCAGTCGGCGGGCCGCTCGCCCATCGCGCGCGACTGCTCGGCGCGGCCCGGCGCGCCGCCCGCGACGTTGACGAGCACGACCGGCAACGCGCGCGCGCGCCACGCGTCGAGCAGGCCACGCGAGGCGTCGATCACGGGCTGGACCGGGTGCGCGACCGGCAGCGCGACGATGCCGTGCTGGAGGTCGATGACGACGAGGGCGGTCTTGGGGTCGAGTCGGGTCGCGGGCATGGCGGGTCCTGCAAGGCAGCGAAGGGAAAGCGAAGGCCTCGAGTGTGCCTGCGCCGCTTTGCGCTGCGATGAAGTGGGGCTTACGTGCCCGACAGGGCCTTGCAGATCAGCGCCTCGGCTTCGGTCGCCGGCAGCGCCTTCGCGAACAGCCAGCCCTGGCCGACGTGGACGCCGAGCTCCTGCAGCAGCTTGGCTTGCGATTCCTGCTCGACGCCCTCGGCGAGCACCTGCTTGTCGAGAGCGAGCGCGAGGCCGACGATGGTGCGCACGATCTCGACGGCCTCGCGCCCGGCGCCGAGCCGGATCACGAAGCTGCGGTCGATCTTGAGCGTGTCGAACGGGAAGCGGTGCAGGTAGGCGAGCGAGGAATAGCCGGTGCCGAAGTCGTCGATCGAGATCTTGAAGCCCTGCGCGGCGAGGTCCTGCAGCGCCTGCGCCGTGGCCTGCGGGTTCGCCATCGCCATGCTCTCGGTGACCTCGAGCTTGATGCGGCGCGCGGCGATCTTGCGCTCGGCGAGGATCGCGAGCACGGCCGCGGCCTCGGCGCCGAGGTCGTCGTCGCTGAACTGCTTGCCCGACAGGTTCACGGCGATCTCGCCCTCGAAGCCGAGCGCGTCCCAGGCGACGAGCTGGCGCGCGGCCTCGCGCAGGGTCCAGCGGCCGAGCGGCACGATCTGGCCGCTCTCCTCGGCGAACGGGATGAAGTCGCCCGGCATGACCATGCCGCGCTCGGGATGGGGCCAGCGGATCAGCGCTTCGAAGCCGAGCAGCTTGCGGTCGGCGAGGCGCACCAGCGGCTGGTAGAACAGGCGGAACTGGCCGTCGGCGAGGCCGCGGTCGATGTGCTCGCGCAGCCAGCGCCGCGAGTTCTCGACGAGCTGCTCGGCCGGGTCGTAGTAGTGGAGCTGGCCGCGCGCGTGGCTCTTCGCGTGGGCGAGCGCCATCTCGGCCGCCGCGAGCAGCTCGTCGGGGGTCTCGAGGCGCTGGGTCGAATGGGCCCAGCCGGCGCTGCCGCTGAGCGCGAGCGTCGCCTCGCCGAGCTCGAACGGCGTGTCGAAGCGCGCGCGCGCCCAGGCCGCGGTGCGCGCCGCGTCGACGCCGGTCGGCAGCAGCGGCGCGATGAACAGCAGCGCGAAGCGGTCGGCCGCGAGCCGCGCGACGGTCTGCGCCGGGCCATTGCCGCGCGTCGCGAGGCGCTGGCCGAGCTCGCGCAGCACCGCGTCGGCGAGCTGGGTGCCCGAGCTCTCGTTGAGGGCGCGGAAGTCGTCGATGTCGACGAGCACGACGCCGACCTCGACGCGCGGCGCCGCGTAGGCCTGGCGCAGCCGCTCCATGAACGCGGCGCGGTTCGGCAGGCCGGTCAGGCGGTCGTGCAGCGCGTCGTGGCTGAGCTGGCGCTGCAGGCGCTGCTGCTCGCTGATGTCGGTCAGCGAGCCGGCCATGCGCAACGCGCGCCCCGCGGCGTCGCGCGTCGCGACGCCGCGCGCGAGCAGCCAGCGCTCGACGCCGCCTTCGCGGAACGCGAGCACATGGTGGAACTGCTGGCTGCGCCCGGCCAGGTGCTCGGCGAGCGCCTCGTCGAACGCGAGCCGGGCCGGCGGCTCGAGCGGCAGCGTCCAGGCGTCGATGTTGGGGGCCTCGTCGAGCCCCATCAGCTCGAGCCAGCGCGGCGAGAAGTAGACGCGGCCTGCCGTGAGGTCCCAGTCCCACATGCCGTCGTTCGCGCCCTGGGCGACGAGCGCGTAGCGGCGCTCGCTCGCCTGCAGGTCGGCGAGCGCGCGGCGCCGCTGCGCGGACTCGAACGCGCTGCGCAGCGCGAGCGCGACGAAGCTGCCGAGCGCGAGCGCGAGCAGCGGCCAGGCCAGCGACACGACGACGAGCTGCGCGACGAACAGCCACTGCGCGGCGCCGACGAGCAACAGGCCCGTCGCGGCGAGCGCGGGCAGCGCCTGGCGCATCGGCCAGCGCGCGATCAGCAGCGCCGCGAGCAGCGGCAGCGCGAGCATCGCGAGCAGCTCGGCCGGCCCGCCCCAAAAGGGCTCGCGCAGCACGCGGCCGCTGAGGATGTTGTCGACGACGGTCGCGAGACGCTCGACGCCGGGCAGGCTCGCGTCGAACGGAGTCGGCAGGTGGTCGCCGGCGCCGAGCGCGGTCGCGCCGACGAGCACGACGCGACCGCGCAGGCGTTCGGGAGCGACGCGGCCGTCGAGCAGGTCGACGAGGCTGACGGTCGCGAAGGTGCCGGCCGGGCCGTAGTAGTCGATCCACTGGCGCGAGCGCGCGTCGAGCGGCACGCGCAGCGGTGCGGCGACGACCTCGCGGCCGAGCCGCGCGTCGGCCGCAGGCCAGGCCGCGCCGGCCGCCGCGGCGGCGATGCGCAGCGCCATCGACGCGTAGACCTCGCCGTCGTAGGGCAGCGCCGGCAGGTCGTAGGGCAGGCTGCCGTCGGCCTCGCTGGGCGTCGACACATGGCCGGTCGCGAGCGCCGCGTCGGCGAACAGGGGCAGCGGCGCGAGCAGCTGGGTGGGCTTCATCGCGACGGCGCCGGCCGCGCGTTCGTCGCCCCAGCGCAGGAACGCGCTCGCGAGCACGGCCGCGCCCGGGTCGTCGGGGGGCGATGCGGCGGCGGACGCGCCGGCGGCGCCGGGTCGGGGCGCCGGCCCGGCGACGAGCGCGTAGGGCAGCATCACGTTGCCCGCGGCGCGCAGCGCCTGGGCGAGCTCGGCGTCCTGGTCCGGCGTCGACGGGGCGGGCAGCAGGATGTCGAGCGCGACGAGGCGCGCCTGCGCCGCGTGCAGCGCCGTCACGGCCGCGGCGATCGTGTGGCGGTCGGGAACGAAGCCGCCGAAGCGGCGCATGCTCGCGTCGTCGATCGCGAGCACGACGAGGCCGGGCTGCGCGGCCGGCGCGACGTGGGCGCGCCACTGGGTCTGGAAATCGAGGCTCGCGCGGTCCAGGCGTTCGAGCACCGGCAGGTCGGCGCGCAGGAACCACAGCGCGCCGACGCCGGCCGCGACGAGCAGCGCCGCGATCAGATAGGCCGCGAACGGGCGGGCCGGCGCTGGCATCAGAACGCGAGCCGGTCTTGGGCGGCCTTGACGCGTTCGGGCGTCCAGGTTTTCACGGCGCTGCAGCCCTGCGTGGACGTGCAGCTCGTGCCGTCGTCGCCATGCGCGAGTTCGACGATCGAGCGCGGGCGCAGCGAGCGCGTGCCGCCGCCGGCGGCGGACTGCAGCGCCTCGACCTGGACCTGGCCGGACTGGACGTTGACGGCGGTCGCGAGGTCGGCGCCGACCTCGACCATGAATTCGGTGCCGCGTACGGCCGTCACGGCCGTCGGCGTGCGCACCTCCCAGCTGCCGCCCGGCTGCTTCGCGACCTGCTGGCCGATCAGGCCGACCTCGAGCTGCAGGCTCGCGTCGCGCGGCTTGTCCGGGCCGACGTCGAATCGCGCGATGCGCAGCACCGAATGGTCGGCGACGACGAGCATCGAACCGTCGACGCAGCGCAGCCGCACGCGCCCGGCGCCGGTGTGGATCTCGGCGCCGACCTCGAGCCCCTGGTCGGGCTGGAGCGGCTGGGCGGCGACGCTCGCCTCGCCCTTGACGGCGACGACCGAGCAGACGGGGGTGGCGAACGCCGGCGCAGCGGCGAACGCGAGGGCCAGGATCCAGGGGCTAGGTCTCATGACGACTCCTCGGAGGTGACGCCCGATGCTAACGCGCCGATTTGACGCAGCCCATGCTCGTTTGCGCCGGTGCCTCGAGCGGCCGGCTCAGGGCCCCGGGTCGCCGAACAGCGCGTAGCCGGCCCAGTAGAACGGATGGGTCCATTGGCCGGCGCCGAGCCGGCCGTCGAGCATCGCGAGCTGGGCCTCGCGCAGCGCGGCCGCGCGCGTCGGTGCCTGCGCGGCGAAGGTCGCCGCGGTCAGCGCGGCGGCCGACTCGGATTCGACGCCCCAATGGGTGGCGAGCACCGCCTGCGCGCCGGCGAAGAAAAAGCCGCGCACGAGCCCCGACATCGCGGGCCCGCCGGCCTCGCCGGCCGCCGTGTTGCACGCCGACAGCAGCACCCACCGGGCGTGCAGGCGCAGGCCGAGCACGTCGTCGAGGTCGAGCAGCGGCGAAGCCTGCGGGTCGGCGTCGGCGGCCATCGCGAGCGCGGGCTTGGACACGCCGGGCAGTTCGCCGGGCATCACGCCGTGGGTCGCGAACGCGACGACGCGGCGGTCGTCGAGCTTCGCGTCGAGCACCGCGCGGCGCGTCGCCGCGGCGCCGAGCACGAGGTCCGTCCGCGGGTCGGCGCCGAGCACGCGCGCGACGGCCTCGAGCTCGAGCCGCGTGTCGGGCAGCGGCGGCACGTCGGCGTAGCGGAAGCCGAGCGCCGCGTCGTAGCTCGCGGCGTCGCGCTTCAGCGGGGCGCCGATCACGCGCATCGCGGCGGCGCCGGCGGTCGGCGTCGCGGCCGACGCCGCCGCCGGTCCGAGGTCGAACCGCGGGTCGCCAAAGCCGAGCAGGGCCTTGACGGCCGGCGCCGCGTCGGCGCCGCGGCGCAGCGCGAGCAGCGCCGACGCCGCGGGCAGCTGGGTCACGGCCATGCGCCGCAGCAGCCAGGCCGGCGCCGTGCCGGTCGCCGGCGGTGCGGTCACGAGCGCCGCGAGCGGCAGGCTCGCGAGCGGGCCGTCGGTCGCGACGATCAGCGAGCGCGTGCTGCCCAGGTGCGGCTCGAGCGGCGCGAGCAGGTCCCGGTAGAGGCCGTACAGCTCGTTCAGCGGCAGCGCGGGCGCACGCCCGGCCGGTGCTTGGGCGAGGTCGAGGTCCGCGCGCAGCTGCGCGACGCGTGCCGCGAGCGCAGCCGCGCCGACGCGCGCGACCGCGAAGCTCGCCCGGCCGTCCGCGTCGACGAGCCAGACCAGCGTCGCCTGCTCGCGCGGCGCGATCACGAGCAGCGCCTCGGCGGCGCTGCCGCGCGCGAGCTTCGCGCCGAGCTCGGCCGCGCTCGCGGTGCGCGGCATCACGAGGTCGGCGTAGGCCGGGTACTGCTGCGCGATCGCCGCGCGCTGCCGGGCGAGCTGCTCGCGCGCCTCGGCCGCGCCGGCCTGACGCGCCCTGACGTCGTCGCGCAGGGCCTGCAACTGCGCGGCCACGGCCTTGCGCGCGTCCGGTGGCAGGGCCTTGAACTCGGGCGCGGCGATCTGCTTGCGCAGCCGGTCCTCGTCGGCGAGCAGGCCGGTCAGCGCGCCGAAGCGCGCGGCGAGCTGCTGGCGCTGGGTCTGCTCCGCGTCGAGCAGCGCGCGCAGCGCCGGCGTCGCGGCGAGCACCCGCGCCGTGCTGTCGCCGAGCGCGCGCTGGGTCGCGCCGAGGCTCGTGCGGTCGACGACCTGGCGCGCGCGGTCGATCACGGCTTCGTCGAGCGCGACGCCGGCGAGCGTGCGCTCGGTGACGAAGTCGAGGAAGGCGTCGAACGCGATGCCGAGCACGAAGCCGCGCAGGCCGCGCGCGTCGAGGTCGAGCCAGCCGCCCGGGTTGTCGAGCGTCGCCGCGAACAGCGCGTCGTAGTCGTGCAGCGCCCGCGCGGCGTCGCCGCGCTGCAGGAGCACGACCGCGCGCACCCCGGCGGCCTCGCGCACCTGCGGGCTGTCGGCACCGTACAGGCGCACGCGGTAACGGTAGGTCCGCTCGGCGACGTCGAGCGCTTCGTCGACGCGGCCGGCCTTGGCTGCGAGCAGCGCGACGAGGCGGTTGTCGCGCGCGCGCTCGAGCGCGAGCGCGTCGCCGCCGAGCTGGGCGAGGAACTCGGCGTAGCGCGCGTCCGCCTCCTGCCAGCGCTTGAGGCCGATCAGGCTGCGCACGAGCGCTTCGCGCGCGAGCCAGCGCGTATGGCTGTCGGCCGCGCTGCCCGAGCGCGCGAGCATGTCCTCGGCGCTGCGCGCGGCGTCGAAGGCCGGCGCGTACTGCTGGGTCTCGACGAGGCCCGCGGCGAGCCGGTAATGCCAGCGCGCGCCGAAGTAGTCGTCGATCTGGCCCGCGCGCCAGGCCGCGATCTTGGCTTCGGCGATCGCGATCGCCTCGGGCGCGCGGTCCAGGCGCAGCAGCGCGTAGACGAGCATGCCCTCGGTGCCGTCGAGCCAGCCATAGGCGTCGAGCGCCTCGTTGGCCTGCACGGCGTTCGTCATACGGTTCGCGCGCGACGGGCGCTCGGCCGCGACGATGCGGCGCGCCGCGGCCACGCCCTCGCGCAACGTCGCGACCGACGCGTCCATGCGGCCGTCGCGGCGCTCGAGCTCGGAGCGCACCTGGAGGCGGTCGACGTCGAGGAACTCGGTGCCGGGGCCTCCGGCGGCGAGCGCCTGCGTGCTCAGCGCGTCGGCGCGCGACCAGAGCCGGCCGAGCACGCCGCGGTCGCCGCTCGCCGCCGTGAAATAGGCCTGGCGCAGCGCGACGGCCGCGCGCGTCGCGAGGCTCAAGCGCGCATCGGTCACGTAGGCCTCGCAGGCCTCGAGCGCCTTGCCCGAGTTGCCCGAGGTGTATTCGGCCGACACGTAGCGGCGGATCCAGACCTCGCCGCCGGGGCGGCCGCGCCCGGCGTCGGCGAGCAGTGCCAGCACGGCGACGTAGCGCGCGCGGTCGTTGACGAGCTGGGCGGCCTGCCATTGGCGCTGCAGCAGCGCGTAGCGCGCGTCGGCGTCGGCCGGCAGCGGCGCCGCGAGCAGCAGCTGCGCGCCCGCCGCGTCGAGGCCGGCGGGCTGCGCGGCGGCGGGGTCGGGCGGGAACTCTTGGTCGTCGCCCTGCGCGCGCGCGGGCGGCGGCGCGACCAGCGCGCCGAGCGTGCAGGCGAAGGCGAAGGCGAAGAGCAGGGCGCGCCAGCGGCGCGCCGCGGAACCCGGCTGGCTCATCGAAGCGTCCCCGCTCGCCTGGTCTGCGGCGAGCGGGGACCATGCTAACGCCCGGCGCCCGTGGCGCCCCTGGCGCCGCGGGTGAATCGGCTGGCGCTCAGAAGCCCGGGCAATCGCCCTGGCGCGGCACGCCGGTGTCGATGACGTAGTTGTGCAGGCTCGGCGTGCCCGAGACGGTGAGCATGCCGTTCGCGTAGCTGCCGACCGCGATGACCTCGTCGCCCGCGTTGATCGTGGTCGACGTCTGGCGGCGCATCAGCATGCCGAACGAGCCGGGCGCGACGCTGATGGGGACGCCGTGGATCGAGAAGGTTGTCGGCGTGCCGGCCGTCGTGCTGTTGACCGGCGCGGGGCTCGCGTCGACGATGCCGGCGACGCCCGAGACGCTCGAGGCCCGCACGATCACGATCGACAAGGCCTGCAGATTGCCGGACGCGTCGGCCGCCGTGCTCACGATCATGTGCTGCGAGCTGCTCGCGTCGAGATAGGTCTGGAAGTTGCCGATATTGAACGGCGTGTTCGCCTGCTGGTTCGAGAACCAGCCGGCCGTCGACAGGTCGGCGAGCCGGGTGTTCGCGTTGACCGTGATCGCCTGGCCCATCAGCGTGATCGTATACGTGTTCGCGGCGCTGCCCGCGACGACGCTGCCGAGGTCGCCCTCGAACGCGTAGCTCGCGCTGCGCGCGGCGCGCCGGATCTGCACGTCGGTCGCCGCGACGCTCGTGCCCGAGGCCGCGACGGTGCCGGCGACGACGACGATGTCGCCGACGACGGGGATCGCCTCGCCGGACGGCAGGGCCGACGCGTCGACGCTGACGCCGCGCACGGTGAACGTCGTGCCGCTGACGGCCGAGACCGCGCCCTCGAGCTCGACGCTCGCGCCCGCGGTCGTGACCGGCAGCTGATTGCGCAGCAGCACGTCCTGGGCCGTCAGCGTCGTCGCCGGCAGGCTCGGGCTCGTCGCCGCGATCGCCGAGACGACCTGGCCGAGCGCGAACGCGCTCGCGCAGCTCGCCTGCGCGCCGGCCGCGTAGCAGGTCGCGCTGCCGAGGTTGACGGTCAGGCCGGCGATCGTCAGCGTGCCGTTGCCGAGCGCGCTGATCGGACCCTCGGCCTTGAACGCGGCCGCGTAGTTCGTGCTCGTCGGCGCGTCGTGCACCGAAACCAGCGCCGCGACGACGTTGACGCTGCCGGCGCCACTGTTGAACAGGTAGCCGTCGACGCTCACGTAGCTGCCCGGCGTCGCCGTGCTGCCGCTCGTCAGCGCGAGGTCGTCGATGCCGTCGACGGCCGTGCAGGGGTTGGTGCTCGCGGTCAGGCAGGCACGATGGTCGCTGAACACCGTCGTGCTGCTGATCTCGATGGTCTGGCCCATCACGGTCAGCGTGTTGCTCGCGCTCGCGTCGACGTAGCCGCGCACGAGCGGGTGGATATGCAGGGCCTGGGCGACCGGCGCGGCGTCGCTGCTCGTCGCGGCGGCCTTCACGTCGACGACCTGGCCGACCTCGAGGCCGGCCGTGCTCGCGCTCGTCGCGCCCGTGTCGTCGTCGACGACGCTCGCGTTCGCGATATTGAACTCGTGGCCGTTCACGAACACGCTGCCGAACGCGGTGATCGCGCCCGAGCTCGTCGCGCCCGGCGCGGCGCCGCTGGTGGTCGCGCTGCCGCCGGTATTGCCGGCCGGCGCCGTCGTCGTCCCGGTCATGTCGGTGCCGCCGCCACCGCCGCCGCAGGCGACCAGGGTCGCGAGCAGCGCGGCGCAGAGGGCGAGGGCGGGGGGCTTGTGGGAGGGGTTCATCGCAGCTCCTTGCTGGGCCCGGCGCGCGGTCGGGCGTCGCGCGCAGCGCCCCCGTACTGCCGGCACCGCGCAAGCCGCCACTGTGCCGAGCCGGGCCGCCGCGCGTATTGCTGGAATCTGCCGAGCTGTGTGTAAAGGTAAGCCGGGACGCGAAGAGGTTTCAAATCGCCGACGCTCGCATCAATATGCAAACTGCTGAAGGCTTGCTGAAGGTGCGGGCTATAGTGATTCGGCACAAGCCCGCATACCAACAATGATCGACTCCATCGTCAGGCTGCTGCAAATCGACCCCTGGCCCCCGCAACCGGGACTGCTGTTCTGGCTCGCGTTGACGCTCGTCGGCGCGGCGCTGCTCGGCGGCGCCGTCCACCGGCTGCTGGGGCTGCCGCGCGTGCTCGGCTACGGTGCCGTCGGCATGGGCTTCGCGTCGCTCGGCTTCGGCAGCACCGACGCGGTCCTGAGCGGCACCGACCGCCTCGTCATCGACCTCGCGATGGGCCTGCTGATGTTCGAGCTCGGCAGCCGCGTGAGCCTGCGCTGGCTGCGCGTGAACAATGCGCTGCTCGTCGCGAGCGCGGCCGAGTCGCTGCTCGGTTTCGGCGCCGCGTTCGCGGTGCTGCGCCATGCGGGGCTGGACTTCGACGTCGCGCTCGCCGGGACGCCGGTGCTCGGCGCGTCGGCCGGCGCGCTGATCGGCCGCGTCGCGGCCGAGACGCGCGCGAACGGCCAGGTGACCGAGCGCATGATCGTGCTCGGCGCGCTGAACACGCTGTACGCGGTGCTGCTGTCGCGCCTGATGATCGGCGGCCTCTACGTCGGCCGCCAGGACGACTGGGCGCAGGGGATCGTGCTGCCGCTCTATGCGTTCGGCGGCGCGGCGGCGCTCGCCGTGCTGCTGTCGCTGCTGGTCGGCTGGGTGCTGCGCCGCTTCGACCTGCGCGACGAGAACTCGGTGCTGCTGCTGCTCGGCCTGCTGCTGCTCACGATCACGCTCGCGCGCGCGCTCAACCTGTCGACGCTGCTCGTGCCGCTGCTCGCCGGAGTGTGCCTGCGCAACCTCAGCGAGCGCCCGTGCATCTGGCCGCGCCATTTCGGCACGGCCGGCGCGGCGCCGGTGCTGATGCTGTTCGTGCTGATCGGCGCGAGCTGGTCGTCGGCGGCGCTGCACGCGGCCGGCTGGACCGCGGCGCTCGTGCTGCTCGGCCGGCTCGTCGCGAAGGGCGTCGCGCTGCTGGGCCTCGCGCACCTGAGCGGCATCGACGCGCGCCAGGGCGTCGCGCTGACGCTCACGCAGACGCCGGTCGCGGCGACGACGCTCGTGCTGCTCGCCGACCTGCAGACGACGCACCCGCAGGTCGCCGCGCAGCTCGCGCCGATCGCGCTCGCGGCGCTCGCGATGATGGCGCTGCTCGGCCCGGTGCTCGTGCACCTGGGGCTGCGGCTCGCGAAGGAACTCAAATAACAACCGGCGCCAAGCCCATGAGCCTCGAAAACTTCGCCGATTCGCGCTCGCTGACGCTGGGCGTCGAGCTCGAGCTGCAGATCGTCAGCCGCCACGACTACGACCTGTGCCCGAGTGCCGCCGACCTGCTGCGCCTGATGAAGGGCCGCAAGCTGCCCGGCGCCGTGACGCCCGAGATCACCGACAGCATGATCGAGCTGTGCACGGGCGTGTGCTCGAGCCATGCCGAGGTGCTCGAGCAGCTCGCGGTCACGCGCGACGCGCTGGTCGACTGCGCCGAGCGGCTCAACGTCGGCCTGAGCGGCGGCGGCACGCACCCGTTCCAGCACTGGAGCGAGCGGCGCATCTTCGACAAGCAGCGCTTCCACGAGGTCTCGGCGCTGTACGGCTACCTGGCCAAGCAGTTCACGGTGTTCGGCCAGCACGTGCACATCGGCTGCGCGGGGCCGGACCAGGCGCTCGTGCTGCTGCACGGCATGTCGCGCTTCATCCCGCACCTGATCGCGCTGTCGGCGGCCTCGCCCTACGTGCAGGGCGAGGACACCGGCTACCACTCGGCGCGGCTGAACTCGGTGTTCGCGTTCCCGCTGTCGGGGCGCGCGCCGTTCGTGACGAGCTGGGAAGATTTCCGCGCGTTCTTCGACAAGATGGCGCGCACCGGCGTCGTCAAGAGCATGAAGGACTTCTACTGGGACATCCGGCCCAAGCCCGAGTACGGCACGATCGAGGTGCGCGTGCTCGACACGCCGCTGACGATCGAGAAGGCCGCGGCGCTGGCCGGTTACGTGCAGTGCCTCGCGCGCTGGCTGCGCGTCGACAAGCCCTTCGAACCGAGCGAAGACGACTACCTCGTCTACACCTTCAACCGTTTCCAGGCCTGCCGCTTCGGCCTCGACGGCACCTATGTCGACCCGGCGACGGGCGCGCACCGGCGCCTGCGCGACGAGATCGAGGCGAGCTTCGCGGCGCTCGAGATCCACGCGATGGAGCTGCGCGCCGAGCCCGCGATCGCGCTGCTGCGCCGCGAGCTCGGTGGCAGCGGCAACGACGCGGGCTGGCTGCGCGCCCAGCATGCCGACGACGAACTGCTGCCCGAGCTCGTGCGGCGTCAATGCCTGCGCTGGGCCGGGCGGTAATGGACCCGGCGCCAGCCCCGCTGCGCATCGGGCTGTCGGCCCGTCTGATGCACAAGGTGCCGGCCGAGCTCGGCTTTCGCGACAAGACCCTGCAGTACCTCGAGCAGTCGGCCGCGCACTGGATCATGGCGCACGGCGCGCTCGCGCTGATGGTGCCGACGCTGGGCTTCGACGCCGAGGTCGAGCGCCGCCGCGTGTCGGTGCGCCAGTACGTCGACGCGCTCGACGGCCTCGTGATGCAGGGCGGCGCCGACGTCTCGCCGACGAGCTACGGCCAGCAGGCGCTGCGCCCGGAGTGGGGCGGCGACCGCGTGCGCGACCGCTACGAGATGGAGCTGCTCGAGGGCTTCCTCGCCCAGGGCAAGCCGGTGCTCGGCATCTGCCGTGGCTGCCAGCTGCTCAACGTGTACTTCGGCGGTTCGCTCTACCAGGACATCGCGACGCTGCGGCCCGAGGCGCGCGCCCATGTAGATCCGGTCGCCTACGACCGGCATACGCACGAGGTCGTGTTCGAGGCCGAGACGCGCTTGTCCAAGCTCTACGACGACCGGTCGGGTGGCTTGGTTACGAGCATCCATCACCAGGCGGTCGACCGGCTCGGCGGTGACCTGGTCGTGGAGGCGCGCTCGACGCATGACGGGATCGTCGAGGCGATCCGGGCGAGGGGGTCGAGCTTTGTCGCGGGGGTGCAGTGGCACCCGGAGTTCCATCACGTCAATGCGGATCTGCTGGATCCGGAACCGTTGATGGAAGGGTTTCTGGCTGCTGCTCGTGCTGGGCGCGGTTGAGTTTTGAATTCGAGCTTTGCGGAGAGGACTGCGGCAGGGGCGGCGGCGGCCGGCCCCTGCGCTCATCGCCCCTCGCTGCGCGAGGGGTGCCCTGCGGTACTCGGTCCATGGGGCCGTCGTGCAACTCGCTACGCGCCCTGCGGGCGCTGCGCTCAAACAGGCACGCCGAGTCAGTTTACGAGGCGCGCTGACGCGCGCTGCCCCATGGCCCTGCGCTCCTCGGCTCAGCTAAGGGGCCGGCCGCCGCCGCCCCTGCCGCAGTCCCGCGTGCTCGGCACACGCTAGCGCGTTATCACCGTGGAGGTAGGCGCTATGCCTGCTATTCACCCATCCGAGACATTCAGCTCACCGGATTCGACGCCGCAAACC
>JAFAMW010000030.1 GCA_019232985.1 Roseateles sp. | reverse complement strand
CTGGCTCGAGGGCTTCGCGCGCGGCCTGTTCGCGCTCGCCGACGCGCATGGCATCGCCCTCGTCGGCGGCGACACGACCCAGGGGCCGCTGAACCTGTGCCTGACCGTGATGGGCGAGGTGCCGCAGGGCCAGGCGCTGCTGCGCTCGGGCGCGCGCGCCGGCGACGAGCTCTACGTGTCGGGCACGCCCGGCGACGCGCGGCTCGCGCTCGAGGTGTTTCGCGGCGCCCTGAGCCTGAGCGGCGAGCAGTTCGAGAGCGTGCGCCGCGCGATGGAATGCCCGCAGCCGCGCGTCGCGCTCGGCGTCGCGCTGCGCGGCGTCGCGACGAGCGCGATCGACGTGTCCGACGGCCTGCTCGGCGACCTCGGCCATGTGCTGCGGCGCTCGCGCGTCGGCGCGACGCTCGACGCCGACGCGCTGCCGCTCAGCGCCGTGCTCGCGGCCCAGCCGCTCGCGCGCCGGCGCGAGATGGGCCTGGCGGGCGGCGACGACTACGAGCTCGTGTTCACGGCGCCGCCCGATGCGCGCGAGCGCGTCGCGGCCGCAGCGACGGCCGCCGCCACGCGCGTGACGCGCATCGGTCGCGTCGACGCCGAACCGGGCCTGCGCCTCGTCGACGCGGCCGGCGCGCCGCTCGACACGCGATACGCGTCCTTCGACCACTTCAAGTCATGAGCCACCGAGCCCCCCGACGCGCGACGTTCGCGCTGATGCTGCGCCACCCCGCGCATTGGATCGCGCTGGGCTTCGGCAGCGGCCTCGCGCCCAAGGCGCCCGGCACCTTCGGCACGCTGTGGGCCTGGATTGTCTACGCGCTCGTCGAGCATGTCGCGGGCCCTTTGCCCTGGGGCTGGATCGTTGTCGGCGGCACGCTGGTCGGCTGGTGGGCCTGCACGGCGACCGCGCGCGCGCTGCACACGCCGGATCCGGGCGCCGTGGTCTGGGACGAGGTCGTCGCGTTCTGGCTCGTGCTGTGGCTCGGCGCGCCGCACGCTTACGGCCTCGACGGCTGGGCCTGGCAGGCGCTCGCATTCGGCCTGTTCCGCCTGTTCGACGCGGCCAAGCCGGGCCCGGTGGGCTGGGCCGACCGGCTGTTCAAGGCCGAGCGCGGCGCGCCGATCGGCTGGGCCCAGGGCTTCGGCATCCTGTTCGACGACTTCGTCGCGGCGGCCTGCGCGCTCGCGGCGCTCGCGGTCGCGCGCCTCGCCTGGCTCGCGGCCTAGTAGTTCGCCTGCAGCCCGCCGAGCACCGTGTCGGGCGAGGCGTCGCCGAGTTCGGGCAACTGCCAGCCGGCCTGCCAGCCGAGGAACTGCTCGTAGGCCATCGGCTTGGCCATGAAGTAGCCCTGGGCCTGGTCGCAGCCCAGCGCGGCGAGCAGCTTCCAGGCCTTGGCCGTCTCGATGCCTTCGGCGACGACCGACAGGCCGAGGTTGTGGGCGAGCTCGATCGTCGAGCGCACGATCTTCGCGTCGTCGAGGTCGCGCTCCATGTTCATCACGAAGCTGCGGTCGATCTTGAGCTCGTCGACGGGCAGGCGCTTGAGGTAGGCGAGCGAGGAGTAGCCGGTGCCGAAGTCGTCGATCGAGAGCTTGAAGCCCATCGCGCTCAGGTGGTCGAGCGTGACGAGCGCGCGCTGCGGGTCGTCCATGATCGCGCTCTCGGTGATCTCGAGGCATAGCGCGCTCGGCGCGACGCCCTCGCGCTCGAGCAGCGCGCCGACCTTGGCCGGCAGGTCCTGGTCGAGCAGGTCGCGCGTCGACAGGTTGACCGAGATCGTCAGGTCCTGGCCATGGTCGGCGAGCTCGCGCCAGGCGCGTGCCGACGCCGCGAGCATCCACGCGCTGAGATTGCGGATGAAGCCGGTCTGCTCGGCGAAGGGGATGAACTGCATCGGCGGCACCATGCCGCGCTGCGGGTGCTGCCAGCGCACGAGCGCCTCGGCGCCGACGACGCGAGCGCCGCCCGCGAACGCGATCTTGGGCTGCAGGAACAGGCGCAGCTCGTCGTTCTCGATCGCCTGGCGCAGCTCCGAGAGCAGCGACAGCGACTCCTGGCTGCCCGCGTCGAGCTCGGCCGTGTAGACGAGGCTGCCGCATTGGCGCTGCTTGGCCGCGTACATCGCGAGCTCGGCGCGCTCGAGCAGCTGCACGGCGTCGTGGCCATGCTGCGGGTGCAGCGCGATGCCGATGCCGGCCGACAGGTCGACCATGTGCACGTCCATGCGCAGCGGCTGCTGGAAGTCGAGCAGGATGTCCTCGGCGAGGCGCTGCGCGGCGGCCGCGTCGGCCTGCTCGAGCAGGACGACGAACTCGTCGCCGGCGAGGCGCGCGAGCAGCGCGTGGCGGCTCGCGCTGAGCGCCTGCAGGCGCTCAGCGACGCCGACGAGCAGCTGGTCGCCGAACTCCTGGCCGAGCACGTCGTTGACATGCTTGAAGCGGTCGAGGTCGAGCATCAGCACGGCGAGCGGCTGCTCCCGGCCGAGCTGCGTCTCGAGTTTCATGCGGAACTGCGCGCGGTTCGGCAGGCCCGTCAGCTCGTCCCAGTAGGCGAGGCGGTCGACCTTGTCGATCTGGGCGCGGATGCCCTGGCGCATGGTCTCGAACGCGACGGCGAGGTCGCCGACCTCGTCGTTCGACTCGCGCGCGATCGGCGCGCCGTAGTCGCCGCGGCCGAGCCGCTCGGCCGAGCCGCGCAGCGCCTTGATCGGCCCGCTGATGCGCCGCGCGAGCAGCACCGACAAGAGCGCGAACACGAGCGCGCCGACGACGGTCAGCGCGAGCAGGATCAGCTGCAGGTTCGTGAACGGCGCGACGGCCGCGTCGTAGGAGCGCAGCATCACGATGCCGAGCGGCGGCGCGTCGGCCGCGCCGACCTGCGCGATGCCGTGCAGGCGGCCGCGCCAGCGCTCGCCGCCGGCCTCGGCCGCGAAGGTCTCGGGCCCCGTCGGCGCCTGCGCGGCGAGCGGCGCGGCCGCGGCCGCGTCGGCGAGGCTGCTGAACAGCGGCACCCAATGGGCGGACTCGCGGCGCACGACGATGCCCTGCAGGTCGGCGAGCGACTTGAGGTCGTCGAGCGCCTCGCCGGTCAGCGCGAAGCCCATCAGGATCCAGCCGACCGGCGCCGGCGTGCGCACCGGCACCGCGACGACCTGGTAGACACGGCCGTCGAGCTGGGTGAACTGCAGGCGCGGCGCGGCGCCCGCCGTCGCCGGGCCGGCCGTCGTGCGCTTGAGCACGTCGGCGAAGCCGCCTGCGTCGGCGCGCGTCGCGGCGACGAGCTTGAGGCCGTTGTCGAAGTAGGCGACGACGCTCGCGCCGATGCGGTCGCCCTGGTTGTGCAGTGCGTCCTCGATCGTCTCGACCGTGCCGGCCTCGGCGAGCGGCAGGCCGATCGCCTGCTTGAAGCCGTAGTCCTGGGCGAGCAGCTGGGCCGCGTCGGCGCGCTTGTCGGCCTGCTGCTCGAGCAGGCGGCTGAGCATGCGCTCGCCGGTCTTGAGCTCGGCCGCGATCGAGTTCTCGGCGTTGCGCGCGATCATGCCGCGGATCACCGCGAAGCTGCACAGCTGCACGGCGAGCAGCAGGCCGAGGAACAGCGCGACGATGCGCGCCTCGAGGCGGCGAGGGGTGGGCAGCCTCATCCGCCGATGGTCAGCTGGGTGCTGCCGGCGCTGTCGCCGACGTTGAGCGGCTGGCTTTGCAGCACCGCCGCGTTCTTGCTCTGCTCGTGCCAGTACTGCAGCTGGTGCTCGCCCGGCGGCAGGTCGAGGTGGGCGGTGCCGCTCGCGTCGGTCGTCGCGAACAGCGGCGTGTCGACGACGACGATGTTCGCGTGCATGCGGTCGTGGATGTTGCACGCGAGCGTCGCGACGCCGGGCTTGTCGAACACCTGGTCGGTCGGCGTGCCGGCCGCGTAGAGCTTGAGCTCGAAGACCTTGATCGGCGAGAAGGAATAGACCTGGTGGCGCACCGAGTCGTAGTTCGGGAACGCGACCGCCGTGCCGGTCTGGACGACGAGCAGCTGGGGCGTGAACTGGCGGTTGCGCTGGCCCATCTCGGCGTGCGCGCTCGTCGTCTTGCTCGGCTTGCCGTGGGCGAGCACGGCGACGACGGCGTCGGCGAGCGGGTGGCCCGCCGCGTCGCGCACCTGGAAGGTCCAGGGCACGGCCTGCGCGGTCGCGCCGCCAAGCGAGAACAGCGCCAGGACCAGGGTCCGCGCGCCTCGTCGCAACTGCTCCGCCATCGTGCTCTCCCTCTGTGCGCCGCGCCGGTCTTGCTCAGGAAGCCGCAACGATAGCGCGTTTCATCGGCGCGAGCCGTTTCAGCAGCTCGTTCTTCGCGCCCGCGTCGACATGGGCCGCGTCGAATTCCTCGCGCAGCATGTCGACGAGCGCGTCGAACTCGCCCGGACGGATATGCAGGTCGGCGTGGGCCTTGGCCATGTCCTGGCCTTCGTAATGGCAGCCGCCGCCGCTGATCGCGCAGAGCTGCTGGGTGATGCTCGCGTCGAGCGTCGCGAGCTTGATGCCGTCGAAGCTGCGCATCGTGCGCGGGTCCTGGGCGGCGCGCGCGATCGTGCGCGTGACCACCGCCGAGACGACCGGCTCGCCGCCGAGCCGCGCGTACAGGTTCGGCGCCGGCGGCGGATTGGCCGCGCAGGCGCCGAGGGCGACGCAGATAGCCAACGCCGGAATGCGAAATAGTTGCATGGACATGGAGCCTCGCGCAGCGGTCGGTGAATGATGCGGCCGGCAACGCCCGGTGATCGCTGAGAATCGCCGGCGTGGCCGAGTGCGGTGCGAACACTGTATCGCCGGCGTCCCCCGCAACGATGGCAAGGCTTGCAATGAAGCGCAAAACCCCTCCGAATTCGTGGCCGAGCGTGGCGCTGACGCTGCTGGGCCTGCTCGGCGGCGTTGCCGCGCCGGCCTGGGCCGGCGACCGCGTGCTCGCGGCCTCGGGCGTCAGCGAGGTCGAGGGCGCGGCCGGCGGCGGGCTTACGCCCTGGGCCGTGATCGGCGGCGAGGGCAGCCGCGACCAGATCGGCGCGTCTGCCTTCGGCACCGGCGTGCGCACGCGCGGCGGCTACGCGCTCGACGCCGAGGGCGTCGCGGTGGGCCTTTACGACACCGTCGAGCTGTCGGCCACGCAGTGGCGCTTCGGCCTGTCGGACACCGTTCCCGGCGTGAGCCTGCACATGCAGGGCTTCGGCCTCAAGTGGCGCGTATGCGGCGACGCGGTGTTCGACGCCGACCGCTGGCAGCCGCAGGTCGCGGTCGGCCTGCAGTACAAGCGTGACGTCGCCCCCGTGGTGCCGCGCCTGCTCGGCGCCAGGCGGACCGAGGACGTCGAGCCCTACGTCGCGATGACCAAGCTGTGGTTCGGCGCGGCCGGCGGCTACAACCTGCTGGCCAATCTGACGCTGCGCGCGACGCGCGCGAACCAGATGGGCCTGCTCGGCTTCGGCGGCGACCGCGACGCCGGCCGCCATCTCGAGCCCGAGGCTTCGATCGCCGTGCTGCCGCGCGATTCGCTCGCGCTCGGCGTCGAATGGCGCGCCAAGCCGAGCAACCTCAGCGCGGCGCCCGAGACGCGCGCGGCCGACCTGTTCGTCGCCTGGTGGCCGATGCGCCACCTGAGCGTCACGGTGGCCTGGCTCGACCTCGGCCAGATCGCGAACAAGACCGCGCAGCGCAGCAGCTACGTTTCGGTCCAGGCGCAGTTCTAGACTCGGGCTGTTGACGCCCGCGCCCCGGGCCAGGAGACCACCATGCTGTTTGCCGACGAACACGAACTGATCCAGCGCATCGCCGTCGCGCTGATCCGGCGCAAGGAGCGGCTCGGCACGGCCGAGTCCTGCACCGGCGGCATGATCGCCGCGGCCTGCACCGAGCTCGCGGGCTCGAGCCAATGGTTCGAGCGCGGCGTCGTCAGCTACAGCAACCAGTCCAAGACCGAGCTGCTCGGCGTGCCGCCCGGCCTGATCGAGACGGCCGGCTCGGTCAGCGCCGACGTCGCGCGCCATATGGCGCGCGGCCTGCTCGCCCATGCGCCGGTCGACTGGGCCGTCGCCGTGACCGGCATCGCCGGGCCCACGGGCGGCAGCGACGGCAAGCCGGTCGGCACGGTCTGGCTCGCGATCGCCCACGACGGCCGCGTGCTGCGGGTCTGGCAGGCGCATTTCGGCGGCGACCGCCACGCCGTGCGCGCCGCCACCGTGCGCGCGGCGCTGGACGCGCTGTGCGAGGCCGTCGAGGACCGCGACGCCTGAGCCTGCTTTTCGGCCCGACAATGCGCCGATGGAGACCAGCTCAACCCTCGCGCGCGCGGCGCTGATCCTGGCCGCGGCGCTCGCCGCCGGCCATGCAGCGGCCGCCGACCTCACGCTCGAACGCATCGTCGCCGACCCGCCGCTCGCGGGCGGCCAGCCGCGCCAGGTCGAGTTCTCGCCGGGCGGCGCCTGGGTCAGCGAGCTGCGGCCTGCGGCCGGCGACAGCAAGGAGCTCGAGCTCTGGGCGCGCCCGGCCGCCGGCGGCGCGGCGCGCCGGCTCGCGTCGGCGAAAGACCTGCTCGGCGGCCGCGCCGAGGCGCTGACCGAGGCCGAGCGCATGGCGCTCGAGCGCAAGCGCATCGGCGAGCGCGGCATCACGAGCTATCAATGGTGCGGCCAGGGCGATGCGGCGCTGCTGTTCCCGCTCTCGGGCGACCTCTACCTCGCGACGCTCGACGGCCGGGTGCGGCGCCTGCGCTTCGACGCCCAGCAGCCCGCGCAGGACCCGGTCTGCTCGGCCGACGGCCGGCAGCTTGCCTATGTGCAGGGCGGCAACCTCTGGATCCAGGCGCTCGACGCGGCCGAGGGCTCGGCCGCCGCAGCGCCGCGGCGCCTGACCGACGACGGCGGCGCGAACAACGTCGGCTGGGGCCTCGCCGAGTTCGTCGCGGCCGAGGAGCTCGCGCGCGAGCGCGGCTTCTGGTGGGCGCCCGACGGCCGCAGCCTGCTCGTGCTGCGCGTCGACGAAAGCCCGGTGCCGCTGAAGACGCGCGCGCAGATCTTCGCCGACCGCACCGAGATGGTCGGGCAGCGCTATCCGGGCGCGGGCAGCGCGAACGCGCGCGTGACGGCCTGGCGCGTCGACGCGGCGAGCGGCCAGCGCGTCGCGCTCGCGCTGCCGGCCGAAGCCGAGTACATCTCGCGCGCGGGCTGGTTCGGCGACGGCACGCCGTGGCTGCAATGGCTGACGCGCGACCAGCAGCGCATGGTCGTGACCGAGTTCGACGCCGACGCTGCGGGTGCAGCCGTGCCGCGCGACCTGATCGACGAGCGCGACGCGGCCTGGGTCGAGGTCCAGCAGGACCTCGCCGAGCTCAAGGGCGTGGAGCTATCGGGCAAGCCCGCCCTGCTATGGAGCAGCGAGGTCTCGGGGCGACGCCAGCTGCAGCTCGTCGACCGCACGAGCGGCGAGCGCCGCGCGCTCACGCACGAGCCCGAGCCGGTCGCCCATGTCGTCTGCAACGACGGCCGGCAGGTCGTGTTCGCGGCGGCGCGCGAGCGCGGCCGGGCGCGCGAGCTGTTCGTCGTCGGCCCCGACGGCGCGACGCGGCCGCTCGTCGGCGACGCCGAGCATGCGTGGCGCGACGCGGTCGGCGACGCCGCCTGCGCGCGCCTGATCGTCACGCGCTCGGCCTGGGGGCAGCCGCCGCAGCTCGCGGTCGAGAGCGTGGCCGACGGCACGACGATGCCGCTGCCCGGCAACCCGCCCGACCCCCTGCTCGCCGCGGCCGTGCAGGCGCCGCAGGCGCTCGACCTCGTCGCGGCCGACGGCCATACGGCGCTCAACGCCTTCTACTTCGCGCCGCGCGACGGCCGGCCGGGCCCGCACGCGGTGCTCACGCTCGCCTACGGCGGCCCGGGTGCCGAGACCGTCAGCTACGCATGGAGCCGCCAGGCGCCGCTGATCGCGCATTGGCAGCGCGAAGGCTATGGCGTGTTCATGGTCGACACGCGCGGCATGGCCGGGCGCGACCGCGCGTTCACGCGCGCGCACGAGCACGCGTTCGGCGTCGTCGAGGTCGCCGACCTGTTCGCCGCGGTGCGCCAGCTGCCGACGCTGGTGCCCGACGTCGACCCCGCGCGCATCGGCTTCTTCGGCTGGTCCTACGGCGGCTTCCTCGCCGCGCGCGCGATGCTCGACAAGACGACGCCGCTCGCGGCCGCCGTCGCCGTCGCGCCGCCGACCGACTGGACGCTCTACGACACAGCCTATACCGAGCGTTACCTGGGCCTGCCCGACGGCGGCCGTGCGCCGGCCTATGTACAGGCCGACCTCACGCGGCGCGCGGCCGAGCTGTCGAAGCCGCTGCTGATCGTGCACGGCACGGCCGACGACAACGTGCTGTTCGAGAACTCGCTGCGCCTGATCCAGGCGCTGCAGGCCCAGGGCAAGCTGTTCGAGCTCGACATTTTCCCGGGCCTCGCCCACGGCCTGAACGGCGGACCGATGGTGCAGCTGCACCTGTGGCGCACGCTCGACGCGTTCTTTGCGCGTACCCTCCGGCCCTGAACACCGACCCCTCGTCCGACCTACTCGTTGGCCGAGGGGCTGACGTTTCAACGGATCGGTTCGTCGAGCAGCAGCTCGCGGACGAAGCGCGGCGGCGGCGCGCCGTAGGACAGCACGGCGTCGTGGTAGCGCAGCAGCGTGAAGCGCGGGCCCCAGGCCTGCGCGACCGCGCGGCGCATGTCGAGCTGCTCCTGCACGCCGACGAAATAGGTCGGCAGCTGCGCCGAGGTCAGCTCGGCGCGCACCCATTTGCCGGCCGCCTCGCGCTCCTGCTGGAAGGTCTGCCTGACCATGAAGTCCATCGCCTGCTCGCGCGTCCAGCCCTCGACCTGGACGCCCTGGTCGAGGATCGCGTTGCCGATCGTGCGCAGGTAGAACTTGAGCTGGACGAGCTCGAACAGCGGGTCGTGGTCGAGGTAGCCCTCCTCGCGCATCGTGCGTTCCATGTACACGGCCCAGCCCTCGGCGAACAGGCCCGAGCGCAGCACCGCGCGCAGCGTCGACGGGTACTCGGCCGAATGCGCGCCCTCGAGGTAATGGCCGGGCATGCCCTCGTGGATGCTCAGCAGCTGCAGCATGCGGCTGTTGTACTCGCGCAGGTAGGAGTCGACCTGGGCCTGGGTCCAGCCCTTGGGGATCGGCGAGATCGCGTAATAGGTCGGCAGGCTCCTGTCGAGCGGGCCCGGCGAGTCGCAGTAGGCGGCCGTGACGCCCTGCTGGAACTCGGGCATCTCGATGATGCGCACCGGCGTCGCGGGCACGCTGACGAGCTGGTGGTCGATCACGAACTGGCGCGCCTGCTGGAGGTCGGCCGTCGCGTCGGCGACGAGGTGGTCGGGGGCGGGCCGCTCGGCGTAGGCGAGCTCGAGCGCGGCTTCGATCGCAGCCTGCTGCTGCGCGGGCGTCGGCTGCTCGGGCAGTTGCTCGGCCGGCAGGCGGTCCTTGAGCAGGCCGCGCGAGATCTCGTACATGCGGCCGCGCACGCTCGCGAGCTCGGCCTCGGCGCGCTGCTTGATCTCGGCGCGCGACAGCGAGGACATCAGCGCGAAGTGGAGCTTCTCGTCGTAGCGCTTCGCGCCGAGGCGGAAGTCGCCGCGCGAATTCGGCACGAGCGTGCCGTCGAGCCAGGCCTGGCGCGCGTCGACGGCCGCGTCGAAGGTCTTGATTGCGGCCTCGAGGCGCGCGCGCTCGGCGCCCTGCAGGGCGTCGAGGTGCGGCGCGATGAACGCGGCGACGATCTGCTTGAGCCCGCCGTTCTGCTGGGCGACGGTCTCGGCGAAGACCTTGGGCACGCGCGCGGGGTCGAGGTTCGCGCGCTCCTCGGCGAACAGCCCGGGCATCGCCTCCATGCGCCGCGTCGCCGCGCGCAGGCGCTGCGGCAGCGGCGCGAAGTCGCGCGCCATCAGGTTGTACAGCGCGTTGCCGGCGATGCCGCCGTAGACCTGCGGGTCGCGCGCCCAGTCCTCGTAGACCTCGGCGTTCCACAGGTTCAGCTGCAGCTGGTTGCGCAGGATCGCGGCGTCGACCTGGTTCTCGCGCGACAGGCGCGCGGCCGGGAGGCGGTCGAGCGCGGCGAGCAGGGATTTGTCGGCCGCGACGGCGCGCGCGCGGCCCGCGGCGCTCAGGTCGTCGAGCTCGGCGTCGTGGGCGTGCATGCCGATGAAGGTCGCGTTGCTCGGGCTCGCGCGGAACCAGGCCGCGAGGGCGCGCTGCGCGAGCGCGTTGAACTGCGCGTCGGCGCGCGCGGCGGCAGGCGTGGCGGCCGGTGCCGAGGCCGGCGCCGCGACGGGTTCGAGCGCGGCCACGGGCAGGGCGGGCAGGGCGGCCGCGAGCGCGGTGACCAGCAGCAGGGGCTTGAAGTTCTTCATCTCGATGTCTCCTCGCGCCTGACGGCGCCGGCCGCGATTGTGGCGCCGCGTCAGCCCCGGTCCCGAAGGTAACGGGCCACGCCTGCGCCGCACGCACGTCCGCTCGCGAGGCAGGCGGTCAGCAGGTAGCCGCCGGTCGGCGCCTCCCAGTCGAGCATCTCGCCCGCGCAGAAGACGCCGGGCAGGGCGGCGAGCATCTGGTTCGCGTCGAGCGCTTCGAAGCGCACGCCGCCGGCCGTGCTGATCGCCTCGGCGACGGGCCGCGCGGTGACGAGCGTCAGCGGCAGGCGCTTGAGCGCGGCGGCGAGCCGCGGCAGGTCCTGGTACTCGGCCTTGCTCAGGGCCTCGTGGAGCAGGCCGGCCTTGAGCCCTTCGATGCCGAGCCGCGACTTCAGGTGGGTCGCGAGCGAGCGCGAGCCGCGGCCGCGCGCGACCTCGGCCGCGACGAAGGCCGCGTCGCGGTCGGGCAGCAGGTCGAGCTCGATGCGGCAGCTGCCGTCGCGCGCGATCGCGTCGCGGATCGGGCTAGCCGCCGCGTAGACGAGCGAGCCCTCGATGCCGGTCGCCGTGACGACGAACTCGCCCTTGCGCCGAAAGCCCGCGCCCGGCACCTCGAGCACGACCGGCTTGACCGGCCGGCCCGCGAAGCGCGCGGCGAACAGCGGCGTCCAGCCGGCCACGTCGAAGCCGCAGTTCGCCGGCTGCAGCGCGGCGACGTCGACGCCGCGCGCGGCGAGCCAGGGCGCCCAGGCGCCGTCCGAGCCGAGCTGCGGCCACGACGCGCCGCCGAGCGCGAGCACGGTCGCGCGCGGCGCGAGCGTGAATTCGCCGTCGGGGCCTTCGAGGCGCAGCGCGCCGGCGGCGTCCCAGCCGAGCCAGCGCGTGCGCATGTGCAGGCGCACGCCCTGCTCGCGCAGCCGGTGCAGCCACGCGCGCAGCAGCGGCGCGGCCTTCATGTCGGTCGGGAACACGCGGCCCGAGGTGCCGACGAAGGTGGCGACGCCGAGGCCCGCGGCCCAGGCGCGTACGGCCGGGCCGTCGAACGCGCGCAGCAGCGGCTCGAGCGCCGGCGCGCGCGCGCCGTAGCGCGCGAGAAAGGGCGCGAAGTCTTCGGAATGCGTGAGGTTGAGCCCGCCCTTGCCGGCGAGCAGGAACTTGCGCCCGACCGAGGGCTTGGCGTCGAACAGGTCGACCTCGATGCCGGCGCGCGCGAGCGTCTCGGCGGCCATCAGGCCGGCCGGGCCGCCGCCGACGATCGCGACGGTGCAGGAATGGGAAAGGGGCATCGCCCATTATCGGACGATGCCCCTGCGCAGCCCTTCGGCGGCGGGGCCTTACTTGAACTTGTAGCTCGCCGAGACCGTGTAGTAGCGGCCGTAGGGGTTGTGCAGGCCGACGTTGTAGCCGAGGTAGGTTGCCGCCGGGTCGTAAGGCGCCTTCGCGTCGCCGAGGTTCTGGATGTTCAGCCCCAGCGCCAGGTCCTTGAAGCCCGTGTAGGTGTAGCCCACGTCGATGGTCGCCCATTCGGCGATCGCGCAGCCCGGGTAGCGGTTGATGTACAGGTCGCGGCCGTTCGTCGCGGTCGGCGCGACGCCGACGATGCTGCGGCCGGCCACGCCGTCGTAGTTCGTGCCGCCGTACTGGCAGGTCTGGCCCGAGTACACCGACGGCGGCTTCGTCGAGCCGTCCTCGCGGCGGATCAGCGACACGCCGCTCACGTAGTTGAGCGCGCCCATGATGGTGTGCGGGCCGGCCTCGATCGTCGACGTGAAGCGGAACTTCACGCGCGGCACGTCGGGCGCCGAGGTCGCCCAGTCGGCCACGCCGCCGCGCGTGCCGACGAGATTGTTCGGCGCGTAGCCCGGCTGCTCGATGCGCTGGTAGCGGCTCGTCACCGTGCCGTTCAGGTCGTTGCTCCAGCGCGCCGCGCCTTGCAGGATCATCGCCGTCTGGTGGATCTCGAAGTCGTAGCCGGAGACCATCGTGCTGCCCTGGTTGGTCCACGGCGTCGAGACCGCGATCAGCGGGCCCGTGCCGGGCTGGCCGTTCAGCAGCAGGTTCGGGTTGGTGTCGCGGATCAGCGCGCCCGGGGGGTAGCGGTCCGGGTGGTCGATCACGTCCTGGGCGCTGCCGAGCGCGACCTCGCCGTTCTTGCGGATCTTGTAGTAGCCGACGACGAGGTCGACGGCCTTCATCGGCGACAGCACGATGCCCAGCGAGGAGCTGTAGGACTTCTCGGGCTTGAGCGCCGGGTTTGCGCCGCCGACGCCGGAGACGCTCTTGTTGCAGTCGGCGTTCTCGGCGCCGGGGAAGGGCACGGGCGGCACGGCCTCGACGTTACAGCGCACCGGGTCCTGCAGGCCGTTGACGAAGAACTGGGCGCCGCCCGGGCTGACCTGCGAAACGGCCGGCGCGCGGAAGCCCTCGGCGTAGGTGCCGCGCAGCGCGACGACGCTGTTCGGCGTGTACTTGAAGCCGACCTTGGGCACGAAGTTGGTCTTGATGCCCGGGTATTTGTCGAGGCGGCCCGCGAGGCTCAGGTCGAGCTGCTTGAACGCGGGCAGGTCGAGTTCGGCGAAGCCCGACTCGACCGTGCGGCCGCCCGTCACGGCCGTCGTCGCGAGGCCCAGCACGTTGCCGGCCGCGTTTTCGGGGTCGGGCGTGATGCGGATGGACTCGCGGCGCAGCTCGAAGCCCGCGGCGACGCCGATCGGGCCGCCCGGCAGCCGGCCGAACTGGCCGCTGATCTTGCCGTCCCATTGCGAGATCTGCGAGTCGCCCTGGTTCAGCAGCGGGTGCGAGAGGTCGGGGTCGGTCGCGATCGACGCGATCGAGCGGTTCGTGCCGCCCGACTGCGGGCCGAGCATCTGGCGCAGCACCGGCAGGCGCAGGAAGCCGTAATAGGTTTCGTCGCGATGCGAGCGGTTCCACAGCAGCGCCGATTCCCAGTCCCAGTTGTCGGCGATCGTGCCGCGCAGGCCCGCGACCGCGCGGTAGCCGTCGTTGACGGTCTTGTAGCCGCCCTTGATGTTGTCGAAGCGCAGCTGCACGGCCGCGCGCGCGTTCGTGAACGGGTTGTCGGGGTTGCCGATCTCGAGAATGGGCTGGAAGCTCGGCGCGAGGCCGCCGACGATGAAGTTGGTCGTCGGGCTCAGGCCGCTGATCGTGCGCGGCGCGCCGAGGTAGTCGCGCTCGCTGCGGCTGTAGCCGAGCTCGGTGAACGCGGTGATCTCGTGGCCGAGGTCGAAGGTGCCGTGGCCGAGCAGGCTCGAATCATTGCCCGGATTCTGCATCTCGTTGTACTGGTCGAGGTTGTAGTTGCAGAAGGTGCGGCCGAGCAGCGGCTGGGTCGTGATGCCGTAGTAGGCGCTGCCGGTGATCTGCTGCGAGGCCGGGCAGTTCGGCACGTTGATCACGTTCGCCGGGTTGGTCTGGGGGAAGGCCTTGCTGCCCGGCGCCGACTCGCGCGTGAAGAACGGCGACTGGTAGGACGCGAGCGAGCTGCCGTAGGGGTTCTGGCGCAGGTTCAGCGCGCGGTAGTCGTCGGCGTAGATGCCGGGGTTGGTGCTCGCGCCCTCCATGCTGCGGCCCTTGATCGAAAGGTCGGCACCGAGCATCAGGTTGAAGCCCTGGCTCGCGAGCTTGCCGTAGCCGACCTTGCCGCTGAGGCTGCCTTTGCCGTACTCGCGGTGCTCGTTCAGGCTCGACGAGATCTTCGCGTCGGCGCCTTCGAAGTCGCGGTAGGTAATGAAGTTGATCACGCCGCCGACAGCGTCCGAGCCGTACACCGCCGACGCGCCGTCCTTGAGCACTTCGATGCGCTCGATCGCCGAGGCCGGGATCGAGTTCAGGTCGTAGAGGGTCGAGGTGCCGTTGTTCGGGTTGGCGTAGGCCGACGGCGTCATGCGGCGGCCGTTGATCAGGATCAGCGTCGAGGTCGCGCTGAGGTTGCGCAGCGAGGCCGTCGCGACGCCGCGCGAGAAGCTGTTCTGGTTTGCGACGTCGCTATAGCCGTCGTTGCCGAGCGCGGGCACGAGCTTCTTGAGCACGTCGAGCGTCGTCGCGGCGCCGCTCGCGCCGATCTGCTTCGCGCTGATGATGTCGATCGGCGAAGCGCCCTCGCGGGTGGTTCGCTTGATGTTCGAGCCGGTGACCTCGACGCGTTCGAGCTTCTGGGCGCCGGTCTCGTCCGCGGATTGCGCAAACGTTTGGGTGCAAAACAGGGCAGCGGCCAGCGCGGGTAGCGTCAGCGCCGGGACGCGGAATCGTGATTTCATGTGAACCTTGTGTGAAGAAAGATTTCTTAGTTTGCCTTGATAAAAATCGAGCAACAGAGTGGCAATACTTCTTCACAAGCCGGGCTGTTTATGCTTGCAGAAAGCTGAAAACGATTTGTCCGACGCGCAAGCGCGCCGGGTGCCTCAGGGCTTCAGCGTCAGGCCGCGCTTGCCGGCGGCCGTCTCGACGAGCATCAGCGCGAGGCGGCGCAAGGCGTCCCAGGCGTCGACGGGCCAGTCGGGGTGGCGCAGGCCCTTGACGATGCCGTCGCAGACCTGGGCGGCCTCGACGAGCGGCGCGAGGTCGCGCTCGCGCAGGCTCGGCGCGATGCGCTCGATCAGGCGCTCCTTCGCGCCCCACACGCGCGCCTCGCGCAGCGCGAGCGGCGGCGGCTTGCCGGCAGCGAGCGCGTCCTGCACGCGCTTGAGCGCGCGGATGTCCTCGGCGAGCGTCCAGTGCACGAGCACGGCGGCCTCGCCCTCGGCCGCGAGGCCGTCGAGCGTGCGCAGCACGCGCGCCGGGCGCGCCTCGAGCGCGGCTTCGCTGAGGCGCGCGATGTCGAAGCGCGCGACGTCGAGCACGGCGCCCTCGATCTGCGCGAGGCTCAGCTCGCCGGGGCCGTGCAGCAGCGCGAGCTTCTGCAGCTCCTGGTGGGCGGCGAGCAGGTTGCCCTCGACGCGGTCGGCGAAGAACGCGAGCGCGCGCTGGCCGTCCTCGCCGTCGGCGACGCGCTGGCCCTGCTGGACCAGGCGCTGGGCGAGCCATGCCGGCAGCGCGCGGCGCTCGACCGGGTCGACGCGCAGCACGACGCCGGCACCGTCGAGCGCGCCCATCCACGCGCTCTTGAGCTGGGTGCCGTCGAGGCGCGGCAGCGTCACGAGCGTGACGACGTCCTCGGGCAGGCGCTCGCAATAGCGCTGCAGCGCCTCGGCACCGTCGCGGCCGGGCTTGCCCGAGGGGATGCGGATCTCGATCAGCTGGCGCTCGGCGAACAGGCTCAGCGCCTGCGCGGCCGCGAGTACCTGCGACCAGTCGAAATAGGAACCCGCGACCGTGAAGACCTTGCGCTCGGTATAGCCGGCCGCGCGCGCGGCCGCGCGGATCGCGTCGGCCGCCTCCTGCGCGAGCAGCGGCTCGTCGCCGTGCACGGTGTAGAGCGGGCGCAGGCCCGCGCTCAGCTGCTTGGCGAGGCCGTCGGCGCGCAGTTGCATGGCGGCTTCAGTTGACGCGCACGTTGGCGAGCCGGCGCAGCACCTGGTTCACGGCGTCGGAACGCATCGCGCGGTACAGCTGCGCTTCCTCCTGCTCCTTGGCGAGCGCCTGCGATTCGGTATAGGTCATCTCGCGCGCGATCGCGAGCGCCTGGCGCGGCAGCAGCAGCTCGCTGTCGGGGCGGCGTACGACGTAGTCGAGGTAGAGGTTGAGCTGCCACTCGCGCACCTGTCCGGCGCTCGTCGAGACGACGACGATCTTGTCCTGCTGGTCGCGCTCGGCCTCGAGCACGACCTCGGCGCGGTTCGGGTCCTCGACGATCTCGATGCCGGCGCGGCCGATCTGGCGCTTGAGCTCGACCGCGAGCGGCGACTTCGCGCCGAAGCCCGCGAGCGCGAGCGTCTTGAAGCGCAGCTCGGGCTCGCGGCGCAGCGCGAAGCCGCAGCCGGCCAGGGCCGTCGCCGCGGCGCCGGCGGCGAGGGTCGCGAGCAGTCGGCGGCGCTGCATGCTCACACCACCACGTTGACGAGGCGGCCCGGCACGACGATGACCTTCTTCGCCGGCTTGCCCTCGGCGAACTTCGCGAACTCCTCGTTCGCGAGCGCGGCGGCCTCGATCGCGGCCTTGTCGGCGCCGGCCGGCACCTTGATCGCTCCGCGCAGCTTGCCGTTGACCTGCAGCATCAGCTCGATCTCGTCCTGCACGAGCGCGGCCTCGTCGACGGCCGGCCAGGGCGCGTCGAGCAGGTCGCCCAGGCTCGCGGCGAAGCCGAGCTCGACCCACAGCGCGTGGGTGATGTGCGGGCAGGCCGGGTAGAGCGCGCGCAGCAGCACGCTCGCGCCCTCGCGGAGCACCGCCGGCGAATTCCCATCGGCGCCCTTGAAGCCTTCGAGCGCGTTGAGCAGCTTCATGGCGCCCGAGGCGACGGTGTTGTACTGCATGCGCTCGTAGTCGTGCGTGATCTGCCTGAGCACGAGGTGGACCTCGCGGCGCAGCGCCTTGGCGTCGCCGCTCAGGCCCGCGAAGTCGGCGCCCGCACCCTGGATCGCGGCCTCGTGCTTCGCGCAGAAACTCCACACTCGCCGGAGAAACCGATGCGCGCCTTCGACGGCCGCGTCGTTCCACTCGAGCGTCTGCTCGGGCGGCGCCGCGAACATCACGAACAGGCGCGCGGTGTCGGCGCCGTACTGGTCGATCAGGGCCTGGGGGTCGACGCCGTTGTTCTTGGACTTCGACATCGTCGTCATCTCGTACTCGAGCGGCGTGCCGTCGGCCTTGAGCGTCGCGCCGACCGGCGCGCCATGCTCGTTGCGCGCGACCTCGACCTCGTGCTCCCAGTAGTAGTTCTTGCCCGCGTCGGCCGGCTTGTGGAAGAACGCGCCCTTGAGCACCATGCCCTGGGTCAGCAGGCGCTTGAACGGCTCGTCGATCTTGACGAGGCCGAGGTCGCGCATGACCTTGGTCCAGAAGCGCGCGTAGAGCAGGTGCAGGATCGCGTGCTCGATGCCGCCGATGTACTGGTCCATGCCGCCGCCCTGCATCCAGTACTCGGTGCCGGCGCCGACCATCGCGTCGGCGTTGCCGGCGTCGCAATAGCGCATGAAGTACCACGACGAATCGACGAAGGTGTCCATCGTGTCCGTCTCGCGGCGCGCGGGCCGGCCGCACTTCGGGCAGCCGACGTCGAGGAAGTCGGCGCGCTTGTTCAGCGGGTTGCCGCTGCCGTCGGGGATGCAGTCCTCGGGCAGCACGACGGGCAGGTCCTTTTCCGGCACCGGCACGACGCCGCAGGCCTCGCAATGGATGATCGGGATCGGCGTGCCCCAGTAGCGCTGGCGGCTCACGCCCCAGTCGCGCAGGCGCCAGGTCGTTTTCTTCGCGCCGAGGCCGCGGGCCTCGACGAGCGCCGCGACGCGGTCGACCGCGTCGCGGTAGCCGAGGCCGTCGAGCTCGCCCGAGGCGACGCAGCGGCCGCGCAGCTTGTCGCCGTACCACTCGGCCCAGGCCTCGAGCGAGAAGCTCTCGCCCTCGACCGCGACGACCTGCTTGATCGCAATGCCGTACTTCTTCGCGAACGCGAAGTCGCGCTCGTCGTGGGCCGGCACGCCCATCACGGCGCCGTCGCCGTAGCTCATCAGCACGTAGTTGCCGACCCAGACCTCGACCTGCGCGCCCGTCAGCGGGTGCGTGACGAACAGGCCCGTCGCGAGGCCTTTCTTCTCCTGCGTCGCGAGCTCGGCCTCGGTCGTGCCGCCGGCGCGGCATGCCTCGATGAACGCGGCGAGCGCCGGGTTCGTCGCGGCCGCGTGGGCCGCGAGCGGGTGCTCGGGCGCGACGGCGCAGAAGGTCACGCCCATGATGGTGTCGGCGCGCGTCGTGAACACGTACAGGCGGCCGTCCTGGATGGCCTTGCCGTCGGCGTCCTTGATGTCGTGCGGGAACGCGAAGCGCAGGCCCTCGCTCTTGCCGATCCAGTTCTCCTGCATCAGGCGCACGCGCTCCGGCCAGCCGGCCAGGTACTGCGGGTGCTCGGGGTCGGCGACGGCCGCGAGCAGTTCCTCGGCGTACTTCGTGATGTTCAGGTAGTAGCCGGGGATCTCGCGCTTCTCGACGACGGCGCCCGAGCGCCAGCCGCGGCCGTCGATGACCTGCTCGTTCGCCAGCACGGTCTGGTCGACCGGGTCCCAGTTGACGACCTGGGTGCGGCGCTCGGCGATGCCGGCCTCGAGCATCTTGAGGAACAGCCACTGGTTCCACTTGTAGTACGCGGGCGAGCAGGTCGCGACCTCGCGCGACCAGTCGATCGCCAGCCCCATCGCCTGCATCTGGCTCTTCATGTAGGCGATGTTCGAGTAGGTCCACTGCGCCGGCGGCACCCGGCCTTTCATCGCGGCGTTCTCGGCCGGCAGGCCGAACGCGTCCCAGCCCATCGGCATCAGGACGTTGTAGCCCTGCATGCGCAGCTGGCGCGCGAGCATGTCGTTGATCGTGTAGTTGCGCACATGGCCCATGTGCAGCTTGCCGCTCGGGTAGGGCAGCATCGAGCAGGCGTAGAACTTCGGCTTGGCCTGGTCCTCGCGCACGCGGTAGGCGTCGCGCTCGTTCCAGTGGGCGCGGGCAGCGGCTTCGATCTCGCTGGGGGTGTACTTTTCGTTCATGGTGCGGCCGACAAATCGAACCGCGGATTGTAGGAGAGGGCCGCCCGGGGCCGCTCAGGGGGCCGAAGCCGCCGCGGCCTCGGCATCGGCGACGAACGCGATGCGCGACAGCCCGGCCGCCTGGCACCAGCCGATCAGCGCAGCGACCTCGCCGTAGGGTACCGAGCGGTCGGCGCGCAGCTGGACCTCGAGCTCGGGGTTCGCCGCGCCGAGCTGCTTGACGCGGGCCTGGAAGGTCTTCGCGTCGACGAGCTCGTCGCCGAGGTGAAGTTTGCCGTCGGGCGTGATCGCGATCGCGACGAACCTGGGCGTGTCGGACGGCGTCGCGGCCGCGCTCCTGGGCAGGTCGAGGCGCAGCGAGCTGCTCATCAGCGGCGCGGCAATCATGAAGATCACGAGCAGCACGAGCATGACGTCGATCAGCGGCGTCATGTTGATTTCGCCCATGGGCTTGGGGCGCTCGGTGCGTTCAAGCCGGCCGAAAGCCATCTCTTGCTCTTCTTTCAGTCGTGGTCGAACATCTCGCGCAGGTCGTGCGCGAAGCCTTCGAGCTCGGCCTCGCACGCGCCGACCTGCGTGCCGAAGATGTTGTACGCGAGCACGGCCGGGATCGCGACCGCGAGGCCCGCGGCCGTCATGATCAGCGCCTCGCCGACCGGGCCCGCGACGCGTTCGATCGTCAGGCTGCCGCCGGCCGCGAGGCTTACGAGCGCGTGGTAGATGCCCCAGACCGTGCCGAACAGGCCGACGAAGGGCGCCGTCGCGCCGATCGACGCGAGCAGCACCTGGCCGAACTGCAGGCGCGCGAGCACGCCGTGCAGCGCGTCGCGCAGGCGCCTCGTGAGGCGCGATTCGCGCCGCCCGCCCGCGTCGAGCGTGCGCTCGCGCGTCGGCGCGGTCGCCGCGTCGAGCAGCGGCACGAGCAGGGCCTCGGCGTCGAAGTTCTCGAGCGCCGCGCGGCCGGCCGTCACGTCGGCCGCGGCCCAGAACGCCGGCACCGCGCGGGCCAGGCCGCGGCGTGCGCGCGCGAGCGTCCAGCCCTTCCAGAGGATCACGACCCAGGCGCTGACCGACATCGCGAGCAGCAGCAGCGCGACGCTGCGCGTGATGCCGTCGGCCTGGGCCCAGAACGGCGCGACGTCGATCATCAGGTCGTCTTGTTGTCGAAGCCGAGCACGTCGGCCATGTCGTAGAGGCCGCTCGAGCGGCCCGCGAGGAAGCGCGCGGCGCGCAGCGCGCCCTGCGCGTAGGTCTGGCGGCTGCTCGACTTGTGGCTGATCTCGATGCGCTCGCCGATGCCCGCGAACAGCACCGTGTGGTCGCCGATGATGTCGCCGCCGCGCACGGTCGCGAAGCCGATCGTCGACGGGTCGCGCGCGCCGGTCACGCCCTCGCGGCCGTACACCGCGCATTGCTTGAGGTCGCGGCCGAGCGCCCGGGCGACGACTTCGCCCATCTGCAGCGCGGTGCCGCTCGGCGCGTCGACCTTGTGGCGATGGTGGGCTTCGACGATCTCGATGTCGTAGCCTTCGTTGAACGCGCGCGCCGCTTGATCGAGCAGGCGCATCACGACGTTCACGCCGACGCTCATGTTCGGCGCGAGCATGACGGCGACACGGCCCGCGTACGCGCCGATCTGCGCCTTCTGCGCGGGCTCGAAGCCGGTCGTGCCGACGACGACGCCGACGCCGAGCTCGGCGCAGACCGCGAGGTGGGCGAGCGTGCCCTCGGGGCGCGTGAAGTCGATCAGCACCTGCGCGTCGCGCAGGCCCTCGACCAGGTCGGCGGTGATCTTGACGCCGCTGTCCTGGCCGAGAAAGGCCGCGGCGTCCTGGCCGAGCAGCGCGCTGCCGGCGTGGTCGAGCGCGCCGGCAAGACGGCAGTCGGGGCTGCCGAGCACGGCCTCGACGAGCATGCGGCCCATGCGGCCCGACGCGCCGGCGACGGCGATGCGCAGCGGCTCGCTCATCAGGGGTTGGACGCCAGCGGCGGGTACTGGCGCAGCGGACGGTCGTCGGCGGCCGGCGCCGACGCCTCGGGCTTGGGCAGCGGCAGGGCCTGGCGCTCGGCGTCGCTGAGCTCGAGCTTGGGCAGCTTGTCGCTGCGCGGCTTGCGCGCGATCGAGGCGACGAATTCGTTCTCGCTCGGCAGGTTGTCGGGCGCGTCGATCGACTTCAGCTTGTCGCCGTCGAACCAGGCGATGACCTTGCGCTGCTCGAAGGGCTGGCCCTGGCGGCGGATCGAGAAGAAGTAGTCCCAGCGGTCGGCATGGAACACGTCGGTCAGCAGCGGCGTGCCGAGGTAGCTGCGCACCTGCTCGCGCGTCATGCCGGGCTTGACCTGGGCGATCTGCTCCTTGGTCACGACGTTGCCCTGGACGATCTCGACGCGGTAAGGCGTGACCAGGCCCATGACTTTTTCGCCGGACACGGAGGCCAGGGACTTGAACGAGGGCAGGCTCGAGCAGGCGCCGAGCACGAGGCAGGGCAGCACGAGGGCCAGTCGTCGGAGGGAGGCGGGAAAGCGTGCAGGCATGGCGAAGGCTTCAGGGGCTTGGGCCAGCGCCCAAGGGCTGGCTATGATCGACGCATTCTAGCGGTGCCCCGCAAGCACCCCCTCAGGGCCGACCACGATGAATCGCACCGAAGAAATCAAGAACAGCGGGCTCAAGGCCACGCTGCCGCGCATCAAGATCCTCGAGATCTTCCAGAAGGCCGCGCAGCGCCACATGACGGCCGAGGACGTCTACAAGGCGCTGCTCGCCGAGGGCGCCGACATCGGCCTGGCGACCGTCTACCGCGTGCTCACCCAGTTCGAGCAGGCGGGCCTGCTGTCGCGCAACCATTTCGAGTCGGGCAAGGCGGTGTTCGAGCTCAACGAAGGCCATCACCACGACCATCTGGTCTGCCTGACCTGCGGCCGCGTCGAGGAGTTCTTCGACCCCGCGATCGAGGAGCGCCAGCGCGCGATCGCGTCCGAGCGCGGCTTCGCGCTCCAGGAGCATTCGCTCGCGCTCTACGCGAGCTGCGTCAAGACCGACTGCCCGAACCGCTGACGAATCTTTACTCGAGGTCTTCGTCGAGCGAGCCGCTTTCGATCGCGCGCTGGTGGCGCTCGACGAACTCGCGGTAGGTATCGATGCCGCGCAGCTGCAGGATGGTGTTGCGCACGGCGGCCTCGACGAGCACGGCGAGGTTGCGGCCCGCGTCGACCGCGATCACGACCTTGCGCACCGGCATGCCGAGCACGTCGTCGTAGAGCGGCTCGTAGGGCAGGCGCTCGAACTCGCGTTCCATCGTCTCCTTGCGCACGAGGTGGACGATCAGCTTCAGGCGCATCTTGCGGCGCACCGCGGTCTCGCCAAAGATCGCCTTGATGTCGAGCAGGCCGATGCCGCGGACCTCGAGCAGGTTCATCAGGAGCTCGGGGCAGCGGCCCTCGATCGCGGTCTGCGAGATGCGGTACAGGTCGACGGCGTCGTCGGCGACGAGGCCATGGCCGCGCGAGATCAGCTCGAGGCCCAGCTCGCTCTTGCCGAGACCCGATTCGCCGGTCAGCAGCACGCCGAGGCCGAGGATGTCCATGAACACGCCGTGGCGCGTCGTGCGGTTCGCGAACAGATGCGCGAGGTAGCCGCGCACGAGGTCGATCACGTGGCCGGCCGACGAGGTCGTGACGAACAGCGGGATGTCGGCGCGGTCGCACATCGCGACGAGCTTGTCGGGCGGCGCCTGGGCGTCGGCGACGATGATGACCGGCGGCTCGAGCGTGACGATGCGCGCGACGCGGCGGTCTAGCACGTCGTCGGGCGCGTTGCTCAGGTAAGCGACCTCGCGGCCGCCGACGATCTGCACCCGGTACGGGTGGATGTAGTTCAGGTAGCCGACCAGATCGGCGGCCGACTTGGCGTCGCGCACCGCGGTTTCGTCGAAGCGGCGCTCGGGGTGCGCGTGGCCGGCGATCCACTCCCAGCGCAGCGCCTCGCGGTGCTCCTCGAACAGGCGGTCGGCGCTGAAGGTGGTGGGTTTCAAGCGGGGCGCGCGGCGGCTGGTGCGGGGCTCAGGCGACGGACTTGAGCGGCTCCCACTGGGAGATCAGCTGGTGCGCGACGGCCGGGTCGGTCTCGACCTTGAGGCGCTCGCGCAGCTCGCGATCGGACAGCATCTCGGCGATCTCGGACAGGATCTCGAGGTGGCGCTGCGTCGCGGCCTCGGGCACGAGCAGGAAGATCAGCAGGCTGACCGGCTCTTCGTCGGGCGCGTCGAAGCCGATCGGCTGGGTCAGGCGCAGCACCGCGGCCTGCGGGTTCTTGAGGCCCTTGATGCGGCCGTGCGGGATCGCGACGCCATGACCGAGGCCCGTCGATCCGAGGCGCTCGCGCGCGAACAGGTTGTCGGTGACGATGGCGCGCGAGATCGAGTGGTTGTTCTCGAACAGCAGGCCGGCTTGCTCGAAAGCGCGCTTCTTGCTGGAGGCGTCCACGTTCGCCAGCACATTGCTGGCCGGCAGGATGGCGGCGAGACGGTTCATATTTCAGGCGCTTTCTTCAGCCGTCGATTATAGGAAGCCGGCCCCGCTCGCGATGCGGGCCTTCCCTCGACTTCGGTGACATATGGGCGCTTTCTGCTGCGCTGCAGCAACGGTCCCTGTTAGCGGCAACAAAGCAAAACGGCGACCGAAAGGTCGCCGCAGGGTTGGAGGGGCTAGGCGCCCCGCGTTCGTTCAGTTGGCCGGCAGCTCGAGGCGCTTGGCCGAATGGTGGTGGTGGTCCTGCACGCGATCCTTGTGGCGGCAGACCTGGCGATCGAGCTTGTCCATCAGCTGGTCGATGGCGGCGTAGAGGTCTTCGTGGCTTTGCTCGACGAAGATGTCGCGACCCTTGACATGGAGGTTCACCTCAGCGCGTTGCCTACGTTCCTTTTCCTTCTGCTTCTCCACGGTGAGCAGGACGGTGATATCGACGACCTGATCGAAGTGGCGCGTCACTCGATCCAACTTAGTGAGTACGTACTCTCGCAGGGCTGGGGTGACTTCAAGATGGTGGCCACTGATGGTGAGGTTCATAAAGCCTCCTTTCACAAAAGGGTGATGTGGCAAAGACAGTGCAGAGACTGCGGGGGCAAAGAACGGAGGTGGGTCTTGTCTTTCGGCGGGTATGACAGCTGGGTAGCAGGGTGGTGAGAAGCTTGCGAAAAGCCCGGGGTCTGCGGACCAGTGTGCTACCGAAGCCCGAATGTGACAAGCGTTTTGCAAGCGGTCCGATCGGACTATGGGGGCAAGCCGCACCGCCCGGCGCCCGGCCGTGACGGAATGCACCGCTCTGGCGTTGGATCGGCGCCGTGGCCCGCGAGGCCGTCGGGTCGATGGAGCGTGGGCGCTTGGTAAAAGAGGTCGCGGAACGCCCCGTCGCCAACGAGGGAGGGAGGGAGGAGGGAGAGCTTCGGGATTGCGCCCGAGGACGGGCGGTTCCGCGACCGAATTCAGACCATAGCCGCAGCCCTCGGACGGGTGACTTGCGATGGATCAACGGATCCTGCCCCGGCGGCGCGTCACGCCCACCCGCTGGTTGCAACGTGCGTAACAGCGGGTTTATACGGGTCGGGATTAGGCACAGCTTAGAATCACAAGTTACGACCGAGGAATCCACCATGCAGCCCATGCTCTACCCCGAACTTTTCAAGCAGCTCGAAGCCGTGCGCTGGAACATGGACAAGGACATCCCCTGGGACAGGTTCGACGCCGGCCTGCTGTCCGACGACCAGGCGCGCACGATCAAGATGAACGCGATCACCGAGTGGTCGGCGCTGCCCGCGACCGAGATGTTCCTGCGCGACAACAAGGACGACAGCGACTTCTCGGCCTTCATGAGCGTGTGGTTCTTCGAGGAACAGAAGCATTCGCTCGTGCTCATGGAATACCTGCGCCGCTTCCGCCCCGACATGGTCCCGACCGAGGAGGAACTGCACGAGGTGCGCTTCGAGTTCGACCCGGCCCCGGCGCTCGAGACCCTGATGCTGCACTTCTGCGGCGAGATCCGCCTGAACCACTGGTACCGCCGCGCGGCCGAATGGCATACCGAGCCGGTCATCAAGGCGATCTACGAAACCCTGTCGCGCGACGAGGCGCGCCATGGCGGCGCCTACCTGCGCTACATGAAGCGCGCGATGAGCAAGTTCGGCGACGAGGCCAAGGCCGCGTTCGCGAAGGTCGGCGTGCTGATGGCGAGCGCGCGCCGCACCGCCCAGGCCCTGCACCCGACGAATCTGCACGTGAACGCGAAGCTGTTCCCGCGGGACACGATCCAGAGCCGCCTGCCCGACCCCGACTGGCTCGAGCACTGGCTCGACAAGCAGATCCAGTTCGACTCGGTCTGGGAGAACAAGGTCGTCGAGCGCATCCTGCACAACATGAGCCTGCTGATGGAGCGCAGCTTCGCGTCGGTCCAGGAGCTCAACCGCTTCCGCAAGGAAGTCACCGCGCGCGTCGCGGCGAGCGTCGAGGGTGCGGGCCTGAAGCCGGCCTGAGTTTCTCGCGTTCCAATGACAAAGGCCCGCTGACGCGGGTCTTTTTATTTCCAGAGCGAGCTCAGCCTGCGCGCTGCCGCCGCAGCACGAGCAGGTAGAAGCCGAGCGCTGCGAGCGTGAGGCCGCTGAGCATTTGCAGCGAAGCCAGATTGTGAAGTTCGCCGACGAAGTCCGCGATCGCCCATTGCCAGGCCGACGCGCTGCCGATGCCGGCGATCTGCTCGGGGCTGTCGGCGAGCTGTTGCGGGTTCGCGAGCAGCGCGTTCCAGGCGCCCTTCGTCTGCGCGCGCAGCCAGTCGCGGACCAGGACGAAGTCGTAGATCTTGGGCAGGATCGTGCAGGTCAGCACGAGCGTGCCGACGATCACGGCGACCGACCAGCGCTTGAACCAGGCCGACGCGGCCATCGTGAGCAGGATCAGCGGCGCGGCCCAGACCAGCGCGAGCACGACGCCGGCGGCGACGCGCAGCGCGCCCGGCAGCGCGAGCGCCGCGACCTGGCCCCAGGGCACCGCCGCGAGGCCGGCGAAGCCGCCCATCTTGACCGCGAACGCGGCGGCGATCACGAAGCCGGCGCCGAAGCCGAGGGCCACGGCGGCGAGCGGCACGAGCAGCACATGGGCGAGCAGGGTCGCGGCGAGGCTTTCGGAGTGGCTCGCCGGCAGCGACAGCCAGAACTCGATCGAGCGGTCCTGGACGTCGCGGCGCGCGAGGCCCGGCAGCTGGAAGCCGATGCTCGCCGCGGCGATGCCGAGCACCACGAGCATCGTCATCAGCACCGGCAGCAGGCCGGCCGCGAGCGGCATGTCGGGCAGGCCATGGGCCTCGCCGAAGGTCAGCAGCACGAGGAAGATCACCGGCGGCAGGACCAGCGTGAGCAGCCAGCCGCGCTTGTGCTGCAGCCATTCGCGCAGCAGCAGGGTCGAGAAGCGGGAAGAGGACATGGTGGGCTCCATTTTCTTTGCGCGATCAGGACTGGCTCGGCGCGAGCGCCGGCTTGCGGGTCAGGGCCATGAACAGGTCGACGAGGTTCGGGCGGATGCGCTCGCCGAGGCCCAGCACGTGCTCGGGCGGGCTGTCATGTGAGTCAAGGTCGAAGATCGCCGCGCCGCGGCCGCCCTGCTGGCGGTAGCGCAAGAGCGGGTGCGCGGCCGCGACCGCCTCGGCCTGGGCCGGGTCGTGGGCGAGCGCAACGAAGCGCTGGTCCATGTCCTGCAGCGAGATATTGAGCACGAGCCGGCCCTCGTCGAGCATCAGCACGTCGGTCAGCAGGGTCTCGACCTCCTCGACCTGGTGGGTCGAGATCAGCACCGTGCGCTCGCCGTCGCACCATTCGTCAATCAGCAGCTCGTAAAAGCCCTTGCGGCTCATCACGTCGAGGCCCAGCGTCGGCTCGTCGAGGATCATCAGCCTCGCGTCGATCGCGGCGACGAGCGCGAGGTGGGCCTGCACGACCATGCCTTTGGAGAGGTTCTTGACCTTGTCGTCGAGGCCGACGCTCGTGCGCTTGAGCAGCGCCCGGGCGCGCTCGGCCGAGAAGCGCGGCTGCAGCCCGCTCATCAGCGTGATCAGCTCGTGCACGCGGGCCCAGCGCGGCAGCACCGCGACGTCGGGGATGTAGCAGAGCTGGCCGAGCAGCTCGCCGCGCTGGCGGCGCGGGTCGAGGCCGAGCACGCTCAGCCGGCCGTCGGCCGGCAGCAGGCCGACGAGCGCCCTCATCAGCGAGGTCTTGCCCGCGCCGTTGTGGCCGAGCAGGCCGTAGACGCGGCCCTTGGGGATCGCGAAGCTGACGCCGTCGAGCGCGGTCTTCTTGCCGTAGCGCAGCGTCAGGTCGGAGGCTTCGATCAGGTGGTTCGTCATTGTTGTTCCTTCCAGTCGAGGTCGGCCGCGGCTATGCCCAGGCGCGCGAGGCGCGCGCGCAGCGTCGGCCACTCGCGCTCGAGAAAGCGCGCGCGCTCGGCGCGGCGCAGGCGCTCGCGCGCGCCCGCGGTCACGTACATGCCCTGGCCGCGCCGGCTCTCGACCAGGCCCTTGTCGACGAGGGCCTGGAGCGCGCGGCTCACGGTCAGCGGGTTGATCAGGTACTGCCCGGCCAGCTGCCGCACCGAGGGCAGGGCGTCGCCCTCGGGGGGCGCGCCGTCGAGCAGCTGCACGGCCAGGCGGTCGGCCAGCTGCTGGTAGATCGGTGCGCTGTCGTTCCAGCTCTGTTGCATCGTCGGCACCTTGCTGTGTTGGTGATGTAGCACACCATAACAAGACGCCGGCGGGGGCGGAAGGCGGATGCGACAGGCTGCGGATGGGGGCGATGAGCTGCAGGCGGCTCAGGATCCTGTGTGGATCGGCGGCCACTGCCGCCGCGCGTGGATCACGTCGACGATTTCCACCCGCTCGGCCGACTCACGATAGAACAGCAGGTAGTTCGGCCGGACCACCATTTCCCGCAGGCCCTCGACGCGCGGCGAGGCCTTGTAGAGCTTCGGGTGCACCGGCAGCGCCGCGGCCTTGCGCTCGATCTCGTCCATGAGCTCGAGCGCGGCATCGGGGTTCTCGTCGGCGATCGCCGCGACGATCGTCAGCAAATGGGCGCGGGCCTGTGGCCGCCATTCAAGACGGGGCGGCATGCTGCTTGCGCTTCGCCGCGATCAGCGCGCGCGCCTCGCGCATCACCTCCTCGTGCCCAATATTGGGCCGAGGGTCGGCCAGCGAGGCCGCGATCGACGCCTGGACCCACTGGTCGTGCGCCGCCGCCGCATGTGCCGCCTTGAGCCGGTCGGAGGCCATCACGCGGCGCTTCTCGGTGCTCGCTGCGCGGTCCTTCGGGGCGGGCTCGAATTCGGCCAGTTGGACCGTGCATTGCGTGATGCTCAGGTCCTTGAGGTAGCCGGCCAGCGTCTCGAACTTGCGGAAGGTGCGCGGCGCGCCTCGCGCGGCGGCCAAGGTCTGGCGGGCACGGCCGTAGTGGATGACGACGCCCCAGCGCCCGGCCTGGCCGACGATCTCCGCACCGACTTGCGCGCCAGCCTTGATCAGGCGGCGTAGTGTGCCGTGGTCAATGGTCTGTTCGAGGGCTGACATGACACTGAGTCCCACGATAATTAGGAAGATGCTTCGCAGTTTATTAAAAACTGTGGCAGATCGTCTAAGTCCGCGCGCCGACCGAGGCCAGCGCCGCAGCGACAGCCTCGCCAAGCTCCGCCGCGCTGATCGGCTTGCGCAGCACCGCTGCGACCCCGACCTCGGCCGCGCGCGCGCCGAGCGCCTCGTCGCCGAAGCCGCTCATCAGCAGCACCGGCAGCCCGGGCCGCCGCGCCTTCAGGCGCGCGGTCAGCGCGACGCCGTCGAGGCCCGGCATCGAGTGGTCGGTCACGAGCAGGTCGAAGCGTCCGGGCGCGCCCTCGAACGCGGCGAGCGCGCGTGCGCCCGAGCTGAAGCCGACCGGCTCGTAGCCGAGTTCGGCGAGCGTCTCCTCGGCGGCCTCGACGAGCGCGGCCTCGTCGTCGACGACCATCACGACCTGGCCGGCGCCGCGCCGCACCGGCGCCGGCGCGACGCAGGGCGCCTCGGCTTCGCCGGCCAGCGGCAGCCACAGCGCGAAGCGGCTGCCGCCGTCGGGCTCGCCGCGCACGTCGATCGCGCCGCCCATGTCGGCGACGATGCCGTGCACGACGGACAGGCCCAGGCCCGTGCCTTCGCCGACCGGCTTGGTGCTGAAGAAGGGCTCGAACATGCGCGCGTAGACCTCGGGCGCGATGCCGCAGCCCTGGTCGGCGACCTCGATGCACACGTAGCGGCCGGCCGCCAGGCGGCCGTGGCTCAGGTGCTGGGCCTGCGCGAGCGCGCGGCGCTGCACGCCGACCGACAGCAGGCCGCCCTGCGGCATCGCGCCGATCGCGTTGCTGCACAGATTGCCGAGCAGCTGCTGGATCTGCGAGACGTCGCCGAGCACGGCCGCGCTGCCGCTTTCGTAGGCGGCCTCGAGCCGGACGCCGGCGGGCATGGTCGCGGCGATCAGCGCCATCGCGTCCTCGGCCGCGCGCGCGACGTTGACGAGCCCGCGCTCGCGCACGCCGCTGCGGCTGAAGTCGAGGATGCGCCGGACCAGCAGCTTCGCGCGCTCGCCGGCCTGCATGATGCGGTCGAGGTGGCGCGCCATGCGCGTGTCGAGCCCGCCCAGGTGCTGGGCCATCTCGCCGTGGCCGAGGATCGCGCCGAGGATGTTGTTGAAGTCGTGGGCGATGCCGCCGGCCAGCGTGCCCAGCGCCTCCATGTGCTGGGCCTGGCGCAGCTGCGCCTGCAGGTGCTCGCGTTCCTCCTCGTCGAGCTTGCGCGCCGTGATGTCCATCGCGGCGCTGTAGAAGCGTGTCGGGCGGCCCTCGGCGTCGCGCTGGCAGCGCCCGCGCACGTGGATCCAGCGCCACGGCGGCGCGCCCGGCCCCGGCTGGCCGAGCATCACCCGGTACTCGAGGTCGAGGTCCGACTTGCAGCCGCTCAGGTGCTCGTCGAGCGCCTGGCGCGCCGCGGCGCGGTCGTCGGGGTGCACCGGCGCCTGGGCGAGCAGGGCGTCGGCCTGCGTGGGCATCTGCCCGGGCGCGAGCTCGTGCAGCCGCAGCCAGCGCTCCGACGCGAAGAAGCTGCCCCGCGCCATGTCCCATTCGGCGTGGCCTTCGTCGGCCGCGTCCATCGCGAGCGCGTAGCGCTGCTCGCTGCGGCGCAGCGCGGTCTCGCCGGCCTGCAGGCGGGTGAGCTGGCCCAGCATCACGCGCATCGCCAGCAGCGTCGCGAGCGCGAGCACGATCGCGCGGCCGGCGAGGCCGACGAGCTCGGCGCGCCAAGGCGCCATCGCGTCGTGGACGTCGCGCACGACCGACATCATGAGCGGCCGGCCCGGCACGGGCACGGACACGATGTATTTGTCGCGGCCGTCGAGCGGGCTCACGGCGACGCGCGGCGCCGGGCTCGTGTGCGCGGACAGATTGGTGAAGCGGCCGCCCTCGGCGCGCGGGTCGATCGGCTGGCGGATGATCAGGGCGCCGTCGGCGAAAGTCAGCAGCAGGGCGCTGCCCTGGCCCATGTCGATCGCGTCGTAGACCTCGCGCAGCTCGTCGAGCGCGATGCCGGCCGTCACGACGCCGGCGAACCCGCCCGACGGCGTCTCGAGGCGGCGCGCGAGCACGAGCGTCGCGCGCCGCTCGCTGCGCGTGATGATCGGCGCGTTGATGTACAGCCCGGCCCGCGGGTCGTCGCGCAGGTGCTGGAAATACGGGCGGTCCGAGACGTCGGCGAGCGGCTCGGGGGCCGGGCGCGAGCGGTGGATCTGCATGCCGGCGCGGTCGACGAGGTGGATCAGGCTGATCTGCGGCGTCGCCGCGGCGCGTTCGTTGAGCGCGCGGTCGATCTCGGCCGGGCTCAGGCGCGGCGCCTTGTCGCGGTACCAGATCGCGACGTCGGTCAGCAGCAGGTCGACGGCCTGCAGACTGCGCGCCGACTCCTGGGCGAGGGCGCGCGCCATGTTGGCGAGCTCGCGCTTGGTCGCGCGGTCGACCTGCTGGTGCAGCCGCCACGCGTCGTAGCCCGACAGCGCGAAGAACGCGAGGATCAGCGCGGCGCCGCCGCCGAGGATCCAGCCGCGCAGGCGCGCCGACTCGTTCATGGCGCGAGGCCCAGCCGCGCGAGCAGGCCCAGCAGCTCCTCGCGGGTGCAGGTCTTCGCGAGCAGGCCGTCGAGGCCCAGCGCGCGGGCGGCGCCCGAACGCTGCGGCAGGCTCGCGCCGAGCCGCGACGACAGGCCGACGAGGCGCGCCCGCGCGCAGGCGCGGCGCACCGGTGCGATTACGGCCTGCGCGCCCTCGCGCAGCACGGGCAGATCCACGAGCACGACATCGACCTCCTCGGTCAGGGCGGGCGGCAGCGCGCCGACATGGGCGGCGGCGCCGACCCGGTAGCCGGCCTCCGCGAGCCATTCGGACAGGAGTTCACGGATCAGGGCATTCTCGTCAAGAATCAGCGCACGCAGCATCTTCGACTCGTCTTGGTCCGTCGGGCGGAGCCCGCTCGGTTCGATTAGGGGCCGCCCGCATGCCGGCTGTGTTTCAGGCAGGTGCGCCAGATTGCAGATGAAATACGGCGGCCCGCCGGCGACGGCGGACGCTATGCTGGGGTTTCTACCGATCACCATGAGCCCATTCGCCCCGCATGTCCTCGTCGTCGACGACGATCCCGCGATACGCGAGCTGATCACGGACTACCTCGTCGAGAACGAGCTGCGCGTGACGGCGGTGGCGAACGGGGCGGCGATGGCGGCGGCGCTCGCGGCCGAGGTCGTCGACCTCGTGCTGCTCGACCTGCGCCTGAACGGCGAGGACGGCATGCAGCTCGCGCGCGCGCTGCGCGAGACGCGCCAGATCCCGCTGATCATCGTGACCGGCAAGCGCGACGAGGCCGACCGCGTGATGGGGCTCGAGCTCGCCGCCGACGACTACGTGAACAAGCCGTTCAGCCCGCGCGAGCTGCTCGCGCGCATCCGCGCGGTGCTGCGGCGCTACCGGATGCTCGCCGACTTCCGCGTCGCGCGCCACGAGCGCGTGCGCGCGTATCGCTTCGACGGCTGGGAGCTGAACCTGCGCAGCCGCCGCCTGACGGCGCCCGACGGCCGTCTCGTCGAGCTGTCGAACGGCGAGTTCAATCTGCTGCAGGCGCTGTGCGCGGCGCCGCGGCGCGTGCTGTCGCGTGACCAGCTGCTCGACCTCTCGCGGCTCAACGGCGCCGAGGTCTACGATCGCTCGATCGACGTGCAGATCCTGCGCCTGCGCCGGCGCATCGAGCCCGACCCGGCGCAGCCGCGCTACATCTGCACCGAGCGCGGCGCCGGCTACGTCTTCGACGTGGCCGTCGAGGCAGTCGCCTGACGGGGGACGAGGCGCGCGCCGCGGCGCGCGGCCGTTGCAGCTGAAATCGGCGCGGCCGCCGGCGAAACACGCGCATAGCCGCGGCGGCCCAGCATCCGGGACCTGGCATCGGCGCGTCGCCCAGGTGCCCCATCCCGAACAGGGGGTGCTCGATGCTCGCGATCCTGAACGACTTTGCCGCGGCCGCCAGGGCCCGCCTGGGCAGCCTCAAATGGCGCCTGGCCCTGGCGTCGATCTCGGTGATCGGCCTGAGCGTCGGCTCGACGGCCGTGCTCGTGATCGGCGGTTCGGACCAGCGTGCCGAGCGGTCGATCCTCGAATCGAGGCTCGGCGTCGACACGGTCGGCCAGACGCTCGGCTCGCGCCTGCTGCACCGCGAGCTCGCGCTCGCCCACGCGGGCCGCGCGTGGCCGGCCGACCGCACGCTGACCGAGGCCGACGCGGCCGGCTTCCTGCGCGGCCAGGCGGTGCTCGCGACGCTGTTCTCGCGCCTGTGGCTGGTCGACGCGAACGGCGCGCTGCTCGCCGAGGCCGAGGGCGCCGCCGTGCATGCGCGGACCGCGAACCTCGCCGACCGCGCGTTCTTCAAGCGCGCGCTGCAGGCCGGCGGCAGCACCGTCTCGGTCGAGCCCGGGCTGTTCGGCCGGCTGCAGATCGTCGTCAGCGTGCCGCTGCCGGTGCGCAGGCGTACGGGCGCGCCCGGCGTGGCCGTGCTCTGCGGCCTGCTCGACGCCGACTCGGACAGCCTGTTCACCGACGTGATCGGCCGCGACGCGGGCGGCGACGACCCGATCGGCACGATCGTCACCGACGCGTCGGGCCGCATCATCGCCCACCCGGACCCGCGCTGGCTGCAACACGACGCGGGCGAGGAGCCGCGGCTGCGCGACGCCGTCGCGCGCTGGCGCGCGCAGGGCGCGCCGCTCGAGGCGAGCGCGTGGACTTGGCACGTCGGCCCGCAGTTCGTCGCGCTCGCGGCCGTGCCCCAGGCGGACTGGATGGTCTTCCGCACGGCCTCGGCCGGCCTGCTGCTCGGCGACCCCGCGAAGGCGCGGCACGAGGCCTGGGGGCTCAGCGCGGTCGTCGCGCTGGTCGGCGCGGGCCTGATCGCGGCCCTGTGCAACCGCCTGCTGCGCCCGATGACCGAACTCGAGCGACGCGCGCTGCTGCTGCTCGACGAGAGCCTGCCGCCGGACGCGCAATGGCCGAAGGCGACCGGTGAGATCGGCCACCTGTCCGAGGTCCTCCAGCATGTGCTCGCGCTGCGCGCCGCGAGCCGGCGGCGCAGCGAGGAGCTGCTCGTGCGCATGCGCGCGCTGATGCGCCACGCGCCGGTCGGCATCGGCTTCGTGCGCGACGGCCGGATCGAGCTCGTCAGCCGGCGCCTGAGCGAGACGCTCGGCTACGCGGGCGACGAGCTCGTCGGCCAGCCGCTCGCGGCGCTGCTGCCCGACGCGGCGCAGCACGACACGCTGATCGCCGCCGCCCAGGCCGCGTTCGCGCGCGCGCGCAGCTACCGCGCCGAGCACCAGCTGCGCCACCGCGACGGCCACACGCTGTGGGCCTATCTGCAGGGCGCGGCGCTCGCGCCCGAGAACCCGCAGGACGGGACGATCTGGATCCTGTCGGACATCAGCGAGCTGCGCGCGCAGCGCGACCAGCTGCGCTGGTCGGCGTCGCACGATTCGCTGACCCGGCTGTACAACCGGCGCGAGCTCGTGCAGCGCCTCGACCTGGTCTGCAAGAACAGCCGGCGCGTCGAGTCGAGCTGCCTCGTGATGGTCGACCTCGACGGCTTCAAGGCCGTCAACGACGCGGCCGGTCACCCGGCCGGCGACGCGGTGCTGCAGGACGTCGCCGAGCTGCTCGTCGGCCAGGTGCGCGACAGCGACACGGTTGCGCGGCTCGGCGGCGACGAGTTCGCGCTGCTGCTGCACGGCTGCGAGCTCGCGCGCGCGACCGCGATCGCCGAAAAGATCCGCGCGAGCGTCGCCGCGCACCGCCGCGACTGGAAGGGCCGCGCGCTGCAGGTCGGCGCGAGCATCGGCGTGATCCACCTGAGCAGCCGCTACGCCGACGCCGAGCGCGCGCTCGCGGCCGTCGACGCCGCCTGCTACGCGGCCAAGCGGCAGGGCCGCAACCGGGTCTCGGTCGGCGGCCGCCAGGTCGCGGGCGCCGCGCCCGCCCTCTCATGACTCTCCCGATGAAGGACTCCCCGATGTCTCTGAACATGCTCTCGATCGGCAAGCGCCTGGCCCTCGTGCTCGGCATCGTTCTGGCCCTGTGCCTGGCCAGCAGCCTGTTCGCGATCCTCCAGCTGCGGCAGATGAGCGAGCGGGTCCGGCTGATGGTCGGCGCGGAGCTCAAGGCCGAGCGCCTCGCGAGCGACTGGTACCTCAACATCTACGCCGGCGTGCAGCGCGTCGCGGCCGTCGCGCGCAGCAGCGACCCGAGCCTCGCCGACTACTTCGCGCCGGCGAGCGCCGATTCGGTGCGCCGGACCAGCGCCCTCCAGGCGCCGCTCGAGGCGCTGCTCGACCGGCCCGAGCAGCGCGAGCTCTACGCGCGCATCGGCGACCAGCGCAAGGCCTATATCGACGCGCGCGATGTCGTCAACAAGCTCAAGGCGGCCGGCGACGCGACCGGGGCGCTGAAGACCTTCACGGAAAAGCTGCAACCGGAGTCTGAGGCCTATATGGGCATGGTCCAGCAGCTCGCGAAAATGAAGCGCGAGCAGCTCGACGCGAGCGCCGCCGAGGTCGACCGCCTGCGCGGCGAGGCGACGCTGATGCTGGCCGTCTGCGCGGCGTCGGCGCTCGGCCTGGGCCTGCTGATGTCGGTCTACCTGGTCCGCTCGATCACGCGGCCGCTCAGGGACGCCGAGGCGCTCGCCGGCGCGATCGCCGCGATGGACCTCAGCGGCCAGGCCCGCGCGGCCTACGGCGGCGACGAGACCGGGCGGCTGCTGCGCGCGCTCGACACCATGCGCGCGGCCTTGCGCGAGGTCCTGGGCAAGGTCCGCGACGCGGCCGACAGCGTGTCGTCCGCGAGCACGCAGATCGCGACCGGCAACGCCGACCTGTCGGCGCGCACCGAACACGCCGCGTCCAATCTGCAGCAGACCGCCGGCGCGATGGAGCAGCTGACCGGCACGGTGAGGCATACCGCGGACTCGGCGCGCACGGCCGGCCAGCTCGCGGCGTCGGCGTCGACCGCGGCGAGCCAGGGCGGCGAAGTCGTGCGCCGCGTCGTCACGACGATGGGCGAGATCAGCGCGGGCTCGCGCAAGATCGAGGACATCATCGGCGTGATCGACGCGATCGCGTTCCAGACCAATATCCTCGCGCTCAACGCGGCCGTCGAGGCGGCCCGTGCGGGTCAGCAGGGGCGCGGCTTCGCGGTCGTCGCAGCCGAGGTGCGCACGCTCGCGCAGCGCTCGGCGCAGGCCGCGCGCGAGATCAAGGCGCTGATCGGCGCCTCGGTCGAGCAGGTCGAGCTCGGCGTCCAGCTCGTCGAGCAGGCCGGCACGTCGATGGGCCATATCGTCGCGAGCGTGCACCGCGTCTCGGACATCATCGAAGAGATCTCGGTCGCGAGCACCGAGCAGAGCCAGGGCATCGGCGAGGTCAACACCGCGGTGGTCCAGCTCGACCAGATGACGCAGCAGAACGCGGCGCTCGTCGAGGAGTCATCGGCCGCCGCGCAGAGCCTGCGCGACCAGGCGACGCGGCTCGCCGACGTGGTGGGCGGGTTCCGGCTCGCCTGACGACCCGGTTCAGCGCAGCGAATCGGCGAGCCGCGGGTCGTCGACGCGCGTGAAGTCGTAGCCGTCCTTGCGGATTTCCTCGATCACCTCGGGCAGCTTCGCGAGCGTGTTCGCGTGGATCTCGTGCATCAGCACGATGCCGCCCTTGCGCGCGCGCACGGCGGCCGCGACATGGCCGACGAAGTCGCTGCGGTACTGCGACGTGACGCCGCAGCTCAGCGCTTCCTGCGCGTCGACGCTGCCGGTGCGGTCGTAGGCCCAGTCGCAGCTGTCGACATGCCAGCCGACGATGCGCCAGCCCTGCGCGTGGAGCAGCGCGTTGCCAGCGCAGGACGAGTTGCCGTAGGGGTAGCGGTAGACCTTGACCGGCACGCCGTCGGCGGGCATCTGCGCGAGGCCCTGCTCGATGTCGCTGCGCTGGGCGGCCTCGGGGATGTCGTGGAAGTTCGGGTGCGACCAGGAATGGCTGCCGATCAGGTGGCCCTTGGCGACGATCTCGGCGACGAGCTCGGGGTACTTCTTCATTTTCTCGCCGATGAGGAAGAAGGTGGCCTGGATCTTGTAGTGCTCGAGCACGGCGAGGATCTGCGGCGTGCGCTCGGGGTCGGGGCCGTCGTCGAAGCTCAGCGCGACGAGGCCGGCCGGCGGCGCCGTCGCGATGTCGGACTCGAAGCGGCATTGGCGCTTGAGCTCGTCGGGCTCGACCGTCAGGCGCTCGTACAGATGACCGAGGTGGGCCTGGCGCAGCCGCGCGTGCGCGCGCTCGACCGCGCCGGCGACCGGGTTCGCGGCGCCGCTCGCCGCGGCGGCCGGGGCCGCTGCCGAAGCCGGCGCCGCCGCCGGCAGGGGCGCCGAGGCCGCCGCGGGTGCGGGCGCTGCCGGCGCAGCGAGCGGCGCCTGGGCCGCGGCGCTCCAGCCACAGGCCGCGAGCGCGACGACGGCGAGCGCGCGCAGCGCCGGGGTCGCGGTCGGCACCCGCATCACGCGGCGGCGGCGGCGACCGCGGTCGCGGCCGGCGCGGCCGGGCGCTGCTCGTCGATCAGGCGGCGCAGCAGCGGGATCAGCAGCACGAGCAGCACGCCGACGCCGACCGTGCTCCAGCCGAGCAGGTCGAACAGCCGCGCGTAGACGCCGTTGGTGGCCTGCGGCGCGAGGCCCTGGGCCGTCGGGATCGCGCCCGAGAAGTCGTTCGCGAACAGCGAGGCGAGGCCGGTCACGAGCATCCACGCGCCCATCATCACGCCCTGGTACTGGCGCGGCGCGAGGCGGCCGATCATCGCGTAGCCGACCGGCGAGATCAGCAGTTCGCCGACGCTCTGCAGCAGGTAGCTCAGGAAGATCCAGACGAAGGCCGAGCGGCCCGTGACCGGGTCGGCCAGCGAGATGCCGAGCGGCAGCACGAGAAAGCCCGCGCCCATCAGCAGCAGCGCGATCGCGAACTGCTTGGGCACGTCGATCCACCAGCCACGCTCGCGCAGCGCCGCGAACACGATCGCGAGCAGCGGGCCGCCGAGCGCGATCACGACGGCGTTGATGTTCTGCACCCATTGCGGCGCGATCTGGAAGCCGAACAGCATCGGGTCGACGTTGCGGTCGTAGAAGACCTGCAGGCCGCTCGGCGCCATCTGGTACAGCGACCAGAACACGAGCGAGCCGAGCGCGAGGATCAGGTAGGCGACCATGCGACGGCGCTCGGCCGGGACCGGGTGGCGCAGCGTCAGCGTGAGCAGCGCGACGAACACGACGGCGCCGATCGCCTTGACGATCAGCTCGGTCCAGTCGGGGATCTGCAGCAGGCCCCAGACCAGCGGCACGAGGCCGACGAGGATCGCGATGCCGGCCGCGAGGCGCAGGCGCCACGCGCGCGGCGTCGCCTCGAGCAAGGGCGTGCTGAGGTCGCCGATCTGGCGCCAGCACAGCAGCGCGAGCACGATCGCGGCGAAGTTGCCGGCCGTCGCGAAGATGAACAGCTTCGCGTAGCTCTCGCTGAGCTGGTAATGCCCGGCGACGAGGAAACCGACCGTGAAGCCGATGTTCATGCCCGCGTAGTTCCACAGGAACGCGCCCTCGCGGCGGTCGTCCTCGGGCGCGAAGCGCTGCGTGAGCATCATGTTGATGCACGTGACGTTGAGGCCACTGCCCGTGAGGAACAGCGCGAGGCCCCAGTACATCAGCGCGGCCGTGCCGCCGGCGATGCACGCGCAGCCGAGCACCTGCAGCACCATGCCGCCGACGAACAGGTTGCGGTTGCTCAGGAAGCGCCCGCCGAGGTAGCCGCCGAACAGGTGCAGGCCGTAGTTGAACGCGCCGAACACGCCCATCAGCGAGTAGGCGAGCTGGTCGCTGAAATGCAGGTGCTTGGTCGCGTAGAGCACGAGCGTGGACTGCAGCACCGCAAAGCCCAGCGTCGCGAAGGTCTGGATGAAGAACAGCGCGATCGCGCCGGGCGCGCCGGTCGACGGTGCGTCGGCGGCGGCGTTGGGGAGGGTCGACGAGGACATGGACGGGGCCCGCCTTGTGGGCGGCAGCTCGAAAAAGTGGCAGGAATGATACCGGGCGGCGTCAGGCCGCCGGATCCGGATCCACCCTGCGCGGGCCGAGCGCGCGCAGCGCGCGCAGCGCGAGCGCGCAGGCGACGCCCGCGAGCGCGCCGCCGAGATGGGCGAGCGGCACGACCGGCATGTCCCAGCCCGGCACGTCCTGCAGCGCGGGCCCGAGCGGGCTTTCGTGGGCGATCTTGACGGCGAGGCCGAGCAGGATCAGCGCGCCGATGGCCTGTTCGCGCCGGTGGGCCGCGCCGCGCCGCGCCAGCAGCTCGACGGCCGCGACCGCGACGCCCGCGTGCAGCACGCCCGAGAGCCCGCCGAAGGCCGCGATCTCGGGCCGCGTGAGCAGGCTCGCCTGCGTGAGCGGCCATGCGATCGCCCAGGCCAGCGCGCTGCGCGCGGGCAGGCGCGCGGCCCAGCCGAGCCAGGCGACGACGCCGCAGCCGGCGAGGTTCGCGGCAAGGTGGCGCGGCGTCCAGTGCACGAAGGCGCCCGTGAACGCGCGCCAGACCGAGCTCGCGCCGGCGTGCAGGCCCTGCCAGTCGAGCGCGTCGGGGGCTAGCGGCCAGGCCACGGCGCTGCCGGCCGCGAGCACGGCCGCGAGCGCGAGCCAGGGGTTCAGCCGAAGACCGCGTGCCACAGGGCGAGGACGGCGTCGCGCTGGACTTGCGCGGCCGCGGGTTCGACGCTGGTCGGCTGCTCGTCGAGGCGCGCGCGGTGCTGCAGGCGGCGCAGCTCGCGGTAGGCGTCGGCCGCGGCCGTGCCGACGCCGGGGCCGAGCAGGCCGGCGGCCTCGGCGCGCTGCAGCAGCGCGATCGTGCCCGCGTTCGCGATCAGCTCGGGGTGGCTGCCGGCGTGGGCGAGGATCAGGTACTGGAGCGCGAACTCGGCGTCCATCATGCCGCCCGGGCTGTGCTTGAGGTCGAAGCGGCCCTCGCGCTCGCGGTGCGCGGCGCGGACCTTCGCGCGCATCGCGCGGATCTCGTCGCGCAGCGCGGCGTGGTCGCGCGGCGCCGTCAGCACATGGCGGCGCGCGGCCTCGATGCGCGCGGCGAGCGCCGGGTCGCCGGCGCAGAAGCGCGCGCGCGTGATCGCCTGGTGCTCCCAGGTCCAGGCCGTGTTCGAGCCGCGGCCCTCCTGGTAGTTCTCGAACGAGGTCAGCGAGGTCACGAGCAGGCCCGAATTGCCGTTCGGGCGCAGCGCGGTGTCGATATCGAACAGCTCGCCGGCCGCCGTGCGCACCGTCAGCCAGGTGATCAGTTTGCGCAGGAAGCCGCCGTAGATCTCGGCCGCGTTCTCGTGGGGGTCGTCGAACACGAAGACCAGGTCGAGGTCGCTGCCGTAGCCGAGCTCCTTGCCGCCGAGCTTGCCGTAGGCGATAACGCCGAAGGCCGGGTCGGGCCGGTGCGCGGACTTGTGCAGCGACCAGGCCCAGCGGATCGCGCAGTCGAGCACCGCGTCGGCGAGCGCCGACAGGTCGTCGGCGACCTGCTCGACCGTGATCGCGCCCTCGACATCGCGCACGAGGATGCGGAACACCTCGGCGTGGTGGGCGCGGCGCAGCGTGTCGAGCAGGGCCTCCTCGCTGGCCTCGCCCGAGCGCACCCAGCCGAGGTGGCGCTCCTCGAGCTCGGCGCGGAACGCCGCGCCGTCGAAGCGCTCGTGCAGCAGGCGCGTGTCGGCGAGCTCGTCGATCACGCCCGGGTGCAGCATCAGGTAGCGCATCGGCCAGCGCGCGAGGCCGAGCAGGCGCAGCAGGCGCTCCTGCACGGCCGGGCGCTCGACGAGCAGGGCCAGGTAGCTCTCGCGGCGCAGCAGCGGCTCGACCCAGTCGACGAAGCGCAGCGCCGCCTCGAGCGGCACCGCGCCTGCCGCGACGGCCTTGGCCGCGCGGCCGATCAGCTTGGCGAGGCGCAGCCGGGTCTCCTCGCGCAGGCCCTGGACGCGCGGCGTCTGGGCGAAGCGGCGCACGGCCGTGCCGAGCTCGGGCTGGAGCTTCTCGATGAAGGCGTCGGCGTCGACTGGCAGCGGCGGCCCGCCGCAGGAGCGGCAGCCGGCCTGGGCGCCGGGCGCCTGGCCGTCGTGGAGCAGGGCGTCGAATTCGGTCGCGACGAGTTCGCGCACCTCGCCGAGCTGCTCGAACAGCTGGCAGGCCGGCAGGCGGCCGGGCGCGACGGGCAGCTCGAGGCTTTGCGCGATCCAGGCGAGGTCGGCGTCCTCGGCCGGCAGGCAATGGGTCTGCTGGTCGTCGAGGAACTGGATGCGGTGCTCGACACGGCGCAGGAACACGTAGGCGTCGGCGAGGCGTGTCGCGGTCTCGGGCTTCATGAGCCCGCGCGCGGCGAGCCGGTGCAGGGCCTTGACGGTCGAGCGCGTGCGGATCTCGGGGAACTGGCCGCCGCGCACGACCTGCAGCAGCTGGACGGTGAACTCGATCTCGCGGATGCCGCCGCGCGACAGCTTGACGTCGTTGGCGCGGCCCGGGCGGCCAGCGGCGCGGCGCTGCGCCTCGTCGCGGACCTTGCGGTGGAGCTGGCGCAGGCCCTCGAACACGCCGTAGTCGAGGTAGCGCCGGTAGACGAAGGGCGTGACGAGCGAGCGCAGCGCGAGCGCGCGCGCGTCGGCGCCGCCCCTGACCATGCACGCGAGCGGCGCGACGACGCGGCTCTTGAGCCAGGCGAAGCGCTCCCACTCGCGGCCCTGGACGAGGAAATATTCCTCGAGCATCGCGAGGCTCACGACCGGCGGGCCCGAGTTGCCGTTGGGCCGCAGCGCGAGGTCGACGCGGAAGACCTGGCCGTCCTCGGTGACCTCGCCGATCAGTGCGTAAAGCCGTTTGGCGACGCGCGTGAAGTACTCGTGCGCCGAGATCGGCGCGGCGCCGTCGGTCTGGCCCTCGTCCTCGTAGACGTAGACCAGGTCGATGTCGGACGAGACGTTGAGCTCGCGCGCGCCGAGCTTGCCCATGCCGAGCACCCAGAACTCGATGACCTGGCCGGCCGCGTCGCGCGGCGCGCCGCTCGCGGCGTCCTGCTCGCGGCGCGCCTCGGCGAGCGCGAGGTTCAGCGTCGCCTCGGCGAGGTGGGTCATCGCGAGCGTGACCTCGTCCATGCTCGCGCGCTGCTCGATGTCGAGCACGGCGAGGCGCTCGAGCACGAGCTGGCGCGCGACGCGCAGCGCGGCGCCGAGCGGGCGGCCGCCTTGCTGCAGTGCGGCAACGAGCGCGGCGATCGCGGCGCGGTCGGGCAGGCCGGGGCCGAGCAGCGCGAGCTCGGCCGTGTAGCGGCGCCGCACGCGCTGGACGAAGCGGCTGTGCGCGGCGTCGCTGGGCGCCTGTTCGGCCGCCGGGAACGGTGGCGCGCCCGCGCAAGCCCTTCTTTGCCGGTCTGCAAAGGACGTGTCATTCGGAAAAGCCGGGTCGGCCGCGCTCATTGCCTGCGCCTCGCTGTGCTAGATTGACCAACCACCTGACGGCTCACGTTTCCCTTTACCGGCTCCCTGGCGAGCGCCTTTTGTTCCGAATCCCAGTGCTTGCTTCCGCCACCGCCGCCATGTCACTTGCCGCGTCCTTCGCCGGCAGGGGGCTGCGCCGTCCGATGCGCTGGCTCCTGCGCCTCGCGCGCTGGCTGGTGGGCCTTGTCGCACTGGCCTGGATCGTCGTGCTGATCGCCTGGGCCGTTTTGCAGTGGGCGATTCTGCCGCACATCGACGATTGGCGTGGCCGGGTCGAGCAGGAAGCCTCGGCGGCCTTGCGGGTGCCCGTGAGGATCGAACGGATTGCCGTCACTTCGGGTGGCTGGATGCCGACGGTGCAGCTCAGCAACGTCGAGCTGCTCGACGCCCAGGGGCGGGTCGCGCTGAGTCTGCCGCGGGTCACGGCCCAGCTCTCGGCGCGCTCGCTGCTGTCGCTGTCGCTGCGCTTCGAGCAGCTGCTGATCGAGCGCCCGCAGCTCGTCGTGCGGCGTGACGCCGCGGGCCGGATCTTCGTCGCGGGCCTCGCGCTCGAGCAGGCCGGCCAGGCCGTCCCGCCCGAGCGCGCCGACGCGCTGACCGACTGGATCTTCTCGCAGCGCGAGTTCGCGATCACCTACGGCCGGATCCGCTGGATCGACGAGCAGCGCGCGGCGCCGCCGCTCGAGCTCGCCGACCTGCATCTGGTGCTGCGCAACGGCCTGCGCCGCCACGCGCTGCGCCTCGACGCGACGCCGCCGCCCGAATGGGGCGAGCGCTTCAGCCTGCGCGGCAACTTCACCCAGGCCCTGCTCAAGCGCCCGGGCGAGCTGCGCTGGTGGTCGGGCCAGCTCTACGCCGACCTGCCGCGCGCCGACCTGCGCGAGCTGCGCCGCCACGTCGACCTGCCCTTCGAGCTCGACGAGGGCGACGGCGCGCTGCGCGCCTGGGTCGACGTCAAGCGCGGCGAGCCGACCGGCGCGACCGTCGACCTCGCGCTGCGCGCCGTCCACATGCGCCTCGTGCCGAACGCCGACCCGCTGCGCCTGGCCCATATCGAGGGCCGCGTGCAGCTGCGCCAGGATCCGACCACGCTCGCGCTGCAGGCGACCCAGCTCGGCTTCGAGGCGCTGCAGGACGACGCGGGCGGCAACATCCACGGCGTCGAGTGGCCGCGCTCGAACTGGGGCGTCACGCTGCGCCTCGACCGCCACGGCGCGGCGCGGCTCGCCGACGCGCGCGTGCTCGGCGGCACGGCCTCGGCCGAGCGCCTCGACTTCGCGCTGATGGCGCAGATCGCCGAGCGCCTGCCGGTCGGCAACCAGGTCCGCGAGCTGCTCGACCAGCTCCACCCCGAGGGCGTGCTGTCGGACTTCAGCGCGCAATGGGACGGCAGCCTCGAGGCGCCGAGCCATTACCGCGTCGGCGCCCATATCGAGGCCTTCAGCGTCAACGCGCGGCCGCCGGCGGGCGGCGTCGGCTACGGCACGCCCGGCGTCGACGGCGCGAGCCTCGTCGTCACGGCCGACGAACACGGCGGCCAGGCCCAGCTCGGCATCGCCAAGGGCAGCGTCGAGATCCCCGGCCTGTTCGAGGAGCCGAACGTGCCGCTGAACTCGCTGAGCGGTCAGCTGCAATGGCAGGTCACGCCGGCGCAGGGCCGCCAGCCGCGGCGCCTCGCGATCGACCTGCGCGAGCTCAAGCTCGCGAACGAGGACCTCGCGGGCCGCTTTGACGTGAGCTGGCACAGCAGCGCGTCGCCCTACGGCCACCTCGACCTGCGCGGCCATATCGACCATGTCGCGGCCGCGCGCGTGCAGCGCTACCTGCCGCTCGCGATCGCCGACGCGCGCGACTACGTGCGCGGCGCCGTGCTCGCCGGCACGGCCGAGGACGTGCAGCTGCGCCTCGCCGGCGAGCTCGCCGACTTCCCGTTCGACCGGCCGGTGCCGCGCGGCACCGTGCGCGGCGAGTTCCGCATCTCGACCCGGGCGCGCGACGTCACGCTCGCCTACGTGCCGCCCGACCCGGGCCAGGCGCCGGTCTGGCCGGTCTTCACCCAGGTCGACGCGGGCCTCGTGTTCGACCGCGGCGCGATGCTGATCGAGGACGGCCGCGCCCATGCGCTCGGCTACGAGCTCAGCGGCGTGAACGGCGGCATCAAGGCGCTCGGCCGCAGGCCGGTGCTCGAGCTCGAGGGCAGCGGCCGCGGCCCGCTCGCCGAGCTGCTCGGCTACGTGCGCGCGTCGCCCGTCGACGCGTGGATCGGCCACGCGCTGAGCCAGGCCACGGCGAGCGGCAACGCGGGCTTGCACCTCGCGCTGCGCCTGCCGCTGACCGAGATGGCGCGCTCGACCGTCAAGGGCAGCGTCCAGCTCGCCGACGACCAGTTGCGACTGCGCCCCGACGTGCCGCAGTTCGACGCGGCGCAGGCGCGCGTCGACTTCGACACCAAGGGCGTGGCGGTCAGCCACGGCCGCGCCCAGGCGCTCGGCGGCGAGCTCGCGTTCGAAGGCGGCAGCCAGGCCGACGGCAGCCTGCGCTTCGCCGGCAACGGCACGGCGACGGCCGAAGGCCTGCGCCACGAGTTCGGCGGGTTCGGTCCGTTCGCGCGCGCGCTGCAGGGCCAGGCGGCCTACCAGCTCCACCTCGGCTTCACCGACGAGGGCCAGTCGATCGACATCGCGAGCACGCTGCAGGGCCTTGCGGTCGACCTGCCCGCGCCGCTGCACAAGGCCGCGGCGACGGCGCTGCCGCTGCACGTGCAGCTGACGCCGCAGGGCGCGACACGCGACGAGCTGCGCGTCGAGCTCGCCGGACTGCTGCAGGCCCAGTACCTGCGCGACACGGCCGGCGCCCAGGCCCATGTGCTGCGCGGCGCGCTCGGCGTGCTCACGGCCGCGCCGGCGCTGCCCGCGCATGGCGTCGCGCTCGACGCACACCTCGGCGACGCGAACCTCGACGCCTGGTTCGCGCTCGTGCGCGGCCAGGACCCGGGCGGGGCGGGCGGCGGCTTCGACGCGGCCGGCTACGCGCCGACCGAGCTGCAGCTGCGCGCGCGTTCGCTGCAGCTGTTCGGCCGCCCGCTCGACCAGCTCGACGCGCATATCGAGCGCGTCGCCGCGCCCGACGCGGGCGCGCTGCTGCGCGTCGGCCTGACGGCCGAGCAGCTCGCTGGCAAGATCGAGCTCGAGTTCGCGCGCGCGGGTCAGCTGCGCCGCGTCCAGGCGCGCCTCGGCCACCTGTCCCTGCCCAAGCAGGACGCCGACACGGTCAGCCAGTTCCTCGACCGGAACCTCGGCGACCAGCGCCAGCCCGACATCGTGCCGACGCTCGACATCGCGGTCGACGACTTCGAGCTGCGCGGCAAGAAGCTCGGCCGCCTCGGCATCCAGGCGCAGGCCGACGCGCAGACGCGCGACTGGAAGCTCAGCCAGCTCGAGCTCGCCGCGCCCGACGCCGTGCTGACCGCGCACGGCAACTGGGCCGCCGCGGCGACCGGCGCGCCGCGCCGCACCGAGCTCGACTGGACGCTCGACGTGCGCGACGGCGGCGCGATGCTCGAGCGCCTCGGCCAGGGCCAGGTGCTGCGCGGCGGCAAGGGCCGGCTCGCCGGCACGCTCGGCTGGCTCGGCTCGCCGCTGACGCCCGAGGCCGCCGCGATGGACGGGCATTTCGACGTCAGGCTCGACGCGGGCCAGTTCCTCAAGGCCGAGCCCGGCGTCGGCCGCCTGCTCGGCGTGCTGAGCCTGCAGTCGCTGCCGCGCCGCCTGCTGTTCGACTTCCGCGACGTGTTCTCCGAGGGCTTCGCGTTCGACGACGTCAGCGGCAGCGTCGACATCGCCCACGGCGTCGCGCGCAGCAAGGACCTGAAGATGCAGGGCGTCCAGGCCACCGTGCGCATCGCCGGTTCGGCCGACCTCGCCGCCGAGACGCAGAACCTCAGCGTCGTCGTCGTGCCCGAGTTCAACGCGGGCGGCGCGTCGCTCGCCTACGCGGCCGTGAACCCCGCGATCGGGCTCGGCGCCTTCCTCGCCCAGCTGCTGCTGTCCAAGCCGATCAACGAGGCCGGCACGCGCGAGTTCCACATCACCGGTAGCTGGACCGACCCCAAGGTCGACAAGGTCGACCGCGACGAAGCCCCCGCCGCGGCGGCGTCTTCGGCACAGTCCGCGGCAAAGGAGTCGCCATGAAGATCGCCGCCATCCAGATGGTCTCGGGCACCGCGCTCGACGCCAACCTCGCGCGCGCCCGCGCGCTGCTCGAGCAGGCGCGCGCCGCGGGCGCCGAGCTCGCCGCGCTGCCCGAGTATTTCTGCCTGATGGGCGAGCGCGAGGACGCCAAGCTCGCGTGCGCCGAGACGCCGGGCCAGGGGCCGATCCAGGCGATGCTCGCGGCCGCCGCGCGCGAGCTCGGCCTGTGGGTCGTCGGCGGCACGCTGCCGCTCGTCGCCGACGCGCCCGGCCATGTGCGCAACACCTGCTTCGTCTACGCGCCCGACGGCGCCGCGGCCGCGCGCTACGACAAGATCCACCTGTTCCGCTTCGACAATGGCCGCGAGCAATACGACGAGGGCCGCGTGATCGAGGCCGGCGCCGCGCCGGTCGGCTGCACGGCTGCGGGCCTGCGCGTCGGCCTGTCGGTCTGCTACGACCTGCGCTTCCCCGAGCTCTACCGCAGCCTCGGCGCGGCAGCGCCCTGCGACCTGATCAGCGTGCCCGCGGCCTTCACCTACACGACCGGCGAGAAGCACTGGGAGCTCCTGCTGCGCGCGCGCGCCGTCGAGAACCAGAGCTACGTGATCGCCGCGGCGCAGGGCGGCCGCCACGCCAACGGCCGGCGCACCTGGGGCCATAGCATGATCGTCGACCCCTGGGGCGAGGTGCTCGCCTGCCAGGCCGAAGGCGAGGGCGTCGTGGTCGCCGAGCTCGACCCGGCGCGGCTCGCCCAGGTGCGGCGCCAGCTGCCGGCGCTCGCCCACCGGGTGCTGTAAGCGCGCGCAATTCAGATCGGCGTCGGCGCCTCGACGCGCAGCGCCATCAGGTCGCGCAGCGCCGTCACGATGTTCTGGCGCACCGCGCTTTCGTTGGATCTGCGCATGCGCTCGGGCTGCGACAGCATCGCGTCGGTGAAGTCGGTCGTCGCGCGGGTGCGCACGTCGCGCTGGTAGAGCAGCTTGCCGTCGGACTTCTGGAGCAGCTCGTAGTGGATCGTCACGGTCACCGTCGTGTCGGCCGCGACGACGGGCTGGACCAGCGCGACGATCTCGCAGCGCAGCTGGTAGCGCGCCGGCGAGGCCGGCGCGACCGGCAGCATGCCGACCGAGCGCAGCGAGTCCTCGAGCGCCTGCTCGAGCGCCATGCCGCTGACGCGCGAGCCCCACCAGCGGCTCGTCGCATCGCCGCCCTTCACATGGTCGAGCTCGACGTTGAACTTCAGCGCGTCGGGCACCCAGGTGCGCAGCTGCAGCGCGTCGCCGGTCGTGATGTTCATGCCGAGCGACTGCGACGGCGTGCCGCAGCCGCCGAGCGCGGCGGCGAGGACCAGCGCGCCGATGAGCAGGGGGGACGTCTTCGCCATGGTGGGCTTCAGTGTGGCGCAGCCGCGTCGCCGCGAACCGCCGATTATGACGATCGGCTACGCGCTATTCGGCCCATTAGACTGCCCGGCGCCTACCCAAACCAGGAGACTCCGACGATGGCAAGGTCCCGTATCCGGCGCAGCACGATTGCGCTTCTGTTGGCCGCTCTGCCCTGGGCGCCGTCGTTCGGCGGCGCGGGCGAACCCGGCGCCGCGCTCGGCCCGCTCGAGCACCCGCTGTGGCTGCGCCACTCGGCGATCTCGCCCGACGGCAAGTCGATCGCGTTCGCGTTCGAGGGCAATCTGTTCGTCGTGCCGGCCGGCGGCGGCCAGGCGCGCCTGCTCGTCGGCAACGGCCACCACAACACCGAGCCGGTCTGGTCGCCGGACAGCCGTTTGATCGCCTACGCGTCGGACCTGAACGGCAACTTCGACGTGTTCGCGATCGCAGCCGACGGCGGCCCGGCGCGGCGCCTGACCACGCATTCGGCGTCCGAGCTGCCGTTCGCGTTCACGCCCGACGGCGCGAAGGTGCTGTTCTCGGCGCAGCGCGGCGCCACCGCGGCGAACATCGAGTTCCCGAGCCCGATGATGGGCCAGCTCTACGAGGTCGACGTGGCCGGCGGCCGCGAGCCGACCCGGGTCTTCAGCATGCCGGCGCTCGCCGGGCGCTTCGACCGCGCGGGCACGCGCCTCGTCTACGAGGACCTGAAGGGCTACGAGAACCTCTGGCGCAAGCACCATGTCGCGCCGGTCGCCCACGACGTCTGGCTCTACGACACCAAGACCGGCGAGCACCGCAAGCTGACCGGCGGCGGCTGGGAGAACCGCAACCCGGTCTGGGCGCCCGACCAGAAGACCGTCTACTTCCTCAGCGAGAAGAGCGGCAGCTTCAACGTCTGGAAGATGCCGGCCGACGATCCGGCCAAGGCCGAGCAGGTAACGCATTACACGAAGAACCCGGTGCGCTTCCTGAGCATGGCCGACGACGGCCTGCTGAGCTTCGGCTACGACGGCGAGCTGTACACCCTGGCGCCGGGTGGCGAGCCGCAGAAGGTCGCCGTCAGCATCGGCGCCGACACCGAGCCCGCGACGGTCCAGAACCTGAGCCTTTCGAACGAGGCGACCGAGCTGTCGCCGAGCCCCGACGGCGACGAGATCGCGTTCGTCGTGCGCGGCCAGGTCTTCGTCGCGTCCACCGAGTTCGGCGACACGCGCCGCATCAGCGACGGCGCGGGCCAGAAGCGCTCGGTCAGCTTCAGCCCCGACGGCCGCCACATCGTCTATGCGGCCGAGCAGGACGGGCACTGGCGCCTGGAGGAGGCCGCGATCGCCGGCACGCGCAAGGAGGCGCCGCATTTCTTCGACGCCGCCGAGATCCGCACCAGGACCCTGCTCGACAACGAGCACCAGAACTTCCAGCCGGTCTACTCGCCCGACGGCAGGGAGGTCGCCTACCTCGAGGACCGCGTCGCCGTGCGCGTGCTCGACCGCGCGACCGGCAAGACGCGCGAGGTCATGGCCGCCAAGCACAGCTACTCGTACTCGGACGGCGACCAATGGTTCGCGTGGTCGCCCGACGCGAAGTCGCTGCTCGTGAACTTCATCGAGCCGAGCCGCTGGAGCTCGGAGGTCGGCCTCGTGCCGGCCGACGGCAGCGGCACGGTGACGAACCTGTCGCTGAGCGGCTACGAGGACGCCCACCCGATCTTCGCGCGCAAGGGCCAGGTCGTGCTCTGGGAAACCGACCGCTGGGGCCTGCACGGCCAGCCGAACTCGCCGACCCAGGGCGACGTCCAGGCGCTGTTCCTGACGCGCGCGGCCTTCGACCGCTTCAACCTCGACAAGGCCGAGTTCGCCGCGCTCAAGAAGCGCGAGGACGAGGCCGAGAAGGGCAAGGACGAGAAGAAGGACGACAAGAAGGACGACGCGAAGAAGGACGACGACGCGATCAAGCTGCCGCCGCCGGTCGCGATCGACAGCGAAGGCCTGCACGAGCGCGTCGCGCGCCTGACGCCCTACTCGAGCGAGGTCGAGGCCTTCGAGCTCTCGCCCGACGGCGAGGCGCTGTACTACATCGTAAAGGTCGGCGACGGCCACGAGCTGTGGGTCAACCGCATGCGCGCGCACGAGCCGAAGAAGCTCGGCGAGCTGCCCGGCGGCCCGCATGGCGACGACGTCGACCTGCAGCTCGACGCCAAGGGCGACACGGCCTTCGTGCTCGCGGGCGGCAATATCCAGAAGTTCAAGGTCGGCGAGGGCGACGCCAAGCCCGAGCCCGTGCACTTCAGCGCGGCGCTGCGCCTCGACCGCGCGGCCGAGCGCCGCCAGATGTTCGAGCATGTGTGGCGCCAGACGCGCGAGAAGCTCTACGTCACGGACATGGGCGGCGTCGACTGGGACGGCTACCGCGAGGTCTACGCGAAGTTCCTGCCCTATATCGCCGACAACTACGACCTCGCCGAGATGCTCAGCGAGTACCTCGGCGAGCTCAACGTCTCGCACACGGGCTCGGGCTACCGGCCGCAGGTGCAGGGCGCGGCGAGCACGGGCCAGCTCGGCGTGTTCGTCGACCCGGCCTGGCACGGCGCGGGCCTGAAGGTCGGCGAGGTGCTCGAGGGCGGCCCGCTCGACAAGGCCGACGCGAAGCTCAAGGCCGGCATGGTGATCGAGGCGATCGACGGCACGGGCATCGCCGCGGGCGCCGAGTACGACAGCCTGCTCGACCAGAAGGTCGGCCGCCTCGTGCGCCTGAGCGTGCTCGACCCGGCCAGCGGCAAGCGCTTCGAGCAGACGCTCAAGCCGATCGCCGCGGGCGCGCAGAACGAGCTGCTCTACCAGCGCTGGGTGCGGCGCGAGCGCGAGCTCGTGCACAAGCTCTCGGGCGGCAGGCTCGGCTACGTGCACGTGCGCGGCATGGACGACGAGAGCTTCCGCCAGACCTACGCCGACGCGCTCGGCATCGAGGCCGGCAAGGAGGCGCTGATCGTCGACACGCGCTTCAACGGCGGCGGCAATCTGCACGATACGCTGACGACCTTCCTGAGCGGCGAGCGCTACCTCGAGTTCCTGCCGCGCGGCCAGAGCCTCGGCTGGGAGCCGACGACGCGCTGGACCAAGCCCTCGGTCGTGCTGATCAGCGAGAGCAACTACAGCGACGCCCACCTGTTCCCGTGGACCTACCAGCACTTCAAGGTCGGCAAGCTGATCGGCATGCCGGTCGCAGGCACGGGCACGGCCGTCTGGTGGGAGAACCTGCAGGACCGCAGCGTCTACTTCGGCATCCCCGAAGTGGGCTTCCGCGACGCCAAGGGCAACTTCATGGAGAAGGCCGAGATCACGCCCGACGTGATCGTCGCGAACGACCCGGGCAAGCTCGACGCCGGCGAGGACCAGCAGCTCGAGGCCGCGGTCAAGACGCTGCTCGCGAAGTAAGCGTCGAGGCGCCGCAAGGCGCAACGCAAAGGGCCGCCCTCGGGCGGCCCTTTTTCTTGGCTCGAACCCCGCGACTCAGGCTTCGGGTTCCGGCACCGGCTCGATGCGCCCGAGCAGGAACACGAACGACGCGATGCCGACGAGCAGCACGCAGCCCGCGACGAGGAAGGCGTTCGTGAACGAGCTGGTCTTGCCGACGATGTAGCCGGTCACGATCGGCGCGACCGCGCCCATCATGTTGTTCGCGAAGTTCATGATGCCGCCGACCGTGCCCGCGCAGCCGCGCGGCGCGATCAGCGAGGGCAGCGACCAGCCGACCGGCGCGGCCGCCGCGAGGCCGCTCAGCGCGATCGAGATCCAGGTCAGCGCGACGACCGGGTCGTCGCTCGCCGTCGCGCCGAACACCGCGAGGCCCAGCAGCATGCCGGCGAGCAGCACGCCCTTGCGCACGCGCGTCTCGTCGAGGCCCTTGCGGATCAGGTGATCGATCAGCCAGCCGCCGACGAACAGGTCGGCGAGCGTCGCGCAGCCCCAGGGGATCGCCGCGAAGGTCGACGACTTCAGGATGTCCATGTGCATGGTCTGCACGAGGTAGCCGGGCAGCCAGGTCAGGAACAGGTAGAAGCAGTAGCCGTAGGCCGCGAAGCCGATCGACAGGCCCCAGACCTTGCGCTGGCGCAGCAGGTAGCCGAGCATGCCGGCCGGGTTGGCCGAGAGCTCGCCCTCGGGCGTCGCGCCGTTCGCCTTGATGTAGTCGTGCTCCTCGCGCGCGAGGCGCGGGTGCTGGCTCGGGTCGCGGTAGATCCAGTAGAAGGCCGCGAAGTAGGCGAGGCTCAGCAGGCCGACCGCGCCGAAGCCCCAGCGCCAGCCGAGCTTCACGACGACGAGGCCGATCAGCGGCACGCCGATCACGTTCGAGAACTTCGCGGCCGCGTCGAACAGCGCCGTCGACATCGCGCGCTCGGTGCGCGGGAACCAGAAGCCCGTGGCCTTGGCGTTGGCCGGGAAGCTCGGCGCCTCGGCGATGCCGAGCAGCATGCGCGCCGCGAACAGGCCCGCGAAACCCGTCACGCAGGCGCTCGCGAGCGAGGCCAGGCCCCACAGGAACGCGCACCAGCGGCCGACGCGCGTGACGCCGAAGCGGTCGAGGATCAGGCCGGCCGGGATCTGCAGCAGCGCGTAGCTCCAGAAGAAGGCGCTGAACAGCAGGCCGAGCTCGGCCGGGCTCAGGTCGAACATCTCGCGCAGCTGCGGACCCGCGACCGAGATGCTGATGCGGTCGAAGTAGTTGATCAGCACGCCGACGCCGATCAGGCCGCCGATGCGCCAGCGCAGGCGCGGCACGGTGGTGGAGGGGTTGCTCACGGTCGGGCTTCCTTGGTCGTGGTGGATGGGCGCGCGAGCCATTGCAGGGCCGTCTCGCGCAATGCGGCAGGGGCGTCGGTCGCGTCGAGGCGCAGCACGCCGGGCTCGCCGAGCGGCGATTCGAGCGTCTCGAACTGGCTGCGCACGAGCCCGGGGTTGAAGAAATGTCCGCCGCGCGCCTGCACGCGCGCGAGCGCGGCGGCCTCGTCGAGCTCGAGGAACACGAAGCGCAGGCCGCGCCCGCGCACCGCGTCGCGCAGGCGCTCGCGGTAGGCGCGCTTGAGCGCCGAGCAGCTCAACAGCACGCCGCCTTCGTGGCGCGCGAGCTCGGCGCCGAGCGCGTCGAGCCAGCCCGCGCGATCGGCGTCGGTCAGCGGCGTGCCGGCCTGCATCAGCGCCTTGTTGCGCGGCGGGTGGAAGTCGTCGCCCTCGATCACGGGCCAGCCGAGCGCCGCGCCGAGCACCTGCGCGAGCGAGGACTTGCCGCAGCCGGCCACGCCCATGACGACGACGGGCGCGGCGGCCGCGCCGCGATAATCCGCCTCCATTGCCTCGCTCCTCGGTTAGCGCTATCTCGGCGCCTTATTGAAAATCCCATGTCGCGATTCCCGCTGTCATCGGCGCCAACTCGGCGCGGCCCTGGACGGAAACCCGGATGGGATAGCGCTATCTTAGGCGCTATGCTCGCGGCGCGAACGCGGGTTTACGCGTAGAAGGCGACGATGGCACAGGACGACTCCCCGCGCTCGCGCCGCGCCAGCGGCCGCGCGACGATGGCCGACGTGGCGCGTCTCGCCGGCGTCAGCGCGATGACGGCGTCGCGCGCGCTGCGCGGCGCCGCGAGCGTCGACGTCGAGCTCGCCGCGCGCGTGCGCGCGGCGGCCGAGAAGATCGGCTACGTGCCCGACCCGGCCGCGCGCGCGCTCGCGTCGCAGCGCAGCAGCCATGTCGCGGTGCTGATCCCGTCGCTGACGAACCGCTTGTTCGTCGACCTGCTCGAGGCGGCCCAGCGCGCGCTGCGCGCGGCCGGCTACCAGACCCTCGTCGGCATCACCCATTACGACGCCGCCGAGGAGGAGCAGCTCGTGCGCGAGCAGCTGCTGCACCGGCCCGCGGGCATCCTGCTGACCGGCCTTGCGCAGAACGCGGCGACGCGCCGCCTGCTCGCCGCCCAGCGCCTGCCCTGCGTGCACATGATGGAGACGCCGGACGCCGCCGCGGGCACGGCGCTCGGCGACGCGTGCAGCGTCGGCTTCTCGCAGTTCGACGCGGCCGCGGCGCTCACCCGCCACCTGCTCGAGCGCGGCCGCCGGCGCATCGCGTTCGCGGCGGCCCAGCTCGATCCGCGTACGCTGGCCCGGCTCGCGGGCTGGCGCGCGACGCTCGAGGCGGCCGGCCGCTACGACGCGCGGCTCGAATGGCGCGACGCGGCGGCGTCGAGCGTCGCGCTCGGCGCGCGCCTGTTTGGGCAGATCCGCGCGCAGCGCCCGGCCGTCGACGCGATCTTCTTCAACAACGACGACCTCGCCCACGGCGCGCTGCTCGCGGCGCTGCGCGAGGGCGTCGCGGTGCCCGACCAGCTCGCCGTCGTCGGCTTCAACGACCTGCCCGAGAGCGCCTGGACCCGGCCGGCGCTGACGACGGTGCGCACGCCGCGCGCCGCGATCGGCGAGCGCGCGGCCGAACTGCTGCTCGCGCGCCTGCGCGGCGAGACGCCGGCGCCCGCGCACCTCGACCTCGGCTTCGAGCTGATGCTGCGCGAGAGCGGCTGAGCCGCCCGACCGGCTAGCGCCGCGCCTTCCTCACGAGCGGCGGCGCCGCGCAGCCCGGCGGCTCGACGGTGTTGCGCAGCTCGAGCACGCGGCGCTGCTCGAGCCCCGCCGCGCGCACCGCGTCGCCGTTGTAGAAGTCGAACAGCTTCTCGAACGCGCCGTCCTGCAGCGCGCGGCGCAGGCCGAGCTCGATCTGCGCGGCGAGCCGCTCGTTGTCGCGCGCGACGAAGAAGTAGGTGCAGGCCGGGTAGTGCAGCACGAGGCGCGGCTCGATCGCGAACTCGGGGTGGGCGCGCTGCTCGTCGACGATCTCGGCGACGCCGCGCGGGAAGTAGTCGAAGCGCTGCGCCGCGAGCATCGGGAACAGGTTGTCGTAGAGCGAGGCCGTAACGACGGGCAGGCCGTTGTCGCGCAGCACCTGGGTGTCCGACCATTCGGCCGCGAGGCCGGCGCGCAGCGCACGCAGCTGCGCGCCCGTCGCGACCTTGGCGAAGCGCGCGAGGTCGTCGCGCCGCACGAGCAGCAGGCGCCAGCCGAGCAGGCCCTTGTCCAGCGGCACGCGCACGGCACGGTAGTCGTGCTCGAATTCGCGCGTCGTGGGCGCCCAGATCACGTCGACGCCCTCGTGCCGCGCGAGGCGCACGAACGCGCGCGAGGCCATGCTCGGGTCGGTCGAGCCGACGACCTGGAAGCGCCCGTCGGACTTCGCGAGCGCGAGCCTGAGCAGCTCGATATAGAAGTCGCCGCGGTGGTCGCCGACCTGTGGCGCCGACGGGTAGACGACGCGCGTCGGCGCGGGCGCGACGGCCTGGCCGGGGCCGGCCCAGGCGGGGCCGGCGGGCAGGGCTGCCATCGCGCCGACGGCGATCGTGCGGCCCAGCGCGAGCCGGGCGGCCCGGGCGAGGTCGCGCCAGTCCGCCCGCCGCGTCATCGCCGGCCGAACATCATCTGGCGCGCGAGCGCCTTTTTCGCGGCAGGCAGCGCCTGCACGGCCGCGAGGCCGAGGCCGCGCACCACGGGCAGGCCCGGCCAGCGCGACGCGAAGCTGCGCGCGAGAAAGTCGGTCGCGACGATCGTGCTCCAGCGGTCGGGGGCGCGCTGCCATTCGACGCGGCGCAGCGCCGCGCCGACCGCGTCGCCGCGCTTGAGCGAATGCACGAGCGACCAGGCGTCGCGCAGGCCGAGGTTGAGGCCCTGGCCGGCGACCGGGTGCAGGGTCTGCGCCGCGTTGCCGATGCGCACGACGCGGCCGTCGACGAGCGTGCGCTCGGCGTTCAGGCCGAGCGGGAACTTCTTCAGTGCCGAGATGCCGCGCACCGTGCCGGCCGCCGCGGGCAGCAGGGTCTGGATCACGGTGCAGCGCTGCGCGTCGTCGAGCTCGGCGATCTCGTCCTCGGCCGCCGGCATGCACCAGACCAGCGCCGCGCGGCGCGCGCCGTCGGCCGTGGCCGGCAGCGGCAGCAGCGCGAGCGGGCCGTTGCGCGTGAAACGCTCGAAGGCCATGCCGGCCGGCGCGTCGGGCGCGAGCGTCAGCGTGCCGACCCAGGCGTTCTGCGCGTAATCGTGGGTGATCGACTTGCGCGCCTGCTCGGCGAACACGCCGCCCTCGGCGACGACGACGAGGTCGAAGCGCTCGACGATGCCGGCGTCGACCTCGACCTCGTCGGCGGCCGCGCCGGTCTCGCCGGGCGCGCCCGCGACCGGCTTGATCGCAGCGACCGGGGTGCCGAAGCGCGTGACGAGGCGCTGCGGCGCGGCCTGGGCGAGCGCGAGCCAGGCCGCCTGCAGCGGCGCGACGAGCGCACCGTAGGCGAGCACGGCGCCGAGCCGCGGCACGCCGAGCTCGGCCGCCGTGATGCGGACCTCGGGTTCGCCGGCCGGGCCGAACAAGCGGTGCTGCGGCGTCGGCGGCGCCTGGCTGACGTGGACCGTCGCGATCGCCTGGGCGCGCGCCGCGTCGAACGCGCCGAGGCGCTCGAGCAGCTGCACGCTGCCGAGCGACAGCGCAATCGTGCGCGGGTCGGCGCCGATGTCGCGCTCGAGCGGCCGCGCGTCGAACAGGCTCACGCTGGCCCCGGGCAGCTCGCGCGCCGCGAGCAGCGCGAGCGCGAGGCCGGCGGGCCCGGCGCCGACGACGGCGAGGCGCAGGGGACGGGAGGTGCTCATCGCGACGATGATATCGGCGCCGCGGCATAGGGTCTTGCGATGTGCGCTACGCTGCCGCGCCCGGTTCCCCATAACCGCCTTCCCCCATCCCTTTGCGGAGTCAAACAATGCAATACCGACGCCTGGGCCGCAGCGGCCTGCAGGTCTCCGAGCTGTCGCTCGGCTCGTGGGTCACGTATCACAACCAGGTCGACGTCAAGGCCGCCGCGACCATGCTCGCCGCGGCCTGCGACGCGGGCGTGAACTTCTTCGACAACGCCGAGGGCTACGCCCTCGGCAAGAGCGAGGAAGTCATGGGCGCGGCGATCCGCGAGCTCGGCTGGGCGCGCCACCGCTTCGTCGTCTCGACCAAGTTCTACTGGGGCATCGACCAGCAGGAGCCGACGGTCAATTTCAAGAACACGCTGAACCGCAAATACCTGATGCAGGCGATCGACGGCTCGCTCAAGCGCTTCGGCTTCGACCATATCGACCTCGTCTACTGCCACCGCCCCGACCCGCACACGCCGATCGAGGAAACCGTCTGGGCGATGAGCGACATGATCCGCCAGGGCAAGGCGCTGTACTGGGGCACGAGCGAGTGGAGCGCCGACGAGATCCGCGCGGCCTGCGACATCGCCGAGCGCCACCACCTGCACAAGCCCGTCATGGAGCAGCCGCAGTACCACCTGCTGCACCGCAAGCGCGTCGAGCAGGAATACGCGCGCCTGTACGAAGACCATGGCCTGGGCCTGACGACCTGGAGCCCGCTCGCCTCGGGCCTGCTGACGGGCAAGTACCGCCACGGCGTGCCCGAGGGCAGCCGCGCGACGGTCGCGAACATGGGCTGGATCAAGGACCAGCTCGTCGACGCGACGCGCAACGCCGCGGTCGCCGAGCTCGAGGGCGTCGCCAAGGCGCTCGGCTGCAGCGTCGCCCAGCTCGCGATCGCGTGGTGCAACCGCAACCCGCGCGTGTCCACCGTGATCCTCGGCGCGAGCCGGCTCGAGCAGCTCGAGCACAACCTCGGCGCGCTCGCCGTGACGCCGCGTCTGACGCCCGAGGTGCTCGCGCGCATCGACGCGATCACGCTGCCGCTCGCGCAGTAACGCCGGATTCGAGCGGATGGGGGCGGCCGCGCCGCCCCCCGTAGAATCCCGGACTTTGCCGCGCGCGGCGCCGGGAGGCCCACCGGCGAGCGCGGTTACCAGCCCATTACACCGCCCAGGAAAGCCCCCGCCATGACGACCGCTACGCCCACCACCGAACTGGCCAACGCCATCCGCGCCCTGGCCATGGACGCCGTCCAGCAGGCCAATAGCGGCCACCCGGGCGCGCCGATGGGCATGGCCGAGATCGCCGTCGCGCTGTGGGGCCGCCACCTGCGCCACAACCCGGCGAACCCGCACTGGGCCGACCGCGACCGCTTCGTGCTGTCGAACGGCCATGGCTCGATGCTGATCTACGCGCTGCTGCACCTGACCGGCTACGACCTGCCGATCGAAGAGATCAAGGCCTTCCGCCAGCTCCACAGCAAGACGCCGGGCCACCCCGAGGTCGGCGTCACGCCGGGCGTCGAGACGACGACGGGCCCGCTCGGCCAGGGCATCACGAACGCGGTCGGCATGGCGCTGGCCGAGAAGCTGCTCGCCCGCGAGTTCAACCGCGACGGCCACGCCATCGTCGACCACCACACCTACGCCTTCCTCGGCGACGGCTGCCTGATGGAAGGCGTGAGCCACGAGGCCTGCGCGCTCGCGGGCGCGTGGCAGCTGAACAAGCTGATCGCGGTCTACGACGACAACGGCATCTCGATCGACGGCCAGGTCGCGCCCTGGTTCGTCGACGACACGGCCAAGCGCTTCGAGGCCTACGGCTGGAACGTGATCGGCCCGGTCGACGGCCACGACGTCGACGCCGTCGACGCGGCGCTGGCCCAGGCCAAGCGCAGCACCGACAAGCCGACGCTCGTGATCGCCAAGACCACGATCGGCAAGGGCAGCCCGAACCGCGGCGGCACGGCCAAGGCGCACGGCGAGGCGCTCGGCGCCGACGAGATCGCGCTGACGCGCGCCGCGCTCGGCTGGAACCACCCTCCGTTCGAGATCCCGGCCGAGGTCTACGCGGGCTGGGACGCGAAGGCCGCCGGCGCGAAGACCGAGGCGGCCTGGGACGAGCGCTTCGACGCCTACGCCGCGGCCCACCCCGAGCTCGCCGCCGAGTTCGAGCGCCGCATGGCCGGCGTGCTGCCGACCGACTTCGCCCAGGTCGCCGTCGACGCCGTGATCAAGGCCCACACCGAGGCCCAGACCGTCGCGAGCCGCAAGGCCAGCCAGATCGCGCTCGAGGCCTTCACGGCCGCGCTGCCCGAGCTGCTCGGCGGCAGCGCCGACCTGACCGGCTCGGTCCTGACGAACACCAAGTCGACGCCGCCGCTGCGCTTCGACGCCGGCGTGCCGAACGGCGGCCGCCACATCAACTACGGCGTGCGCGAGTTCGGCATGGCCGCGATCATGAACGGCGTCGCCCTGCACGGCGGCTACATCCCCTACGGCGGCACCTTCCTGACCTTCAGCGACTACAGCCGCAACGCGATCCGCATGGCCGCGCTGATGAAGCAGCGCGTGATCCACGTGTTCACGCACGACTCGATCGGCCTGGGCGAGGACGGCCCGACCCACCAGTCGGTCGAGCAGGTCGCGAGCCTGCGCCTGATCCCGGGTCTCGACGTCTGGCGCCCGGCCGACACGGCCGAGACCGTCGTCGCCTGGACCATGGCGATCGGCAACGCCCAGCGCCCGAGCGTGCTCGCGCTGTCGCGCCAGAACCTGCCCTACGCGCCCAAGCAGGCGATCGACGAAGTCGCCAAGGGCGGCTACGTGCTCGCCGAGCCGATCGGCGTGAAGAAAAAGAAGGCCCAGGCCGTGATCATCGCGACCGGCTCCGAGGTCCAGCTCGCGATGCGCGCGCAGGAGCTGCTCGCCCAGGACGGCATCGGCGTGCGCGTCGTCTCGATGCCGAGCACGACGGTGTTCGACCGCCAGGACGCGAAGTACAAGGCCAGCGTGCTGCCCGAGGGCGTGCCGCGCGTCGCCGTCGAGGCCGGCGTCAGCGACGGCTGGTGGAAGTACGGCTGCGCGGCCGTCGTCGGCATCGACACCTTCGGCGAGTCGGCGCCGGCCGGCGTGCTGTTCAAGCATTTCGGCTTCACGGCCGAGAACGTCGCCGACACCGTGCGCGTCGCGATCGGCGCGGCGCGTCTCAAGACCAGGAAGCGCTGAGCGCGCTTGATCGGCCGATGTAACGCGTAGCGGGTATCCTTTTGGTCCCGCCGCAGGCGCCGGTCGTCGCGCCCGCCCAGAACAGAATTTCTATCCCCGCTGGAGACTCTTCCATGACTATCAAGATCGGTATCAACGGCTTCGGCCGCATCGGCCGCATGGTGTTCCGTGCCGCCGTCGCGAACTTCAAGGACGTCGAGGTCGTCGCGATCAACGACCTGCTCGAGCCCGACTACCTCGCCTACATGCTCAAGTACGACAGCGTGCACGGCAAGTTCGACGGCGAAGTCGCCGTCGACGGCAACACCCTGATCGTGAACGGCAAGAAGATTCGCCTGAGCGCCGTCAAGGACCCGGCCGAGCTCAAGTGGGGCGAGGTCGGCGCCGACATCGTCGTCGAGTCGACCGGCCTGTTCCTGACCAAGGAAACCGCCGAGAAGCACCTCGCCGCCGGCGCCAAGAAGGTCGTGATGTCGGCCCCGTCCAAGGACGACACGCCGATGTTCGTCTACGGCGTCAACCACCAGAGCTACGCGGGCCAGGCGGTGATCTCGAACGCCTCGTGCACGACCAACTGCCTCGCGCCGCTCGCCAAGGTGCTCAACGACAAGTGGGGCATCAAGCGCGGCCTGATGACGACCGTGCACGCGACCACCGCGACGCAGAAGACCGTCGACGGCCCGAGCAACAAGGACTGGCGCGGCGGCCGCGGCATCCTCGAGAACATCATCCCGAGCAGCACCGGCGCGGCCAAGGCCGTCGGCGTCGTGATCCCCGAGCTCAACAAGAAGCTCACGGGCATGAGCTTCCGCGTGCCGACCTCGGACGTCTCGGTCGTCGACCTGACCGTCGAGCTCGACACCGAGGCTTCGTACAAGGACATCTGCGCCGAGATGAAGGCGCAGTCGCAGGGCGCGCTCAAGGGCGTGCTCGGCTATACCGAGGACAAGGTCGTCGCGACCGACTTCCGCGGCGACGCGCGCACCTCGATCTTCGACGCCGAGGCCGGCATCGCGCTGGACAGCACCTTCGTCAAGCTCGTCGCCTGGTACGACAACGAATGGGGCTACTCGAACAAGGTGCTCGAGATGGTCAAGGTCATCGCGGCCTGACGCAGGGCGGGCCTTCGCCAGGCTTGCGCCGCACAAACCCCGCCGCGGCGGGGTTTGTGCTTTTTGACACCCTGATGGCGCGTGGATGTCGGGTTTGGCATCTTCCGTTTGCCCTTCTTAACGCCTTGCGCCGCGGGTCGCGACCTACACTGACGGCCATGTTGCTGGAAGTTTGTCCATGAAACTGCACCGTTACCTCCTCGCCATCGCCCTCGCGCTCGCCGGCAGCGGCCTCGCCCACGCCGCCGACCCCACCCCGACCGCGCGCGTGATCGTGCGCTTCAAGGCCGACGCCGCGAGCGTCAAGGCGCAGCGCATGGATGTGCGCATGGGCCACGCGCAGGTCGGCGGCATCGCCGAGACGCGCGCGAACACGCTGGGCCTGCGCCGCGGCCTCGCGCCGACGCTGCACGGCGGGCGCAGCCTCGACGAGCGCACCCAGGTGATCACGGCGACCGGCGTCGACTCCGCGACGCTCGCGCGCGAGCTCGCGAAGGACGCCGAGGTCGAGGCGGTCGCGGTCGACCAGCGCCGCCGCGTCGCGGCGACGAACGGCACGGTCAACGACCCGTACTACGCGGTCGGACCGGGCGGCCAGCCGGCCGCCGGCCAGTGGTACCTGAACGTGCCGTCGAGCACGCTCGTCTCGGCGATCGACGCGCCGCCGGCCTGGGGCATCACCTTCGGTTCGTCGAGCGTCGTCGTCGCCGTCGTCGACACCGGCGTGCGCTTCGACCACCCGGACTTCACGAACACCGACGGCAGCTCGCAGTTCATCAAGACGACCGACACGAGCGACTTCCCGTCCGGCTATGTCGGCTACGACTTCGTCAGCTACGGCGAGGCTGGCAGCAGCGAGGCGCTCGCCACCAACAACGAGGGCACGAAGGGCGCGAACGGCGACGCGTCCGACCCGGGCGACTGGGTCAGCGCGACCGACATCGCGAACAACACGCTCGGCAGCGGCTGCACGACGAGCGACATCGGCGCCAGCTCCTGGCACGGCACCCACGTGGCCGGCCTGATCGCGGCGGCGACGAACAACGGCGTCGGCATGGCCGGCGTCGCCGGCGGCGTCAAGCTGCTGCCGGTGCGCGTGCTCGGCAAGTGCGGCGGCTACGACTCCGACATCATGGCCGGCATGCTGTGGGCCGCCGGCATCGCCCAGCCCGGCGTGCCGACCAACCCGAATCCGGCCAAGGTGCTCAATCTGAGCCTCGGCGGGTCCGGCGCCTGCACCGGAACGGGCACGGGGACCTATCCGGGCACGATCGCGCAGGTCAACGCCGCCGGCGCGACGGTCGTCGTCGCGGCCGGCAACAGCGAGGGCGAGGCGGTCGGCGTGCCCGGCAACTGCGCCGGCGTGGTCACGGTGGCGGCGCTGCGCCAGGTCGGCACCAAGGTCGGCTTCTCCAGCCTCGGGCCCGAGGTTGCGATCGCCGCGCCCGGCGGCAACTGCGTGAACGTCGACGCGTTGGGCAACGCGACCGGCCCCTGCCTGTACCCGATCCTGAGCCTGAGCAATAGCGGCACGACGACGCCGGTCGCGAACGACGCCTATTACGACACCGGCTTCGGTACCAGCTACTCGACGCCGCTCGTGGCCGGCACGGTCGCGCTGATGCTGTCCGAGCGCCCCCAGCTCACGCCGACCCAGGTCGCGACGCTGCTCAAGAACACCGTGCGCGCGTTCCCGACGACCGGCGGCTCGGCCGGCGTCGCCGCCTGCAAGGCGCCGACCAGCACGGCCCAGGACGAGTGCTACTGCACGACGAGCACCTGCGGCGCCGGCATGCTCGACACCGGCGCGGCCGTCGCGGCCGCCCAGGCGCTCGGCGCCGCGTCGGCGAGCATCGCCGTGGCGCCGGCGAGCCCGACGGCGGGCCAGACCGTCACGCTGACCGGCAGCGCGAACCTCGCGAGCGGCCGCAGCGTCTCGAGCTGGGCCTGGACCCTGGTGAGCGGCGGCGGCGCCGTGACCGGCTTCGCGTCGGGCACGACGGGCAGCTCGACGACGCTCGCGCCGACGGCGGCCGGCACGATCTCGGTGCAGCTCGCCGTCACCGACGACTTCGGCGACACCTACACGACGACGCAGAGCATCGTCGTCGCGGCGAGCAGCAGCAGCGGTTCGAGCGGCAGCTCGGGCAGCAGCGGCAGCGCGGGCAGCGCTTCGACGAGCGGCAGCTCGGGCGGCGGCGGCGCGTTCAGCCCGCTGTGGGCCGTGGCACTGATGCTGGCCGCGCTGGCGCTGCGCCCGCCGCGCCGCTCGCGGGCGCGCTCGCCGCGCTAGGCGCGGCGGCGAACGCCGCCTCGTCGGCGCTGCAGTCGTGCAGCGTCGCGGCGAGCTGGGCGTCCTTGAGGTTGCGCAGCCGGCCCTGCAGCAGGCCGTCGGCCTGCGCGAACACGAGGCTCGCGCGCGGCACCGGCGCTTGCAGCTGGAGCACGCGCAGGCCCTTGAGCGCGTGGCGCGAAAGCTGCGCGAGCTCGGCCTCGGCGGCCTGCGCGCTCGCATGGCGCGACAGCACGAGGCTCGGCATCTCGGCCGGCACGCCGCTCAGGTAGTCGTAGGCGATGTGCATGCGCTTGTAGGTCTCTTCCTTGCGCGCCTGGAAGTCCCGGTCGGCGAGCCGGATCGTCGCGACGGCCCACACGCCGACGGCCTGGCCGGCGTCGACGCGCCAGCCGTCGACGCCCGCGCGCTGCAGCGCGCCGCGCGCGGCGGCCAGCGCCGCGTCGCCGTCGAGCGGGCCGAGCGCGACACAGGCGGTCTGCCGGATCGCGGCGAGCGCCTGCTGGCCCATCAGCTGGATGCGCTCGGGGTGCTGCTGCTGGGCGAGGCGCTGGGGCTCGCGGTCGCCGCTCGCCTTGAGCCCGGTGAGGCCGTCGATCCAGCCGCGGCTCCAGACGAAGAACAGCGCGTTGGCCAGGGCCAGGGCGAGGACAAGGGCTCGAAGCATGGGGGCAGGGCGCTCCTCGGGGGCGGATGCTCGTCAGGATGGCTGCAGGCGCACGCTCACGTCGCCGGCGCTCACGCCGTGCACGGCGCCGTCGGCGTCGCGCACCTGCAGGCTCGCGTCGGCGCCGACGCCGAGCGATTCGCCGCTCAGCGCGCCGGCCGTGACCTGCCGGCCCAGCGTGAGGTCGCGGCGAGTATAGGCCGGCTGCCAGGCCGCGAAACCCTTGCTCGGGAAGTCCACGAGCGCTCGCGCGAGCGCCGGCACGACGCGCGCGAGCGCCTCGGGCAGCATGATGCCCGGCAGCAGCTCGTCGAGCGCGGCGAAGCCGGTGCCGAACTGGCCGGCCAAGGCCGCGTCGGCCGGGTCGCCGAACTCCCTGACGTTGATGCCGACGCCGATCACGACGAGGCGCTGGCGGTTCGCCTGCAAGGTCTCGATCAGGATGCCGCCGAGCTTGCGGCCGTCGAGCCACAGGTCGTTCGGCCACTTGAGCATGAGGCGCGGGGCCGCGCCGGGCGCGGGCTCGAGCGCCTCGGCGATCGCGCTGCCGACGACGAGCGACAGGCCGGTCCAGTCGGCCTCGGGCAGGCCGACGCCGAGCGAGAAGGTCAGCGAGCTGCCCGGCGCCGACACCCAGGCGCGGCCCATGCGGCCGCGGCCGAGCGTCTGGTGCTCGGCGACGAGCAGGCTCGGCAGCAGGTCGCCGGCGCGCCGGCCGTACTGGCGACCGCCCTCGTCGGTCTGGGTCTCGCGGCGCACGCGTTCGAGCAGGGCCGTGTTGGTCGAATCGATGCGCGCGAGGACCTCGATGCCGAGGCCCGGCAGCAGCGGCTCGAGCTGCGCCCACAGGGCTTCGGTGTGCCAGGCCAGGTGCGGCGTGTTGCGCTCGGAAGAGATCGTCATGGTGGCGGGCCGCTCAACGCTTGGGCGCGAGCATGGTGCCACGGCAGGTGAGCGCGCCGCAATGGCAGGCGAACTCCTTCTTGAGCTTGGGCGTGTAGCGCTCGGCTATGGTCAGGCCGTAGTCGTAGAACAGCTCCTCGCCGGGCTCGAGGTCGCGCAGCGCCTTGATGAACACGCGGCCGTCGGCCTCGTCGGCCTCGCAGTTCGGGTCGCAGCTGTGGTTGATCCAGCGCGCGCTGTTGCCGCCGTACAGGGCGTCGATGACCCGGCCGCCGTCGATGTGGAAGTAGAAGGTATGGTTCGGTTGCGCGGGATCGTGCGGGTGGCGGCGCAGCGCCTCGGCCCAGGGGATGATCTCGCCCTTGTATTCGATGATGGTCGCGCCGGCCTCGATCGGCGCGGCTGCATAGACGCCACGGCCGTGCACGCCGGAGCGACGTACCTGGATCCGGCGACCGGCCGAATGGGGGCGCGAAGGTTCGGACGTGGGGCGGCTTGTCGGCATCGGCTTTGTGGTTACATTGAATTCATGGGTGCGCGCGCGTGCGTACGTACGTGTGGGCGCGCGCGAGGCCGGATTGTAGGCAGGCTGCCGCGGCAGGCTGTGTGGACGAACGAAGAATTGAAGACGACGAGATGAGCAAGACCCTGATCATTGCCGAGAAGCCCTCGGTGGCCCAGGACATCGTGCGCGCGCTGACGGCCGAGGCCGGCAAGTTCGACAAGCACGACGACCATTTCGAGAACGAACGCTACGTCGTGAGCTCGGCCGTCGGCCACCTGGTCGAAATCAAGGCGCCCGAGGAGTTCGACGTCAAGCGCGGCAAGTGGAGCTTCGCCCACCTGCCGGTGATCCCGCCGCACTTCGACCTGAACCCGATCGACAAGAACAAGGGCCGCCTGAACGCCCTCGTCAAGCTGATCCGGCGCAAGGACGTCAGCGCGCTGATCAACGCATGCGACGCGGGCCGCGAGGGCGAGCTGATCTTCCGCCTGATCCTGCAGTACGCCGAGCCCGCGCGCGGCAACCTGAACAAGCCGGTCCAGCGCCTGTGGCTGCAGTCGATGACGCCGCAGGCGATCCGCGAGGGCTTCGAGCGCCTGCGCAGCGACGCGCAGATGCTGCCGCTCGCCGACGCCGCGCGCTGCCGTTCCGAGGCCGACTGGCTCGTCGGCATCAACGGCACGCGCGCGATGACGGCGTTCAACTCGCGCGACGGCGGCTTCTTCCTGACCACGGTCGGGCGCGTGCAGACGCCGACGCTGTCGATCGTCGTCGAGCGCGAGGAAAAAATCCGCAAGCATGTGGCGCGCGACTACTGGGAGGTCCGCGCGACCTTCGACGCCGAGGCCGGCCAGTACGAGGGCAAGTGGTTCGACCCGGCGTGGAAGAAGGGCGACGACCCCGAGGCGCGCTCCGACCGCCTGTGGGAAGCGGCGCGCGCCGAGGCGATCGCGGCGGCCGTGCGCGGCGAGCCTGCGAGCGTGACCGAAGAGAGCAAGCCCAGCACGCAGAGCTGCGGCGGCCTCTACGACCTGACGACGCTGCAGCGCGAGGCCAATTCGCGCTTCGGCTTCTCGGCCAAGACGACGCTGGGCCTGGCCCAGGCGCTGTACGAGAAGCACAAGGTCCTGACCTACCCGCGGACGGATTCGCGCTTCCTGCCCGAGGACTACGTGAGCGTCGCGAAGCAGACGGCCGAGATGCTCGCCGTCGACGACCTGCCCGTGCCGCTGCGCGCGCTCGCCCAGCACGCCGCGACGGCGCTGCGCGAGGGCTATATCAAGCCGACCAAGAAGGTCTTCGACAACGCCAAGGTCTCGGATCACTTCGCGATCATCCCGACGCTGCAGGCGCCGCGCTCGCTCAGCGAGCCCGAGGCCAAGCTCTACGATCTCGTCGTCAAGCGCTTCCTCGCGGTGTTCTTCCCGGCCGCCGAGTTCCAGGTCACGACGCGCATCAGCCGGGTCGGCACGCACAGCTTCCAGACCAACGGCAAGGTGCTCGTCAAGCCGGGCTGGCTCGCCGTCTACGGCAAGGAAGCGCAGGAGGACGACGCCAACCTCGTGCCGGTCAAGGCCGGCGAGCCCGTGCGCACCGAGAGCGTCGACGTCAAGGCGCTGCAGACCAAGCCGCCCGCGCGCTACTCCGAAGCGACGCTGCTGTCGGCCATGGAAGGCGCGGGCAAGCTCGTCGAGGACGACGAGCTGCGCGAGGCGATGGGCGAGAAGGGCCTCGGCACGCCGGCGACCCGCGCCGCGACGATCGAAGGCCTGATCACCGAGAAATACATGCTGCGCGAGGGCCGCGAGCTGATCCCGACGGCCAAGGCCTTCCAGCTGATGACGCTCTTGCGCGGCCTCGACGTCGAGGACCTGACCAAGCCCGAGCTGACCGGCGACTGGGAGTTCAAGCTCGCCGAGATGGAGAAGGGCCGCCTCAAGCGCGATGCCTTCATGGCCGAGATCGCGGCGATGACCGACAAGATCGTCCGGAAGGCCAAGGAATACGACCGCGACACCATCCCCGGCGACTACGCGACGCTCAAGACGCCGTGCCCGAAATGCAGCGGCATCGTCAAGGAGAACTACCGCCGCTTCACGTGCACGGGCAAGAGCGGCAGCGGCGTCGACGCCTGCGGCTTCTCGATCGGCAAGATCCCGGGCGGGCGCAGCTTCGAGCTCGCCGAGGTCGAGCAGTTCCTGCGCGACAAGAAGATCGGCCCGCTCGAGGGCTTCCGCTCCAAGGCCGGCTGGCCGTTCACGGCCGAGCTCGCCCTCGTCTTCGATGCCGAGATCGAGAACTGGAAGCTCGAGTTCGACTTCGGCGAGGACGCGCGCCAGGCCGAGGAATCCGGCGCGCCGATCGACTTCGGCGGCCAGGCCTCGCTGGGCCCCTGCCCGAAATGCGGCGGCGCGGTCTACGAGCACGGCACGAACTACCTGTGCGAGCACAGCGTCGGCCCGAAGCCGAGCTGCGACTTCAAGACCGGCAAGGTGATCCTGCAGCAGGCGATCGACGCCGAGCAGGTCGCGAAGCTGCTCGGCGAGGGCAAGACCGCGCTGCTCGAGAACTTCGTGTCGAACAAGACGCGGCGCAAGTTCAAGGCCTTCCTGGCCTATGACAAGAAGGAGGGCAAGGTCGTGTTCGAGTTCGAACCGCGCGCGCCGCGCACGCCGGCCGGCAAGGCGCCGGCCAAGAAGGCGGCCGCGAAGAAGACGGCGGCCTGAGGCCAGGGCCGGGCGTGGCAGGCATCCGCTTCGGCATCCAGGCGCGCCTGATGGGCGGCGTCGTGCTCGCGGCCTGCCTGCTCTCGGCGCTGTTCGGCTGGTACTGGCTGCACCACGAGGAGGACGCGCTCGACGCGGCGCTGCACCAGCGCCAGATCCGCATGGCCTCGATCGTCGCGCGCGGCTTCTCGGCGCCGCTGTGGAACGTCGACACGACGACGATCGCGAACCTGCTCGACGCCGTCATGGCCGACCCCGAGGTCCACGCGATCGAGATCCACGCGGCCGGCATCGGCGCCGCGCCGATGCTGCGCGAGAGAGCGCGCGCGGCCGTCGAGCCGCTACGCCTGGACTTCGACATCGTCCACACCGAGCCCGGCGCGCCCGAGCCCAAGCTGGTCGGCCGCGCGACGCTCGTCTACACGCGCGAGCAGGTGCTCGAGAAGGTCGGCGAGACGCGCGACTTCATCGTCGAGCTGCTCGCCGGCGTGCTCACGGCGCTGCTCGTGACGACCGGCGTGATGCTGAACCTGCTCGTCAAGCGGCCCGTGTCGCGGCTCGGCCAGCTCGCGGGCCGCGTCGCCGCGGGCGAACTCGGCGCGCGCGCCGAGGTCGAGCACCACGACGAGATCGGCCAGCTGACCGAGCAGTTCAACGCGATGAGCGCGCAGCTGCAGTTCTCGTCCGAGGGCCTGCGCGCGAGCGAGGCGCGCTACCGCGGCCTGTTCGAGCATGCGACCGAGGGCATCTTCCAGATCGACGCGAGCGGCCGCCTGCTCGACATCAACCGCGCGCTCGCGCAGATGCTCGGCTTCCCCGACGCCGAGCGGCCGCTGCGCCTGCAGCGCCCGCTGACCCAGCTCGTGCGCGCCGATTCGCGCGCGCTGCGCCGCATCGCCATGCAGCTGCTGCGCGAGCGCCGCGTCCAGCAATGGCCGCTGCTGATCGAGTCCTACGACGGCCGGCCGCTGTGGATCGAGCTCAGCGCGCGGCTCGTGCCGGTCGAGGCCGGCGCGCCGCGGCGCATCGAGGGCATGGTCAGCGACATCAGCCTGCGCCACCTCGCCGAGGAGGAGCTCAAGCGCCACCGCGACCACCTCGAGGAGCTCGTCCACGAGCGCACGCTCGAGCTCAGCGAGGCCAAGCAGCGCGCCGAAGCCGCGAACCAGAGCAAGAGCCGCTTCCTCGCCACGATGAGCCACGAGTTCCGCACGCCGCTCAACGCCATCCTCGGCTTCACCCAGCTGCTGCAGATGGACGCGAGCGTCGGCCCGCCCCAGCAGGCCAAGGTCGCGCTGATCCGCGATTCGGGCGAGCACCTGCTGGGCCTGATCGCCGACGTGCTCGACATGGCTAGCATCGAGGCCGGCAAGGTGCGCCTGCAGCCGGCGCCGCTCGACCTGCGCGCGCTGCTCGAGGTCGTCGCCGACTCGGTGCGCGTGCGCGCCGAGCTCAAGTCGCTGCGCTTCGCGACCGAGTTCGACACGCTGCCGCAGCGCGTGCTCGCCGACGGCCAGCGCCTGCGCCAGGTGCTGCTGAACCTGCTGTCCAACGCGGTCAAGTTCACCGACGCCGGCGAGGTCGTGCTCGGCGTGCGCGAGCTGCGTCGCGAGGGCAGCCGCGCGCGCCTGCGCCTGGCCGTGCGCGACACCGGCATCGGCATGAGCCCCGAGCAGGTTGCACGCCTGTTCCAGCCCTTCGAGCAGGTCTCCGAGGCGTCGCGGCGCGCGGGCGGCACCGGGCTGGGCCTGTCGATCAGCCAGGAGCTCGTGCGTCTGATGGGCGGCCAGATCGAGGTCGCGAGCACGCCGGGGCAGGGCAGCCTGTTCAGCGTCGAGGTCGTGCTGCAGGTGCTTGACTGACGGCACTTGCCGCGCCGCGCGCCTGCGGCTATGGTGCGCAGCGCCTCGCCCCTCACGCGCCGCGGCGCATCATCCCCATGATCAAGACCCAGCCCCTGCTGCTCGCCGCCGCGCTCGCCGCCGCGAGCCTGACGAACGCCTTCGCCGCGCCCGAAGCGCCGGCGGCGCAGTCCGCGATCGAGACGCGCGACGGCCAGCTTGCCGTGCACCTCGAGAAGCTCCGCCTGCCGAACGGCTTCGAGGTGATCTTCGTCGAGGACCACCGCCTGCCGCTCGTCGCGTTCGACCTCTGGGTCCACGCCGGCCCGCGCAACGAGGGCCCTGGCCAGACCGGCTTCGCCCACCTGTTCGAGCACCTGATGTTCGCGGGCAGCAAGCACCTGCCGCGCGGCGTCGCCGACCGCGTCATCGACGCGGCCGGCGGCACCGACTCGAACGGTTCGACCGACTTCGACCGCACCAACTACTACTTCACGCTGCCGTCGAACCAGCTCGAGCTCGGCCTGTGGCTGCAGTCCGACCAGCTCGGCTACATGATCGACGAGATCGACCCGGTCGCGCTCGCGAACCAGCAGGACGTCGTCCGCAACGAGCGCCGCCAGAGCTGGGAGAACCGCCCCTACGGCGTCGCCGACGAGGCACTGTTCCACGCGCTGTTCCCGGCCGGCCACCCTTACCGCGCCGCGATCATCGGCTCGCACGCCGACATCCAGGGCATCAAGCTCGCCGACGTCGTCGCGTTCGCGAAGCGCTACTACCGGCCCAACAACGCGACGCTCGTGCTTGCCGGCGACTTCGACCCCAAGGCGGCGAAGCGCCTGGTCGAGAAGTACTACGGCCCGCTCAAGGCCGGCGACGCGATCCCGCCCGTGCAGGCCGCCCAGCCGCAGCTGCACGGCGAGACCAGGCTCGAGGTGACCGACCGCGTCGAGCTGCCGCGCCTCGCGATCGCGTGGCAGACCCCGGCGATCTACGCCGACGGCGACGCCGCGCTCGACGTCACGGCGAACCTGCTCGGCGGCGGCCGCGCGAGCCGGCTCTACCAGCTGCTGGTGCGCGACCGGCAGGTCGCGCAGAGCGTCAACGTCTACCAGCAGTCGCTGTCGCTCGGCTCGCTGTTCTTCATCGAGGTCGTCGCGCGGCCCGGCCATGCGCCGGCCGAGCTCCAGCAGCTCGTCGACGCCGAGATCAGGCGCCTCGCGACGACGCCGCCGAGCCAGGAGGAGCTTGACCGCGTGCGCACGCAGCTGCGCGCCCAGGCGCTCGCCGGGCTCGAACGCGTCGGCGGCCTCGCCGACGTGATCAACGGCTACAACCAGCTCGCCGGCGACCCCGACTTCCTCGCCAGGGACATCGCGCGCTACACGGCGCTGACGCCTGCGGCCGTGAGCGCCGCGGCCGCGCGCTGGCTGCCGCTCGACGCGCGCGTCGTCGAGTACACGACGCCCGGCGACAAGCACCTCGCCGCCGACGTGCCGACGCCGCCGCCGCCCGCGGCCGGCGCGAAGGGCGAGCGCGTCCACATCAACGCCGACGAGAAGTGGCGCTACACCCAGCCGCGTGCGGGCGCCGCGCCGGCCGTGCGCCTGCCCGCGGCCGAGCGCTTCACGCTCGCGAACGGCCTGACCGTGATCCACGTCGCGCGCCCGGGCCTGCCGCTCGTCAGCGCGAGCCTCGTCGTGCGCGCGGGCCAGGACACGAACCCGCCGAACGTGGCGGGCCTCGCCGGCTTCACGGCCGCGATGCTGCGCGAGGGCACGGCGACGCGCGGCAGCACCGCGCTCGCCGAGCAGATCGCCGACCTCGGCCTGAGCTTCAGCGCCGACGCGGGCAAGGAGAACGCGAGCCTGAGCCTGAGCGGCCTGACCTCGAGCTTCGCGCCTGGCCTCGCGCTGCTCGCCGACATGGTCGAGCACCCGGCCTTCGCGGCCGAGGAGATCGAGCGCCAGCGCAGCGCGCGCCTGACCGCGCTCGCCGCCCAGCGCGACGAGGCGCCGGCGGTCGCGCGCGTCGTCGCCGCGCGCCTGCTCTACGGCCCGAACTCGCCGCTCGGCGCCAACCCGCTCGGCGACGCCGAATCGCTGAAGCGCGTCGACGCGAGCGTGCTCAAGCAGTTCTGGCAGCTGCGCTACCGGCCCGACCAGGCCGCGCTCGTCGTCGTCGGCGACGTCGACCTCGCCGAGCTGCGCCGCCTCGCCGAGGCGCAGTTCGGCACCTGGGCCCGGCCCGCGACGCCGGCGCTGCAGACTGGCGCGCCGCAGCAGCCCGACGCCGCGCGCCTGGCCCTCGTCGACCAGCCGGGCGCCGCGCAGACCGCGCTGCTCGCCGTCGCGCCGGGCCCGCGCGCGGGCGACCCGCAGGCCGCCTCCTTCGACGTCATGAACGACGCGCTCGGCGGCCTGTTCACCTCGCGCCTGAACCAGCAGCTGCGCGAGGTCAAGGGCTACACCTACGGCGTGTTCTCGGGCTTCGGCCGCAACCGCCAGAGCGGCAGCTTCACCGTCCAGGGCGAGCTGCGCAGCGACGTGACCGGCGCGGCGCTCGGCGACCTGTTCACCCAGCTGCACGGCATGGTCGCGAAGCCGATGGGCCGCGAGGAGCTCGAGCGCGCGCGCAACGCCGAGCTGCTGTCGCTGCCCGGGCGCTTCGCGACGAACGGCGACGTGGCCTCGGCCTACGCGGGCAACTGGATCGTCGGCCAGCCCGACGCGGCGATCGTCGAGCTGCCGCAGCGCATCGCGGCGGTCAGCGCGGTCAGCGCGTTCCAGGCCGCGCTGCGCGGCGTGAAGCCCGACGCGCTGATCGTCGTCGCGGTCGGCGACCGCGCGGCGCTGCTGCCGCAGCTGCAGGCCTTCGGCCGCGTGCCCTTCGTCGAGCTCGACGCGAGCGGCGCGCCGGTCGCGCCGGCTGCTGCGGCGTCGGCGCCGCACTGAACCTGGGCCGTCGCGGCCCAAGGTGAATTTCCACGCGCGGGCAATCCCTGGCCGATGCGCCGCCGCCGCGTCGGCGCTCGCCATAATCCGCGCCCACGTCAAGACAAAAGGGAGCCTCGAATGACTCAGCCTGCTTACGCCCTGCGGGCGCTGGCCCTGGCCCTCGCGCTCGCCGGCGCCGGTGCCCACGCCGACGACGCCGCGAGCGCGCCGCGCGCGAACCCGATCGCGGCGCTGCCCTGGGCCGCCGGCCCCGACAAGCTCGCGCTCGGCGGCCGCGCCGACCTCGACCTGGCCAAGGGCTTCGCGTCGCTCGACGAGGCGAACAGCAGCAAGTTCCTCGAGCTGACCGGCAACCTGCCGACGAACGGCCTGAACATCGTGCACGGCAGCCGTTGGTGGGCGACCTTCGAGTTTGACGACTCGGGCTACGTCAAGGACGACGACAAGATCGATGCCGACGCGCTGCTCAAGCAGATCAAGGACAACGACGAGGCCGGCAACGAGGAGCGCAAAAAGCGCGGCATGGCGCTGCTCTACACCGACGGCTGGTACGCGCCGCCGCATTACGACGCGCAGAGCCACCGCCTCGAATGGGCGCTGCGCCTGCACGCGTCGGACGACCCGCACCCGGTCATCAACTACACGGTGCGCATCCTCGGCCGCAAGGGCTACGAGCGCGCGACCCTGGTGTCCGACCCCGAGTCGCTCGACCAGGACGTCGCCGAGTTCAAGCAGATGCTCGGCGGTTTCGACTTCCGCGGCGGCGAGAAGTACAGCGAGTTCCGCTCGGGCGACCGCGTCGCCGAGTACGGCCTTGCCGCGCTCGTCGCCGGGGGTGCGGCCGCCGTCGCCGTCAAGACCGGCTTCTGGAAAAGCATCGTCGCCGTGCTCGTGGCCGGCTGGAAGCTTGTCGCGGCCGGCGTCGCCGCGGCCGTGGCCGGCGCGCGCAAGCTGTTCCAGCGCAAGAGCGGCAACGCATGATCGACGGCGCCGAGGGCGCGCTGCTGGGGCTCGCGCTCGCGCTCTACCTGTTCGACGCCGCGCAGTGGCTAGGCGCCGACGAATGGCTGCTCGAGCAGCGCCACGGCGGCCGCTGGTTCGCGCGCTTCGGCGTGAGCGGCTGGCGCCTCGCCCACAGGGAGTTCTGCCTGCCGAACCCGCTCGCGCCGTGGCGGCCGCTGCTGCGCCTGCGCTGGCGCTTCGAGACCGGGCCCGAGGACGCGGCGGCGGTGTCGGCACCGCCGGCGCTGCCGGGCGTGGGCCTGCGCGTGAACGCGGCGCTGCTGCTCGTACTGATCTTCGGTGCGCTGCCGATCGCGCTGCTCGGCTACCCCTTGCTGTGGCTCAAGCTCGGCGCAGCACTCGCGATCTACATGGCCTGCGGCGTCCACGCGCTGCTGCTGTGGCGCGAGCGCGAGCGCCTCGGCCTCGACCTCGGCGAATGCGCGAAACTCGCGCTCGAGTGCATCGCGTGCCCGCCGTTCGCGCTGAACCTCGTGCGCAAGCTCGGCCTGCGCGCGCGCGTCGCGAGCGGCACGGCGCTCGAAGGACTGCTCGCGCCGGACGAGCGGCGGCGTGCGCTGCAGGCGATGCTCGTGCGCCTGCGCGAGCAGCTCGACGTCGAGCCCGAGGGCACGCCGCGCATGGCGCAGCTGCGCGCGACGGCCGCGCGGCTCGAGCAGCGCATCGGGACAACGCAGGAAGAAGAGCAATTCAGGGAATGAACCTCGTCGAGATCGCCACCATCGTCGGCGGCGCCGGAGCCGGCTACTGGCTCGTGAGCTTCCTGCTCGGCGGCCGCAAGCAAGTCCCCACGCCGACGGCCGACACCGCCGTGTCGCCGCCGCCCGCGGCGGTGCCGACCTGGCCGGCCGTGCTCGGCGTCGCGGCCGACGCGAGCGTCGAGGAGATTCGCGCGGCCTACCAGCGCCTCGTCAGCCAGTACCACCCGGACAAGGTCGCGAGCCTCGGCACCGAGCTCCAGGAGTTCGCGAGTCGCAAGACCCAGGCAATCAACGCCGCCTACGCCGAGGCGCTCGCGGCGCGCGGGGCCGCGCCGTGAAGCTGCTGCTCGCCCTGCTGCTCAAGGGCGGCCTCGGCAAGGTGCTGCTCAGCGGCGGCACGATGCTGCTGTCGATGGCCGTCTACGCGATGAGCTTCGGTTGGCCGTTCGCGGTCGGCTTCGTGCTGCTGATCCTGGTCCACGAGCTCGGCCATTACGTGGCCGCGCGCCAGCATGGCCTGGCCGTCGGCGCGCCGGTCTTCATCCCCTTCGTCGGCGCCTGGATTTCGCTGAAAGACGAGCGTCTTGCGCCGGCCGTCGAGGCGCGCGTCGCGCTCGCCGGGCCGATGCTCGGCAGCATCGCGGCGTTCGCCTGCTTCCTGCTCGGCCTGGCCGGCTACGGCCGCCTGTACATGGCGCTGGCCCAGGCCGGCTTCATGATCAATCTGTTCAACCTGATCCCGCTGAACCCGCTCGACGGCGGCCGGCTCGTCGGCGTGATCTCGCCCAAGCTCTGGTTCGTCGGCGCGCCGCTGCTCGTGCTGATGTTCCTGTGGCGGCCGAGCCCGCTGCTGATCCTGATCGCGATCACGGCGGCGCCGCAGTTCTTCGCGATGCTCGGCGGGCGCCTGCAGGACCACGAGACGCTGCCGACGCTGGCCGAGAAGCTGCGCTTCGGCGCCCAGTACCTGGGCCTGGCCGCCGCGCTCGCGCTGCTCGCATTCGAGGCCCAGGCCTGGCTGCACGGCGACGCGATCTTCTCCTGATCAGGTGCGGATGCGGCGCCGCGCGGCGCAGCCCGCGACGAGCTCGGCGAGGCGCTTCGCGCGCGTGTCGGTCCGCTTGGCCGTGACGACCCAGTGCAGCATCCTGACGCGCCAGCTCGGCGCCTGGGCCTCGAACCACAGCCAGTCGGCGCGTGCGAACTGACGCTGCTCGGCGGGCTCGAGCTCGGCCGGCGTTTCGCGCTCGAACGCGTAGACGCGCGAGCGCGCCTCGCTGCGCTGCGCATAGACGGCGAGCCCGGCCGGCTGCATCAGGCCGGCGGCCGTGAGCTGCTCGACCTTTGCGATGTTCACGGCGCTCCAGATCGAGCCGGGCTTGCGCGGCGAGAAGCGGATCTGGTAGCGCGCGTCGTCGACACGCTTGCGCACGCCGTCGATCCAGCCCACGCACAGCGCCGCGTCGACCGACTCGGGCCACGTCATGCTCGGCACGCCGCTGCCGACCTTGTGAAAGCCGACGAGCAGCTCGGTTTGGCTGGCGGCGTGTGCGGCGAGCCACGTTCGGAATTCGGCAGCGCTCGCGAAGTAGCGGGGTTCGATGGCGGCGGCGGGCTTGGCGGGCATGGGCGGCAGGGCAGGGCGGCCGGGCTGGGACAATCGCAGCTAGACCCCCGCCGTCCACGATGTCCCGCCCGCCCAAACCCGCGCTGCCCCTGCTCGACGGCGTCGGCGCGTCGGCCGTCGCCTGCCCGGCCGGGCCCTGGCCGCTCGTCGTCGACTTCCTCGCCGAGCGCCTGCCCAAGGTCGCGCGCGCCGACTGGCTCGCGCGCGTGGCGCGCGGCGAGGTCCGCGACGCGGCCGGTGCGCCGCTCGCGCCCGACGCGCCCTACCGCGCGGGCACGCGCCTGTTCTACTGGCGCTGGCTGCCGAGCGAGCCGGTCGTGCCGTTCGACGAGCAGATCCTGTTCCAGGACGAACACCTGCTCGTCGCCGACAAGCCGCATTTCCTGCCGGTCACGCCCAAGGGCCGCTGGATCCAGCAGACCCTGCTGACAAGGCTCGTGCGACGCACCGGCATCGCGACGCTGACGCCGGTGCACCGCATCGACCGCGAGACCGCGGGCCTCGTCGTGTTCGCGATCCAGCCCGCGACGCGCGACGCCTACCAGCGCGCGTTCCGCGAGCGTACGGTGAGCAAGCGCTACGAGGCGATCGCGCCGTACCGGCCCGGCCTCGCGCTGCCCATGGTCTACCGCAGCCGCCTCGTCGAGCGCGAGGACGCGTTCATGCAGATGGTCGAAGAGGCCGGCGCGCCGAACGCCGAGACGCGCATCGCGTTGCTCGAGCAGCGCGGCGGGCTCGCGCGCTACGGCCTGGAACCGGTCACGGGCCGCAAGCACCAGCTGCGCGCGCAGCTCTGCGCGCTGGGCCTGCCCATCGTCGGCGACCGCATCTACCCGGTGCTGCAGCCCGAGGAGGCCGAGCCCGACTTCGGCGCGCCGCTGCAGCTGCTCGCGCGCGGGCTCGCGTTCACCGACCCGGTGACGGGCGTCGAGCGCCATTTCGAGAGCTGCCAGCGCCTGCAGCTGCCGGGCTGAGCCGCGCGGCGGCCCGCGCCTAGAACGGCACGCTCAGATGCGCGGTCAGCATGTCGGCGCGGCCGCCGTAGACCTTGCCGAACAGGTAGCTCGCCTGCAGCTCGCCCCAGGGCAAGCCCCAGTCGACGCTCGGCCCGGCGCGGTGCGATTGATGCGACGACCAATGGTCCCAGGGACCGAGCTCGCCGAAGCCCTGCACGCCGAGCCGCAGCCCCGGCACGACCGGGTGCAGCGCCTGCCACTGGATCTTGAGCTGGACCGGCTTCGCGCCGTCCTGGTACTGGCGCTCGAAGATTGCGTTGAAGTTCACGCGCGTGAGGCCGAGCTCGGTCTGCCACAGCGCGCCCCATTGCAGCAAGTTGCCGTCGTCGGGGCTGTGGATCGCCTGCAGGTGCAGCGCGAGGTCGAACGGCGACTGGCCCGAGGTGAGCAGGATCTCGTTCTGCCAGTTCCAGCCGTTCAGCGACAGGTCGTCGGGGTGCGGGCCCTCGAAGCTCGCGAGCAGCTCGGTCGTCCAGACGCTGTTGACGCCGTAGCGCACCCCCGCCTCGGGCCAGACCACGGTATTGCCGCCTTGCGGCGTGACGCTCCAGTAGCGCAGGTCGAGCGTCCATTGGCCGGGCTCGCTGTAGGGCGTGATCAGGTAGTAGCCGGGGTCGGCGACGGCCGCGCCGGCGAGCGCCCACGGCAGCGCCGCGACGAGGCGGAAGGAGCAGGCGAGGGCGGGGCGTTTCACGGGTTTAACCTAGCGGCAGGCGGTGGGGCTGGACCAGCTGGTACCAATCGTGATGCTCGGCGAGGATCGTGTCCAGCGCCTTGTGGCCGAGCGCGCGCAGCGCGTCGGGCGCGTCGGCTGCCGCGGCGTCGACGGCGCCGACCTCGGCCTGCAGCGCCGTGAGCGCCTCGGCGAGGCGGCGCGAGTTCATCTCGAGCCGGTAGGCCTCGGACTGCGCGAGCGCACCGTGCAGCGCCGCGCCGAGCGCCGGGAACACCGTCGCGACGAGCAGCAGCCAGGGCTGGTGCCAGACCAGATGCGCGGCCGTGCCGAGCGCCGTCAGCGCGAACAGCAGCGCGTTGACGCGGTGCACGCGGTGCTGCAGCGCGTGCTGGCGCAGCGCGACGCGCGCGTGGTAGTCCTGCTGGGCCGCGACGACGCCGCGCAGCCAACGTGCCCACGCGGCCGGGTCGCGCAGCGCCGCGTCGCGCCCGGCCGTGGCGAGCGCCGCGTGGCGGCGGCACAGCGCGTCGACCTCGCCGGCCTGACTCGACGCGTTGCCGCGGCCGGCCAGCGTCGCGAGCCAGGCGTCGGCGAAGCCGGCCGCGTCGACCTCGGGGTCCTGCAGCGTCGCCGCGAGCGGCAGGTAGACGAGCAGCTCGGCCTCGGTGCGCGCGGCGAGCCAGCGGCCCTGCCAGTCGCGCCGGTGGCCCCAGACGTAGAGCGCGGCGACGACGCCGATCGCGGCGAGCTCGGCGCAGCCCGCGAGCGGCGCCCAACGGTGCAGCGCATGCCGCTCGTCGGCCCAGCCGAGGCCCTCGGGCAGCGCCGCGAACAGCACGGCGAGCGCGCTGAGCAGGTACAGGCCCCAGAACGCGCTGCGGTAGCGGTGGCCGTACTCGACCGCGCGGCCGTTGCTCGCGTGCCGCTCGGGTTCGAGCGCGTCGACGAGCGCCTGCAGCGCGGGCGGCGGTCGGGTGGGCGCCGGCGCGGGCGCATGCTGCAGGCGCACGCCGATCAGCAGCAGGTTCTGGATGGTCTGGTGGAGCGGCATGAGAAGGTCAATCGATCAGGTCGTAGCTCGCCGCGAACGCGGTGTCCGAGACGACGCCGAGGCTGCCGTCGCCGTAGTCGACGAGCCAGTCGCCGGGCGCGCCGCGCAGGAGCGAGCGGTGGTCGGCGAGCAGCACCTCGAAGGCCTCGGCCATGCGGCGCGTGCGGACCTCGACGCGGCGGCTGCGGAACTGTTCGGCGTCGACGCGCTCGTACTTGGCGTCGAAATGGTGGCGCGAGACGCGCCAGGTACGGCCCTTGTCGTCGCTGACGATCGCGTCGCCGGGCTGGACCTGGACGCGGCCCTCGGGTGTCTGCAGCTCGCCGGCCACGGCGGCGAAGCGCACGCGCACGAGGAACTCGCGCTTGCGCGCCGCGTGCAGGTCGGCGGCGTCGGGCAAGACCTGGCCGGGCTCGCTGCGGGCGTCGAAGCGCGGCGGCATCACGCGTGGCCCTGCGCGGCGGCGGCGATCCAGGCGCGCCAGCGCGTCACCGTGTGCGTCGCGCGCATCTCGGCCGGCAGGCCGTCGAGATGCGCGGCCGCCGCGCGCAGCAGCGCCGCGTGTTGCGCCGGCTCGACGAGTGCCTCGACGAACTCGGCCTGGGCCTGCTGGAGCTGCAGCGTGAGGTCGTCGTGCGGCCGCGCGAGCGCCGCGCGCAGCGTCGCGAGCGCGGGCGCGAGGCTCGCGCGCGCCGCGTCGAGCCGGCCCTCGCGCGCCTGCGCGAGCGCGAGGCCGACCTCGGCGTCGACCCGGTCGCGGCGGTCGCCGAGGTTGTTCGGCGGCGCGACCTCGAAGCGCTGGTTCAGCGTCTCGTAGGCCTGCTCGGCGGCGGCCGCGTCGCCGCGCTGCAGCGCCGCCTGACCGAGCTTGTTGTAGCCCGGGCGCAGGCAGTAGGCGTCGGCGTCGTTCGAGAGCTTCTGCCCGGAGGCCTGGAGGGCGGCGAGCGAGGCCGCGAGCGTCGCGGTGCCGCCGCGGGGGCTGCCCGCGAGGGCCAGCGCGGCCTCGGCGTTGCCGGTCGTGCAAGCGACGATGCCGTGGGCTTCGGGGCTGTTGCCGAGGCGCAGCAGGCGCGCGCCGAGTCCGTGGATGTCGGCCAGCGCGGCCTCGGCCTCGGGCAGCATGCCGGCGTCGGCGGCCATCTGGACGAGGTCGGCGTCGAAGCCCAGGCGGTTGACCAGGCTGAAGCTGCTTTCCTTGGCCCGGGCCGCGGCGGCCTGGTTCTGTTCGGCGGCCGCGACGGCGGCGTGGGTCTGGCCCAGTGCCCAGTCGGCGCTGTAGACGCCGACCCAGGCGACCGCCAGGTTGTTCAGATAGCGCGCGTTGCTCGGGTCGCCCTCGACCAGGCGTTTCCAGTCCTCGAGCGAGTCCTCGGCGTAGCGCAAGGTTTGGGCAGCCTGCATGTCGACGCCCTCGTTCCAGGACAGGTTCCCGTACAGCGTGGCGCGCAGGTAGCGCGCGAGGTTGTGCTCGGGCCGCGCCGAGAGCAGCCAGTCGAGCCTTGCGAGCGCCCGCGCGCCGGCCGCGCGCGCTTCGTCGGCGCGTCCGAGCCTGAGCAGCGCCCCGACCTCCCAGGGGCCCGTCCCGGCATAGTCGGCCGTCGCGCGCAGCACCTCGCGCCGCGTCGCGTCGTGACTGTCGGCGCCGCCGAGCCGCGCGCTCATGGCCTGGCTCGCGCGCAAGGCCGTGAGCGCGGGCTCGAATTCGTCCATGTTCATCATGAGGTAGCCGAGGTTGGACAGCAGCTGCGCCTGGGTCTGCAGCACGGCGACCGAGGCGTCGGGGCGCGCGGCGAGCGGTTCGAGCAGGCGCTGCGCGCGCTCGGTCGTGTCGCGCGCCTGCGCCAATTGCCGCTCGGCCACGAGCAGCCGCGACTCGGCGCGCAGCGCCTCGGCCAGCGCGACCGTCGTCGCTTCGCTGACGTCGCCGCCGACGCGCAGCTGCTCGAGCTCCTGCACGGCCGGCACGATCTGCGCGCGCGCCGCGGCAATCCTGTTCTGGTTGTCGAGCGCTTCGGCCAGGCGCGTTGCGGCGAGCGCGTGGTTGCGCGTCGTCGTCGCGTTGCGCAGCGCGGGCGGCAGCTTCGCGTAGTAGTCGACCGCCTGCTGGCCGAGGCCGACGATCAGGTCGAGCCGCCCGACCGGCGCGAGCTCCTCGTAGAAGTCGTCGAGCAGGTAGCTCATCATGCCTTCGGCCTGGGTGCGCGACGCGTTCGCGAGCGCCTCGGCCTGCTTCGCGCGCTGCGAGCTCCAGTAGGCGTAGCCCGAGGCCGCGACCGCGCAGGCCGCGAGCACCAGGCAGGCGGTCGCGACGCGGCGCGCGCGGTGCAGCTGGCGCCGCGCGTCGCGCGCACGCTGCTGCTGGGCGACGAGCTCGCGCTCGGCGAGTTCGCGCGCCTCGCGCTCGCGGCGCGCGTCGCGGCTCGCCTTGACGACGCCGCATAGCACGTCGTGGGTCAGCTCGACGCGGCGCAGGTCGAGGCGCTCCTCGATGCGCAGCAGGCGCCGGTTCACGAGCGTCGCGAGCGCGTCGGGCGCCGCGCCGGTGGCCGCGAACTCGCGGCGCACGCGCTCCTCGGCGACGTTCTCGCGGTAGCCCGAGTCGGTCAGCAGCACGTCCTCGACGAACGCGCGCAGCGCGGCCGGCTGGTCGGCGAGCGCGCGCTCGTAGAAGTCGCTGAGGATGGCCGCGTGCGAGCCCGCGAGCAGGTCGACGCTGATCTCGCGCTGGCCCTTGGCGAGGCGCGCGTCGTTGAGCTCGCGGCACATCAGGCTCAGCAGCGAGGGCTCGACCTCGGCGTGGGCGAGCTCGCCGCCGCCGGCGACGAAACGCACGATCGCGCCGGCCACTTCCTCGCCGACGAGGTGGCCGCCCGGGCCGCGCACGGCGGCCATCGCCTGCACGCCCGTCATCGGCGCGAGCCGCATGCGGTTCTGCGTGATGCTCGGCATCTGCGCCTTCAGCGCCTCGAGCGGCGCGAGGTAGTCTTCGCGCAGCGCGATCAGCACGCGGTAGTCGTTGCGGCTGAAGTCGAAGCGCTCGGCGATCGCGTCGTCGTCGAGCATCGCGGCCTCGAGCGCGCGCGGCGCGCGGTTCTCGACGAGGTCGGCGAGGTCGGCGACGAACAGCGCGGCCTTGGCGCGGCCGGCCTCGTCGCTCTGCGCGAGCGTGAACAGCTCTTCGAACTGGTCGAAGATCAGCAGCGGCAGCAGCGGCCGGCCGGCGGCGTCGTGCAGCATGTCGTCCCGGTGGTGCAGGAACTCCCACAGCGACTCGCCCGCGCTTGCGACGCCGCTCTGCGTCCATTGGCCCTGCGCGCGCGACTCGCGCAGGATCGCCTGCTTGATCTGCTCCGACGGACTCGGCGTGCCGTCCGCGTAGTCGACGCGCACGTAGACCGGGCAGAAGCCCTGGCCGCGCAGCCGCGGCACGACGCCGGCGTTGAGGATCGAGGTCTTGCCCAGGCCCGACTGGCCGAACAGGATGGTCAGCGTCTTGCGCTGGACGCGCCGCACGAGCTCGGCGATCTCCTCCTCGCGGCCGTGGAAGTAGGCGCTCGCGGCCTCGGTGAACGAGGCGAGGCCCAGCCATGGGTGCTCGGCGTTGAGGGTCGCGTCGGCCGCGATCTCCCATTCGCGCGCGGTCATGCGAGCGCCCCCCAGCGCGAACCCGCGGCCTCGCGCAGGCGCGCGGCGAAGTCCTCGCTGACGGCGCCGCCCGGCAGCTGGCTGAAGTGCAGGGCCTTGAAGCGCTCGGGCACGAGCGCCTGGGCCGGATTCGTCGCGTCGATCGTGACGGGCAGGATGAACATCGCGCCGTCGGCCATATTGCGCGCGCGGTCGAGCGCGTAGCTCCACTCGCGCCGGAAATAGGCCTCGGTGCGGCGCTCGGTCGCGGCCGAGACGATCGGAATGAAGTACGAGCAGTTCGCGATATTGCGCTGGATCTTGCGGTCGTAGTCGTCGCCGGCCTCGAGCCGCTCCATGTCGAACCAGGTCGTCACGCCGGCCGCCTCGAGGCCGGCCTTGAGCTGCCGCACGGCGGCGAGGTCCTCGCGCGCGTAGCTGATGAACACGGCGCGCTCGGGCATCTCGCGCGCGGGCGGCGCGAAGCGCTGCGGCTCGGCCGCGGCGACGCTCTCGGGCTGGCGCGCGAGCCAGCGGCGGTGCAGCTCGTCGACGAATTTCTGGGCGCCGCTGAACACGCGCGTGCGCACGCTGACCTGGTGCAGGAAGTTCATCAGGCGCTCGTCCTGCTCGCTGTGGTCGTCGGCGAGCACCTCGCCGACGTCGCGCGGGTCGGACAGGCGCTGGCGCTTTGCCATGCGCAGGAACAGGCGCGCGAGCCAGTTCGTGAAGTTGCTGCCGATGAACAGCAGGTGGTTGTGCTCGAGCGCGTGGAACAGGCGCTCCGGCGTCAGGTGCTCGCTCTGCAGCGCGCAGATGAACTCGAGCGTGTCCTCGTCCGAAATCACGTAGGTCGGCGCGGCCGAGACCTTGCCGAACAGGTGGTAGACGACCGGGCGCTGCAGCGCCTCGCGCTCGGCGCCGAGGTCGGCGACGCGGTTCGGCGCGTAGCTGATCACCTCGGTGCCGGCCGCGCCGTCGAAACGCTCGAGGTTGATCGCCTGCTCGAGCAACGGGTCGAAGGTGGTCGTGACGAACAGGTCGAAGTCGCGGATCGCGGCGAGCCGGCGCAGCGCGGGCGGCGGACCGAAGTTGGCCTCGCGCAGGATGCCGCGCAGGCGCACATAGGCCTCCTCGCGGCGGCCGCGGCCGGCGACGTAGAGGTTGACGACGTCGTCGAGCGTCCACGGCGCAGGCACGCCGGCCATGTCCACGCCGAGCTTGGCCGCGAGCTTCTCGGCGAGCCAGTCGTAGAGCAGGCGCGGACCCGTCTCGGCGTCGACCTCGAGCAGCTCGGGGCCGACGATGGGGATCACGCGCCGCTCCTCGATATAGCTGAGCAGGTCGTCCCAGGCGTCGTCATCGAGCTGGCCGGGCAGGGCGCTCATCGGCGCCGCCCTGGCGTCCTCATCCATCCCATGAATCCGCTCCCCGTTCGCCGCGCTTGCCGCGCATACGCACCAGTTTGCGTGAGTTCTGTGATGTGTAACTTGAGGGTTAGCCCGCAGCCGTCATGCCGGGGTCGCCCGCGGCGCCCTGCAGCGCGGGCGTCTCGAGCCGGCGCGCGCCGACATGGCCGTCGGGGCGCGCCTTCAGCCACTGCTCGACGAGCTCCCAGACCGGCCGGCCGTCCTGCGTGCCTTCCTGGACCGAGGCCCAGCCCGCGACCTTGTAGGTCTTGGCGGCGTCGATCGGCTTGCCGTTCAGGCGCATGGCGTCGATGCGCGCACCCATCGCGGCCTCGGGCGTGCAGCGGTATTCGAGGCCGCCGACGCGGACCATGTCGCCGCCCTGCTGGTAATAGGGGTCGGGGTTGAACAGGTTGTCGGCGACGTCCTCGAGCACGGCCTTGATCTGCGCGCCGCTCATCTCGGTCAGCGTCGCGGCCGGGTAGGTGATCGCGGTCTGGTCGAGCAGCCGCTCGCGCGTGATCGTGTCGCCGGGCAGCAGGCTCGTGCCCCAGCGGAAGCCCGGCGAGAACGCGATCTCGGCGCCCTGCACCTCGCGCAGCGCGTCGAGGATCAGCTGGTCCCACGAGCCGTTGAAGTTGCCGCGCCGGTAGAGCAGGCCGTCGCTCACGGCGAGCGGCTCGGCGAGCCTGGCCGCGAACGGCGCGCGCACGCGATCGATCAGTCCCTGCATCGCCGCGTCGGCCGGCAGCAGGTCGGCGAAGACCGGCAGCAGGCGGTAGTGGAGCTCGGGCGCGCGGCCCTTCGCGACGCGCGCGTCGAGCACGCCGAGGAACTTGCCGTTGCTGCCCGCGTTCGTCACGAGCGTGCGGCCGCCGCCGGGCGCGCCGACCCAGACCGGCACGGGCACGCCGTCGTGGGTATGGCCGCCGAGGATCGCGTCGAGGCCCTTGACGCGCGACGCGAGCTTGAGGTCGACGTCCATGCCGTTGTGACTCAGCAGCACGACGAGCTGCGCGCCCTTCGCGCGGACCTGGTCGACGAGTCCCTGCAGCTCCTGCTCGCGGATGCCGAAGCTCCAGTCGGCGACCAGATGGCGCGGGTTCGCGATCGGCGTGTACGGGAAGGCCTGGCCGATGATCGCGACCGGCACGCCGTTGATCTCGCGCCAGCTGTAGCCGGCGAACACGTCGTCGCCGAAGTCCTGGGTCTTGACGTTCTGCGCGACGAAGTCGATCTTGCCCTTGAGCTGGCCGACGAGCTCCTGCACGCGCGCCTGGCCGTAGGTGAACTCCCAGTGGCCGGTCATCACGTCGACGCCGAGCAGCTCGCAGGCCTCGACCATGTCGGCGCCGCGCGTCCACAGCGCCGTCGCCGAGCCCTGCCAGGTGTCGCCGCCGTCGAGCAGGAGCGCGCCGGGCCGGCTCGCGCGCAGCTTCTTCACGAGCGTCGCGAGCTGGGCGAAGCCGCCGACGCGCCCGTAGCGCCGCGCCGCGTGCTCGAAGTCGAGGCAGGTGAACGCGTAGGCCTCGGCCGTGCCGGGCTTGAGGCCCGCGGCCTCGAGCAGGTTCGCGCCGACCAGATGCGGCCATTGGCCGCGCTGGCCCGCGATGCCGAGGTTCACGCTCGGCTCGCGGAACCACAGCGGCTGGAGCTGGGCGTGGCAGTCGGTCAGGTGCAGCAGGGCGACGCTGCCCGGGCCGCTGAACGGCGCGGGGGCGTCGTAAAGCCCGGTGTCGGCCGCATCGGCGCGGCCGGTGCCGAAACCGGCCATGGCGGCCGCGCCGAGCACTTGAAGAAAGTCGCGGCGGTCCATGCGGGCGGCGGCCTCAGTCGGCGTTGACGGGGGACTTCGGGTCGAGCAGCAGCGCCATCAGGTCGCGCAGCTGGCCCTCGTCGAGCAGCGCCTCGTGGCCGAAGCGCGGCATGTTCGAGCAGACGTTGGTCGCTTTCGCGTTCCACAGCTTGGCCCAGGTGTACTCGAGCATCGGCTTGGCTTCGGGCGAATTCGGGTCGCTCACGCCGCGCAGCTTGCCGTAGTGGTACAGGCTCGGGCCGATCGTGCCGAAGGAAATCTCGGCCTTGGTGATCTGGTGGCAGTTGTAGCAGTTGCCGCCGCCGGGCTTGTCGGCCGGGTCGCTCCAGGTCTTGCCACGGCCGTCCTGGGCGAGCTTCTCGCCGGCCTTCCAGTCGCCGAGCCAGCGGCCGTCGGCCGGGTACTTGACGGTCGCGGCCTGCGCGGCCGCGAGCTTGGCGGCGAGCTCGGGCGGCGGCGGGTTCGGGCCCGAGCAGGCCTGCTGGACCTCGTCCTGCTGGATCCGGTCGAGCCCGGCCTGGCCCTTGGCCGCGAACGAGCTCTGCAGCGTCGTCTGGGTCGCGGCATTGACGTCGAAGGCCGGGGCGGCGGGCGCGCCGCTCGACGCGGTGCCGGCGCAGGCGGCCAGCGCCGCGGCGGCGAGCGCGACGGCGCCGCCGGCGACGATGAATGCGTTGCGTTGCTTCATGCGGGCCTCCTTAGCGCTTGAGCGCGGGCGCGATATTGACGGCGCCCTGGCTGTTCACGCCCATATAGGTGGCGAGCGCGATCGTCGCGTCCGACGCGTAGCCGGGGTAGGGGAAGCGCTGCTGGCGGAAGCAGTCGTTGAGGCGGCGCTGCAGGCCCCAGAGCTCGCCGCTCGACACGCGGTAGGCGGGCCAGGCCGCGAAGCCGACGCCGTCGCCGGGGTTGCCGTTCAGCGCCGGCAGGTCCTGCAAGCGGATGCGGCGGCCCGCCTCGCCGTGGCAGGTCGCGCACGAGAAGTCGTAGGGGCCGGCGCGGTAGTAGAAGAGCTTCTCGCCGATCGCGTACATGCGGCGCTCGGCCGGGTGCTGCTGCGGCACCGCGAACTTCAGGCCGGCCGACTCCGATGCGATCCACGCGACGAGGTTCTCGAGCGTCGCCTGCTCGCCCTTGCCGAACGGCGTCGCGGCGATCGCCTGCGCGTCGAAACCCTGCAGCGTCGCCATGCAGGTCAGCAGGCGCGACTCGAGGTCCTGGACGCGGCCGGTGTCGGCGAAGTAACGCGGCAGCTCGACGAATGCGCCCTTGACGACGCCGGCGCCCTTGCCGAGGTCGCATTGCTGGAGCGTGGCCTGCTTGGGGCCGCGTGGCGTCTTCCAGAGCTCCTCGCCCTTGGCCTCGAACAGCTCGGCCGGGTTGCCGTCGGCGAGCATCGCGCGGTACTCGGCGATCGCGTCGCTGACCTTCTTGTCGGTCTGCTGCGCCTGCGCGGCTGGACCGGCGAGGAGGGCCGCCACGCTGAGCAGCGCGAGCGGCAGGAGTCGGGGCATGCGCATGGCGTGTCTCCTCGGGACGGGGACGCGGCCGCCGCGGCGGGCGGCCGGGCGAACGGCTTACGAGACGACGGCCTCGTCGGCGCGCTTGTCGCCGTGGTTGTCCTGCCATTCGATCGTGATCTTGTCGCCGGCCTTCGCGCCCTTGACCGTGAACTGCATGAACGGGTTCTTCGACACCGAGGGGCCCCATTGGACGCTGAACACCGGCTTGCCGTTGAGCTCGGCCGTCACGTCGGTGATGTACCAGGCCGGGATGATCTTGCCGCTCGCATCCTTGCGCTGGCCGGTCTCCATCTCGTGGGCCATCAGCACGCGCACGACGGCGTTGCCGCCTTGCGACTGGGCGCGGATTCGCATCGGATCGGGCATTTCGGTTCTCCGTATTCGTTTTCAGGGGCGGGACAAGCGGCGATCAACCGCCACATCCGCCCAAGGTAACCTTGACTTCCTTCTGCGCGAACAGGACCTTGTTGTCGGTCGTCAGCGCGACGGCGTAGACGCTCGAGGTCTGGCCCATCTTCACGTTGACCTGGAAGTCCGGCTCGATCGCGGGGCTCACGTCGAACGAGGCCGATAGCACGTTCGGGTTCTTCTCGATCAGCAGCAGCAGCTTCTTGACGTTGGGCGCCGTCGTCGCGACGCGCATGCGCACGACCGCGCCGTTCTCGGCGATCTCGGGCGCGACCAGCGTGACGAGGTTGCTCTCGGCTGGCTTGGCCGCGCCGAGCGTCTTGTAGAACTCGTCGAGCGTCTTCGCGTCGAACGCGCCATGGGGCAGTGCCTCGGCACTCGCGAGGCGCGGCAGCCAGCCGGCACCGGCCAGCAGCACGGCGACCGTGGCGCTGTGCCCGATGACTTCGCGGCGATTCCTCATGCTTTTCGTCTCCTTGCAGAACTATGAATTAGACCTCAATGCGGCGCGCCGGCGGCGAGCCAGCCGGCTATGGCCTCGAGGTCCGCCTGGGGAAGCGTCTGCGGCGGCATCGGCACCGGCCCGCCCCAGCGGCCGCTGCTGCCCGCGCGGATGCGCTTGATGTAGTCGTCGCACGTCTGCCCCCGGTACTTGGCCGCGACGTCCCTGAAGGCGGGGCCGACGAGCTTGGCGTCGATCTGGTGGCAGGCGAAGCAGGCGTTCCTGGTCAGCAGTTCGGCGACCTGCGCGCCCGTCGCGGCACCCGCAGCGCTCGCCGCCGCGGACGGCTGCGGCGCCGGCGGCGCCGTGTCGACGCCGCGCTGCGGGCCGACGAGGCGCTGCTGTTCGGCGAGGTTGCCGTTGTTGTTGCGCGCGAAGTCGGGCAGCAGCGACGCGACGCGGGTCTCGGTCGCGCAGTCGTGCATGCACGCCGAGCCCTGCACGTCGGGCTCGGCCGTGCCGCCGAACTCGGCGCCGGGCCACAGGTCGTGCGCGAAGGTCTTGCCCTTGCGGTTCGGCAGGCGCTGCTGGACCGCCGCGATGTTCTGGTCCGACAGCTCGCCGTCGGCCGGCAGCACGTCGGCGAGCGAGAGCAGGTAGGCGGTGACCGCGTAGACCTCGTCGCTCGACAGGCTCTTGGGCGCGGTCCACGGCATCGCGCGGTGGATGTAGTCCCACAGCGTGGAGATATGCGAGACCTTCATGAGCGTCGTGCGGCCCGGGTAGGCCGGGTCGAGCAGGCGCGCGACATGGCCGGTCCTGATGTCGTCCTGGGTCGTGCCGCCGATCAGCGGCATGAAGACCTCGTTCGACTCGCCGAAGACGCCGTGGCAGCCCGCGCACTTGGCCTCCCACAGGTCCTGGCCCTGGGCCACCGTGCCGCGGCCCTTGGGCAGGCCGCGGAAGTCGGGGCGCACCTCGATGTCCCAGGCCTTCACTTCGGCCGGCGTCGCGGTGCGGCCGATGCCGGGGTAGGGGCTCGCCTCGGGCGCGGCGTCGACGCGGCCGGCCAGAGCCGCGGCGAGCAGCGTCGCCAGCAGCAGCGCGACGCGCGTCTTACGAGAGCTGGACATTCTTGACCTCCCCGCTCTCGGTCACCCACCAGGTCTGGATCGCGTTGTTGTGATAGATCGAGCGCTTGCCGCGCACCGCGCGCAGCGCCGCGTAGGTCGGCTGGACCTGGCCGGTCTCGTCGGTCGCGCGGCTCATCACGAGCGCGGGCTTGCCGTCCCAGACCCAGGGCAGCGCGAAGCGCGTCAGGCATTTGCGCATGACCGGGCCCTGCAGCTGCGCCTCGCGCCAGTTGCGCCCGCCGTCGACCGACACGTCGACGCGCCTGATCGCGCCGCGCCCCGACCACGCGAGGCCCGAGATCGAATAGAAGCCCTGGTCGAGCAGGACCTGGCCGCCGCTCGGCGTCGCGACGACGCTCTTGACCTCCTGGATCGAGGTGTACTGGCGGTGCTGGCCGTCGGGCATCAGGTCGACGTAGTGGACGTCCTCGTCCTTGGTTGCATAGGGCATGTCGCCGACCTCGACGCGGCGCAGGTACTTGACCCAGGACACGCCCTGCACGCCGGGCACGACGAGGCGCAGCGGGTAGCCGTTCTCGGGGCGCAGCATCTCGCCGTTCTGGCCGTAGGCGAGCAGGACCTCGCCGCTCGCGATCAGCTCGATCGGGATCGTGCGCGTCATCGACGAGCCGTCGGCGCCCTCGGCGAGCACGAAGCGCGCGCGCTTCTTGTCGTAGCCGCACATCTCGAGCACGTCGATCAGGCGCACGCCGGTGAACTCCGAGCAGCTGAGCATGCCGTGCGTGTACTGCACGGTCGGCACGGCGACGTTGCCCCATTCCATGCCGGTGTTCGCGCCGCACTCGATGAAGTGGAAGCGCGACACGGCGGGCAGGCGCATCAGCTCGTCCATGGTGAACACCATAGTCCGCGCGAGCATCCTGTCGTCCGAGCCGTTGACCATGAAGCGGTGTTTGCTCGGGTCGACGTCCCACCAGCCCTGGTGGTGGCGCTCGAAGTGCAGGCCGCTCGGCGTGACGATGCCGAACAGGCCCTGCAGCGGCGCGAACGACACCGAGGCCTGGCGCGTCTGCGTCAGGCCCGGGCTCGAGCGGCGCTGCAGGTTCGCCTCGAAGCGCGAGGGCTGGCCGTAGCCCGAGCTCGCGACCGGCTGGCCGAGCGCGCGCGAATGCTCGGGCAGGGTGAGGATGTTCGGGTCGCCGCCCTCGGCCGGCACCGGGTTGGCCTGGCCGCGCGCGTGGGCGCCGGCGAGCGCGCCGGCCGCGGCCATCGCGGCGCGCAGGAAGCCGCGCCGCGCGGCCGCCGGCGTGGCGATCTGCTCGCGAGTGAGCAGGTGTTCGGGCGCCTTGATCAGGCGGCCCGGGCGGGCGGAATCATCGGTCGACGCCATGGCGCGTTTTCTTCACTCGTGCGGGGTCAGCAGGCGCTCGCCGGGCGGCACGGCGTCGGGGTCGTCGAGCTCGATCGCGACCTGCGTGCACACGGCGCGGCACAGCATCGCCGCGCGCTCGTTATGGATCCGGTAGAAGACCTGCTGGGCGACGCGGCGCCGCGCGACGAGGCCAGCGCGGTACAGGTGCGCGAGGTGCTGCGAGACGTTCGATTGCGTCGTGTTGGTCTCGGCGACGAGCGCGTTCACCGACTTCTCGCCCTGGCACAGGCTGCTCAGGATGCGCAGGCGCTGCGGCGTGCCGAGCGTCAGGAAGATCTGCGCGGCGGCTGCGTAGACGCGTTCGGCTTCGGCGGGGGCGGCGGTGCTCATGCGGGGATCGGCGCGTTACTGATTCATATATTAGTAACTGCTAATTTATAGGGAAAGCTCGGGCGCGGGTTTCGGGGTTTCCCTTGGCTTCCTGACAGCCTGCGTCGGCGCTCGCCGGGCAGAATCTTTACAAGCGCGTCCGAAACGGGGGTCACGGCTTGAGCCATCCCGGCTATATCGACACCGATACGTCCGACTCATCGCTGCCCATGGGCTCCATGCGCAGGCGCATGGTCATGGTGGCGGGGCTGGTCAGCCTCGGGCTCGTGGCCTTTTTCGAGACCGTCCATTTCCACGACGAAGGCGTTTCGGCGGCAGCCGGCGCGACGGTCTGGCTCGGCTGGCTCGCGCGCGACATCGTCGTGTTCGCGGTCGTCGCGTTCGCGCTGCTGCTCGTGCTCGACCGCTTCGTGCTCGAGCCGCTGCGCCGCCTCGCGGCCGACTCCGAGGCCTTCGACCCGACCTACCCGCCGCCCGAATCGCGCTTCGGCGACGCGCCGAGCCAGCCCGCCGAGCTGCGTCAGATCTCGGCGTCGATCACGCGCGTCCACGAAAGCCTGTGGCGCCAGCTGCGCAACGAGCAGGGCAAGGCCGAGGCGCTGCGCGCCGAGGTCCAGCGCCAGCAGGAGGCGCTGCGGCGCGCCGAGGCCGCGCTCGAGGCGAAGAACCGCGAGCTCGGCTCGCTGAGCCGCGTCGACCTGCTGACGGGCCTCGCGAACCGGCGCGACTTCGACGAGGCGCTACGCCGCGAATTCAAGCGCGCGCAGCGCCAGCGCGGCCTGCTCGCGCTCGCCGTGCTCGACCTCGACCACTTCAAGAAGTTCAACGAGCTCTACGGCGCGGCGGCCGGCGACGCGGTGCTGCAGCGCTTCGGCCAGCTGCTCGCGAGCCATTTCAAGCGGGACACCGACCATGTTGCGCGGCTCGGCGGCGAGGAGTTCGTCGCGCTGCTGCCCGACTTCGGCCTCGCCGAGGCGCAGGCGCGGCTCGAGCAGCTGCGCGAGGACTTCCGCGGCTTCGGCTTCGCCCACGCGGCCGGCGTCGACGCCGCCAAGGTGCTGACCGTCAGCATCGGCCTCACGGCGCTGAGCCCGGCCCACCCGTTCCTGAGCCCGCAGGCGCTGATGCAGGCGGCCGACGAGGCGCTCTACATCGCCAAGCACGCGGGCCGCGACCGGCTCAGCATGAGCGCGCAGCACTGAGGCCGGACCGAGGTCAGCGCCTGCGCGCTGGGCGACGCCGGCCGAGGGCCGCTCGGCCTACGACCCGAGTGGCTAAGCAGTTATTCAGCGGCCGTGGTCTTCGGCCTGTTGCAGCTGCTCGGATACGCGCCGCGCCGCGCGCAGCATCAGGTCCTCGTCGAGCTGGGCCTGCGGCGCGATCACGGCGGCGATCTCCTCGAGCCGCTCGGGCGCGTTGAGCAGGGCCCAGGCCAGGCAGGAGATCGCGCTGACGCTGCGGCGCTGCAGCGCCTCGGGCATCTGCATGCTCGCCTGGACCTCGACATGGTGGCGCACGTTCGCGACCGCCGCGGGCGCGAGGCCCCAGCTCTCGCACAGCGCGGCGCCGAGCGCGTCGTGGCTCACGCCGAAGGCGGTGTGCTCGAGCTGCACGAGCTCGGCGTCGTTCGGCGCCGCGCGCAGCATCGCCGGGTAATGCGAGGGCGCGTGGCGGTAGAGCACGGCCTTGCCGCATTCCTCGAACAGGCCGGCCGAATGCGCGGCCCAGGGGTCGACGCCGAGCATCTGGCCCATGCGGCCCATCATCAGGCCGCGCTTGGACGCGCGTACCCAGACCTGCTCGAGCTCGGCCGCGGGCGGGAACGCCGCGCGCAGGCCCATCTCGAAGGTGATCGCCGCGACCTCGCGCATGCCCAGGTAGGTCAGCGCCTGGTGGACCGTCTGGACGCGGCCGCGCAGGCCGTACAGCGACGAGTTGACCGCCTTGAGCACGGCCGCGGCCAGCGCCATGTCGCTCTCGACGAGCTGCGACATCGCGTTGAGGTCGATTTCTTCGGCCGCCATCAGCAAGGAGAGCTTGACCAGCACCTCGGGCTGGGTCGGGATCTCGATGTCAAGCGTACGCAGTTGCGGGTCGACAGGCATGGCGTCGGTCAGGGCCTTTTGATTTGGACCGAATGGTAGCGTCAAAGCCGCAGCGCGTCCCATCCGGTCTTGAGGATCAGCGCGCCGACCACGACGACGAACACGCCGCGCACGAAGCCCGCGCCGCGCTTGAGGGCCATGTGCGTGCCGAGCAGGCTGCCGGCGACGTTCGCGACCGCGAGGATCGCGGCCAGCTGCCACCACACATGGCCCTTGGCCGCGAACAGCGCGAGCGCGGCGATATTCGTCGCGACGTTCATCAGCTTGGCGGTCGCCGACGCGTGCAGGAAGTCGTAGCCGAGCACGCGCACGAACAGGAACACGAAGAAGCTGCCGGTGCCGGGCCCGAAGAAACCGTCATAAAAACCGATGATGAGCGCGATCGCGCCGGCCACGAGCGTCTCCATGCGGCCGTGAAAGCGCGGCGCGTGCTCGCGGCCGAGGTCCTTGCGCGCGAGCGTATAGACGAGCACCGCGAGCAGGATCAGCGGCAGCGCGCGGCGCAGTCCGCCCGGGCTGACCTGGGTCACGACCCAGGCGCCGCAGCAGCCGCCGACCAGCGCGAGCGCCGCGGCCGGCAGCAGCGCGCCCCAGTTCAGCGAGACGCGCCGCGCATACTGGCCGGTCGCCCAGGCCGTGCCCCAGACCGAGGCGCCCTTGTTGGTGCCGAGCAGGGACGCCGGCGCGGCGCCGACATAGGTGCTGAACAGCGTCGGCGTGAGGATCAGGCCGCCACCGCCGGCGACGGCGTCGATGAAGCCGGCCAGCACGGAGGCGAGGGTGACGATCAGAATCTCGGTCATTCGGGGCGCAAAAAGAGAACGGGCGCCAGGACTGTGGTCCGGCGCCCGCGAATTGTGACGGTGTCACTTTTATCTTGATTCTTGATCTTGCTTTATGTCTCCTCAGCCCCGCCTGGCGAAGTTGCTGTTAGGACAACATCCGCATCGAGTGACCGCAATGTAATCGTCACAGTTGGTGCACGCACCTGGGGTTAACGCCATGGATTTGCACCAGAGCGGTGCAATTTGTGAGTAACTGCTACCGTAAATTTAGGCGTGGTTATTGGGATATTCCAGTCCTGTTAGCGCTATAGCGACGCACCCTAGTTGCGTGGTGGCACTGTGGTTTACGCACTAATAAACGTCACGAAATCTGCGGCCAGGGCTTCGTGGACAATCGAACGACCATGGATCGAAGCATCGACATTCCCGTCCTGATGGCCGAGCTCGGCGCGCAGGCGCGCGCGGCCGCGAGCCGCATGGCCGCCGCCTCGACGGCGGCCAAGAACCAGGCGCTGCTCGCGCTCGCCGCGCGGCTGCGCGCGGCCGACGCGGCGCTCGCCGAAGCCAACGCGCGCGACCTCGCCGCGGCGTCCGGGCTCGACGCGCCGCTGCGCGACCGCCTGAAGCTCACGCCGGCGATCGTCGCGACGGTCGCCGAGGGCTGCGAGCAGCTCGCCGCGATGCCCGACCCGGTCGGCGAGATCACCGAGCTCAAGCGCCGTCCGAGCGGCATCTCGGTCGGCCGCATGCGCGTGCCGCTCGGCGTGTTCGGGATGATCTACGAGAGCCGCCCGAACGTCACGATCGAGGCCGCCTCGCTCGCGATCAAGAGCGGCAACGCCTGCATCCTGCGCGGCGGCTCCGAGGCGCTGTACTCGAACCTCGCGCTCGCCGCGCTCGTCGCCGACGCGCTCGCCGACGCCGGCCTGCCGCGCGAGGCGGTCCAGCTCGTGCCGACGACCGACCGCGCGGCCGTCGGCGCGCTGATCGCGATGCCCGAGTTCGTCGACGTGATCATCCCGCGCGGCGGCAAGGGCCTGATCGAGCGCATCGCGCGCGACGCGCGCGTGCCCGTGATCAAGCACCTCGACGGCAACTGTCATTGCTACGTCGACGCGCAGGTCGACCTCGAGCAGGCGCTCGAGGTCGTGATGAACGCGAAGACGCAGAAGTACAGCCCCTGCAACGCGACCGAGTCGCTGCTCGTCCACGCGGCGGCGGCGGCGGCCTTCCTGCCGCGCGTCGGTGCGCTGCTCGCGGCCCACGGCGTCGAGCTGCGCGGCTGCGAGCGCACGCGCGCACTGCTGCCCGGCGCGGTCGCGGCAACCGAGGCCGACTGGTCGGCCGAGTACCTCGCGCCCATCCTCAGCGTCAAGATCGTCGACGACCTCGACGCCGCGATCGCGCATATCAACCGCTACGGCTCGCACCATACCGACGCGATCCTGACCACCCACCACCCGAGCGCGATGCGCTTCCTGCGCGAGGTCGACTCGGCGAGCGTGATGGTCAACGCGAGCACCCGCTTCGCCGACGGCTTCGAGTACGGCCTCGGCGCCGAGATCGGCATCTCGACCGACAAGTTCCACGCGCGCGGGCCGGTCGGCCTCGAGGGCCTGACCTCGCAGAAATGGATCGTCCTCGGCCAGGGCGAGACGAGGAGTTGAGACGATGAGCACGCAGACGCTGAAGAGCCTGTTCGACTTCAAGGCCTGGGCCAACGCCGAGCTGTTCGCGAAGCTCGAGGCGCTGCCGGCCGAGCACGCCGAGACGCGGCACGCGAGCGTGCGCACGCTCAACCATATCTACGTCGTCGACCGGATCTTCCGCGCCCACCTCGAGGGCACGCCGCGGCCCTTCGACGCAACCAACACCAAGGACACGCCGACGCTCGGCGCGCTGCGCCGCGACATGCTCGACACCGACGCCTGGTACCAGGCCTACGTAGCCGAGCTCGACGCGGCGGAGCTCGCCGCGGCGATCGACTTTCGCTTCACCGACGGCGACGCCGGTCGCATGACGCGCGAGGAGATGCTCGTCCACGTGATCACGCATGGCGGCTACCACCGCGGCAACGTCGGCCAGCTGCTCAAGGGCATCGGCGTCGCGCCGCCGCGCGAGCTCTACACGCGCTTCCTGCACCAGAGCGAGCCGGCGCGGCGCGGCTGACGCACGCGTCGGACGACGGGCGGGCGTGGCCACGCAGCGCCGGGCCATCCCCCTGGGGGATCGGCCGACGTACTCGTCGGCCGAGGGGCGGACGTTTCAGCGGGCGCCGAGCAGCGCCTGGTCCTTGGGCCAGGTGATCCGGTAGTCGGCCGAGAGTTTCTGCTCGGCGCCCGGCGCGAGCTCGAAGGTCCACGCGCGCACGCCCTTTGCGTCGCGCCAGTCGCCCGCCGCGGGCTCGGGCGTGAGCTGGGCCGCGACCTCGATCTTGTCGTCGCGCGCGACCGGCGTGGCCTCGAGCACCTCGACCCGGGCCGCGCGGTCGTGGTGGTTCGCGAGCGCGTAGCGGCGCACGATGTGGCGGCTGTTGCGGCTGCCGATGAAGCCGGCCTCGCCCTTGTTGTCGTCCTCGGGCTGGACCGTCACGCGCAGCTGCGCGTCGCGGCCGAAACCGAGGTCGAGGGGCTCGGTGGCGTCGAGGTTCAGGAAGCTCGCGCCGACGTAGCGGCCGTCGCGGTACAGCTGCAGCGGGCCGCGCGGCCAGAAGCCGTCGGGGCGCCTGGCCTCGGCGACGAGGTAGGCCTCGGCTTGCTGCGCCGGCGTCACGCGCGCGACGAGCTGGGCGTCGAGCGCGGTCTCGCCGAGCGCGAGCGCGACCTTGTCGCTGCCGCTCTGGACGTCGACCGGCACGGGTAGGCTGAACTCGCTCGCGTAGGCGCCGTTGAACACGCTGACGTCGAAGTCGGCGGCGGCGTCGGCCCGGGTCCGGTTCCCGCTCACCATCACGGACGCCGGAGCCGGGGCCGCCGCGTAAGTGCGCATGAGCTTGGCCTCGGCCTGGGGCTGGAACAGGCTCAGGTCCCAGCTGCCCGGCGTGCCGCCCTCGACGGCCTCGTTCGGCGCCGTCGTCGACAGCACGAGCCTGACGCCCTGCCAGTCCTCGCCGGTGCTCTGGCCGACGCGCGCGTGGCGCTCGAGGCGCAGTTGCCCGGTCGCGGTGTCGAGGCGGGCGCGGTAATAGGGTTGCCAGCCGGCGTGGGGCGTGCGCGTGGAGATGTGCAGCTCGGCGTCGTGCTCGGCGAGCACGCGCGCGCGCAGCGCCGCGACCTGCGGGTTGGCCTTCGCGATGCGCTCGCGCTCGGCGAGCAGCGGGGCGAGCTGGGCGTCGAGGCCGCGCAGCTTCTCGCGCGTCTGGATCTGCTGGTCGAGCGCCTGCAGGGCGTTGCGCTTGATCGCCTCCGTCGCGGTGCCGATCTGCGCCGCGCCGACGCCCTGGCCGACGTTCTTGAGCGCGGCGAGCGCGAGGTCGGCGGCGTTGATGTCGTCGCGCAGCAGTTGCGCCTGGGCCTGGAGCGCGCGGATGCGCTGCTCGAGCGGCGTCTCGCTGCACTCGGGGGCGGCCTTGCGGTCGACGGTCTGCAGGCTCAGCTCGGCGACGCGCACGCCGGCGCCCTCGACCTGCAGCGAGTCGGCGTCGAAGTTCGTCGGCAGGCAGCCGAGCGTGAGCGTCGGCTGGCCGGCCTTGACGGCGACGACGCGTTCGACGACGGCGCCACCCGGGTAGACGAGCACATGCTCGATATGGGCGGGACTCTGGGCCTGGCTCGCGAGCGGGCTCGCAAGGGCCAGCAGGGCGGGGACAACGGTACTGCGCATGCGAATCCTCCTGAGACTTTTGCCGCGGGCCACCATAGCATGCCGCCTAAAATTAGGGGCATGACCAGTCCATCGCTAGCCCCCAACGTCAACGCCGGCCGCAAGGCCCTCGTGCTTTTCTCGGGCGGCCAGGACTCGACCGCCTGCCTGGCCTGGGCGCTCGCGCGCTACGCCGAGGTCGAGACGCTCGGCTTCGACTACGGCCAGCGCCACCGCGTCGAGCTCGACTGCCGCCAGACCGTGCGCCGCGAGCTCGCCGCGCGCTTCCCGCACTGGGCGCCCAAGCTCGGCGCCGACCACCTGCTCGACCTCGCGCTGCTCGGCCAGATCTCGGACACCGCGCTGACCGCCGATCGCGCGATCGAGATGCAGGCGAACGGCCTGCCGAACACCTTCGTGCCGGGCCGCAACCTGCTGTTCCTGACTTTCGCGGCGACGCTCGCGTACCGGCGCGGCGCGTCGGTGCTCGTCGGCGGCATGTGCGAGACCGACTACTCCGGCTATCCGGACTGCCGCGACAACACGCTCAAGGCGCTGCAGGTCGCGCTGAGCCTGGGCCTCGACACCCAGCTCACGCTCGAGACGCCGCTGATGTTCATCAGCAAGGCCGAGACCTGGGCGCTGACCGAGCAGCTCGGCGGCGCGGCGCTCAACGCGCTCGTGATCGAGCACACCCATACCTGCTACCTCGGCGACCGCACGCACCGCCACGCCTGGGGCTACGGCTGCGGCACCTGCCCGGCCTGCGCGCTGCGCGCCAGGGGGTATGCCGAATACGCGGCCGCGCGCGCGGCCTGACGCGGGGCGGTCGCGATGAACTGGCTGAGCCTCGGCGCGCTGATCTTCGCCGCGATGCTGGTGTTCTGGGGCATCGGCGCCTACCACCGGCTGATGCGGCTGCGCGCGGCGATCGTCAAAGCCTTCGCGCAGATCGAGCACCACCATCAGCAGCGCGCCGAGCTGTGCGACCGCCTCGTCGCGGCCGTGCGCCCCGCGCTGCCCGACGAGCCCGCGACCTTCGACGCGCTCGCGACCGCGCGCGACGACGTCCAGGACGCGATGCAGGCCGCGCGCGCGAAGCCGCACGCGGGCGGGCCGGTCGCCCAGCTCGCGGTCGTCAGCGCGGTCCACGTGTCGGCGCTCACGCGCCTGCTCTCGCTGATCGACCACCACGCCGAGCTGCGCCACGACGCGGCCGTGTACGGCCTGCTCGAGGAGCTCAAGCTCGTCGAGCGCCAGCGCAGCTTCGCGCGCCAGGTCTTCAACCAGGCCGTGGCCCAGTACAACGAGGCGCAGGCGCAGTTCCCGACCCGCATCCTCGCCGGGCTTTACGGGATCAGCGAGGCGCGCTCGCTGTGACGGGCCCGCGGAGCGCGCCGTGACGTCGCGCCGCCGCGCGCTGCTCGCCGCCGCCGCGCTCACGGGCCTGGCCCCGACCCGCGCGTTCAGCATCGCCAGCGGCGCGCGGCCGCGCGTCGTCGTGGTCGGCGGCGGCTGGGGCGGCGCGAGCGCCGCGCGTGCGCTCGCGCGCGCCGGCGGGCTCGAGGTCGTGCTTGTCGAGCCCGCGCGGCAGTTCGACTCGACGCCCTTGTCCAACCTCGTCGTCGCGGGCCTGTGCGCGCCGGCCGCGCTCGTGCGCTCCTACGCGCGGCTCGCGCGCGAGGTCGAGCTGGTCCACGAGGCCGCCGTCGCCATCGACGCCGAGCGCGCCGAGCTGCGCCTCGCGTCGGGCCGGCGCCTCGGCTACGACCGGCTCGTGCTGAGCCCCGGCGTCGACTTTGACTGGGACGCGGTTGACGGCGCGCGCGCCGCGCACGCGTCGGGCGCGGTGCTGCACGCGTGGCGGGGCGGCGCCGAGGCCGCGCGGCTGCGCGAGCAGATCGACGCGCTGCGGCCCGGCGGCGTGTTCGCGATCGCGATCCCCGAGGCGCCGCTGCGCTGCCCGCCCGCGCCCTACGAGCGCGCGTGCCTGGTCGCCGAGCGGCTGCAGCGCCGGAACCCGCGCGCCAAGCTGATCGTGTTCGACGCGAACCCCGAGCCCGCGTCCGAGGCCGCGCAGTTCCTCGAGGTCTTCCGCACGCGCTACGCCGGAATGGTCGACTACCGGGCCGCGCACCGGGTCGTCGGCGTCGGTGCCGACGGCGCCGCGCAGCGCCTGCGCTTCGAGGTCGACGACGACCAGCGCGTCGACCTCGTCAACCTGTTGCCGCCGATGCGCGCGGGCACGCTCGCGCTGCACGCCGGGCTCGCGAACCGCGACGGCCGCTGGGTCGGCGTGCGCTGGCGCGACTTCGCGGCGACGGCGGCCGAGCGCATCCACGTGATCGGCGACGCGATCCAGAACGAGAACGCGATGGCCAAGAGCGGCGCGATGGCGCTCGCCCAGGGCGAGGTCGCCGGCGCGGCGATCGCGGCCGAACTGCTAGGCCACGGCGCCGGCGCGCCGGGCGAGCTCGCGAGCGCCTGCTACAGCTTCACCGCGCACGACGCGGCGCTGACGCTGCAGACCCGCCATCGCTACGTCGACGCCGCGCAGGGCTGGCAGCCCGACATGGCCGCGCGCGTCGTGTCGGCGGCGCCCGAAGCCGCGCGGGCGCGCGAAGCCTGGGGCTGGGCCGCGCGCAGCTGGGCCGCGCTGCTCGGCTAGCCCCGCGCCCGGGGGGCAGGGGGGCGCCTCAGCGCCGGATCACCGGCCCGAGCAGCGACAGGAACTCGCGCCGCAGCGTCGCGTCCTCGTGGAAGGAGCCGCGCATCACGCTGCTCGTCATCTTCGAGTCGCTGTCCTTGACGCCGCGCCAGTGCATGCAGAAATGGTCGGCCTCCATGACGATGCCCAGGCCGTCCGGGCGCACGCGGCGCTCGAGCTCGTTGGCGAGCATCACGACCGCCTCTTCCTGGATCTGCGGGCGGCTCATGACCCAGTCGGTCAGGCGCACGTATTTGGACAGGCCGATCAGGTTGGAATGCTCGTTGGGCATGATGCCGATCCAGACCTTGCCCATGATCGGGCACAGGTGGTGCGAGCAGGCGCTGCGCACCGTGATCGGGCCGACGATCATCAGCTCGTTCAGGTGCTCGGCGTTCGGGAACTCGGTGACCGCGGGCGGCGCGACGAAGCGGCCCTTGAAGACCTCCTGGACGAACATCTTCGCGACGCGCTTGGCCGTCTCCTGGGTGTTGTGGTCGCTGTCGGTGTCGATCACGAGCGCGCGCAGCACCTCCTGCATGCGCGCCTGGACCTCGCCCTGCAGCGCGTCGAGCTCGCCGGGTTCGATATAGGCGGCGATGTTGTCGTTCGCGTGGTGGCGCTGGCCGGCGGCCTGGAGGCGCTGGCGGATGCGGTCGGAGGTGCTCATGGGGCCTGGGTAGGTTTTTGGGGTTGGCGGCGATTGTCACCGCGCAAGCCCCCGAGGCGGCGACGCGGCCCGACAAGCCCCCACGCCGGGGCGTCCCCTACACTGGCGCCGTGTCCGCTGTTTCCGCTCCCCTACATCAGCTGCTGACCCGTGCGGCCGAGGCCGTCCAGGCCGTTCGCCAGGGCCATTCGCTGACCGAAGCGCTCGCGCGCTGCCCGGCCGCGCAGCGGCCCGGCGCCCAGGCCCTGAGCTTTCACACGCTGCGCCGGCTCGGCGGCGTCGAGGCCGCGCGCCAGCAGCTCGCGCCGCGCCGCCCGGCGCCGGCCGTCGAGAACCTGCTGCTTGTCGCGCTCGCGCTGCTGTGGCCCGACGCCGATCCGATGTACGCCGCGCATGTCGTCGTCGACGAGGCCGTGCGCGCGGTGCGCAAGCGCGACCAGAAGGGCGGCGGCTTCGTCAACGCGGTGCTGCGGCGCTTCCTGCGCGAGCGCGACGCCGTCGTCGCGGCGGCCCGGGCCGCCCCGCGCGGCCGCTACAACCACCCGGACTGGTGGATCGACCGGCTGCGCGCCGACTGGCCCGAACATTGGGAGGCCCTGCTTGCGGCGAACGACGCGCACCCGCCGATGACGCTGCGCGCGCGCGACGGCGCGGCCGCCTGCGTCGCCGCGCTCGCGGCCGAGGGGCTCGCGGCGCACGCCGTCAGCGCCCAGGCCGTCGTGCTCGAGCGGCCCGCGCCGGTCCAGGCGCTGCCGGGCTTCGCGCAGGGGCGCGTCTCCGTCCAGGACGCCGCGGCGCAGATCGCCGCGCCGCTGCTGCTGCTCGAGCCGGGCGGCGCGGTGCGGCCGCGGGCTGCCGACGGCGCTGCCGCCCGGCTCGCACCGGGGCCGCTGCGGCCCGGCGCCCGCGTGCTCGACGCCTGCGCCGCGCCGGGCGGCAAGACCGCCCACCTGCTCGAGCTGCGCCCCGACCTCGAGCTGCACGCGCTCGACGCCGACGCCCAGCGCCTCGAGCGCGTGCGCGACAACCTCGCGCGCCTGGGCCTGAGCGCGCAGCTGCGCGCGGCCGACGCGCGCCAGGTCGCCGACTGGAACCCCGCCGGCCTGCGTTTCGACGCGATCCTGCTCGACGCGCCGTGCAGCGCCGCGGGCATCGTGCGCCGCCACCCCGACGCGCGCTGGCTGCGCCGCGCCGAGGACATCGCCGCGCTCGCGCGCATCCAGGCCGAGCTGCTCGACGCGCTGTGGCCCTTGCTGCTCCCTGGCGGGCGTCTCGTCTACGCAACCTGCTCGGTATTCAAGGCCGAGGGCGTGCACCAGATCGACGCATTTTTGCAACGCCATCCGGAAGCTTTGCAAATCGACGCGGCCGGGTTCACAGGGCATCTGCTGCCCCTGCCCGACAATGATTCCCAGGTTCCCGCTGCCGGGGGGCCGCCCCGGCCGTCGGCGTTCGACGGTTTCTTCTACGCCCTGCTGGCCAAACCAGCCTGAAACCGCCCGCCGCCGTTCCTCGATGCCGAATCCGCCCGTCTACCCGCCCACCCGCCGCGCGCTGCTGCGCTGGAGCGCGGCCCTGCTGCTCGGGGCGGCGTGCTGGGGTGTCGCGCAGGCCGACGGCGCCGACCTCGGCCAGTTCTCGACCCAGCGCGGCGACGACGGCCTCGAGCTCAGCTTCGTCGCCAACTTCGAGCTGCCCCATTCGGTCGAGGACGCGCTGCACAAGAGCGTGCCGATCTACTTCACGGCCGACGTCGCGCTGCTGCGCCACCGCTGGTACTGGCGCGACGCGCGCGTCGCGAACGTCTCGCGCACCTGGCGCCTCGCCTACCAGCCGCTCACGCGCCAGTACAAGGTCAGCACCGGCGGCCTGAACCAGAGCTTCGCGAGCCTGCCCGAGGCGATGGCGCTCGTGCGCGGCCAGTCGGGCTGGCATATCGCCGACGCCAAGGAGCTCGAGGACGGCGGCGGCTACTACATCGAGTTCAGCTACCGCCTCGACACCAGCCAGCTGCCGCGGCCGATGCAGATCGGCCTCGGCGCGACCCAGGGCTGGGGCCTGTCGATCGAGCACACGGTCGCGCTGAACCCGGACTTCAGCGTCCACAGCGCCACGCCATGACCCGCGGCGCACGGTGGGCCTGGGTCATCTCGATGGTGGCCGTGACCGGCGCTTGCGGCGTGCTCGCGTTCCTGCTGTCGATCGGCGCGACGGCCGCGCAGCGCGGCTTCTTCGAGCGCTACTACGGCTGGCTGTTCCTGCTCAACGCGCTCGTCGCGCTAATCCTGATCATCGTGATCGGCGTCGCCGCCGTGCGCCTCGTGCTGCGCGTGCGGCGCGGCAAGTTCGGCAGCCGCCTGCTCGCCAAGCTCGCCGGGATTTTCGCGCTCGTCGGCGTCGTGCCGGGGCTGCTGATCTACACGGTCTCCTACCAGTTCGTGAACCGCAGCATCGACAGCTGGTTCGACGTGCGCCTCGCGAGCGCGCTCGAGGCCGGCCTGAATCTCGGCCGCGGCACGCTCGACGGCCTCGTCAACGACCTGTCCCAGCGCACCCGCGACGCGGCCGAGCGCATGGCCGACCCGAGCGGCGGCGGCGGCCCGCAGCTGCTCACGCTCGAACGCCTGCGCGAGCAGCTCGGCGCGCGCAGCGTCGCGCTCGTCAGCGGCTCGGGCCAGGTGCTGCTCTCGAGCGGCGGCGACACGACGAGCCTGACGCCGGACCGGCCGAGTGCGACGCTGCTGCGCCAGGCGCGCGCCGCCTCGGTCACGAGCGAGCTCGAGGGCCTCGAGGACGACGACCTCGCGCTGCAGGGCCAGGCGCGCATCCGCACGCTGGCGATGCTGCCCGGCGGCGACGTGCGCCTCGGCGCCGACGGCGGCAGCGGCAGCGAGCGCTACCTGATGGTCGTGCAGCGCATCCCCGCGTCGGTCGTGCGCAACGCGCTGGTCGTGCAGAACGCGAACAGCGAGTACCAGCAGCGCGCGCTCGAGCGCGACGGCCTGCGCCGCATGTACCTCGGCACCCTGACGCTCGTGCTGATCCTCGCCGTGTTCGCGGCGCTGCTGCTCGCCGTGACGCTGGGCAACCAGCTCGCGCGGCCGCTGCTGCTGCTCGCCGACGGCGTGCGCCAGGTCGCCAAGGGCGACCTCTCGGCCAAGCCCGTGCTCGCGGCGCGCGACGAACTCTCGGGCCTGACGCGCTCGTTCGCCGACATGACGAACCAGCTCGCCGACGCGCGCGAACTGGTCGACCGCAGCCTCGCCCAGCTCGAGCACGCGCGCACCCACCTGCAGACCATCCTCGACAACCTGACGGCCGGCGTCGTCGTGTTCGACGCCGACGGCCTGATCGAGTCGGCCAACCCGGGCGCGCTGCGCATCCTGCGCCAGAGTCCGGGGGCGCTGTTCGGCCGCCGGCTCGAGGACGTCGCCGGGCTGCGCGAGCTCGCCACGGCCGTCGCGCAGCGCTTCGAGCAGCATGGCGCCGACGAGCCGCGCGCGACGCGCAGCGGCAGCGAGACCGACTCGCGCTTCGAGGGCCAGGAGGACGCGTACTGGCAGGACTCGCTCGAGCTGCGCTTCCCGCAGGAGCAGATCGAACTGACGCTGCTCGTGCGCGGCGCGCTGCTGCCCGAGGGCGCGCGGCTGATGGTTTTCGACGACCTGACCGAGGTCGTGTCGGCACAGCGCTCGATCGCCTGGGGCGAGGTCGCGCGCCGCCTGGCGCACGAGATCAAGAATCCCTTGACGCCGATCCAGCTTTCGGCCGAGCGCCTGCAACACAAACTCGAGCACAAGCTCGAAGGCGCCGACCAGGCCATGCTCGTGCGCTCGGTCGGCACCATCGTCAACCAGGTCCAGGCGATGAAGCAGCTCGTCAACGAGTTCCGCGATTACGCCCGGCTGCCGTCGGCGCAGCTGCACGCGCTCGACCTCAACGAACTCGCCGGCGAGGTGCTCGGGCTCTACGCCGAGGCGCAGGAGCATGGCCGCCTGCACGCCGAGCTCGCGCGCGACACGGTGCCCATCCTCGGCGACGCGACCCAGCTGCGCCAGGTCATCCACAACCTCGTGCAGAACGGCCTCGACGCGACGCAGGAGCGCGCGTCGGGCCATGTCGTGCTGCGCACCGAGCTCGCGCGCCACGAGAACGGCGAGCCGCGCGCGGTGCGCCTCGTGATCGCCGACAATGGCCCCGGCTTCGCCGACAAGGTGCTCAAGCGCGCGTTCGAACCCTATGTGACGACCAAGACCAAGGGCACGGGCCTGGGGCTTGCCGTCGTCAAGAAGATCGCCGACGAGCATGGCGCGCGCATCCGCCTGCTGAACCTTCACGACGCTATCGGGGAAGGTTCGGCGGTGGTGGGGGCCCAAGTTTCGTTATCATTTTCGAAATTTGCGACGGCCGTCACTGAATCCGGCCTGGCCGAGAAGTCCGAAAAGTCCGAAAAGCCCGCGTGAACCCTGGGGATCCATGGCAACCATTCTCGTAGTCGATGACGAACTGGGCATCCGCGCCCTGTTGTCCGAAATCCTCACGGACGAGGGACACACCATAGAGCTGGCCGAGAACGCCGCGCAGGCCCGCGTGCTGCGCGAGCGCCTGCGACCCGACCTTGTGCTGCTCGACATCTGGATGCCCGACGTCGACGGCGTGACGCTGCTCAAGGAGTGGAACGGCAGCGGCCAGCTGACGATGCCCGTGATCATGATGAGTGGCCACGGCACGATCGACACGGCCGTCGAGGCCACCAAGTTCGGCGCGACGGCGTTCCTCGAAAAGCCGATCACGCTGCAGAAGCTGCTGCGCGCGGTCGAGCAGGCGCTCGTCAAGACCGCGCCGCCGCGCCCGGCCGCGCCCGTGGTCGGCCTGCCGACCGGCTACACGCGCACCGAGCCGCCGCGCCTCGCCCCGAGCATCGGCCTCGTGCCCGCACCGCTCGTGATCACGAGTAACGCGCTCGCGTCGGAGCAGAGCTTCGAGCTCGACCGCCCGCTGCGCGAAGCGCGCGACGCCTTCGAGAAGAGCTACTTCGAGTTCCATCTCGCCAAGGAGAACGGCTCGATGACGCGCGTCGCCGAGAAGACCGGCCTCGAGCGCACCCACCTGTACCGCAAGCTCAAGCAGCTCGGCGTCGACCTGAGCCGCAACAAGCGCGGCAACGGGATCTGACTGGATTCGGCGCAGAAAGCTGTGCTATAGTCGCTGTCTTCGCTTTGCGCCGCCAGGCGCATGCCCCGCAAGGGCGGCGAGAGGCCAAGTAGCTCAGTTGGTAGAGCAGCGGATTGAAAATCCGCGTGTCGGTGGTTCGATTCCGCCCTTGGCCACCAAATACAGTTCCGCGGGAGTCCGCGGAGGTCAAAAAGCCCTAGAGAAATCAATGCTCTAGGGCTTTTTTGCTTCCGTGATCGTGCGCGGAGGTGCGCTGGCATCCGGTCTTGGGTGCGGGTAGCTCTGCGGGTAGATCAGTTACCCTGCGGACCTGTTACCCGCAGGAGACCTCTCGATGCCCCTGACTGACGCTGCTGTACGCAATGCCAAGCCCTCAGAGAAGCCCAAGAAGCTCGCGGACGGCGGCGGGTTGTACCTGGAGGTGCGACCAGAGGGCGGCAAGTGGTGGCGGTGGCGGTATCGCTTCGCAGGCCGCGAGAAGCTCCTTTCGGTCGGGGTCTATCCCGACATCGGGCTCGGTGACGCTCGGGCGAAGCGCGACGAACTGCGCAAGCTGCTCGCGTCCGGAGTGGATCCGTCCGTCGCCAGAAAAAGTGCAAAGCTGACGCAGCACGCGGACGCCGCCAATAGCTTCGAGGCGTTGGCCCGCGAATGGCATGCCGCCAAGCTTCAGGGGGCCCCGCATCTCGTCCCGCTTCCCGTGCAGGCTGTCACCGCATTGCGAGAATTGGAGCCGCTCACGGGGCGATGCGCGTATGTGTTTCGCGGTGAGCGGCATCACGATCGGCCGATGAGCGAGAACACGGTGAACGCCGCCTTGCGTGCGATGGGCTTCGCCGCCGATGAGGTCACAGGCCATGGCTTCAGGGCCACCGCGCGCACGATGCTGGTCGAGCGCCTCGGATTCGACGAGACGATAGTCGAGGCACAGCTCGCGCATAGCGTCAGGGACAACCTAGGGCGGGCCTACAACCGGACTGAGTTCATCGATCAGCGGCGGGCCATGATGACCGCGTGGGCGAACTACTTGGACGCGCTCGCGCAAGGGGGCAAGGTTGTTCCCATCGCGATTCGAGCCGCCTGAGTTCGGGTCGCCAGCGGCGATAGGTGTAAACCCTCGATTTTTGCGGATCTGGCATATCGCCTCCCTATACTGACTCGGACGCCATGGCTCGGCAGGAGCCAGGGAAGTCCAGAGCAACAACTAGGGAAAACATGTCAGAAGCCCCGACCGCGTCCTACCTCCGCCTACGCGACCAGCCAGAAGGCGCGGCTCGCGCACAGC
>JAFAMW010000068.1 GCA_019232985.1 Roseateles sp. | reverse complement strand
GGGATTCATCACCCCGCTCGATTCGCGCCGGAGTTTAGACCCAACCCTTCGGAGATTGATATGTCCGTCACGATGCGCGAAATGCTGGAAGCCGGTGTCCACTTCGGTCACCAAACCCGCTTCTGGAACCCCAAGATGGCCCCGTATATCTACGGCCATCGCAACAAGATCCACATCATCAACCTGGAAAAGACGCTGCCGGCGTTCCAGGACGCGCTGAAGTTCGTCCGCCAGCTGTCGGCCCGTCGCGGCACGGTCCTGATGGTCGGCACGAAGCGCCAGGCCCGCGAGATCGTCGCGGTCGAAGCCCAGCGCGCCGGCGTGCCCTACGTCGACCAGCGCTGGCTCGGCGGCATGCTGACCAATTTCAAGACGGTCAAGGGTTCGCTGAAGAACCTCAAGGACATGCAGGCCCAGATCGAAGCCGGCACCCAGCCCGCGATCAAGAAGGAAGCGCTGCTGTTCCAGCGCGACCTGGCCAAGCTCGAGAAGAACATCGGCGGCATCCAGGACATGGGCGCGCTGCCGGACGCGATCTTCGTGATCGACGTCGGCTACCACAAGATCGCCGTCGCCGAAGCCAAGAAGCTCGGCATCCCCGTGATCGGCGTCGTCGACACGAACCACTCGCCCGATGGCATCGACTACGTGATCCCCGGCAACGACGACTCGGCCAAGGCCGTGGCGCTGTACGCCAAGGCGATCGCCGACGCCGTCGTCGAAGGCCGTGCGAACGCGACCGCCGAGGTCGTGGCCGCCGCCGCCGGCGACGACGAGTTCGTCGAAGTCAACGAAGGCGCTTGAAGTGACGCCCCTCGCCCGGGCCGGCCGCGCTGAACGCGGGCCGGCGCGGGCGGTCCCCCGAGGGGACGCGGCGGACCGCGGCACCGAGCCGCAGGCCGCCGCCGGCGGGCCGGCTCGGGAGCGGCCCGGCGCCGGCCCGCAACCGCGCTTCGAGTACCAAGGGGCCGCTGGCCCCTTTCGTTCAACAGCAGATAGATTCACCGGAGATTGAGATGGCAGCAATTACCGCAAGCATGGTCGCCGAACTGCGCGGCCGCACCGACGCCCCGATGATGGAGTGCAAGAAGGCGCTCACCGAGGCCGAGGGCGACCTGGTCCGCGCCGAGGAAATCCTGCGCGTCAAGCTCGGCAACAAGGCCGGCAAGGCCGCCTCGCGCGTGACCGCCGAAGGCGTCGTCGCGACGGCCACGCACGGCAGCGCCGGCGCGATCGTCGAAGTCAACTGCGAGACCGACTTCGTCTCGAAGAACGACGCGTTCCTGGCCTTCGTCGGCGCGCTCGCCGCGCTCGTCGCCGAGCACAACCCGGCCGACGTCGCCGCGCTGTCGGCGCTGCCGCTCGCGCAGGAAAGCTTCGGCCCGACGGTCGAGGACGTGCGCAAGGGCCTGATCGGCAAGATCGGCGAGAACATGACGATCCGCCGCTTCAAGCGCTTCGGCGGCGCCGCCCAACTGGCCAGCTACCTGCACGGCACGCGCATCGGCGTGGTCGTCGAGTTCGACGGCGACGCGGTCGCCGCCAAGGACGTCGCGATGCACGTCGCCGCGATGAAGCCGGCCGCGCTGTCGTCGGCCGAAGTCCCGGCCGAGCTCGTCGCCAAGGAGCGCAAGATCGCCGAAGAGAAGGCGGCCGAGTCGGGCAAGCCGGCCGACATCGTCGCGAAGATGGTCGAAGGCTCGGTGCAGAAGTTCCTCAAGGAAGTCAGCCTGCTCGACCAGGTCTTCGTCAAGGCTGCGGACGGCAAGCAGACCGTCGCGGCCATGCTCAAGGAAAAGGGCACCGCGGTGAAGGCGTTCACGCTGTACGTCGTCGGCGAAGGCATCGAGAAGAAGGTCGACGACTTCGCCGCCGAAGTCGCGGCCCAGGTCGCCGCCGCCACCAAGGCGCAGTAAAGAGACTCCGGTCTTTTTCGAAGGGCGCCTCACGGCGCCCTTTACACTTCTGCCCGTCCATTCCCGCCGGGCCGTCCCCCGCATCTCCACAAGAGGTTGTCCATGCCTGCGTACAAACGCATCCTGCTCAAGCTTTCCGGTGAAGCCCTGATGGGCGACGACGCCTACGGCATCAACCGCGCGACGATCGTGCGCATGGTGCAAGAGGTTCGCGAGGTCACCGAGCTCGGCGTCGAGGTCGCCGTCGTGATCGGCGGCGGCAATATCTTCCGCGGCGTCGCCGGCGGCTCGGTCGGCATGGACCGCGCGACCGCCGACTACATGGGCATGCTCGCGACCGTCATGAACTCGCTCGCCCTGGCCGACACGATGCGCCAGGAAGGCATGACCGCGCGCGTGATGTCGGCGATCGGCATCGAGCAGGTCGTCGAGCCCTATGTGCGCCCGAAGGCGCTCCAGTATCTCGAAGAGGGCAAGGTCGTGGTCTTCGCGGCCGGCACCGGTAATCCCTTCTTCACGACCGACACGGCCGCCGCGCTGCGCGGCGCCGAGATCGGCGCCGAGGTCGTCCTCAAGGCGACCAAGGTCGACGGCGTCTACACCGCCGACCCCAAGAAGGACTCGACGGCGACGCGCTACGCGCGCATCAGCTTCGACGAGGCCATCACCAAGAATCTGCAGGTGCTCGACGCCACGGCCTTCGCGCTGTGCCGCGACCAGAAACTGCCGATCAAGGTGTTCTCGATCTTCAAGCCCGGCGCGCTCAAGCGCGTCGTCCAGGGCGAGGACGAGGGCACCCTGGTTCACGTTTGAGGAACTCCCCATGACTACCGCCGACATCAAGAAGAACGCCGAAGGCCGCATGGCCAAGTCGATCGACGCGTTCAAGAACGAACTGCAAAAGATCCGCACCGGCCGCGCCCACCCGGGCATCCTCGACCAGGTCAGCGTCGACTACTACGGCTCGATGGTGCCGATCTCGCAGGTCGCGAACGTGAGCCTGCTCGACGCCCGCACGATCAGCGTCCAGCCCTGGGAAAAGGGCATGGGCGCGAAGATCGAGAAGGCGATCCGCGAGAGCGACCTCGGCCTGAACCCCTCGGCCCAGGGCGACCTGATCCGCGTGCCGATGCCGCCCCTGACCGAGGAGCGCCGCAGGGAGCTGACCAAGGTCGTGCGCCACGCCGGCGAGGACGCCAAGGTCGCCGTGCGCAACCTGCGCCGCGACGCCAACGAGCAGGCCAAGCGCCTGCTCAAGGACAAGGAAATCACCGAGGACGACGAGCGCCGCAGCGGCGACGAAGTCCAGAAGCTGACCGACCGCACGATCGCCGAGATCGACCGGCTCGTCGCGTCCAAGGAAGCCGAGATCCTGGCGGTCTGATGGCGGAGCAGGAGATCGTCGAGGGCGGCGTGCCGCGGCACATCGCCATCGTCATGGACGGCAACGGCCGCTGGGCCAAGAAGCGCTTCCTGCCGCGCTTCTTCGGCCACAAGGCCGGCGTCGACGCGCTCGTCAGGGTCATCGACGCGTGCATCGAGCGCGGCGTCGGGCACCTGACGGTGTTCGCGTTCTCGAGCGAGAACTGGAAGCGCTCGGACGACGAGGTCTCGGCGCTGATGGGCCTGATCCTCGCGGCCGTGTCGCGCTACCTGCACAAGCTGCACCGGCTCGGCGTGCGCGTGCGCGTGATCGGCGACCGCGACATCGCGCCCAAGCTCAAAAAAGCCTGGGACGAGGCCGAGGCGCTGACCGCCGCGAACACCAGGCTTCATCTCAACGTCGCGTTCAACTACGGCGGGCGCTGGGACATCGTCCAGGCCGCGCGCCAGGCGCTCGAGGCCGGCGTGCCGGCGGCCGAGCTCAGCGAGGCGCGCCTGTCCGGGTTCATGGCGCTGCGCCACGCGCCCGACCCCGACCTGTTCATCCGCACGGGCGGCGAGGTGCGCATCAGCAACTTCATGCTCTGGCAGGTCGCCTACAGCGAGTTCGTGTTTTCGGACGCGCTGTGGCCCGACTTCGGCGCGGCCGAGCTCGACGCCGCGATAGCCGCGTTCCGCGACCGCGACCGCCGCTTCGGCGGCGTCAAGACCACCGCGGCCTAAGCCCCCGCGTTCCCGCCATGCTCAAACAGCGCATCATCACGGCCGTCGTCCTGCTGGCCATCCTGCTGCCCGCGCTGTTCGCGGCGTCGCCCTGGCCGTTCGCGGCGCTCACGCTCGTCATGATCGGCGCCGCCGGCTGGGAATGGGCGCGCCTGAACGGCCTCGCGGGCGCCGCGACGCTGGTCTTCGGCGGCGGGCTCGCGCTGCTCGGCGCCGCGCTGCTCGGCGAGTTCGGCTTCGCGCTCGCGCCGCCCTGGAGCTGGTGGCTCGCCGGCGCGATCTGGGTGTTCGGCGGCGCGCTCGCGCTGCGCGCGGGCGTGACCGGCTGGCCGCGCATCGCCGCGGCGCCGCGGCTCGGGCTCGGCGCGGTCGCGCTCGTCGTCGCGTGGCTCGCGATCGTCCAGGCCAAGGCGATCGGCATCAACTTCCTGCTGTCGATCTTCTGCCTCGTCTGGTGCGCCGACGTGGCCGCCTATTTCGGCGGCAAGGCCTTCGGCCGCAGCAAGCTCGCGCCGACCATCAGTCCCGGCAAGAGCTGGGCCGGCGTGTGGTCGGGCCTGATCGCCGTGTGCGTGCTCGGCGCGGTCTGGGTCCACGCCATCGACGCGAACCTGGCGGTCGACTCGGCCAGCCTCTACACCCAGCTCGTGCACCGCTGGGGCGCGGGCAGCCTCGTCGCGATCGCCTTCCTCGTCGCGATGAGCGTCGTCGGCGACCTGTTCGAATCGCTGATCAAGCGCGCGGTCGGCGCCAAGGACAGCAGCCAGCTGCTGCCCGGCCACGGCGGCGTGCTCGATCGGGTCGACGCGCTGCTGCCGGTGTTCCCGCTCGCGCTCGCCCTGATTTCGCTATGACCCGCCAGAAAATCTGCGTGCTCGGATCGACCGGATCGATCGGCACGAACACGCTCGACGTGATCGCGCGCCACCCCGAGCGCTACGAAGTCTTCGCGCTGTCGGCGATGAGCCGCGTCGACGCGCTGCTCGCCCAATGCGTGCAATGGCGGCCGCGCTTCGCCGTCATGCCCGACGCGGCGCTCGCCGCCCGGCTGCGCGCGGGCCTGAGGGAGCAGGGCGTCGCGACCGAGGTGCTGGCCGGCGCCCCGGCGCTCGCCGACGTCGCCGCGCACCCCGACGTCGACGCCGTGATGGCCGCGATCGTCGGCGCCGCGGGCCTCGCGCCCGCGATCGCCGCGGCGCGCGCGGGCAAGCGCCTGCTGCTCGCGAACAAGGAAGCGATCGTGCTCGGCGGTGCGCTGTTCATGCAGGCCGTCAGGTACGGCGGCGCGCTGCTGCTGCCGATCGACTCCGAGCATTCGGCGATCTTCCAATGCCTGCCCGAGGACCGCGCGACCTGGGCGCAGCGCATCGACCATATCGTGCTGACGGCCTCCGGCGGCCCGTTCCGCACGCGCGACCCGGCGACGCTCGCCGACGTCACGCCCGCTCAGGCCGTCGCCCACCCGAACTGGGTCATGGGCCGCAAGATCTCGGTCGACTCGGCGACGATGATGAACAAGGCGCTCGAAGTCATCGAGGCGCGCTGGCTGTTCGACCTCGCGCCCGACCAGGTCCGCGTGATCATCCATCCGCAGAGCATCGTCCATTCGATGGTGGTGTGCCGCGATCAGTCGGTGCTCGCCCAGCTCGGCACGCCCGACATGCGCGTGCCGATCGCCTATGGCCTCGCGTTCCCCGAGCGCATCGCGAGCGGCGCGAGCCGGCTCGACCTGCTCGCGGGCCAGGGCCTGCACTTCGAGGAGGCCGACGCCGAGCGCTTCCCCTGCCTGCACCTGTCGTGGCAGGCGCTGCGCGCGCCCGAGGGGGCGACCGCCGTGCTCAACGCGGCGAACGAGGAGACCGTCGCGGCCTTCCTCGACGGCCGCCTGCGCTTCGACCATATCCACGCGATCAACCGCGCCTGCCTCGAGGGGCTGCCGGCCGAGGCCGGCGAATGCGCGAGCATCGAGGGCCTGCTCGCGCTCGACGCGCGCGCGCGCCGCCACGCCCAGGCCCTGATCGCGAAAGCCTCGTAATTCATATGTGGCTGCCCGCCTACCTGCTCGCACTCGCGATCCTCGTCGTCGTCCACGAGTACGGCCATTACCGCGTCGCGAAGGCCTGCGGCGTGCGCGTGCTGCGCTTCTCGGTCGGCCTCGGGCCCGTGCTGTGGCGTCGTCAGCCGCGCCCCGAGGCGACCGAGTTCACGATCTGCGCGATTCCGCTCGGCGGCTATGTGCGCATGCTCGACGAGGCCGACGGCCCGGTCGGCGCCGACGAGCGCGAGCGCGCGTTCAACCGCCGGCCGCTGTGGCAGCGCATGGCCGTCGTCGTCGCGGGGCCGGTCGCAAACTTCGTTCTTGCTGCGCTCTTGCTCGCCGTGCTCGCCTGGTGGGGCGGCGAGGTGCCGGTGCCCAAGCTCGGTACGCCGCCGCCGGGCTCGCTCGCGGCCGCGGCCGGCCTGCGCGCCGGCGACGTCGTGCGCGCGACTTCCGACGACGGCGCCGCGCCGCGCCCGATCGAGAGCCTGTCGGAGCTGCTCGGCCGCAGCCTCGAGGCCGGCGCGCTCGGCCACGGCCTGACGCTCGACCTGGGCGGGCGCCAGCTGCGCCTCGCGACCGAGCGCGCGGCGCCCGGCGCGGTCGACGCGCCGGCGCTGGGGCTCGGGCCCTTCATCGAGCCCGTGCTCGGCGCGCCCGAGGCGGGCAAGCCCGGCGCCGCGGCCGGCCTGCACAAGGGCGACCGCGTGCTCAGCATCGACGGCGTGGCGATCGCCGACTGGCAGGCCGTGCGCACCAAGGTGCGCGCCAGCGTGCTCGGCGACAAGCCGCGCCCGATGCAGTGGCAGGTCGAGCGCGCGGGCCAGTTGCTGGCGCTGCGCGTCACGCCCGAGGTCCGGAGCGAGCAGGGCCAGTCGATCGGCATGATCGGGGTGCTGCCGGACGGCGGGCCGAAGACGGTCTTCGTCCGCGCCGGCCTGGTCGAGGGTCTCGAGCAGGGCGCGCGCGAGACCTGGCACCTGGCCAGCTTCACGTTGCAAATGATCGCAAAGATGCTTGGCGGCCAGGCCTCGCTGAAGAATCTCAGCGGCCCGATCACGACCGCCGACTACGCCGGACAGGCCGCGAAGGCGGGTCTCGACGTGTACTTGGGCTTTCTGGCGCTGGTCAGCGTGAGCCTCGGCGTGCTGAACCTGCTGCCGGTGCCGATGCTCGATGGCGGACACCTGATGTATTATCTTTTCGAGGGTCTCACCGGTCGCCCTGTGTCCGAGTGGTGGCAGAGGCAACTCCAGCGCGTCGGTGCGCTGCTTTTGTTGCTGATGATGGTGCTCGCCCTTTCCAACGATGTGGCCCAACAGCTGAACAAGCTGGCGGGTCTGCTTTGATCCCGAACTGCATGTCCTTCACATCCCGCAAGGGGGCGCGTCTGCGCCCTGCATTCCTGACCGTAGCCGTTGCGGCGCTGTTCCAGTCAGGCCTCGCATGGGCGGTCGATCCGTTCGTGCTCAAGGACATCCGTGTCGAAGGCCTGCAGCGTACCGACCCGGGCACGGTGTTCGCGGCGCTGCCGTTCCGCGCCGGCGACACCTACAACGACGAGAAGGGCGCGGCCGCGTTGCGCGCGCTGTTCGCGACCGGCCTGTTCAAGGACGTGCGCATCAACATCGACAACGACGCCGTCGTCGTCGTGATCGAAGAGCGCCCGATCATCGCGAACGTCAGCTTCGTCGGCCTGCACGAGTTCGACTCCGACGCGCTGAACAAGTCGCTCAAGGACGTGGGCATCGGCGAGGGCAAGCCCTTCGACCGCGCCCTGGCCGACCGCGCCGAGCAGGAGCTCAAGCGCCAGTACCTGACGCGCAGCCTCTACGGCGCCCAGGTCACGACGACGATCACGCCGCTCGAGCGCAACCGCGTCAACGTCGTGTTCAACGTCGTCGAAGGCGACACCGCGAAGATCAACGACATCCGCATCGTCGGCAACAAGGTCTTCTCGGAAAGCACGCTGCTCGGCCTGCTCGAGGAAACGACGACGGGCTGGCTGACCTGGTACACCAAGACCGACCGCTACTCGCGCAGCAAGCTCAACGGCGACCTCGAGACGCTGCGCTCGTACTACCTGAACCACGGCTACCTCGAGTTCAACGTCACGGCGACGCAGGTCACGATCTCGCCGGACAAGCGCCATATCAGCGTCGCGATCAGCGTCGACGAGGGCCAGCCCTACACGGTCACGGCCGTCAAGCTCGACGGCGAGTACTTCGGCCGCGACGCCGACTTCAAGCGTCTCGTCCAGATCAAGCCGGGCGAGGCCTACAACGGCGAGCTCGTCGCCAAGACGACGCGCGCGTTCACCGACCTGTTCGGCACCTACGGCTACGCATTCGCCCACGTCGAGTCGCACACCGACATCGACCGCAAGACCGGCCAGGTCGTCGTCACGCTGACGGCCGAGCCGCAGCGCCGCGTCTACGTGCGCAAGGTGATCCTCGCCGGCAATACGCGCACCCGCGACGAAGTCATCCGCCGCGAGTTCCGCCAGTTCGAGTCGGCCTGGTACGACGGCGCGAAGATCAAGGCCTCGAAGGAGCGCGTCGAGCGTCTCGGCTACTTCAAGGACGACATCACGATCGACACCCAGGAGGTGCCCGGGGCGCCCGACCAGGTCGACGTGCTGCTGACCGTGACCGAGCGGCCGACCGGCAACATCAGCGTCGGCGCCGGCTATTCGAGCCAGCAGCGCCTGTCGCTGAGCGGCTCGATCCGCCAGGACAACGTGTTCGGCTCGGGCAACTACCTGTCGCTGGACCTGAACACCGCCTACACGGGCCGTTCGGCCGTGATCTCGACGGTCGACCCGTACTTCACGGTCGACGGCGTGTCGCGCGCGATCGACCTGTTCTACCGCACGATCAAGCCCTACAACTCGCTGGGCCAGCAGTACGAGCTGCAGAGCCACGGCGGCTCGATCCGCTTCGGCGTGCCGTTCTCCGAGCTCGACACCGTGTTCTTCGGCGCCGGCTACGAAACGACCGGCATCAGCACCGAGCAGGGCCTGCCCAACAGCTACCTGCTCTACGCCCAGCAGTTCGGCGACCACAGCTACGGCTTCCCGCTGACGGTCGGCTGGCAGCGCGACAGCCGCGACAACGTGCTGACGCCGTCGGCGGGCCGCTACATGCGCCTGAACCTCGAGAGCAGCGTCGTCGGCGACACCCGCTACGCGCGCGGCAACGCGCAGTACCAGGAGTTCTTCGACCTCACGCGCAAGATCTCGCTGATGGTCAACACCCAGTTCGGCTGGGGCGCGGGCCTGTTCGGCCGGCCGTACCCGCTGTTCAAGAACTTCTACGGCGGGGGCCTCGGCTCGGTGCGCGTGTTCGAGGCGGGCACGCTGGGCCCGGTCGACGTGACCGGCTCGTACTCGGGCGGCAACCGCGAGGTCAACGCCAACGCCGAGCTCTACCTGCCGGTGCCCGGCACGGGCAACGACCGGACCTTCCGCCTGTTCGCATTCACCGACGCCGGCAACGTCTGGGGCTCGCGCGAGCATCTGAGTTACGGCAGCATCCGCATGTCGGCCGGCCTGGGCCTGAGCTGGGTCTCGCCGATGGGCCCGCTGCGCCTGAGCTTCGGCACGCCTATCCGCAAGCAGCCGACGGATAGAATCGAGAAATTCCAATTCCAGATCGGGACCGCATTCTGATGAAGACTTCGCTGTTCAAGGCCGCCACCCTGGCTGCCGTTCTCTCGCTGTCCTCCCTGGCCGCCCACGCCCAAGACGCCGCCCTGAAGATCGGCTACGTCAACGGCGAGCGCGTGCTGCGCGAGTCCAATCTGGCCAAGGCCGCGACGGCCAAGCTGCAAGCCGAGTTCACGAAGCGCGAGAAGGACCTCGCCGACCTGGACGCGAAGATGCGCGCCGCCGCCGACAAGCTCGACAAGGACGCGCCGACGCTGTCCGAGGCCGAGCGCACCAAGCGCCAGCGCGACATCGCCGAGCAGAGCCGCGACCTGCAGCGCCGCCAGCGCGAGCTGCAGGAAGACGAGACGCAGCGCAAGAACGAAGAGCTGTCGGCGATCGTCGACAAGGCCAACAAGGTCATCAAGCAGATCTTCGACCAGGGTCATTACGACCTGATCCTGCAGCAGGATTCGATCATCTTCGCTGCGCCGCGCATCGACATCACCCAGAAGGTGCTCGACGCGCTTAACGCGCAAAAGTGAGTGTGAGCTTCAACGCGACGCTCGCCGAAATCGCCGCCGCCCTGGGCGGCGATCTTCTTGGTGCCCCCGATTTGCGCATCGCGCGGATCGCGCCGCTCGAGACGGCCGGCCCCGACGCGATCGGCTTCCTCGCGAACCCGCGCTACAACGCGCAGCTCGCGACGACCCGCGCGGGCTGCGTGATCGTCGCGCCGGCGAGCGCCGAGGCGGCCGCCGCGCGCGGCGCCGCCCTCGTCGTGCCCGACCCCTACCTGAGCTTCGCGCGCCTCACCCAATGGTGGGCCGCACGCGCGCGTCCGCTGGCGCCCGCGACGATCCACCCGAGCGCCGTGGTCGCGCCCGACGCGCACATCGCCGCCGGCGTCGACGTCGGCCCGCTCGCCGTGATCGAGGCCGGCGCGCAGATCGACGCGGGCGCGCGCATCGGCGCGCACAGCGTGGTCGGCGCGCGTGCGCGCGTCGGCGCCGACACGCGCATCGCCGCGAACGTGACGATCGGCTTCGACTGCGTGATCGGCGCGCGCTGCATCGTGCATGGCGGCGTCGTGATCGGCGCCGACGGCTTCGGCTTCGCGCCGCACCGGGTCGACGGCGAGGGGCGGTGGCTCAAGATCGAGCAGCTCGGCGCCGTGCGCGTCGGCGACGACGTCGAGATCGGCGCGAACACCTGCATCGACCGCGGCGCGCTCGACGACACCGTGATCGGCGACGGCGTGAAGCTCGACAACCTGATCCAGATCGGCCACAACGTGCGCATCGGCGACCACACCGTGATCGCCGCGTTCACCGGCATCGCCGGCAGCGCCGTGATCGGCCGGCACTGCCTGATCGGCGGTGCCGCGCGCATCCAGGGGCATATCGAGATCTGCGACCATGTGCAGGTCTCGACCTGCACCTTCATCAGCCATTCGATCAAGAAGCCCGGCCACTACAGCGGCGCCTATCCTTTCGAGGAGAACGCCAGCTGGGAAAAGAACGCCGCGACGCTGCGCCAGCTGTACCCGCTGCGCCAGCGCCTGCGCGCGCTAGAGAAGAAGCTCGACGACCCATCATGAACATCCACGACATCCTCAAGAAGCTCCCGCACCGCTACCCGATTCTGCTGGTGGACCGGGTGCTCGAAGTCGTCGATGACGGCCGGCGCATCCGTGCGCTCAAGAACGTCTCGGTCAACGAGCCTTATTTCGTCGGGCATTTCCCGCACCGCCCGGTCATGCCCGGCGTGCTGATCCTCGAGGCGCTCGCCCAGGCCGCGACGCTGCTCGCGCTGCACGCCAATCCTGATGTCGTGCTCGACGACAGCACGGTCGTGTACTTCGCCGGCATCGACGGCGCGCGCTTCAAGCGCCCCGTCGAGCCCGGCGACCAGCTGATCCTCGACGTCACGCTCGACCGCGCGAAGGCCGGCGTCTTCAAGTTCACGGCCAAGGCCTGGGTCGGCGACCAGGTCGCGGCCGAGGCCGAGCTGATGTGCACGATGCGCAAGGTATGACGCGCGTCCACGCCACGGCCATCGTCGACCCGGCGGCCGAGCTCGACGCCTCGGTCGAGGTCGGCGCGTATTCGGTGATCGGCCCGCACGTGAAGATCGGCGCGGGCAGCGTCGTCGGCCCCCATGTCGTGATCGAGGGCCACACGACGATCGGCCGCGACAACCGCATCTTCCAGTTCAACTCGATCGGCGCGGCCAACCAGGACAAGAAGTACGGCGGCGAGCCGACCACGCTCGTGATCGGCGACCGCAACACGGTGCGCGAGTTCTGCACGCTCAACGTCGGCACCGTGCAGGACCGCGGCGAGACGCGGGTCGGAGACGACAACTGGATCATGGCCTACTGCCACGTCGCCCACGACGTCGTGATCGGCAACCAGTGCACGCTCGCCAACGGCGTGACGCTCGCCGGCCATGTGCAGATCGGCGACTGGGCGACCATCGGCGGCCTGACCGGCGTGCTCCAGCGCATGCGCATCGGCGCCCACGCGATGGTCGGCTTCCAGGCCCATGTGTCGCTCGACGTGCCGCCGTTCATGACCGTCGACGGCAATCCGCTGACGGTGCGCACGGTCAACCTCACGGGCCTCAAGCGCCGCGACTTCGACGACGCGCAGCTCAAGGTCGTGCGCCAGATCCACAAGCTGCTGTACCGCTCGGGCCTCTCGCTCGAGCAGAGCGTCGAGGCGATCGGCGCGCTGCGCGGGCAGGGCGGCGACGCCGAGGTCGACGCGATGCTCGCCTTCATTGCCGCGGCGACCCGCGGCATCGTGCGCTGATATGAAACTGGGCGTCGTCGCCGGCGAGGCTTCCGGCGACCTGATCGCGAGCCTGATGCTCGCGGGCCTGCGCGAGCGCTGGCCCGCGCTGCAGGCCTTCGGCATGGGCGGCCCCGAGATGGACGCGCAGGGCTTCACGTCCTGGTGGCCGAGCAGCAAGCTCGGCATCTTCGGCTACCTCGAGGCGCTGATGAACCTGCGCGAGCTGCTCGCCGTGCGCAAGCAGCTCGGCACGCGCCTGATCGAGGCGCGGCCCGCGGCCTTCGTCGGCATCGACGCGCCCGACTTCAACTTCGGCCTCGAGAAGCGCCTGCGCGCGGCCGGCATCAAGACCGTGCACTTCGTGTGCCCGTCGATCTGGGCCTGGCGCGCCGGGCGCGTGAAGACGATCAAGGCCGCGGCCGACCATGTGCTGTGCCTGTTCCCGTTCGAGCCCGAGCTGCTCCACGCCCACGGCATCGCGGCGACCTACGTCGGCCACCCGCTCGCCGACAAGATCCCGCTGCAGGTCGACCAGGCCGGCGCGCGCGCGCGCTTGAAGCTGCGCACCGAGGGCGAGCTCGTCGCGCTGCTGCCGGGCAGCCGGCGCAGCGAGATCCGCTATATCGCGCCGACCATGCTCGCCGCGGCCGCGCTGATGCAGCGCGCGCGCCCGGGCCTGCGCTTCGTGCTGCCGGCCGCGCCGGGCATGCGCACGCTGCTCGCGCCGCTGCTCGCCGCGCACCCGGACCTGCCCCTCGACGTCGTCGAGGGCCGCTCGCACGAGGCGCTCGCGGCCTGCGACACGGCGCTCGTCACGAGCGGCACGGCGACGCTCGAGGCCGCGCTGTTCGGCCGGCCGATGGTCGTCGCCTACAAGGTCCACCGCCTCGTCGCGTGGCGCCTGCGCGGCCGCAACGAGCTGCCCTGGGTCGCGCTGCCCAACGTGCTCGCGCGCGAGTTTCTCGTTCCCGAGCTGCTGCAGGAGCAATGCACGCCCGAGGCGCTCGCCGCCGCGGGCCTCGCCTGGTTCGACGACCCGGCGCGCCGCGCGCGCGTCCAGGCCGCGTTCGCGGCCCAACACGAACTGCTTCGCCAGGACTGCGCGAAGCGCTGCGCCGATGCGATCGCGCAAGTCGTCGCCGCTGCCTGAGCAGTTGGGCCTGCGCTGGGACGCGCCGGGCCTGATCGCCGGCGTCGACGAGGCCGGCCGCGGGCCGCTGGCCGGGCCCGTCGTCGCGGCGGCCGTGATCCTCGACCCGGCGCGGCCCGTCGAGGGCCTCGGCGATTCCAAGGTCTTGAGCGAGAAGACGCGCGAGCGCCTGTTCGACGCGATCCGCGACCGCGCGCTGTGCTGCTGTGTGGCCGAGGCGAGCGTCGCGGAGATCGACCGCTACAACATCCTCCAGGCCACGCTGCTCGCGATGCGCCGCGCGGTCGAGGGCCTGCGCCTGAAGCCGGCCAAGGTGCTCGTCGACGGCAACCGCCTGCCGGTGCTGCGCGTGCCGGCCGAGGCGATCGTGAAGGGCGACGCGACGGTGCCCGCGATCTCGGCCGCGAGCATCCTCGCCAAGGTCCACCGCGACCGCCTGTGCGTCGCGATGCACGAACAACACCCGCAGTACGGCTTCGCGGGCCACAAGGGCTACGGCACGGCCGAGCACCTCGCGGCGCTGCGCGCGCACGGCCCCTGCGATTGGCACCGCCGCAGCTTCGCGCCGGTGCGGGAGCTTTGCCCATGAGCCATCCGCAAGTCCAGGCGATCACGGCGCGCGACAACCCGCAGCTGCAACGCATCCGCAAGCTCGTCGCCGACCCCGGCGCCTACCGCAAGCTTGGCTGCGTCTGGCTCGAGGGCGACCACCTTGCGCGCGCGGCGCTCGCGCGCGGCCGCGCGCCGCTGCTCGCGCTCGCGACCGAGGCCGCCTACGCCGAGCACCGCGCGTTGCTCGAGGCCGCGCCGCGCGTGCTGATCGTCGCGCCCGCGTTGTTCAAGACGATCAGCGGGCTCGAGTCGCCGGCCCAGCTCGGCTTCGAGATCGCGTGCGACGCGGCGCCGGCGCTGACGCCCGACGCGGACAGCGTCGTGCTCGACCGCCTGCAGGACGCCGGCAATGTCGGCACGATCCTGCGCAGCGCAGCGGCGCTCGGCTTTGGCCAGGTGCTCGCGCTCAAGGGCACGGCCGCGCTGTGGTCGCCCAAGGTGCTGCGCGCGGGCATGGGCGCGCATTTCGGGCTCAAGCTCGTCGAGGGGCTCGCGGTCGAGGACCTCGCGGTGCTCGCCGTGCCGCTGGTCGCGACGAGCTCGCACACCGAGGCGCAGCTGCACCTGAGCGCGCTGCCGAGCCCCTGCGCCTGGGTCATGGGCCACGAAGGGCAGGGCGTGCAGGACGCGCTGATGGCGCGCTGCGCGCTAGCCGTCGCGATCCCGCAGCCGGGCGGCGAGGAGTCGCTGAACGTCGGCGCCGCCGCGGCGATCTGCCTGTACGAGAGCGCGCGCCAGCGCCTCGCGCGCGCTCAATAAATCAGCCGATCCGGCCGGATGTCGCGCAGGATCGTCGTCGCGATCTCCTCGATGCTCTTGTGCGTCGACGACAGCCAGGCGATGCCCGCACGCTTCATCATGCGCTCAGCCTCGTTGATCTCGTAGCGGCAGTTGACGAGGTCTGCGTACTTGCTGCCCGGGCGGCGCTCGTTGCGGATCTGCGCGAGCCGGTCGGCGTCGATCGTCAGGCCGAAGCACTTGGACTTGTGCGGCGCCAGGGACGCGGGCAGATGGCCGCGCTCGAAGTCCTCCGGGATCAGCGGGTAGTTCGCGGCCTTCACGCCATGCTGCATCGCGAGGTACAGCGAGGTCGGCGTCTTGCCGCAGCGGCTCACGCCGACCAGGATCACGTCGGCCGACACGAGGTTCTTGGCCGACTGGCCGTCGTCGTGGGCGAGCGAGAAGTTGATCGCCTCGATGCGGTCGTGGTACTCCTGGCTCTTCGCGACGTCGGAGAAACGGCCGACGCGGTGGTTGGACTCCATGCCGAGCTCGTCCTCGAGCGGCTCGATGAACATCGCGAACATGTCGAGCATGCGGCCCTCGCAATGCTTGCGCACGATCTCCAGCACCTCGCGGTTCACGAGCGTCGCGAACACGATCGCGCGGCGGCCTTCGCGTTCGCAGGTCTCGTTGATTTCGCGCACCACCGCGTAGGCCTTCTCGGCCGTGTCGACGAAGGGCCGGCGCACATGGCGCGGCTTGAACGCGAACTGGGCGAGGATCGAGTTGCCGAAGGTCTCGGCGGTGATCCCGGTGCCGTCGGAGACGAAGTAGACGGTGCGGTCGGACATGGGTCGGGCGCCTTTTTTGTGCGGTGCGCAATGGCCTGGCGATCATACGTAGAATCCCGCCCAACGCTTGGTCCGCCCATGCAGCACCTCCCAGAACAACTCGAATCAACGCGGTCTGCCCGGACTGGAGCCCCGGTTTCACAACATCACGGAGTCCCCCCATGTCTGCACGCTTTGAGCCGACCGCCCTGGTCGTACCCTTCGAGCACCTGAGAATGACCGACGTCGAGGCGGTCGGCGGCAAGAACGCCAGCCTCGGCGAAATGATCTCGCAGCTGAGCCAGACCGGCGTGCGCGTGCCCGGCGGTTTCGCGACCACGGCCCACGCGTTCCGCGAGTTCCTCAAGCACGAGGGCCTCGACGCGCGCATCGCCGCGCGCCTGCAGGGCCTCGACACCGACGACGTGCGCGCGCTCGCCGAAGCCGGCGCCGAGATCCGCGGCTGGCTCGAGGCGCAGCCGTTCCCGCCCGCGCTCGAGGCCGCGGTGCGCGCGGCGTTCGCCGCCCTGTCCGAAGGCCAGCCCGACGCCTCGTTCGCGGTGCGCTCGTCGGCCACCGCCGAAGACCTGCCCGACGCCTCGTTCGCGGGCCAGCAGGAAACCTTCCTGAACGTCGTCGGCATCGACGCCGTGCTGCACAAGATGCGCGAGGTCTTCGCCTCGCTGTACAACGACCGCGCGATCAGCTATCGCGTGCACAAGGGCTTCGCCCACGCCGACGTCGCGCTGTCGGCCGGCGTGCAGCGCATGGTGCGCTCCGACCTCGGCTCGGCCGGCGTGATGTTCACGATCGACACCGAGAGCGGCTTCAAGGACGTCGTGTTCATCACCTCGAGCTACGGCCTCGGCGAGACGGTGGTGCAGGGCGCCGTCAACCCCGACGAGTTCTACGTCCACAAGCCCGCGCTGAAGAACGACAAGTTCCCGGTGATCCGCCGCAATCTCGGCTCCAAGCTGATCCGCATGGAGTTCGCGACGCCCGAGGAGAAGGCGGCGAGCGGCAAGCTCGTGCGCACCGTCGACAACGCGCCCGAGGCGCGCAACCGCTATTCGCTGACCGACACCGAGGTCGTCGAGCTCGCGCGCTACGCGCTCGTGATCGAGCAGCATTACGGCCGCCCGATGGACATCGAGTGGGGCCGCGACGGCGTCGACGGCCGCCTCTACATCCTGCAGGCGCGCCCCGAGACCGTGAAGAGCCAGGCCGAGGGCCAGGTCGAGCTGCAGTACAAGCTCAAGGGCCAGGGCCAGGTGCTCGCCGAGGGCCGCGCGATCGGCCAGAAGATCGGCACGGGCCCGGTGCGCCTGGTCGACAGCGTCGCCGAGATGGAGCGCGTCCAGCCCGGCGACGTGCTCGTGACCGACATGACCGACCCGAACTGGGAGCCCGTGATGAAGCGCGCGAGCGCGATCGTCACGAACCGCGGCGGCCGCACCTGCCACGCGGCGATCATCGCGCGCGAGCTCGGCATCCCGGCCGTGGTCGGCTGCGGCGACGCGACCGAGGCGCTCAAGGACGGCCAGCTCGTGACCGTCGCCTGCTCCGAGGGCGACACCGGCTATATCTACGACGGCCTGCTCGAGACCGAGGTCAGCGAGGTGCACCGCGGCGAGCTGCCCTACTGCCCGGTCAAGATCATGATGAACGTCGGCAATCCGCAGCTCGCGTTCAACTTCGCCCAGATGCCGTCGGGCGGCGTCGGCCTCGCGCGCCTCGAGTTCATCATCAACAACAATATCGGCGTCCACCCGAAGGCGATCCTCGACTACCCGAACATCGACGCCGACCTCAAGAAGGCCGTCGAGTCGGTCGCGCGCGGCCACGCCTCGCCGCGCGCGTTCTACGTCGACAAGCTTGCCGAGGGCATCGCGACGATCGCCGCGGCGTTCTACCCGCGCCCGGTCATCGTGCGGCTGTCGGACTTCAAGAGCAACGAGTACAAGAAGCTGATCGGCGGCTCGCGCTACGAGCCCGACGAAGAGAACCCGATGCTCGGCTTCCGCGGCGCGTCGCGCTACATCAGCGGCGAGTTCCAGGACGCGTTCGCGATGGAATGCGAGGCGCTCAGGCGCGTGCGCAAGGACATGGGCCTGACCAACGTCGAAATCATGGTGCCCTTCGTGCGCACGGTGAAGCAGGCCGAGCGCGTCGTCGGCATGCTCGCCGAGCGCGGCCTCAAGCGCGCGGCGGCGGGCGGCACGGACGGCCTGCGCCTGATCATGATGTGCGAGGTGCCGTCCAACGCGATCCTCGCCGACCAGTTCCTCGCGCATTTCGACGGCATGTCGATCGGCTCCAACGACCTGACCCAGCTGACCCTGGGCCTGGACCGCGACTCGGGCCTCGAGCAGCTCGCCGGCGACTTCGACGAGCGCGACCCGGCCGTCAAGGCGATGATCCTGCGCGCGATCAACGCCTGCCGCGCGACCGGCAAGTACATCGGCATCTGCGGCCAGGGCCCGAGCGACCACCCGGACTTCGCGGCCTGGCTCGCGGCCGAGGGGATCACGTCGATCTCCCTGAACCCGGACTCGGTCATCGACACCTGGAACCAGCTGGCGGCTCTGCGCTGAACCAGCGCTGGCAAGGCTTTCCAGGCCCCGCGTGGCGGGGTTTGGCCTTTCCGGCCAAGCCCTGCTATACTGTCGGGCTTTTCCCCCTTGCCGCCGCCAAGAGTAGACGCTTTGGCGCGGCTTTACGTGGCTCGAAGCATTTTGCTGAGAGCCCGAAATCCACAAGGAGCATTCATGCGTCACTACGAGATCGTTCTGCTGATCCATCCGGATCAAAGCGAACAGGTTCCGGCCATGCTGGAACGCTACAAGGGCCTGGTCACCGCCGGCGGTGGCAAGGTGCACCGCGTCGAGGACTGGGGCCGCCGCCAGCTGGCCTACCTGATCCAGAAGCTCGCCAAGGCCCATTACCTGTGCCTGAACATCGAGTGCAGCAAGGAAGTCCTCGCTGAAATCGAAACCGGCTTCCGCTTCAACGACGCCGTCCTGCGCCACATGACCGTGGCCAAGGACAAGGCCGAGACCACGCCTTCCGTCATGATGAAGGCCGTGGAGCGCGAAGAAGCCCGCAAGGCACCGCAGGAAGCAGCGGCCTGATTGCTTCGACTCGAGGATTGACTCGCTAACGTGACTCCCGACGGCGCCGAATCGCTGAACCAGCTGGTTCTTTCAGCGCAGGTCGTGGAGCTTGGACAGATCCGCTACACCCCCGCCGGCCTCACGGCCCTGGACCTCGGCCTCAAGCATGAGGGCCAGTCCGAAGAAGCCGGCAAGCCCCGCAAGGTCTCCCTGGAGATCCGGGCCCTCGGGATCGGCGCGATCTGCCAGCGACTGCAGGCGCTGGGACTCGGTGATTCGGCGGTATTCCGCGGCTTCATCGCCCACCAGCGCAACGGACGCGGAATGATCTTCCACGTCACGGCGGTCGCCCCGCAGCCACGAGTCGATTCACATCCGGATTGATTTAGAAAGAGATTCATCATGCCCGCACCCCGTGGTAAAGGTCGCTTCTCCAAGGACAAGAAGCCCAAGCGCAACCAACAATCGCTGCTGTTCCGCCGCAAGCGTTTCTGCCGCTTCACCGTGGCCGGCGTCGAACACATCGACTACAAGGACGTCGACACGCTGCGCGATTTCATCAGCGAAAACGGCAAGATCACGCCCGCCCGCCTGTCCGGCACGCGCGCGTTCTACCAGCGCCAGCTGACCGTCGCGATCAAGCGCGCTCGCTTCCTGGCCCTGCTGCCGTACAGCGACCAGCACAAGGTCTAAGGAGCCGCCATGCAAATCATCCTGCTCGAAAAAGTGGCCAACCTCGGCAACCTCGGCGACATCGTCAAGGTCAAGGACGGCTATGCCCGCAACTTCCTGATCCCGACGCGCCTCGCCCGTCGCGCGACCGAAGCCGCGATCAAGGAATTCGAAGCCAAGCGCGCCGAACTCGAGAAGATCGCCGCCGAGAAGCTCGCCGAAGCGCAAAAGCTCGGCGAAGCCCTGGCCGGCAAGACCGTTACGATCGCCCAGAAGGCCGGCGTCGACGGCCGCCTGTTCGGCTCGGTCACGAACGCCGACATCGCCGAAGCCGTGAGCAAGCTCGGCTTCGCGGTCGCCAAGTCGCAGATCCGTCTGCCGCTGGGCCCGCTGAAGGCCGTCGGCGAGTTCCCGGTCAACGTCGCCGCCCACACCGACGTGGTCGTCGAAGTGACGGTGCAGGTCGTCGCCGAAGCCGAATAAGCTTCAGCCCGATCCGCGAGAAAAGCCGGTGGCGCGAGTCACCGGCTTTTTCATTTGTGCGGACGCAATCTCCACCGCCTATCCAGGCGATGCCCACAGCCTTGTCCACAGGCGTGGCGCGCCACTACGCAGGCGCGAGCCTATAGTCAGTCCATGTCTTCGACGCTCTTCAACAACCCGCTGCCCGACATCGAGGTCGCCCAGCTGCGCGTGCCGCCGCACTCGGTCGAGGCCGAGCAGAGCGTGCTCGGCGGCCTGCTGATCGACAACACCGCCTGGGACGCGGCCGCCGACCTGCTGACCGAGGGCGACTTCTATCGCTTCGAGCACAAGCAGATCTTCAAGGCCGTCGGCAAGCTCGTGAACGCGGGCAAGCCGGCCGACGTCGTGACGGTGTTCGACGAGCTCGGCACGCTCGGCAAGGCCGAGGAATGCGGCGGCCTGGCCTACCTGAACGCGCTCGCGCAAAGCGTGCCGAGCGCGGCCAATCTGCGCCGCTACGCCGAGATCGTTCGCGAGCGCGCGATCCTGCGCAAGCTCGTCAGCGCGAGCGACGAGATCGCGACGGCCGCGCTGCAGCCGCAGGGCCGCGCCGTCAGCGACATCCTCGACGAGGCCGAGGGCAAGATCTTCCGCATCGGCGAGGAGGGCTCGCGCAGCACCCAGGGCTTCCAGAGCATGGACAAGCTCGTCGTCGACCTGATCGACCGCGTCAACGAGCTCGCCGAGAACGGCGCCGAGGACGTGACCGGCGTGCGCACCGGCTTTTACGACCTCGACCGCATGACGGCGGGCCTGCAGCCGGGCGACTTGATCGTGCTGGCCGCAAGACCCAGTATGGGCAAGACGGCCTTCGCGGTGAACATCGCCGAGAACGTCGCGATCAGCGAGGGCCTGCCGGTCGTCATCTACTCGATGGAAATGGGCGCGGCCCAGCTCGCGCTGCGCATGGTCGGCTCGATCGGCCGCATCGACCAGAGCCATCTGCGCACGGGCCGCCTCGCCGACGACGAATGGGGCCGCCTGTCGGAGGCCGTCGACAAGCTCGGCCGCGCGAGCATCTTCATCGACGAGAGCCCGGGCCTGTCGCCGGCCGAAGTGCGCGCGCGCGCGCGGCGCCAGGCGCGCATCTGCGGCCAGCTGGGCCTGATCGTCGTCGACTACCTGCAGCTGATGAGCGGCAGCGGCGGCAACGAGGAAAACCGCGCGACCGTGATCGGCGAAATCTCGCGCGGCCTCAAGGCCCTGGCCAAGGAACTGCGCTGCCCGGTGATCGCGCTGTCGCAGCTGAACCGCTCGGTCGAAACCCGGCCCGACAAGCGCCCGATGATGTCCGACCTGCGCGAATCCGGCGCGATCGAGCAGGACGCGGACATCATCATGTTCATCTA